>CAZCJR010000059.1:0-29340 GCA_964499225.1 uncultured Cellvibrionaceae bacterium | reverse complement strand
AAAGCCAGCAACAACGACGGCATTTGGAATGAAGAGGGGCGCAGCATCCAGCTGGTGATATTACCTCCGCCGTGGAAAACCTGGTGGGCCTACACGATTTACGCTGCAATCATTATTGGCCTGCTGTTATTGTTTGTGCGCAATCAACATCAAAAAGTGGTCGTGGCGCGCAACATCAGTCGCGAACTGGAACACAAAGTTGCCGAGCGCACCGCAGAGCTGCAAAATAAAAATGCGGAGCTGGAAGGTGCCTACGCCCAGCTCGAAGCCATCAGCCTATCCGACCCATTAACCGGGCTGAATAACCGGCGCTATTTGCAAAAATTAATTCCTATGGACATCGCCAAAGTCCAGCGTGACCACGCACCCCCAACACCTAACCGACCGCAGCGAAAAGTATCGCGCGATTTAACGTTTTTTATTTTGGATGTGGATTTCTTTAAATCGGTTAATGACCTTCACGGCCACGCAGCAGGCGATCAATTGCTGATCCAGTTGTCAGAGGTGCTGACCAAAATCTGCCGCGAATCGGATTGTGTTGTGCGTTGGGGCGGCGAGGAATTTTTAATAGTGAGCCGCTTTGCCGACCGCGATGAAGCGCCGCTGATGGCGGAGCGAATTCGCAAAAGTATCGAGCACTATAATTTCATATTACCCGACGGCAGCACCCTGAAAAAAACCTGCTCGATAGGTTTTGCCAGCTTCCCGTTTTTGCACGAGCACCCCCTGACATTGTCTTGGGAGCAGGTTATTGATGTCGCCGACCGCGCGCTTTACGCCGCCAAAAAATCCGGGCGCAATCGCAGTGTTGGCCTTTCCGCCAATACCCATACCGAGGGGGACAAGCTGTATCAACGCATCAGCAGCAACCTGCCCGGCATGATCGAAAACAATGAGCTGACCGTGATAGCTACACCCGACAAACAACTGGTCTGGGATTAATTCCCACCCATCCCCATCAAACCGGCGCGCCCACTTTTTTGTGCGGTCGCGCCTTCACAGAGCAACCCCGCCACAGACCAGCGCAGTCACAAAACTGTAAAAATTCTCCCCCACAAAAACCGCTATGCTTTGGGCATTCAAGGATTCATCCTGGCGGTACTCGCATGACCAACCTGAACCACGCCCCACCTGACTTTACCGCACCAGCTGACATTGCTTCATCTTCCCTGCGCAGCGCTGAATTACGCAAAGATTTCAAACAAAAAATTCCCGAACTACTACAACTGGAACGCTTGATGCGCGAACACAGTCAGGTGTTGCACGCCCGTTGCGAAACCACTGTGCGACACGATGATATGGAATTTCCACTCTACTCCCTTACGCTCGGCTCGCATGCACCGAACGCACCTACCATGCTCTTTACCGGCGGCATTCACGGTATCGAACGGATTGGCAGCCAGGTCTTGATCGCCTGGCTACAAACGCTGCTGGAGCGCTTGCAATGGGACAGTAGCTTGCAGCAGCAATTACAACAACTGCAATTGGTGATCGTGCCAATCATGAATCCGGTCGGCATGTATTTAAATCAGCGCGCCAATGGCAATGGTGTGGATTTAAATCGCAATGCACCGATTGATGCTGAAGGCCGCGTGCCCCTGCTCGGTGGCGGTCACCGCCTGGGGCCATTTTTGCCCTGGTATCGCGGGCGCAGACGCGGGCAAATGGAAGCAGAAAATATCGCGCTGGAGCAGGTAATCCAGCGGCAGGTTTTTAATCGCCCCTATGCAGCGGTACTCGATTTGCATTCGGGTTTAGGTATGCAGGATCGGCTCTGGTTTCCACACGCTTATCGCAAAAAGGCGATTGGCAATATCGCCGAATATATTGCGCTGAAAATGTTGTGGGAGCGGAGCTATCCCAACCACACCTATTTATTTGAACCGCAATCGATTCATTATTTATCCCACGGTGATTTGTGGGATTATTTTTATTATCAATCGCGCGCGCAAAATCAACCGCACTTTTTGCCGCTGACGTTAGAGATGGGTTCCTGGCTCTGGGTGAAAAAAAGCCCGCGCCAACTATTAAATATGGCGGGATTATTTAATCCACAAACACAGCATCGCCACACGCGGGTACTGCGTCGCCATATTTTGCTGTTGGATTTTATGCTCGCCGCCACACTCAATCACCGTAATTGGTTGCCCGATGAAAAACAAACTGGAATGCTGAGCCAAACCGCAAAAAGCTTGTGGTTCTCATAACAGTTCTCGTGACGCTTCCCGTAACAACAAGCAAAAAGGCTTTTATGATTCACTTAATTTTATTGCGCGGACTCGCACGCGAAGCAGCGCACTGGTTAGATTTTCCCGCACAACTACAACTGACACTGGGCGATAACTGCCAAGTACACCTTATAGATTTCCCCGGTTGCGGAAAATATTATCGCCAGTATGCACTCACATCAGTCACCGACATGACTGATCACGCACGCACTGAAATCGCCATAACAGAAATCCTTGCCCGCAATGAGTCAGTGTATGTGGTTGGCATTTCGATGGGCGGCATGGTCGCACTCGATTGGGCACAGCGATTTCCCAGCGAATTAAATGGCTTGGTATTAATTAATTCCAGCGCGGGCGATCACCCTTTTTGGTGGCGTTTACGTCCTGGTGCATGGCTAACGATGATCTCTGCGCTCTTAAGCGATAGTAATGTGCGTGAAGCAAAAGTCTTAAAAATAGTGAGCAACAATACCGCTGACTATGCGCAGCACTTGAACGAGTGGCTGAGCATCCAACAGCAACGACCCGTTACGCGCACAACGATTATGACGATGCTGCGCGCCGCCGCGCAGTTTCGTCCGCGCCCCACCTGTGCAGTCGATGGTTTGGTGTTGGCGAGCAAAGAGGATCGTATGGTCTCGGTACGCGCCAGTGACTCTCTCGCTCGCCGATTCAATTGGCCGATACAACAGCACACGACTGCGGGTCACGACTTACCAATGGACGATGCCCGCTGGGTTGCCGATAAGCTCGTCCAGTGGCTTAAAACAAAGACTTGAGAACACCTGCATATCGCAATTGAGCGCCCTGTTATTCCCATTTTACCGATTAATTGGCCGCCAACCTCCGAACACTTATAACCCTCCCCCAGCCCCCGTAACTCCAACGTAAAAAACTGGACAAAACCAATGAAACCGGTTACAAATTTACAAATATTGACCCCTCTTAACGGCACCGGCTACTAGACTTGGCCGCAAGCGCGCCTAAAAAGAAGCGGGCAATCTTCCGTGTTTGCCTATGCACCTGACAGCAACTGTGCAGCACACAACAATAATGACAGAGGCTTTTAATGAACACCGCCACCCAGCTTATTCCTTCGGTTGTGAGAGACCATGATTCATCCCGTCGCGCGGCAATCAAACAACTTGCACTCGCTTGCGGTATGGCACTTTCGGCCAGCTCGCTCTCAGCCTTGGCCGCCGGTTTTGAACCGCCAACTGATTTAACGCGGAGTAAAAAAGCCTTACTCAACGCCAATCAGTTAGCCCTGGTGCGCGAGCTGGGCGAAATTATTATCCCCACCACCGATACCCCCGGTGCCATCGCCGCCGGTGTACACGATTTTATCAATCACTTTGCCGTTTATTGCGCAAGCAAAGAAGAACAGCAAGGCCTGCTCGCAGGATTAGAGCGAATTGACGATTCAGCAAAAACACGCTTCAGCACACCATTTTTAAGTGCGAGCAAAACACAGCAAATCGAAATGCTCACCAATATGGAAAAAGCGGCCGATGGCTTCAGCCTGGATGACCGCAAATTTTTTAAACAATTAAAAGCGTTAGTGACCTTCGGTTACTACACATCGGAAATTGGGGCAACGCAAGAATTGGCTTACCTCGCCATTCCCGGCGGTTACAAAGGAAATTTCAAATTCAAACACGTTGGCAAAGCCTGGGCGCTGCCGCAATAGCGGATTAGCCGTGCGGTTGCGCACTGCATCTATTGTCATGTTTGAACTTTTAACTTGTTTTGCCCTTTTCATTTTTCTTAAGAAGCCATCCCCATGGATAAAAATATTTATATCATCAAAAGCACCGAAATTTTTGATGCGATCGTAGTAGGTTCAGGTATTTCCGGCGGCTGGGCTGCCAAAGAACTCACTGAAAAAGGTCTGAAAACACTGATGATCGAACGCGGCCGCCCTGTCGAACACCGCAAAGATTATGTCGGCGAAGGCGTCAAGCCCTGGCAAATGCCATTTCGCGGGCAAATAGAAAAATCGATTGTCGATGAGCAGCATTACGTGCAAAAAAAGTGTTACGCCTTTAACGATGCCACCAAACATTTTTTTGGCAACGACAAAGACTATCCCTACAGTACCCCTAAAGATAAACCCTTCGATTGGATTCGCGGCAATCAATTAGGCGGAAAATCCCTATTGTGGCATCGCCAATCCTACCGCTGGAGTGAACATGATTTTACGGCCAATGCGCGCGATGGCCACGGCGTAGACTGGCCGATTCGCTACAAAGACATTGAAAAGTGGTACGACCATGTGGAGATTCATGCAGGCATCAGCGGCTCCACCGAAAATCTGGAGATATTGCCTGACAGTAAATTTCTTCCGCCGTTTGAAATGAATGCGGTAGAAAAAGAAATGAAAGCGCGCATCGAGAAGAAATGGAAAACGCGCAAACTCATTATGGGTCGCACCGCGCATTTGTCGGTTCCCGCACCACACCATACTGCTCAGGGGCGCATTCAATGCCAGGCGCGCAATGAGTGTCAAAAAGGCTGTTCGTTCGGCGCTTATTTTTCAACGCAAAGCTCAACACTGCCATCGGCGCTGGCCACCAATAATTTAACTATCGCAACGAACAGCGTTGTGCATAGCGTGATTTATGATCCCAAAACCAATCGTGCAACCGGTGTTCGGGTGATTGACGCAGACACTCTGGAGACGCGTGAATATTTCGCCAAAGTGATTTTCCTGTGCGCCTCCACGCTTGGCACCACGCAAATCATGCTGAATTCAAAAAGCGAAAGTTTCCCTACCGGTATCGCCAATTCATCTGGCGCGCTCGGGCATTATCTAATGGATCACCTTTACGGTGCAGGCGCATCCGGCCGCGTGGAAGGGTTTGAAGAAGAATATTATTCCGGCCGTCGCCCCACCGGTTTAGTGATGCCGCGTTTTACCAACTACAGCGAAATGAATCCCACGTTTTTGCGCGGCTACCAGATAACCGGCAGCGCAATGCGCGAAGGTTGGAATCAATTCAGTGAGCGCGATGGTTTTGGCGCAGATTACAAAAACACTATCCGCAGTGCGGGCAGTTGGACATTCAATCTGGGTGGCTCCGGCGAAATGTTGCCGCGCTATGAAAATCAGGTTTCCCTGCATCCGACGCTGAAAGATAAATGGGGCATGCCGCAATTGCATATTGAGTGCGACCTTTCTGAAAACGATTGGAAAATGTTTGAGGATATCGCTGACACCTGCGCCGAAATTCTGGAAGGCATTGGCGTAAAAGATATAACGAAAAAAATCGAAGCGAAAAAAGATTGGCATCCCGGCTTGGCTATTCACGAGATGGGCACCGCGCGCATGGGTAAAGATCCCAAAACATCCGTACTCAACGGCTGGAACCAGGCCCATGATGTACCCAACCTGTTTGTCACCGATGGCTCCTCCATGGCATCCTGCGCATCGCAGAATCCATCATTGACATATATGGCGCTCACCGCCCGCGCTGCAGATTATGCGGTGCAGCAATTGAAGATGGGTAAAATTTAAGAAAACAAAAAAGAGTCACCACAAGTACGACAACTACAGCACTATAAAATACATAACCCGAATGCAATAAAAAAGGAAACCACTATGAAGCGCTCTAAAACAATACTGGTCAAAACAATAAAAGCCCTTACCATGGCAGCAATTACCAGTGTCAGCGTTGCGACCTTCGCTGCTGCTGATGTTGCCCCCACCTCACCGCAATTGAGTGTACAACTCTGGTCAATTAAAGATGCTGTAGCAGCTGATTTTGAAGGCACATTGAAAAAACTCAAAGCCATGGGTTTTGACGGTGTGGAGTTCGCCGGTAACTTTGGCGCTTATGAAAAAGACCCTAAAGGGCTGAAAGCTTTTCTGGATAAAACCGGTTTAAAAGCATCGGGAGCGCACGTACATTTTGATAAATTGTCTGCTGAAAATTTTGATGCAACCGTCGCTTTTTACAAAGCGATTGATTGCAAATATTTAATTATCCCGATGGATAAACGCGCCTTTACTACCGAAGGCGCCAAACAAGTTGCAGCAGAATTGCAAGCGATCCAGAAAAAATTAGCGCCCCACGGCATGCACACTGGCTATCACAATCACACCGAGGAAATGCTCGGCGAGATGGGCAAAACACCATGGGACGTGATCGGCACCAACACTATGAAAGATGTGATTTTGCAGCAGGATGTGGGCTGGACTGAAGTAGCAGGTAAAGACCCTATCGCTTTTATCAAAGCCTATCCAGGCCGCACTATCACCACCCACTACAAAGCATCGGCACCCGCTGAAGGTAACCCTGAGCACCCCATCATCGGCCAGGATACTACCGACTGGAAAGCATTGATTGAAGCCAACAAGACCTACGGCGGCACCCTTTGGTTGGTCGTAGAGCAAGAGTCTTATCCCAAAGACATGACCCCTATGCAAAGCGTTGAAGCATCATTAAAAGGTCTGCAAAAAGTGATTGCTGATATGAAGTAAATGTTTGCGATTGTTAAAACATCGAAACGTCGCGCCTGCGGCGTTTTTTATTTCTGACAGACGACATTCGCTGCGTGAATTACACTACGAATAATTGCAGCACCACACAACCACAACAACCCAAAAGGACTCATATGAACTTCACCCCATCCTGTTTGATATTAGCTGTTGTCTTATTCAGCCAATGTGGTTTTGCCGCCGACATGCAGCAATTACCGACACACACCGGCGGCCGTGTACTGGTGAGTAGTAATCCTGAAGGCGACAAAACCTATGAATACTCGTGGCCATCTATCTATTTTGAAACAGCGTTTAAAGGCGATTCCCTGACGTTGAAATTTGATGATGACCGGAATATCTTCCAATTAATTGTCGACGGAAATGCACCGGTCATCGTCAACAAACCCGGCAAGCAGGATTATGTCGTACAAGGATTAACTGACGGCAAGCATCATGTGCGTCTGGAAAAAATCACTGAGACCCAATCGAACACCGGTCGCTTCCATGGATTTTTCAGCGACGACAAACCCGCTTCACTACCCAAAAGAAAACGGCACATCGAATTTATTGGCGATTCATTTACTGTCGGTTATGGCAATACTTCACCGAGTCAGGAATGCACTAACGAAGAGGTTTATGCAACCACTCACTCACAACTCGCCTTCGGCCCACTCGTCGCAAAATACTTCAATGCAGATTATCAAATCAACGCTTCCTCGGGTTTTGGCATAGTGCGCAATTACAATGGCACGTCGCCGGATAAAAACCTCATTGGCCTTTATCCATTCACGCTGCATAACAACAACTATATTTATGCAAGTGATTGGCAACCGCAGGTGATTGTTATTGGTTTGGGTACTAATGATTTTTCCACCAAACTCAATGAAAGTGAACGTTGGAAAACGCGTGAGGAGCTACAACAGGACTACGTCAACAAATACACACATTTCGTAAAGTCTCTTCATACCACCAACCCCAGGGCCCAATTTATTCTAATGGCATCAGATCAAGCCGAAGGTGAAATCGCTGCGCAGGTTGGCAAGGTCATCACCGCATTGAAGTCAGACGGACTCAAGAAAATAGATTCGATTATTTTTAAAGGTCTGGATTATAAAGGCTGCCATTGGCACCCGTCGATTAACGATGACAAGCTGCTCGCTGAGCTGCTGATTGATTATCTGAAAACTAATAAGGTTTGGTAACCCGCAAAATGGGTCAAAAAAACGCCGCTGGCAAAACCAGCGGCGTTTTTGTTAGTGAACAAAATACTGCCTACACTTTTGTACCCAGCGGCAGTTTCGTCAGTGGTTTTCCAGTTGCTGCAAACAACGCGTTCGCCACAGCACCCGCGATTGGCGGCAAACCCGGCTCGCCAACGCCTGAAGGCAGTTCCGCTGAGGGAACTATATGCACCTCAACCTTGGGCATAGCATCAATACGCAGCAGCGGATAATTGTGGAAATTGCTTTGCTCTACTACGCCCTTTTTAAGGGTGATGGCTTCGCCCAACGCGGCACTCAACCCCATACCGATACCGCCTTCCATCTGCGCGCGGATCACATCAGGGTTTACTGCAACGCCGCAATCTACTGCGCAGACAACACGTTCAACTTTGAAACTGCCATCTGCATTCACGCGCACTTCCGCGACTTGCGCAACCCAGGTACCAAAGGATTTATGCACTGCAATTCCACGACTTACACCTTTGGGTAATGTTTTTTCCCAACCACTTTTTTCAGCGGCGAGATTTAATACACCCAGGGCGCGCGCTTCTTTTTCCAATAGTTCGCGGCGGAAAATGACCGGGTCTTTTTTTGCGGCTTTGGCGAGTTGATCGATAAAAGTTTCCACTACAAACGCATTGCCCGAGTGGCCAACTGAGCGCCACCAAAGTGTCGAAACTTTAATAGGGATTTCAGTCGCTTGCACCAGTAGATTAGGAATGGCGTAGTGCATATCGCCAATACCTTCAGCGACCGTGCCATCCACACCGCCTTGAATAAAACCTTCAAAAGGTGTGCCGCGCAAAATTGCTTGCGCAACGGCATGATGCTGCCACGCAACAGCCTTGCCCTCTGGCGATACAGCGCCACTGATGTGATGAACCGCCATAGGTCTATATCGACCATTAAGAATTTCGTCTTCACGTGTCCACAGCATTTTTACCGCGCGCCCTGGAACTTGTTTGGCGATATTCGCGGCATCTACCACATAATCACTCGGGCAGGCGCGGCGACCAAAACTGCCACCAGCATAGAGAGTATTAATGTTTACCTGTTCAGTTTTAATACCGGTCGCTTTGGCAACCTCTTGCTGATCAATGGTGGGCATTTGGCAGGCATACCACAGCTCACAGCTATTTTTTTCTACTTTAACAACGCAGTTAATGGGTTCTATTGCTGCATGAGTAATATAGGGCAACTCGTATTTTGCACTAATCACCTGCTCGGCCTTTGCCAAGGTTGCAACTACATCACCTGCACTTTTTACACTAATTCCTGATTTACTCGCTGCCTCATGGCAGGCGTTAAATAATTCATCGCTGCTACGCGTTTCGCAGGCTGACAAATCCCATTCAACTTTTAATACTTCGCGCGCTTTTTTCGCCGCCCAAAAATTTTCTGCAACGACTGCAACGCCGCGCGGAAATTCCACCACGGCAACCACACCAGGTGATGCCTTGGCTTTTACCGCATCAACTTTTTTAACCTTGCCAAATAATTGCGGTGGGTAGGCGACTAGCGCGGTAAGCATGCCGGGCAGTTGAATATCCTGCGTGTAGATAGCTGTGCCGTTGGTTTTGTCATTACTGTCAATGCGCGGAATATTTTTTCCAATCAACTGGAAATCTTTCGGATCTTTTAAGCTTGGTTTTTGCGGCACAGGTAAAACCGACGCCTTTGCCACGAATGCGCCAAAGCTGCTGCTGCGCTTACCGTGCGAAATAATGCCTTTGCTCACACGAATCTCTTCCGCCGGTACTTTCCACTCTGCGGCAGCTGCCGCTACTAGCATTGCGCGCGCAGCCGCGCCTGCTTCACGCAGCTGCATCCAGGAGTTGGCTATTGACGATGAACCACCGGTACCTTGCGTCGCCCCCCAAAATAAATTGTTGTAGCGGCCAGCATCCGCTGGAGCAAACTCCCACTCCATTTGCTCCCAGCTCGCATCCAATTCTTCTGCAACCAGCGAGGCTAAACCCGTACTCACGCCCTGCCCCATATCCAGATGTTTTACCACCATGGTGACTTTGCTATCGGGCGTGATTTTTAAAAAAGCGTTAAACACTGGAGCATCAGTTGTTAAAGATGCAGGTTTGTCTGCCGCGTTAACCGCAGCACTACTCGCAAGAAAACCGCTGCCAATTAATAATCCACCACCCACACCTACCGCTTGTAAAAAAGTACGGCGCGATACGGCAGAGCTTCCGGAGTTTTGTTGCTCTTGAATGGCTTGTCGTTTGAGGAAGTTCATTAGACTTTACCTCCCAATTTTTCAGCCGCTTGATGAATCGCACCGCGAACGCGATGATAGGTCGCGCAGCGGCAAAGATTGCCACTCATCGCTGCATCTATCTCGGCATCGGTGGGTTTCTTATTAGTCTGTAAGAGCGCCGTGGCCGACATAATTTGTCCTGACTGGCAATAGCCGCACTGAACCACATCCAGATCACGCCATGCTTGTTGCACCGCTTGAAACGCGAGCGAATTAATACCCTCAATCGTTTCGATTTTCGCGCCCGCTGCAGCGGAGATTGGCAAACTGCACGCGCGTATCGGGCTACCATTCATATGCACGGTGCAAGCGCCGCACAGCGCCATGCCGCAGCCAAGCTTGGTGCCGGTCATGTTTAATTCGTCGCGCAATGCCCAGAGTAAAGGCGTATCGGGATCTATATCCAATTCATGGGCTTTGCCATTAATCGTAAGCGAAATCATGGGTAACTCCTTGGCGAAAAATTCAATCAGCTAACAAACGGTTAAATTGCTTTTCTTAGATACTTATTTTTTGGATAACTTTTTACGTAAAATTTCAAATAACTTTTTTCAAATAGGTCGTGAGCTCAGCAGGAGTATCAACGTCAAATTCGGCCGACGGCATAGGGACAGGAATAACTTGATCGCTATAACGCAGTAATACATTTTTTGCACCGCGATCACCGCGGCATTCGTATAAAGGCGCCTTAAAACGCGCAGGGAATATTGCGGGCACACCGAGAGTGTTGGCAAAACTTGCGCAGGCTATTTTTTCCGGATTTTTACACCAGCTGCGATAAAGATTGCGCAGGTCCTGCGCACTGATTAACGGTTGGTCACCCAACAGCACCAATACCGGATTACTGCTTTGCAAATGTTTAACACCAAAGGCGAGCGAATTGCCCACGCCCAACTTCCACGCGGGATATTCGAGCAATTCAACCGGGCTCTTGCTGCATTCCCTTTCGGAAAGTTTTTTGGGTTTTGCATCCAGCCGTGGCAGTGCCTGCAACAGTTGCGGATAAAAAGCCCCGCCAACTACAAAGATCCGTTCAGGTTCAAGTGTGCGGGCAGTGGCGATACTGGTAGCAAGCAGTGGTTGCCCCTGCCAATCTGCCAATTGTTTGCAGCCGCCAAAACGGCTCGCGCTACCTGCGGCCAGAATCAAGCAATCCATTATTATTTTGTCAGTCATCATAGCGATGCCCTCATGCTTGTAGAAAAATGTGGCGCGTCTGCTCCGTTTACAACAAAAGACTGCGGTGCCACTTCACTTAAATGAACGGCACTTAAAGGAACGGCACTGCTGCCAAAGATTTTTGCATGGCATTCTGCCAATACCGATAAAGCAATGCTCTCGGGTAAATCACCACCCAATGCCAAGCCCATTGGCCCGGCGATGGCATAGCGCAATTGCGCTTCGCTTAATCCCGCAGTCGTCAATACGTCGGCTTTACGTTGGGCGGGACCGAGTAGACCAATGTAGGGATTTGTCAGCTCACGCGTTTGCAGCGCACCTACTGCCTCCGCATCCAAGCGCAAATTGTGGTGGGCAATCACTACACCATCAATTTGTTGCAATAGATCATTGGGCAATTCCGCTGCCGAAAAATTCAGTGCGCTAACGCCTGCTGGAAAATTATCGCGCTTGGCCGAATTTAAACGCTGGTCGGCCAGGGTCACCCGCCAGCCCATCACCAGCGCCAGTTGGCACAGCGGGATAAGATCCACACCGCTGCCAAGAATTAATAAATGCGGCAAAGGATTGATTAAGGTCGAGAGAATTTTTTTATCGCCGCTGCTCGCGTCCATATCGAGCTGCAAACTACCGTGCTGGCGCTGCGAAAATGCGCGCGCACAAGGTGTGAAGCTCGCTTGCGCAGCATCGATCTGCAATTTGACGTGGCACGCCTGCTGCTGTTGCAGACAGCTGAGCACGGCAGGTAATTGGAGGAACTCATTGTCCATATTACAAGGTTGCAGCAACACTTCTGCCGCACCACCGCAACCTATGCCCAAGCGCCAGGCGATATTACTGTCATCGGCTGCGTCGTAGACGAGGCGACGCGATTTGCCCAACGCGATTACTTTACGCGCTTGCAATAGTAAATCTGATTCTATGCAGCCACCGCTTAATAACCCTAATTGATGGCCCGCATCACTGAGCAACATGAGCGCGCCCGTTTTGCGATAAACAGAGCCGCGAGTATGAATCACTGCGCCCAAAACCCAATTGGCCTCGTCTTTTAAGGGGAACCAGGTGGCGAGAAGATGATAAAAATGATTAGACATAGGCAGGTATCCGTTTATTACCCTTATCGGACCGCTGAGCCGACAGATAATCCCACTGACACCGTGATAATGAAAGCAAAATTAACAAAACTAAACAGCCAGATGACAAATGGCACCAGCCAGCAAAAAAAGGGCGCCAAATGGCGCCCTCCTGTTTCGTAACAATTACATCACAATCAAAAATCACTTACAGCCTTGATTAAACCGCTCCCCACCATCCCATTTGCATTTGCCGTTGATGCACTCGATCAAATTATTTTTAAAACTATTTGTTTTGTGGTCAAACACTTCAAACCAGCCACCGTCGTCCCACACTGCTGTAGGTATGCCTTTTGGGGAGGCATATTCTTTATCGAATTTTGAGTACCACGAGCGAATATTATTGCAATTAAATACGGGATAGCGACTTTGCCAGCCGGTGCCCCATTCGCCGATGTAAATGGGCATGCCCTTACCGATAGTTTTTGACCAATACAACATAGTATCCATAGGGCCGCTTATATCGGCATCGGTCCAGTTGTCCGCGTAGTCTCCCTGATTATCGCCGTTAAATGTCCAGGGATTATAGTGATGGAATGTGGCCATTAAATATTTATCTTTGCCACCGCCGACCTGATCCAAATTCGGCCAGACTTTTGCCATTTCGTCAGCAGCAAACCATTGGTTGCCACCGATCACGATAATGCGCTCTGCATCCACCGCACGAATTTTGTTGTAGGCAAGCGCACTCATCTTACGCAAATTTTCAGGTGGCATTGGGTCGCGGTTATTTAGATGGGGCTCGTTGAGAAGTTGGAAAATAAGGCGATGATTGCGGTCTTTAAATAGGTCGTTGATGTCGGCCCACAACTGCTCCAATACGTTTGCTTTGTTGCCATCCTTTAATGCCTTTTCATGATGGGCATTAATGATGACGAACATATCGGGTTTGCCCAGAGCATAGTCCACCACCGCTTTTAATTCGGTTAACTTCGCTAGCGAGCGATCTATTTTACCCGTCTCAGGATCAGCCAGCTGTACACCGCCGATGGTTTCCGTCCAGGTCACGGGAATGCGCACCCAGCGAAAACCATTTTCGTAGTAAGCATCAATTTTGGGTTTTGCGCTGGCAAGAGTTGCAGGATGCTGGTCATTCTCAAACATTTGCCCCAGATTAAAGCCTTTACCCATTTTTTCCGCAGCAGTAAGCGCGGTTATCGCAGTGGATTTTGCGTGTTTATGCTGAGCCTGTGTATCCGCAGAAGAAAGTGGAGAAATAAGTGTACTCAAAAGCCCTGCAATAATTACTAATTGAGAAAACGTCATGAGGTAGCCGCCTTTTGTAATTTCAGAAAAAAACAACGTGTTTAAAACAAACAAGGCTGTGACTTTGGTTGATTGGACGTTCATAACACCCTCCCCTAGGGGAGTTGTTATGATCTTAATCCTAGCAGCTGTCTATTTGCACGACACATTCTTTTGGGTATGAAAAACGGGGCCGCAATGGCTGAAGGATATAAAGCGTTTGGGTCTTGCGACTACCAATAAAAAAATTAAGGCGACTCGATAGT
The DNA here is from genome assembly GCA_964499225.1 of uncultured Cellvibrionaceae bacterium. GTDB lineage: Bacteria > Pseudomonadota > Gammaproteobacteria > Pseudomonadales > Cellvibrionaceae > Cellvibrio. The sequence goes on along the minus strand of CAZCJR010000059.1, from coordinate 15,311 downwards.
CGCCTCACTTGCATTGTTTACTGATTGTTACTAGGGGGACAGTACCAGCTTATTCTTCCGGCAATTCTCTAACCCCAATCAATGTCGAATAATTCTCGCGGTAGTCTTCCATATGCTCTTTTAGGAAATCGCGATAGCGGCCGCTTAGATAATTAGTCGTGCCATCTACATCCTCAGCGAATTCATTTTTATCGAGTGAACTTTGTGCAACCACAAACGCATTAAAGCGCGCGGCCGCGTTCATCAATGCGGCACTGACAATACCAGGATCAGCATCTTCACAGGCGTCATTGGCTTGTTCGATAAACTTCTCAACCAAGCCCCAGAACAGCTCATCGTCGTTTTGTTCACTCATAATTTGCTCGCCAAAGTTAATAGTGCCGGCATTCTAATCCAATCGCCCCGACAATTACATTGTCGGGGCTGAGGCAGGATTATTTTACTGGCGCAAAGGGTTTATCTTTGAAGTTGGTGCCGCGCAACTGGAGCAGCGCTTTGCCACTCTTATCGTTTAGCAACAGATTTTCGTAGATTTTCACCAAGTCCGCTTTAGTCACTTTCTGCAATGACGCCAGATAGCGGTCACGCCCGTCAAATTTATATTTGGCATGCCAGAATTCACCGCTGTAGCGATCAGCTTCCGAATAAAAATCGGTAGGCTTTTCCAGAACATTCGCAATCATTGCTTGTTTGGCTGACTCAATTTCTTTTTCATCGGTCGCCTTCAACGTGGCGAGATAATCTTTACGGAATTTATCCATGCGCGCTTTAACGCCGGGCAGATCCGTGTTGGAGCTTTGCACCAACATGACAAAACCAGGCACATCATCCACTGGATAATTAAAACTGGTTACCACGTAGCCCAGTTGCTCATTGGTGCGCAGCTGCATAAAAAAGGCGTTGCTAAACAGGGAATTGAGCACAGCTAGTTGCGCCTGCTCATCGTCAGATTTTTTACTGCCAAACCAGGCCTGTAACACCGCACTATCTGCCAGCTCCACGTCATCGCTCAAACTCAGTAGCTGCCCTGTTGCTGGCGTGACATAGTGATTGATTGCGCGCGATTCCGGCAAACGTTTGCCTGGCAAGAGCGCCGCCGCCTCTTGCGCCATAGTGCGCACCTGAGCTTCGGTGTAATTGCCTACCGCATACAAGCGCAGTAATGGATCAGCTTGAATAGCCTGATGGTAGGCGATGACATCGGCTTTGCTTACTTTCTCTGCAGCGGCCAACACCTCTTCATCGCTCCATTGGGTTTTATACATCAACCGCTGGGCGTGACCAAACAATTGGCGGAACACATGGTTCTTTTTCTTATTCGCCATATTTTGTTGGAAACTATCCATGGCTTCGTGAAAATGTTTCTCGCTAATATCGAGTGCAATAAACTCTTTCAACATCTGTTGCAGCAATTGGGGATGTTTGCTGGTGTAGCCAGAAATATAAATGCCTTGGCTATTTACATCCATCACCGATGTGTTGATGCCCAAAGATGCACGACCAGCGCGATCCATCAGTGTCATAGTTTGTTTGGCAAAAATATCGTTGACCATATGCGCCAACACCGCTTCTTTAGGTGATTTCAAGGCAAAATCGACATTGATCTGCAGCGCCAGCTTGCCCTTGTCTTCACGATAAAATTCGGGGTGTGCCAAAAATGCTTCAATACCTGCTTGGCTCACCACCTGCTGCGGCTTGAGATAGAGATTTTCAACAATCGGTGCCTGCTGATCAGAAAACAAATCATTTAACGGCGGCAAATTAAATTTATAGTTGGCTTTTAATGAACTCCAACGCTTGAACTCTGCCTGGGTAATATCGCGGACAGCATAGTTTCCATCAAAAAATGGTACCGGAGTATCAGCATGCACATCGGGATTGACGTACCAGATGCGCGCACGCTTTTCTTCCAACTGCGCCAACACTGATTTGATTGCTTTCGCATCATAACGCTCGTAAATGTATTCCGAATTCATCAGGCTCTCGACGGGCAGATCGAATTGCGCCATCGCCAAACCAACGGCCTGTTGCAGCGGATCTGGTTTGGGTGCGTTGGCAAAATCTTTAGTCCGCATGGCTTGCAACTCGCGGTAATAATTTTGATCGAGACCTTTGCGCTTGATTAAATCCACATAGGCAAAAATGGCCGCGACAATTTCATCCTGCTTTTGTAAACCGGCATCGGTTAAATCTGACTGAATGCGCAAGATTCCATCCGGACCGTAAGCTTCGGTGTCAAAATAGGCGGTTAATGATTTTACCAAGCCTTGCGCACGCAATTGTTCACCCAAGGTGCCGGGCTCTTCAGAGGTCAATAAGCTATGAATAAACTCATTGGGTTTCAAACGCCATTCAGCTTTATTCGATTTAACAGGGAAATCCACATACAAGGCTTTTAATTCTTTAATCGGTTTATAGTGAATGCTTTTGCCCATTTCGGCTTTGGTCAAACCGGGCACAGTGACTTCTGGCAAGACCACATTGTTATTCGGGATGGCTGCGAAATGCTTTTCGGCCAGCGCTTTTAATTCCGGTAGCGATTGTTTACCGACCAACGCTAATTTCATGATGTTTGCAGAATAGTAGGCATCATAAAACTTTTTCATTTCATCATTGAGCACCGAACCCGGTTTATCTTTCAGGGTTTCCAAATTGCCAATGGTAAATTTTGAACTGGGGTTAGCAGGGTTAGCGGTATAACCCTGCAGTGCATAAAGGTTCCAGTTATCCTGCGCTTTTTGCAGCGACCATTCGTTGTTTACCGCATTGCGTTCTTTATCACTGAAATCGGGATCAAAAGTTGGTTTTTTAAAATAATCGCTAAAGCGATCCAGCGCCTCGTCGAATTTTCCGGCATTGATCTGGAATAAATAGTTGGTTTTATCGTAAGCGGTAAACGCATTGGTCATGCCGCCATTGGCCTGGGTGTATTTCATAAACCCATCCGGTTCGGGATATTTTTCAGTACCCAAAAACAACATATGCTCTAAATAATGCGCTAGGCCAAGCTGGTCTTCCGGATTGTGCGCACTGCCGACACCCACCGCGAGCGAGGCAGCAGAATTTTCCAGCGACGGATCGGAAACCAACACCACCTGCAAACCATTCGGCAGCAGCATGGCGGCATATTGGCGATCATCATTAGGGCTGGTGATGATACTGACGTGTTCGATGTTTTGTACGGCGGGCTTGGCGGTAGTGGTAGACTCGCAGCCCACCAAACCGATTCCACCAAGCAGTAGCAAACTGAAGGCATAAGCCGAGTAGCGCTTTAACATAGCGTAGTTCCTTTAGGGTTAGTGTGGTTTCTAGTAGCGAGCAAAGCCTAGCAGAATTGGTGGGGCGAGCACAGAGCGGCTCACCCAGAGGCGACCGCTCATCTTAGCAGTTCGTCAGTCAACAGGATTTAGTGTGGTCACAAAGTGGCGCTGACTCTGCATGGTAGCACCAGAGCTTTCATCTTTTACTTCGCGTTTTAACGCGATCAAACGCGCGCCCAGCTGCCGATACTCGGTGTGAACTTCATTCTTGAAACTAAAGCCAATCACAATAAACACGCGCCCCGAGCCGTTCTCCGTAAGCTGGCTGGCGAGTGGAACACCTTTATCATCAATCCATATCTGCAAATGGTTTTTGTACTTTTTTACATACTTGCGAAAGTTTTTATCGATTTTTTCTTTGGGCATGCTAAACGTAAGCAATCTGGTCGGATTGTCATTGAGCACATCCATTTTTTCGCTCACAAAACGGTAACGGCCCAGCACTAACTCCATTTGGGAGGCCGGATACAGAAGTTCGCGCCACTCCCAGTACTGAAATTGCCCGACCGCATTGAGCGCTGAATTTTTTACGTCTTCATCTTCAATCTTTGCCAGTTCTTCAGCATGTAATTGCGCGATCAAGTCGGGCGAGTAGACGGCGCGCAACCCATTTTCACCATCCTCCAAACGCACATTAATCACACCTTCACGCTCGATTAATTCGTCGTGTTCGCCGCTGCGGCCAAATAATTTGAATTGTGCATCAACGGCGATAGGAGCGGAGGACTGTAGTTGTGTTAATGCATTGCGAAAATCTGCCAAACCATCGGCCAGCACCTTTGAAGACAAAGTCATTGCACAACAGATGAGCAATGCACAGGGGTAGCGATGCAAAAACAAACATTTGATCATTAACTTCACCTTCCATCTATCAAGCCACGGCACCCATTAAGAGGCCTCGCGCAATACCACCGCCGGAGGCGTAACAACCACACTTCGACAGCAAACAACGCCCAATGTTGCAATAAACACCATGCCAATAAGTGGCGATGCCAACCAATACGTGTAGTGGGGTTGTATTTCATTCTTAAACACGAGGTGTTGCAAAGCGAACAAAAATGATTCAGCGCCAACGATAGCAATTAAACCCGATAAAAAACCCAGAATGGCAAACTCGACCAGCACACTGCCCAACATTAAGCGGCGCGAACTTCCCAACGCACGCAGCAGGCCCGCCTCTTGTTTACGGCTTTCAATACTGCCCATTACTGCCGCAAACAGCACCAGGCACCCGGCGCCCAGAGTCAACCAAAGCACCAGACCAATACCGTCACTAACCTGGCTGATAATTTTTTGGATATTTTCAATCATCCGCCCAAAATTCAATAACAATAAATTGGGATGTTCGCGAGCAAAATCATTAAGGTATTGTGTATCGTCTGGTGGAATGAACGCACTGGTGCCATAAATCGGTGAAAAACGATCAAGTGCAGCGGGTTCAAATAGAAATAAAAAATTTTGATTTAACGACTTCCAGTCAATACGCCGAAAGCTCGTGACCTCTGCATCCATAAATAGACCTCCGATAGAAAAGGTCATCTTATCGCCGATACGAAGGTCGATACGTTTTGCAAATTCAACATCTACTGAAACACCTAGGGTATCAGGCGCGGTCTTTTGCCATAAATCCCACCATTGCCCCTCCACAATGTCATGATCACTCGCCAATGAATCGAAATCAGTTACATATAATTCCTGCTTAAATGCAGGATGGCGATTGCGCAATTCCTCACCCGGTTCGACCGTATTAATTTTTGCGATTCGGACTCTTACGACAGGATAAATGGGGCTCACATCAATACGTCTATCGAGCAAAAACTGTTTGAAATCTGCCACGTCAGCAGCATTCATATTGCCAATAAAATGATTCGGTGAATCAGCAGGAATTTGCCTCTGCCATTCCGCAATAAATGAGGTACGAATAATCGTCAGGGTTAGCAATAGCATCAACGCCACTGAAAAAATGGCCACCTGTACAACACTTTGCCCCTTACGTTTTTGCATTCCCGCAAATGCGAGCCGCCAGACCCCACCTAAATTGCTAATGAATAGCTTACTGATTTTCAACAACAACCAGGACACAACACAGGCCACTACCAAAACAACCAGTAATCCCAGAGTTGAACTTAAGGTGATTTTTATATTGCGACTAAATAGGCCCACCAACGCCACCATCGCAAACAGTGCCAAGCCTATTTGCAACCACACCTGCGGCAGATTCACCGCTAATTCCCTGCGTAAAATTTTAAGCGGGGGAATACCAGGCAAAAACCAGAGCGCAGGCAATGCAAAACACAGCACACAAACCAAACCTCCGATAAAACTCAGCACATAGGGATAAACACCCGATGACACCAGTGTAATCTGATACAACTGCTTGATGTTAACTGCGACAATTTCCTGAATCCCGTAACCTATCACCAAACCAACCAAAGTCGCCGCGACACCCAACATCAATAACTGTCCGAAATACAATAACCGAATACGCACAGCACCAGCGCCCAAGCTTTTCATAAGCGCAACCTGATTAGTGTGGCGCACTGAGAATTGGCGCGCCGCAATAGCAATTGCTACACCAGCAAGGAGCACCGCCATCACCGATGCGATGACCAGGAAATTTTTGGCGGTTTTTAAATTGGCCGTTAACTGTTCCTGCGACGACTCAATGGTTGCAATACTGTGGTGTTGATTAAGGTCAGGTTTTATTCTCTCAAGAAAGCCAGTCAAATTTTTGCCATTGTTCGCAGCAAGCAGCCATTGATAATTCTCTTGAGGAATATTGGTTTTTGGCAGATCAACAATATTCATTATCAAGCGCGCGCCAAAGGTAGAAAATGGATTCACGCCGTCCGGCTCGTCAATAAGTATGTTAGTCAGCGTTAGATCCACATCGCCTACGGAAACTCTGTCACCCAAGGCTATTTTTAATGCGGAAAATAATCGTGAATCTACCCATACCTCACCAGCGGCAGGAGCTGCACTGGCTGTTTTAATATCGGCAGCATTTTCCGCATAAACTACTTGGCTAATCTCCAGTTGCCCGCGCAATGGGTAATACGAATCTACGGCCTTAATCGATGCCAACTGCATCTCATCTTTCGCATAAACAACTGACATAAACGTAGTGGCAAATGACTGCTGGAGCTTGTCCTCTGTGGCGCGGTCAATCCATTCCTGACTCATCGGCACAGAACCACTGACAACAGCATCTGCACCCAAGATGCTATTACTTTGTAACAACAGAGTTGATTCAAGTCTGGCAGAAAAAAGGGAGATGCCACTTAGGACAGCCACAGCAAGCATAAGGGAAACCGCCAACAGCTTTAACTCGCCACTGCGCCAATTACGAAACAATAATTTTAATCCCAACATTATTGGTTACCCTGCGAGGGCATCATTTCGCCTGCCGATAATTCAATGTGTGTTTGGCAGCGCGATGCAAGGCGGTGTTCATGGGTAACCAGAATAAGTGTTGCGTTCTGCTCCGCATTTAATTGAAATAGCAAATCAATAATACGCGCACCGGTGTTACTGTCTAAATTGCCGGTTGGCTCATCGGCAAAAAGAATTTTGGGCTGGCTGGCAAATGCCCGCGCGATGGCAACTCGCTGCTGCTCGCCGCCGGATAGCTGTTGCGGGTAATGGCTGGTACGCTTTTCCAATCCCACTAGCACTAAAAAATCCATTGCCAAATCTTTTGCTTTTTTATTGCCGCGCAGCTCCAACGGTAACATGACATTTTCCAACGCAGTCAAACCGGGCAACAGCTGAAAAGATTGAAAGATAAAACCAACATTGTCCGCTCTCACTCGCGCCCGACCCTCTTCATTAAGGCAGGTAAGCGAGTGATTATTTAAAATAACTTTGCCGGTGGTGGGCACATCCAGACCCGCCAATATTCCCAGCAGCGTAGATTTCCCCGAACCAGACGCTCCGATGATTGCAAGGGATTCACCTGCTGCAACTGTGAGCGAAAGATCATGCAAAATCGTTAAGTCACCCTCTGCTGTTGTCACTTTTTTAGTAATTCCTTTAACGTCAAGCATGGTCAGATTTAATCCTTGGAATATTATTGATGGAAGGTTGAAAAATTTATAGCAGCACCAAACCGAACCTAAAAGTTAGGCAACCATAGCCCCATAAACGCACCGAAAATCCCCGCTGCCATCATCACGGTTAACACTGCCAGTAAAATTGCCATTGCAAGCTTGACGTGACTGAAAGTAGATTTCTGTGCGCAAAAATAAAGCTCAAGCACAAACAGTGGAATGAAGTATTGAGCGAAGGCGACAAAGGTAACAAAGGGGCCAGTGAATGTAGTGGGATCAAAACCAACAGGGGCTTGGTGAATGACCAACCACAACATCAAACCGATACGAAAAAACCAGACCGCACTCACCACCAAAAATAAGCGCAAGGCCCATTGACGATGCGCCGTGAAATCACGCATCAACGCAGCGCGCAATGCAAGAGCTGAAAATACTAAAATCAAAACCGCATCCAGACTTTGGGCAACAACCAGCACAATGCCACCCACGGTTCCATGCACAAACAACATATAAAGCCCGGCAATGCTCGCAAGCGCTACCGATACCAAATAGGCACGACCGTTCCAGCGATGAAATACCGGCAGGCGCGCGCGTATTTTTGGAATCAATTGCAGCGGCCCCGCCACCATAATAATGGCGGCCAATAATAAATGAGCCGCTACCGCAGCGTTGCCGACAAAATCCCCGGCCACATAACCATGCGTCAACTTTTCCTTCCACAGATGCATTTCGCCACGCACCGCCGTTCCACCGTAAAACAAAATCAAATAGGTTGCGAATAACCACTGCCCGGCAACGAGAGTGATAAACCAAAACGTGGCTGCGGCCTGCAGGGCCTTATGCCCAAATAAGCTGGAGGTGTTCATGCATAAATCCTTGTATGGTATCGATGAAATGAAAGTTATATTTCGTAACGATTATTGCGCAGCCATAACACAACCCCCAGCGCCACTATTACTATCAGTCCATAGATAGCGACATCAGCATTGTAGTTAAATGCAAAGCTCACATAGCCCTTGCTGGAATCACCGAACGACATTTGCATAACATCACCAATACCCTGTAGGTATGCTTTAACTAATTCATAAACACGGATGTTGATTCCCAAAAAGTGATTGAGAAAACGATCGGCAACCAGCAGAATTAAGGGAATAAAGCTGGCACCTAAAAAAGGCGACCTTTTGGCGTAGGCTGAAGCCAGCATCGTCCAGGCAAAAATGGGCAATATAAGTGGCGCTAGCCCCATGCTGCCAAATAGATAGTTACCCAACAGCGGTAGAGTTTGTAGCGCGGTGACAAATTGTCCCCAATCACCCAACCATATGCCGATCACTAACAGCAACAAAATACTGGTCAGGGTGTTCATAAGTAGCGTCAACAAAGGAACGCTAATTACTACAACCACTAGTTTCATTAACACATTAAATAGTTCACTCACCGGCAGCGACCGCCAGAATAAAATGTCGCGGCTTTTACGGTCAGCAAACAAACAAGAAGCGCAATAAGACAGAGTCAAAAACAAACTGATCATGGTGAAGAACCACCATCCAATAAACTGCTGAATGGCAAGGACGCTCACAAAAAGCTCATTACTTTCCAAGTTAAGTTTAAAGCCCTTCCCTGTTTCATCTACCATCAAAAACTTCTGAAATCCAGGGTCGAGCGAGCTAGCATCGGCACCATTTGCCAGGCGGAGGGTTGGATCACTGACAACCCCCAGAATGCAAAAACTCGCCACAATTAGCGCACAGATCAAGGGTATAAAAAGAAACAAGCCGCGATGCTCCCAGTATTCACGCTGTAATTGCATCACTATTAACTTTCCAGACATCACGCAATCTCCTTTGCCAAGGTTTGTGGTTTGATTTTGGCAACAAACAATTCACTCAAGCTCGGTACCGTTAAACGCCCCAGTTGGGCCAGCGACTCCCGCTGGTGAGCACCGGATTCATACAACATGCTAAATCCACCCAGCAAACGGCGCACATGAATGGGGTTGTGCGCAAGAGCGTGATCTCTGTAATTGTCGTCCACTTGCAGCTCCGCATAGGTTTCCGCGACCTGCTCCATACTTGCGTTTAATATAATTTTCCCCTGATTGATAAACACCAAATCAGTCAGGATGGTTTCGATTTCCTCCACTTGATGCGTAGTAATCAAAATCGTTTTTTGTCCATCGTAATAATCGTTGAGCAAGTTTTCGTAAAATTGTTTGCGATAGAGAATATCTAACCCCAACGTCGGCTCATCCAGCACCAGTAATTCACTATCGATTGCCATAATCAGCGCAAGATGCAATTGAGTAACCATGCCTTTGGAAAGCGTACGGACTTTATCGGTAAGCGCTATGGAGGTTTCCGCCAGATATTTCATACACTGGGTGCGACTGAAACGCGGATGGACGCCTTCGATGTAAGTAATTAACTCACTGACTTTGATCCAGCTCGGCAATATGGCGGTATCAGCAATGAAGGAAACCCGCTCCAATAATTTCACACGCTCACGCACCGGATTCATGCCCAGCACGCTTAGCTCTCCCTCTACCGGGGCCAGCCCCAAAATACCTTTTAACAAACTGGTTTTGCCCGCGCCATTGGGGCCGATCAAGCCGACTATTTTTCCTGTTTCTATGCGCAGATCGATATTATCCAACGCCACTTTTTTACCGTAGTGCTTACTCAGCCCACGCGCGCTAATCACTTCTTGCATGTTATTCTCCTTGAGCCGCTTGCAAGGCAGCGATTAAATCTTTTTTGCTAATACCCAATTGGCGCATGCGGGCCAGCAAGGCAGGAACCTCGGCGGAAATAAATTTTTCTTTCTCCATGCCATGCAATTTTTCTTTTGCCCCTGGCAACACATACATGCCCATACCGCGTCGCGCTTCCACCAGTTCCATATCCACCAACTCCTGATAAGCCTTGCTTACCGTGATGTGATTAATTTGATAATCGCTGGCGATTTGCCGCACAGACGGCAGCGAATCACCATCTTTAATGCCGCCCGACAAAATTAATGCCGCAATTTTTTCGCGTAGTTGTCGGTAAATAGGTTGGTCGTCATTCCAATTCATATAAAATCATTTCCAATAGGCTGCTCATGTGTGCGTTGCCAGCCAGAGAAGTTGACACCTTTAAACAGTAGCCAAAGACAAAACGATAATTCAGCAACGAGACAAACTCCCAGCAGAGGAAACACATATGGAGAGATTGCAGGACTAATTAGTAACACAATGCTATTGATCAAGTAACACAATCCAGCGAGCATAATAAAAATGCCGATTACTGCAGGAAAATAAGTAGATTTAAAAATCAGAAAACCGTAACACAAGCAAGCGAAACCAAAAAAGATCAAACCCAAGGCAAAGCCATAATTGTGAATATCCGTTAACAGTAGAATTTGTGCATTCACCTGCGCCTGTGGCACTAACACCATATATTCCTGATTACCCAGTAGGATAAGGGGTAATATCAGAGTCAATTTATTTGCTGCAAGCACGGCAGTTTGAATAAGATTAAATGCGAGCCCAATCAGGGCGATAGGCTTATGCACAGGACTTAATAGCAAGTAAAGAATTATCATCAGCGGAATATCCAACAAGTGCATTGCAATATCGCCGAGGATACCCATGCGCCAGAGCAACGGTGATGTTTGGATATTCGCTACGGTAGCCTCGGCGTCACCTGAATCCAAAAGCGAACCACGTACCACTATCTGCCCAAAAACTCCCAACAGAATAATGAGCAAATAACAAACGCCACCAATGCGAGCATAGGTTTGTACTGAAATTGTTTTTTGATCCCTCATTATTTGCTTACCCCACCGGCAGAAAAATAACGAGCAGCAAGATAACGCCATGGAATCGTTACTGGCGTCAGTACAATTCCCATAACGCAGGCAAACATCACGCCCGCCGCATACTCATCAAGTATTCCGGTACGCAACCAAACCGGTAAGGCGTATACCAATACCCACAGCGTCTTCCACAGCAATTCGAATAAAAGAATTGGCAGCATTGGTAACGGATAGCGCAAGCCCACGAGCGACAGCAAACAAAAGGCACCCAGTATCGACTGAATAACAGAATGGGAATCAACCATTCGCTCAGCGGGCGCTATGATCGACGGCAACACTGTCAAGCCGAGACCGACAACGATTAATAAGTACATCGCACGCAATAAATACAGCTGCATTTTGGTTATTTCAGGCATTCCTTGATCCTCTGAGCAGTTAACGCTAACAAAGTTATAGTGCTATATATAACTATAACAGTATAACAAAATAAAGCAATCCCGACTGCACAAAAGCACACATAAAGGTTTTACAAGCGGCCCACAGCCTGACTATGCTGTGAGGACGACGCGGCCAGCTTGGCCATCACCAATGGATTTACGCTATGAACTCCCTAACCTTCCCCTCGTTAGGCAAATATATTGACCTGCTACTCGATGCAGTTTGCGTGGTCGATAAAAACGGTCATTTCATTTATGTGAGCCCAAGCGCCGAGCAGATTTTTGGGTATACCCAAGCCGAGATGATGGGAAAGCAAATGCTGGAGTTAGTGCACCCGGATGATCGCCAGCTCACATTGCGCACTGTGGACAGAATACTGGCTGGCGAACTTCAGCCGCACTTTGAAAACCGTTATGTCCGCAAAGATGGGGAAACCGTCCATATAATGTGGTCGGCGCGTTGGTCGGAAGTAGATCAATGTCGGGTTGCAGTTGCGCGCGACATCACCCGCCGCAAACAGGCCGAGAGCGTTCAACAGGCGGTGTTTGCGATTGCCGAAGCCTCTCACAACACCCAGGATTTACACGCGCTCTTTGAGCAAATTCATCGCATTATTAGCGAGCTGCTACCCGCCGATAATTTTTCCGTAGCGCTACGCGATAAACATTCTGCCGCTGTAAATCTGCCCTATTCGCGAGAACAGGTAGTAGTCGCTTTTGGTGATGCCAGCACCAAAATGGGAAATCAATTATTGACGCAGGTGTTGGATACCAACGAAGCCCATCTGTACAACGCTGTGCATGAGCGCCAGCAACTGCAAAGTTGGCTGGGTGTGCCGCTTAAATCCCACGCGGGCGTGCTGGGCGCACTGGTGTTAAAAAGTTTTTCCGCTGAGCATCACTACAGTGAAAAAAATCTGGAACTGTTGCAGTTTGTCTCCACCCAAATTGCCGCAGCAATTGAACGCAAACAAATGATGGCACGCCTGGAACATCTGGCGCTTTACGATCAATTAACCCATCTGCCTAATCGCACCCTGTTTTACGATCGCATTCATTCAGCTATGGCCCGCGCCAAGCGCAACAAAGGGATTTTTTCGCTGCTGTATATGGATCTGAATAAGTTCAAGGCCGTGAATGATAACCATGGTCATACTGCGGGGGATTTGTTACTGGAACAGGTGGCGCGCCGTCTGGAATCCTGCGTACGTGAGTGCGATACTACTGCGCGTTTTGGCGGCGACGAATTCGTTGTCTTACTGGAAAATATTGAGCGTCCGGAACAGAGCCTGGCAGTTGCCGAAAAAATTTACGCATCCTTAAGCCAACCATTTGCGCTTGCTGAAATTTTCGTCACCATTTTTCCCAGTATTGGCATTGCGCATTTCCCACTGCATGGCGACAACGAAAAAGACTTGTTGCGCCATGCTGACGAGGCCATGTATTACGACAAAAACCAACGATAATGTAGGTGATCTTTGTCATCATTACGCTGACTCTGCACTTTTACATATCCCGCACAAAACGCACCTCAGTTATCAAGCCGTCAACAACCTTGTAGATGGAGACATAATCCGTTTTTTTACCTAAGTAAATGACTGTTTCTTGATTAATCACATAGCTGTCTTTTTCAATTTGCCGGTGTATTTTTACTGCGACATCCCCCTCTTCAAACATGGGCTCAAAAATCGATTGCAAATGCGCCTTGCCTCCAGCGAGCGGTTTGTCGGGATAGGTGTATATTTCGACGCTCTCGGAATACAGCTTTAAAAAAGCCTTTATGTCATGTTGGTTGTAAGCATGCATGCGCTTATTGACAATCTCTAACGGTGATAAGACCGGTTCGCCTGCATTTGTGTGCTGTACAAAAGCAACCAAAAATAATATCAAGTGCAAAAAGAATTTCATTTTCCCTCTCCCTATTGTTTGAGACTGGCACCTATAAATCGTTACTCGACCACATGCGCATTCACATGGCTTGCACCACTGGTGTTAGTTTTGGCTTTGGGGTTACCGTAGTAGTCAACACTCGATGCACCACTAGCTTCTGCCATTAGTATTTCAGTGACGGCGGCAGCTACATGCGAGGCACCACTCGCGCCAAGGTTGGCTTTTTTAGCGGTGAGGTTTTTGCCGCGAAAATTACTTGCACCACTTGCGCTCACATCCAACTCCTGGGAATTACTCGCCGATTTTATTTCGATATTGGATGCACCTGACAGATGGAATTTCTGCGCCTGACTATTCACACTTTCGATGCGCACATTGGCGGCACCGGACAACTCCATCTTCAATAGTTTTGCATTGAGCGCCGCAAAGTTGACATTACCTGCGCCACTGACATTGAGCTGAAATTTTTCACCTTGTAAATCGCTCAGCGTGGCGCGTGCGCCGCCAGATATTTCCAGATACTCAAGCTGCTTGACTCGCAACACTACACGCACAGGGTCATTATTGTGCCCAAACCAATTTAAAAAACCGCCACTACTTTTCGCCCAGATACTGACGCGCTTGCCCGTCTGATCAACTTTAATGCGTTTCATCACCTCTGCATCGGCCTCTACGCGCAAATACTCGGTGTCGCTCTGGCTAATTTCTATTGAGGTATTACCGCCCGACACAAACTCGGTAAAATCTTTTACCGGATAAACTTTTGCTACCGTTTCGGCTAAGGTCGCCGGCGCAAGCAATGAAACTATCGCCGTCATTACAAAGGCACGTATAAACATAATCAGCTCCCGTTTTTTACAAATCGATATTGAATAAAATTGATAGTTGAGTTCCTGCAAATTAAATTTCTTGCTGTGCATGCTCGGTATTGGATGCTTCTACACGGATAATGTTGAATGACTGAACGGCGGGCACAAGCTGCTTTAACTGCTCTTCACGCGCATCAACAGCATGCATCGTGCTGCACAGTTTTTTACCGCGCACCTCCATTCCGGCCGCTTTTGCGTTCATCTGCGCGTCCATTTGTGCACCGAATTTATTCATGCGCGCCTCGAAGGCTTCCATGTTGCCACCCGACGCCAAAATTTCTTTGCCTATCGCAAACATGATGCTGCCGATAGAGTTTTGCACCGAGGTTTCCATAATGCGCTCAACACGGGTTTCAAAATATTTGCCTAAAAAATCGGGGCTATCGTCATTACCGCGATTGAAATTAATGGGATCGCCCGAAGTGAAGTAGCGATTCACATCGCTTTTTACGTTGTTCAGTTCTGTCGTTAATTGGGCAGAAACCTGATTTTTATCGCCAAGCAAACCATCGAAAGTGATGGTGATGGCCTCAATCGCCAGATCAATACCTTCCAGTGCCATGCCGCGCACTTCCGGCATCGCGGTGCGGATACTCGCCGCGTAATGTTCGACTGCCTCCTGCTGTGACCGGGTTAGCCTGAGTGTTTGCCCTTCCACTACTACATATTGATCCTCAACAATTTTGTAGATTTGTTTATCTTCGTCATAAAACTCAATGCTGTGGTCGGTAATGCGCAGACCCGCATCCAATTCCAGGTTGCATGAGTTGTGCGCGGCGGCTGAGCCTGTTGCAAGCAACAAAACACTCGTGATGAAGATTTTCATTTCCAGCTCCTATCCTTTGTTGGGGAACAACTTATTGGAAAGCACTTTATTGAAGAGCAATGCGCCGCTAAAAATCCGGATTTTCGCCATGCGGCTCCGCGTGCAGTTATTAACTGAGACGCAGG
>CAZCJR010000058.1:0-29352 GCA_964499225.1 uncultured Cellvibrionaceae bacterium | reverse complement strand
TTGATTCCAAGAAATATAATTTCACTAAATGGTATGGTATTGATTATTTTACTGGTGTATATACAGATAAATCTTTGTATATGGAAGATAAATTATGGTATGAAAATCCACATTTTAAATTTGAAGAATTTATAACTGAAAATTATAAAAACAATGAATTAATATTTCCAAATATTGCTAACTTTAAATTTTTATTTGATGATAATCCAGCTTCACCATTTGAATATAAAAAATATTCTTTAAATAGATATTATGGATTCTATGTTGATTTGGAATTAGTTAGAACAATAACACCATATAGATCTAAATCTTTAATAACTGGTTTGAAGTTGGAAAATAATATTTTCATGTCTACTAATCAAGTAACTGGTAGTACGATGCCATTTAATATAACTTGGGATGACGATGCCAATTATTACGTTTATGCTTTAAATGAATTATATTCAGTTGTAAGAACATTATCAGATGATATTTATTATTATAAGATAATTTCTGATAAAGAATTGTTAATAACAGATATTACAAGAGATTATGAAATAGATATTGAATTTAATGATCTAGATAATCAAAATTATAATAATAGAATAAAACCGAGAACACAGTTATCATTTTATCTTGATAGGTTGATAAGAGAAGATGGTGTTGAGGATTTATATAGTGATTTATATTTAATTAATATAAATGATAAATATCATGTTATTGAGAAAAAAATAAATGAAATAGATGGTTTATTAGAACATTATATAAGAACAGATTATGGTATAAAATGTACAGATAAAGAATTGACATATTGGATACATGATATAAATACTGGTACTGTTGTTAATGTTGAAAATAAAGAGAAGCCGTTAATTTTTAAAGTGTATAGAATTAAATTTAGAGATATAAAAGATTTTGATTTTAGTCGTATTGATACTGGATTTGCAAATTTTGATTTTAATAAAAAAGATGAATATTCAATTACAACAGAACATAAATTATATTCTGTTGAACACAGAGATGCAAGTGATTCAATAGTTTTTAAATATTATGAAAATACTAATATTAATTCTGGTAATATAATAAATGTTTCATCTGAATATATTGCAAGTGATGAATTATTTGAAATAGATAAAAATGGTTTGACTGATATATGGATGAAAAATCAAAGTGTTTGCAAATGGGGTTATAAAAATTCTATTTCTCATTCAGATTATCCATATAAATTAAACAATAGTAATAAGGTTGGTTCATTATATAATAAAACAACTGATGTTTTTAGTAAAAATCCAAATATTTTATCAAAAACACACGATTATTTTTATAGAATTGGTGATTTTTATTCATCATTTGAAACACAAAACGGTGTTAATATTGATGTGTCATATAATATCAATTATTATGATAATCAAACCTTATCTATTGAGACCGAAAAAATGACAGAAAATTATTTTGATATAGATAAATATATAGATAGTGATTTTGATTATTTTGACTATTTTTTTAAAAATAATAGGAATTTAAATATAGAAGGTGAATATGAACAAACAACACATTATTCGATATTTAATGGAGGTGATCAATATGTTCCTTCAACAACACTTTTCAAAGGAATAAAATATAATGCTTTTAAATTAACAAATATTATAAGAGGTGATGATGATTTAATACAACAATATATTACAGATAAAAATATTAATTATAATGGTTATAAATTTTCTGTTATATTAAATACAAAATATAATGATGCAACTATGACTTGGGGTGATATATTATCTATTGATCTAGACTCATAAAAAATAAAAATAACAATGTCATATAATATTATTCGTGAATTTCCAACAAGTGAAGCTGTTATATCTGAAAAAGGTGTTTTAGGTAGTGTTAATGGTATAAATGTGTTCATAAATGAAAAATATAAAAATATATTAATTGTTATAAATAATAATATAGATTATATTTTTACTAATGTTAATGAACTTAATCCTGATGTTTTAATGAATAATTATTTAACATTCAATAATACATCAAATTTTGATCAAAGAGAAGGATTATATCATAATCAAACAATTAGTGGTGTTACATCATTCGATAATTATGATCCTAATCTAATATCAGCATCTAATTATATTGCATCTTTAAATGATATGAATAATAAAAATGGATTTGATGAATATGTCACATTTCATTATATTGGTAAAGATAATACGAATGATTGGTTAGATTATGGTAATTCTAAAATAAATGTTGGTAATGTTAATGATGTAAATTATCCAATGCGAAATGTATCTTCTTGGAGTAATGATTTTACTCCAATAAAATTAGATTGTGAACTACCTAATAGTATAGAAACTAAAAAAAATTCTTATATAGTAGCATCTATAAAAGGTCCAAAATTTAATATCTATGATAAATTTAAAACAGATTTCAACGAAACAATATATGATAACTCTTTTATAAAAGAGCCATTATCAAGATATATTATAATGAATGAAAAAGAATTACTACCAAAAGAAAGATTTACGAAAGAATTAAATTATTCTAATAATATTTATAGATATAATGGATTTTATGAACCAATATTCAAGGACATAGAATTGTTTTATCCTATTGAATATACAGTTATTAATGGTGGTTTTTTTACACAAACAAAATGCGGTGGCTATTTTAATGAAATAAATGAAATATCAAATTCAAATAAATCATTAATTATATCAGAAAATAAAAATGAATTAAATATTTTAAATAATAATTTGATATATATTACAGAACAAATATCAATCGTCACAAACAATCTAAATAATGCTAATAAAATAAATGATCAATTAGTAATTGATAAATTAAATACAGAATTAACCTTCTATCAAGATTTATATGATGTTATGTTAAATTCTATATCAAGTATTGAATCAAAGTTGAGTAGTCTCATAACACAAGTAACAACAATAAGTTCATCATCAAATATATCTAGTTGGATATTTAAAGATAAATCATTAGGTTTATGTGATGGTAATTATACCTTGTGTGAATTAGAATATAGTGAAGATTTGATTTCAAATATACTGTATATATATGATTTTGTTTTTAATATACCATTAGATTCTGTTATTAATGGCATAGAAGTGGATATTAGAAGAAGATCAAGTGTTGATTATGGTGCTTATGCTGGTATAGTTGATGATGTAATAAGTTTAGTTGATCCAACTGGTGTGGTTGGTAATAATTATGCTAATAATATACAAGATGTCGATAATTGGTCTACTACAACAACATCAGTTACATATGGTAATGAAGTTGATATGTGGAATTTGACAGGTTTAACAGCATTGGATATCAATAGTCCAAATTTTGGTGTGTATGTTAGTGTAAAAGGATTTAAAATAAACGATTCAACAACAATTGTTAATATTGCCTATATCGATTGTGTTTGTATAACTGTGCATTACACTATAAATGGTATACAAACAGGAAATACATATACATCAAGTTTAGAAAGAAATACAAAATTTGATACGAATTTATCATATTTTGGTGAAATATCAGAATTAATTTATTCCAAAGTTACTGAATATGAAAATCCATTAAAAATAAAAGGTACAGAAGAAGATAGATCTATATATCCTATGATTGATGAATTTGGATATCAATGGGATAGAAGATTTATATTCAAATCATCTTGGGATGATGATTATTTTTTCAGAACTAAAAATGAAATAGAATAAAATGAAAGAGAATTTAATTTTAAAAAAATATAAAAAAGAAACTGTCAATGGAACATTTAATCTATTAGAAGAGGAAACTTTTTTTGGTACAAAGGTAATGGAGATCGAAGATTCAATAGTTATTGATGATTTAAGTGTACAATATTTTCAATATTTTTATAATGCTGATGTTAATGATAATACAGGATTGACATTATCAAAAAATAACGGTTATCAATATAATGAACCAAATTTTTTTAATGAAACATTTAATTTATTGGATTTAGTTGAATTGAAATATAATAATCACACAATAATAAAATCTCAACAAACTACATTAGATGAAAAAAATAACACTAAATGGTTAATTGAAATAAATACTAAAAAAATAATAGTAGAATATTTATTTGCAAAAATAAAAGAAAGAAGAACATTCAAATCATTGAGTTATTTTAATTTTTCAAATAATGATATAAATTCATCCATATATGATTATATTGAATTAAATCTATTAGATCGATTTAAATTTGATAGTGTTGATTTCTATATAAAATATACCGATATTAAAAATAACACAGTATTCAGTAATTCTACATTGAAACAATTTGATCCTTTATTTAAAAGTGATATAGAATTACCAATATATAAAAATAATAGTGTGAATGTTGAAGTGAATAATTTTATCGATCCATTAGCAAATGTAAAAATACATTATTCTCAAACAAAACCAAGTTCAGAATTCAAGTTCGATTACTACTTCAATATATATTTCCAAAAAATATAAACAAAAGACAAACAATAATATATAAAATAAAAATAAAATTCACTTACTGTTGATTTTATTAAACTATTTAAAAATTATCAAGAATCTGAAAATTGGAAAAACAAAACAAAAAATAAATTAAATTATGGCAGAAGAAATAGATTATGAGAAAATATTAAATAATTTAGAAAAAGAATTATTATCATATCAAGAAAAATGGAATGGTATAATAAAAGATTTAACTGGTAAAATTAATTGTGAATTGAAAAAAAGTATTGATTTGTCAGCTGAAGCTACAGCCAATAGACAAATATTAAATGATGAAAGAACTAGACATTTTTTCAAAATATATAAAGATATGCCAAAATTGAAAAAAATGAGAAAAACACATTTTGAATGGTATTCAACAAAATATAATATTAAAATAAATAGTACAGAAAAAGCCAAGTTGATTGATGCTGATCTAGCATATTATGAAGCAAAAATAGATTATTTACAAAATCATATTAATTTTTTAAGTGAATCTATAAAAACTGTAGATCATGTCATATATAGCATAAAAAATAAAATAGAACTGTATAATGCTACTGGTTTAGATTAAAATATATGATAGAAAAGTAAATAATTTATAATTTACAAGTGAGTACAACACTTAAAAACTTATTAGTTTCTTAGGCTCAATGAGATACGGAAACTCAAAATATAATTTAAAGGCTTTGAAATTTCAAATATCTGCGGATAAGAGTAAATTAATACTTAAAGAATCCACCCGAGAAGAATTCAATCAATTAAAATCATACTTAAGTCCTTATGTAAAAGGATTTCGATTCATGCCTCGATTCAAATTAACAAATTGGGACGGAAAATTCGATTTTTTCAATTCAGGTAATATAGATTTTGGATTATGGCAAGAATGTTATAACTGTTGTAAAGAATATGGTTATCCATTCAATGTAATAAATAAAGAAGATTTTCCAAGAGATGATAAAATAAAAAAAGAAGATGTTGAAAAATTTGCAAAAGATTTTTTTGACGGTTATAAAAATTCTAAAGGTGAAATTTTTACGCCACACCCACACCAAATAGATGCTGCATATAGAATGTTGAAACATAGATATGGTACTATTGAAGTTGCTACTGCTGGTGGTAAATCTTTAATATTTTCTCTTATGTGTTTTTATATTTTGAGTAAAAGACCAAGTTCAAAAATATTACTTATAGTACCTTCTATATCTCTTGTAACTCAATTTTATGATGATTTCATAGATTATAACCTTGGATATAACAAAGAACAAAAGAATCCACTCAAACTAAAAATACAAGAGATTATGAGTGATAAACCAAGAAAAGTTAGAGATGAAGAAGAACCTAATATTTATATTGGTACATATCAATCATTAATAAATTGGGGAACTCCGGAATTAGAACCAGATTTTTACAAAAAATTTGATGTTGTTTGTGTCGATGAATCACATAAAGCAAAAGCTAATACATTAACAACGATATTAAAAAGAACATTTGGACATACTCATTATAGAGTTGGTATGTCAGGAACATATCCTTTAGATGGTACATCTGAATTGATGGCTATTGAATCTGTTACTGGTCCGAAACTTATATCTGTTAAAGCCAAAGAATTGATGTCTAAAGGATTAATATCAAATGTCAAGATAAAAGCATTGATTTTACAATATGATGAAAAAGAATTTGCTGAAAGTGTATATACAATAAAAAAACATGGTGGTGGTAAAAGAGCATATGATTTAGAAAAAGAGTTTGCTCAAAATTCAGAAAAAAGAAAAATTTTCATTGGTAAATTAGTTAATAAATTTAAGAATAATTCTTTAGTTTTATTTCACAATATAGATTATGGTACAAGATTATATGAATATATGAGTTCTAATATAATTGGTAAAGATTTTTATTATATCGATGGTCAAACATCATCCGAAAAAAGAGAATATATTAAAAAACAAATGGAAATGACTGATGGTAATCCAAAAATATTAGTGGCGAGTTTTGGAACTCTTTCCACAGGAGTTTCTATTAAAGCCATAACAAACATGATATTTGCTGATTCATTTAAGTCAGCTCAGATAATTCTTCAGTCTATAGGTCGTACATTACGATTACATTCTACTAAAGAAAAAGCATTAATTTTTGATTTAGTTGATCAATTTCATTCATCATATAAAACTATTCTATATAATCATTACGTATCAAGAAGGAACGAATTATATATTAAAGAAGAATATCCATTTCAGGAATTAAAGATAGTTATTTGATGATTTTTTTAGATTATTTATTTTTTTAGTAATACACAAATTATCTAAACTTGATAAATATTCAATAGATATGTCGTTATCAAATCCATATTTAATAGATATTTTATGATCGATATTAGGATATCTATTATCATTATAGTTTAATTTAAAATAATCTATAATATATTCATCATCATAAAAATCATATCCTGTCCAATTTTCTAATAATTCTTTTTTATTTTTTCTTGTTTCACTTCGAACCAATAATGTGTAATCTTCTAATTTGTTTTTATTATATTCTGAACGATATATACCATTTTTTATTTTTGTTTTTTTAGATTTTTCTTTTATGATTTTTATAATTTCCTCGTTTTGAAATGGATTTTCTACGCCATATTTTTCTAAACAAGTTAGTTTAATTTTATTCTTAGTCTCATTTAATAACATTTGATGTTCTACTCCATATTTTTCTAAACAAGTTTGTTTGTTTTTTTCTTTAACTTTATTAGATTTGGTGTGATGTTCAACACAATATTTTTCTAAACATGTTCTTTTTAATTTTTCTTTATATTCTTTCGTTTGTGTATAGTGTTCTACTCCATATTTTTCTAAACATTTCTTTTTTAATTTTTCTTTATGTTGTTTAGATTTACTAATATTATACACTTTATATTTTTGTAAACAAGTTTCTTTTGACTTTTCTTTCACGATTTCTAATTGAAAAACATTATCAACTCCATATTTTTCTTGTAGTGATTTTTTAAGAGTTTTTGTTTTACAATGTTTACAAGTATCAAAATCATATTTTCTTTTATTATATGATTTTAATGAAATTTCTTTAATATCATTACAAATATCACATTTATATTTTATTTTAATATGAGATTGTTTAGGTAAATCCTCAATATTAATATCTACATATTCGTAAATCATATTATAACCTAAATTTTCATAGTGTTTTTTTAATTTTGTATGTGTTTTTATTTTAACTTTTTCTGTTAATAACATTTTTTCGACTTTGTTTATTATATATATAAAATAAAAAAAGTGGAAAAATGGAAAAACAAAATAAAAATACGAAGTTGACATTTACATTAGATAAAGAATTGGGTAAAATTTTTGAAAAGTATATAAATGAAAATTTATTGAGTAAGAGTAAAGTTATAGAAAATTTGATATTAGAATATATGAAAGATAAAAAATAAACAATAACATTCATATTTACTAAAAGAATATGAATAAAAAATAAAGACAAAAATGAATTTCAAAAATAAATATAATGATAAAGTCAAAAAAGAAAATGGTGTTTTTTATACACCACAAGACATATCAGAGTTTATGTCTAATAAGACAAAATTATTTGATACTAATGGAATATGGTTAGATCCTTGTTGTGGTTTAGGAATATTATCTATTACATTGGCTTCAATACAAGATGATCCTATAGATTTCATATTAAATAAATTAATAATTAATGATAAAGACAAACAACAATTAGATATAGCTTTAAACAATTTCAAAGAAAAATTTGGTGTAGTACCTAAAAGTTTTAATGAAGATTTTTTAGAATTTGATTTTGTGTGTGATTATATCATAATGAATCCACCATATTTCAAATATAAAGATAGTGATATATATGCTTATTTTTTAGAAAAAGCTTGTAATATAACATATGGATTTATTAGTATTAATCCTATATCATTCACAAATGGTAGTAAATTTCAAAAAATTAGAAAATTATTATTGAATTTTAGTTCTATAACATTATATCATTTTGATAGCATTCCTGGTCATATTTTTGATGATGCTGATGTTAGAGTTTCTATAATTATATCACACAACAATTTAGTTGAAAGAAAAACAACTACTCAAATTAGATGGCAAAGTAAGAAAAGAAAAGAAATGATTCTAAATTTGGATAATAATTTGGATGATGCAATTTTCACAGAAGATATTTTCTATAAAACATCACCAAAAACAACACAACTTATACATAATAATACATTATCTAATTACATAGTTGGTAAATCTAATTTTCCAATATATGTCACTAATTCACCAAGATATTATATAACAGCTTCATCAAAAAAATTAGACAGAACTGGTCAAATAGAATTATTTATAAAAGATTTGGATTCATATAACAAAGCTTTAATTTTATTAAATAGTTCATATCTTTATTGGTGGTGGAGAACTTCAGATAGTTCTATGTCTTTAACAAAAAAAACATTAACATCTCTACCTTGGATAGATTTTGAATATGATATGAGTATAATATCTGAAATATTAGAAAGTGAGAATGAAAATCAAGTATATAAGAAAAATGCTGGTAAAATGCAAGAGAATATAAAACATACTAAACAATTAGTTGGTAAATTAAATTCTTTATTAAATTTAGAAAATTTGATTAAACTTCAAGATTAATTTTATTTTTTAAAATGTTGAATAGATACTTCACCAACATGTTGTTTGATTTTATTTGAATCAATATATAATATACCATCTTTTTCATTTAAATCTTTCTTCTTAAAAGAAAATGTTGCACCATCACAGATATATTTATATCTACTTGATGTTTTTCCACCTCTTTGTGTAATATCATTTATATTGTCTTTATTTGGGTAAAAAACACCATCAACTAATTTTAAAACATTTTCTGTAAAAACCTTTCTACTGTTTCTTCCACAACTTCTAACTTCTATTTTAAATGAAAAATTATTTTTATATTCTTCAATATTCATAATACATAAAACTCCATTATTATCATAACTAATAATATAATCAAATTTATTTGTTATAACATCATCTATATCATAAGTTTTATTATGACCTTGATTATTTAAAATATTATAATCTTCTAATAATCCACCACTTTTAAATAATGATTTTACATATTCTTTAAATTTTTCATTTTTTGATGTGAAATCCGTTGGATTTCCAATTTCATCATAAGTAAAACCACAAGATTTACCATAAGCGATAGGTTCTTTTATTTCAAGTATTATTTCTATTTTTTCCTTTTTGTCAAATATTAGTAAATCAGGCATACTTGAACCACCATCTTGTTTAATAGTGTAATTTTCATTTTCATAAATACCATTTCCAACATAAACACATCCTAAATAATTTGATATTACTTGAATAATCATCGTTTCAACTATTCTACCTGGTTGAAATAAGATACCATTATTCAATCTATAGTGTATATCATTTTTTAAAAATGGTAAAGTTTCTAAAATATCATAAACTTCATTTATTTTTTCAAAATCGTTTTTAACTGAATTTTTTAATATATTTAGTATATCTAAATTTATTTTCAATTTTTTTGATGTTAATTTCTCAATCATTTCCATATTTAATTTCTTTCTACAAATATAAGAAAAATGAATCAAGTAACCTAATAAAAAATATTAAATATTAAATATTATTATGATAAGAAAAAAGATGGTATTTCAATAGAATTTGATTTTTAAATCCAAAAATTATCTGATTTATTTGATAATCTTTCAATAGCTATATTGAAATGTTCTTCATCTAATTCACTACCTATATAATTACATTCATTAGTTACACAAGACAATTGTGTTGTTCCTATACCTGTAAATGGATCGTAGATTAAACTACCTTTTGAAAAATAAATATTTATTAATTGATTACATAAATCCTGAGAATATGATGCTTTCAATTTACATTTGTACCCATCATTATTCTTTGCTTCAATAAAATTTACATAATTCTTGTAAAATTTCTGTCCAGTCTTTTCATTAACTTTACTCACTGTTTTATTTGTTTTAAACGTGTGTAGTTCGTTTTTCTTTACAAAAATGTATATGAGTTCAGTTATTCTACTTAATTTAGTTGGGGACGTTTGAAATGGTATTGCGTGTGGTTTTTTCCAAGTGATGATATCAGCTAACGTTAAATCAGTTTCGTTATGTACTTTTGAAACAAGTAATGTTGGTAAAATCGGATTTTCTTTTGCATAACTTATATTATAACATATAACTCCTTTATCTTTCAATACTCTACTAAATTCTTTGAATTCGTTTGTTCGTACTTCTAAATAATCATTTTCTGATAAATCATCCAATTCAGAATATCCATTATTATAATAACAATCACTCCTTTCACTATTTATGTTATAAGGTGGAGATGTTATGATACCATCGATATATTTATCTTTTAATTTATTTAAAGTTATTATACAATTTTCATTATATATGATATTCATATTCTATATTATTTTATAAATCTTTTAGTGTGATTATATCATTTTGTTTATTAAATGAAAAAATCAGAGGTAGCGAAACTTCTGATTTTTTCGTAGTCGTAACTACAGCCGGTCCTAAAACTCGTTTATCTTAAAGCATCTTCAATGATTTTTTCATGATCAAATGCTAATTTTAAATTTTGTATTTTTGTTATATCAATCCATTCGGCTTCTGTTGCATCATCCATAGCTTTAACATTTTCTATGTTATCTAATTTAGCACAAAAGGCATAAGATGTAACCCATTTATTTCTTGGATCTCTCCAAGCATTGTTATATTCACCAATATATTGTAATGATGATTTGTCTAAAATTAGACTTGTTTCTTCTTCCAATTCTCTTACTGCTGATTGTAATGGTATTTCACCGTCATCAACAAAACCGCCAGGTAATGCCCAATGATTACTAAACGGTTCATTTTTTCTTTTTATCAAAAGAATTTTGTTTTTTGCGATTATAATTAAATCTACAACATAAAAAATAACTCTTTTTATTGTATCGTCATCTACTTCAAATACATAATTATATCCTTTTTTAGGTAGATTTGCAATACCTAAATTATCTTTTTCTGATTCATTGAATTGAAATGTTCCTTCAGATGTTTCCAAATAATATGTTTCCTTATCTAATAATATATTGATTAATTTAACTGGACCAATAATATTAGTATTCTTGTTTTCGAATTGTTGAAATGTTTTTATTATCATATTATGCTTCTGTATTGAACCAATTTTATTTCTTTTTCTTTTTAGAATACATTTCTCTCCATTCTGCTGAACCAAATTTTGGTTTATCGTCTGAAGAAGTCACTTCTTCCTTGTCTTTTTTGTCTTCTTTTTTATCTTTACCTTTAAAATCTTTAAAGTTAGATATTTTTTTACCTTTTTTATCTTTTTTTGTAGAAGAAGTTTCATCTTTTTCTTTAGCTACTTTTTTAGTGGCTCCGGTTGGTTCTTTAGCATCAGTTCCGATAAAATAGAAAGCTGTATTATAAGTATCTTTTTTATTTCCCATCGATTTCATATATGATTCTGATTTAATATCTTTTTTAGTAGAAATATCATCTGCTATCGATCTTGCAACTTTAGAAACATCTTTATCATCTTTGAATTTTGTTTCAATTTTTTTAATTATTTCAGCACGACATAGTTTTATTTTTTTCAATTCGTCTAAAATATAAGATAAAGCATTTTTTTCTAATTCTACTTTTTCGCTTTTTTTAGCGGCTTCATTCATGTTGTCAAATCTTTTTAGTTTCATTTTATTTTTTATTATTTTTTATAACTTATATATTAATTTATATAATCAGATAATATATTTTCAACTGTTGATTTATAGTCTTCAAAATTTATAATAAAATCACCAGTATCTATTCCACCAGTTGTAGTCGTTTTACCACTTTGAAAATAATGTAATTTGTCTGCATTATACATACCATCAATTATTGTAGCAACATCTTCACCACAAGTTTCTTCAACTTTATGGAAAAATTCTTGTAATGTTTCTTCTTCCATTTTTTCTAATCTATCCCAAACGGATTCAATCCATTTTTCAATATGATAAAGTTCAGATAAATCATATATTTTTTCAGTTTCAAGTTTTTCTTCTACTCTTCTTGGATAATCATGAAAAGTTAATATTTGATACATATTTAAGAAAGAATCTGACACTAATTGATAATTTATAGAATCACTATTAAATTTATTCCATTCATCAAAATATTTTCTGGTTTGTTCAGGTGATTTTTTGAATTGATCTTTATATTCAGATAACATATTTACTATCTCAATCTCAGTATCTTCTTGCCAAGGATATTCTAAAAATTTCTCAAATTTTTCCAACCAATTATTAGAATTTGTATAATTTTCAAATGTTTTTAAATTTTTCATATTTTTCATTATTTTTTTTTATTTTAATTTTTGTTCGATTAATTGTAACCATCGTTTAAAATCTTGTAGTTCATTTTTATCAAAACAATCAACAATATTTTGTGCAGTTTCTTGTGTTATTCTTGAATTATTTGATAATGAAACCATTTGTGGTAAAATTTCTTTTAGATTACCGTGACTTTTATTATCACCTAATATAGTATCAAGTCTGATTATAAGTTCATCACCATTTTTATCCCAATAATTATCAAATTTAACAGAATATGATATACTATCAGCAGCATCATCATAAAGGTCCATTATCAATTTTTTTAATTTTTGTATTTTTTCATTATTTTTAATAATACTCTCATTAATTTCGTTAAATTTTTTTATTTTCATATCCAAATATTTTTTTATCGATTAAAACTTTGTTTTAATATAGTTATATATAAATAATTAAAAACAAAAAATCATAATGGCTAAAAAAACAATAGAAGAAAGATATAAAAAAATATCACAAAGAGAACACGTTCTTTTGAGACCAGCCACCTATATAGGTAATTGTCAAAATGAACTCAGAAAAGTTTTTGTTGTTGATGATAGTGAATATACAGAGGATATAAAAATAATAAATAAAATAATAAATTTTAATCCTGGTTATTTAAAAATATTTGATGAAATTATAACGAATGCCTCAGATCATTATCTAAGAACAGGAAAAGTAAAATATATTAATGTTACTGTAAATAAAGATTTTATCGAAATAGAGAATGATGGACCTGGTATTCCAGTAGAAATACATAAAGAACACGGTATATATGTTCCTGAAATGTTATTTGGTAATTTACTTACTGGTGAAAATTATGATGAAACTGATGAACGTAGTGGTGCAGGTCAAAATGGATTAGGTGCAAAATTAACAAATATATATTCTAAAAAATTCATAGTTGAAACAGCCGATGGAAAAAATAAATATATTCAAGAATTTTCAGAAAATTTACTTAATATCAGAAAACCACAAATAACAAAATCAAATAAAAATTATACTAAAATAATATATTATCCTGATTTTGAGAGATTTGGATTAGAAGAAAATGATGACAATATTCAAAAATTATTATTAAGAAGAGTTTTAGATATTGCAGCATATTGTCCAAAATTAGATATAATGTATAATGATAAGCAGATACAAATAAAATCTTTTAAAGATTATGCTAAATTATATTTAGAAACAGAATCAGAAATATATTATGAAAAATTGAATGATGATTGGGAAGTTGTTATTTCGGCTTCAAACGATGATGTATTTCAACAAGTTTCTTTAGTAAATTCTAATTATACTCCTGTTGGTGGAACTCACGTTAATCACGTAACTAATCAATTAGTTAAAGGTATAACTGAAACATTAGAAAAGAAACATAAAAAGATAAAAATAAAACCAAACGATGTAAAAAATAAATTGTTTGTGTTTTTAAATAGTAAAGTTGTAAATCCAACATTTGACACTCAAACAAAAGAAAATTTAACAACAAGATTAACACAACAACATATTGGTGATGTTAATATATCTGAAAAACTTATTAAGCAACTATCACAATCGGTAATAGTTGAGGATATATTAAATTATATTCAATTAAGAGAAAATGCCGAATTAAAAAAACTTAATAAGGGTAAAACATCTAAAGTTAAAATTAAAAAACTAGATGATGCAAATATGGCTGGTACATCACAATCAGAAAAGTGTATATTATTCTTAACAGAAGGAGATTCAGCATTAGGAACTTGTATAACAGGCTTTGCATCAACTGGTAGAGATTATTATGGTGCATTTCCATTAAAAGGAAAGCCATTAAATGTTAGAGATACTGCACTATCAAAAATTAAAGATAATGATGAAATTAAAAATATTATATCTGCATTAGGTTTAGAATTTGGTAAAAAATATACAAATACAAAAGAATTGAGATATGGTAAAGTAGTTTTCTTTACCGATCAAGATAATGATGGATCTCACATAAAAGGATTATTGATTAATTTGTTTGAAACATTTTGGAAAGAATTGTTGGAATTAGAATTCATATATGAATTTGTTACACCAATAATGAAAATAGAAAAAGGTAAAGAATTGAAATTCTTCTATAAATTAGAAGAATATGAAAAATGGAAAAAATCAAAATCAAGTGGTTGGTTTTCAACATATTATAAAGGTCTTGGAACAATCGAACCACATGAGGCAAAGGATTTCTTTAAAAATATAAATAAACATTTAATTAAAATTTGTTATGATCAACCGGAAGAAACAAAAAATATTGTTGATTTGGTGTTCAGGCAAAAACGAGCTGATGATAGAAAAGAATGGTTGTTGAATTATATTCCTGGTAAAAATGTTGATAAATTTTCATCAATAACGACATACAATACATTTTTCAATGATGAATTTATTGACTTTTCAATGGCTGATAATATTCGTTCAATACCAAGTATAGTAGATGGATTAAAACCATCACAAAGAAAAGTTCTTTATACTATGTTGAAAAATAATTATAAAAATAAGATGAAGGTTGAAAATTTATCAGGTGCGATCACACAATTAACATCTTATCATCATGGTGGTGTTTCATTGGAGGGTGCGATAGTTAATATGGCTCAACCTATTGTAGGAACAAATAATTTAAATTTATTGCAACCATTGGGCAACTTTGGTACAAGGTTGAAAGGTGGAAAAGATGCTGCTAGTTCAAGATATATTTTTACATTACTGTCGGAAATAACGAGATATGTTTTTCATAAAGATGATGATGATATATTAAAATACTTAGAGGATGATGGTTTATCAATTGAGCCAGAATATTTCGTACCTATTATTCCTATGATTTTAGTAAATGGTGCTGAAGGTATTGGAACTGGTTGGTCTACAAAAGTCCCAAATTATGATGCTATTGACATTGTTAAAAATTTAGTGTTAAAATTAAAAGGAAAAGAAACGGAAATAATTCATCCAAGATATAATGGTTTTAAGGGTAAAATAAAATACGATGAAAAAAATGATAGATATGTAACATCTGGTATTATTAAGAAAATTAATATGAGTACTCTTAATATAAGTGAATTACCAATTGGTATGTGGAATGATAAATATTATGATATATTAGATGAATTATCGGATAAGAAAATAATTAAAGATTATACTAAAAATGATACTGATGTTAAAGTTGATATAACTGTGAATCTTAGTAGAGAAATGTTGAAACAGATCGAAGATGATAATAATATATTAGATGTTTTTAAATTGGAAACTTATATAAGTATGTCTAACATGCACCTATTTAATAGAGATGGTAAAATACAAAAATATTCAAACATTGATGAAATAATGAATGAGTTTATTGATATAAGGTTATATTTTTATCAAAAACGAAAAAATTATATTTTAGAACAATTAGAAAGAGATAGAAAAATTTTATTTAATAAAATGAAATTTATCAATGAAATTTTAAAAGGTACATTAATTATTCAAAATAAAAAAAGAGTTGAGATAGAGGAAAAAATGATTGAATTAGGTATTGTTAAAATGGATGATTCATATAGTTATTTGTTGAACATGTCTTTATTGAGTTTAAGTAATGAAAAATTGGCTGAATTGAAAAAAACATACAATGATAAAAAAATAGAAATTGATTTATTAACAAAAACGACTATTAAACAATTGTGGTTGAGTGATTTAAATGATCTTTATAAAAAATTAAAGTAAAGCGCTAAAAACAAATGTTCCACCACTTAAAGATACAACATATCTTAATCCATCTACTGTATCAGTTAGTACAATTGTTTCATTAAAAAAAGTCAATAATATATTTTTATTTGTATTTGCTAATGTAGTTGATAATATTGCTTCACCCTCACTTATAAAATCTAATTCGACATATGTGTGATTTCGACATGATTCGTTTTGTATTTCTGTTCGTAAATGATGTATTATGACCTTATTATTACGGTAAAAAAAATTCACATCTAAAGGATCTAACATATATTGAAGGTTACCAGAAGCGTCATAAATTTCTAATTTTCTATCACCTTGAACAGGTGTTTTTATAAAATTATCTAATGAATAAGTAGCCATTTAATTGTTGTTATTTTTTCCAAACATTTTTCCAAAATAATTCAAATGTTAAAGTCATTATACTTTTAGAAATAAAGAATATTATAACTAAATAATACCAACTTAATGTAATACAAATTGTTGAAGCTAATACCATTGATAGAAATAAACTTGATAACATAATGAATTGGAAAAAATGCCAAGAATCTGTTAAAAAAACAAGCATAGTTGTAGAAAAAATAAAAGCTGGTATTTTTAATATTGCATCACGATCTTTATATTTATTTTTCCATCCTTCAGACTCATTAAACCAATTACGAATTTTTTTATTTTTAATATTATCGAATATTGAATTTTTAAAATGAAAATCCACAGTATCCATAATAGATTTACTTATACCTGCAATCATAATAAGAAAAAATATAGTTATTATTGTTATCATTTTATTATATATTAAATTAAACATTTGAAAAACATGTATATACAATAAATAAACAAATATAAATAGAAATGAAATTATTGAAAAAATATTTTAAAATAGTTAATGAGATATATGAATATTTTGATTATAGTGGTGGTGAAAAAATATATCCAATAGAAGATTATACTGATTTCGAATGGAATAAAACCGAAAAAGAAATTCATTATGATATAGATAATGATGGTCAATATGTATCTGATGAATATATAGAAGAATATATTGGAGAAGAATTTACAATGTTTCTTATAAAAGATTCATTGAATTTAGATAATTGCTTAATTATATTTGATAATAAAAAATTTTTAACAGAAGATGATTATAGAGATTAAAAAACCTGTAATCATAGGCATATCTGGAAAAATTGGTAGTGGTAAGTCATTCATAGCCAGACACATACAAAATAATTTACTTGAATATAAATTTGAATACAAATCATTTTCATATGAAGTAAAGAAAATAGCTTCATATTTAACTGGTATTAATATGAAAACTGTTGTATCAAGAAAGGCAAAAACGATGTATTTACCTGAATGGTATATGACATTAGGTGAAATGTTTCAGAAAATAGGTACAGATTGTATGAGAAATAATCTACATGCTGATACTTGGGTTTTGTCTATGTTTTCTAAACACATCGATCAAAATTTTATAATAGATGACGTTAGATTTATAAATGAAGCTGATTCTATAAAAAAACGAGGTGGTATTTTAATTAGATTAGATGGTGATCCAAAAGATATAAGGAAAAATGATCCAAGAGATATGAAACATATATCTGAAACACAATTAGATGATTATAGAGGATTTGATATAATTTTTGATAATCATGTAAATTCAAACTTGGATGAATTATTAGAATTGATTAAACTAAAAATTTAATAAATTTGATATTTACTGTTCAAATAATTGTTTACATTAGTAATATCATCGTTAGATAAATATGAATCATAGATTATATATTCTGCTATGTAACCATCCATACCATCACCACCAACATAATTAGATCCCAAGTATAAGTTATTTGTAGAGTTTAAAAGACCAGGATTATTACCAGACCATAATGCTGTTGTTAAATAGATATATGTACCATTAATGAATAAATTATGAGATAGGTGTGTTCCATTATATTGGTGTGTTAATATTTTCCATGATGAATCACTTGAAATCCAATTATTTGTATTATTTTTATTTGTAGATACACCATTTGGAGGTAGTCCACCACCAGGTCTACTTGGTCCACCAACCTGTGGAGCAACATATACATATTTATTTGTTCTTATTGTGTATAATAATCCGCCAGTTAAATAAAATTCTGTTTCGTTTGATGTTGTTCCAGTTCCAAATTTATATACAAGTCCATTATTATTAGATTTTATTACGGTGAATATTGTATAATTATTAATATTAAGATTTGGTATCATCAAATTTTTAGTTGTTTGAAAATATAATGCTGGTTGACCATTTATTATATTCTCGACATAATATGGTCTATTTGTAAATGAATTTTGAATAGCATTGTTCATATGACCACTATTATCTTTCCATACACTTATTCCGTCAGTAGTTGATGTGATATTTTTTCTTTCACCATCACTCCAAAAAATAGCACCATCTACATTAAGAGAAAATGTACTATTAGTCGAAGTACTATTTTGTGTAAATATTTTACCTCCTTGAGAAAAAATTGTCATATATTTTACTTATCTTTGTATTATATATTAAAAAACAATCATGATAATATTCAATATAAAAAAAAGAATATATTTTTGATATGTGAAAATAATTTCATACATTTGTAAAATATAATAAAATATAATAAAATTTAATTATGAATAAAGAACAATTAAAAAGAATAACAGATAATCATTTTGGTGTTATGCCAGTGGCTAATATTGAACTACAACCTTTATTAAAAAGAGAAGACATTCATACGAGATTATCTAGTTGTATTATTGAGATGATTACATCTTACAATCTACCATATTACGGAGAATTTTGTCAATTTATCAATTTTTGGGAAGCTAAGATTGGTACTTGTGGTGTTAATGTTACTGATAAAGGTATGAATTTTTATTGGGATAGAGATTGGATTGAAGGTCGTACTCGTAAAGAGTTGATTTTCACTATTGTACATGAAGTATTTCACTTACTATTTGACCATCAAAAACGTGGAGTTGGTTATGATAAAAAAATAGCAAATTTAGCGGCAGATATGATTATTAACTCTATTATACATGGAGATTTGATGATTGGTGAAGGTCTTACTAAAATGATTGAAATCCCAAAAGATGAATTGGGTAATAACACTGTTGTATTTTTACCAAAAGAATACAAAGGTGAAGCACTTTTTGAAGATGTGTATGCTTATTTATTGAAAAAATATAATGATTGGAAAAATGAAAATTCTGATAAAATAAATAAGAAAAAAGAAGTAAAAGTTGATAAAGATGGTAATGTAACAATCGATGGTAAAAAATACTGTAAAGATTGTGGACAAGAAATGAAAGACGAACCAAAAGATGGTAAAGGTAAACCAGATAAATCTGGTAATATGAAAGATGAAGATGGTGAAGGTCAACAACCAGGCGATAAACAACCAGGTGAGAATGGTAAACCTGGTCAAGATGGTGAAGGTCAAGATGGTGAAGGAGATACTTGTGATAATTGTGGTCAAGAAAAAGGCAAAGGTCAAGGTCAAGGTGATGGTCAAGGTGATGGTCAAGGTGATGGTCAAGGTGATGGTCAAGGTGATCCAAGTGAAGGATATGGTCAAAATGGTAAATCAGGAGATTCAGGTCAAAATGGTGTTGATATGTATCCTATCGAAAAATTTTTCGAAAATATTGATTCTAATAAAGGACAATCTTTTGATATTCACTTTGATGATGATGTTCCAGAAGCGGCAAGAAAACAATTTGTTGAATCTACAATGGAAAGATTAAAATCAAGAGGATTACAAAGTGGAAACATTGAAAAAATTCTTAATAAATTAAGAAAATCAGAAAAAGATTATTTGAAAGAAATTAAACGAAATCTTGCTAATAATATTTTTGGTAATAAAAAACAAAAATCAATAACTAAACCAAATAGAAGAGGTGTTTGGGGATTGAAAGGTGTAAGGAAGTTTAAAACACGTATCAATTGTATTTTAGACACAAGTGGCTCAATGGGTGGAGATTTTGAAAGAGTTCTATCATATATTTTCCAAAATGATATAGAAATCAATTTAATTCAATGTGATACTGAAGTAAAAGATTTCATTTTAATTAAACAAAAAAGTGAATTAGAGAAAATGCCAATCAAAGGTCTCGGTGGAACCACACTTACACCTGGTTTACAATATATTGCTTCTGATAAAGAACTTAACAAATATAATACTGTTATTCTTACTGACGGATATACAGATACATTAGATTGTACTGGTGTTAAAGGAAATGTTTTAGTTCTTTCTACTGGTTGTGAGTGTCCTGTCATTGAGAGTACATCACAAAAATTAAAACAAATTATAATTGATAAATCAAAATAAAATGAAACTAAATTGTAAATAAATAATATAAAAAATAAATTAAAATTAAAAAACATGAATGAATTAAAAAACCTTGATATCGAAAAAATGTCGATAGAAGAAATTGCAGAACATAAAAAAAATGTTCTTGTTTTAGAATCAGAAGAAATTATAGAGTATTTAACATATGCTCTTGATACTTATTACAAAACTGAAGAAGATGGTGAAAATTCTGAGTCTGTAACAAACTTTTTTGATACAGAAGAATTCAAACCATTTTATGACACTATTTTACATTCTGAAACAGAAGTAAGTGATGAAACTGA
Organism: uncultured Cellvibrionaceae bacterium; assembly: GCA_964499225.1. GTDB lineage: Bacteria > Pseudomonadota > Gammaproteobacteria > Pseudomonadales > Cellvibrionaceae > Cellvibrio. The sequence goes on along the minus strand of CAZCJR010000058.1, from coordinate 8,093 downwards.
AACAAAATAATTTTATATCATATTTCAAAAATATTGGTATAAGTATGTTAGTTATAAAATCGATAGATGATAAATTTATCGATTTTATTAATTTTATGGATTTTGATCTTATTATTACAGATTACTATCATGGATATCATGGAAATAAAATTATGTTTGAAGAAGATGATCTTTTAAATGAACTTGAAAAATTAAAAAATAAGAAAGTTATTATTACTGTTCCATTAAATGAGTGGCGACTGCGTGATGATACATATGAAACGTTTACACGAATTAAAAGATTAACCAATTTTATTGAAAAAATAATGGGTATATCTTATAAAAATAATTTATCTATTATAATAATGAATATATTATATAATTCGCCTAATAATGTAAAAATTTTACATGGTGGTAATAGAATTGGTTATATGATGAATTATATTGTATCATATTCAGATGATATTTTTACAATAGATAAAAATAGATATGGTGTAAACTACTCCGTAGACATTAATGATATGAAATTTTTATTTTTAAAAGAATTGAGAATGAAGAAATTAAAAAGAATAACAGAAAAAAAATAATTTTTTATCAATATATTAATAAATTATTCCTATATTTGTCAAAAGAAATAATGAATATATGAATTAAAAAAAAATAAAAATAAATTTTATTAATTCGAATTAAATTAGTAAGTTTGTAAACTAAACAAGAAATCAATAAATTATTAAAATATGACAAAAATTAAAGATTTAACAACTAACATTGATATGATGAAAAAACAAAACAAAAACGAATTAAGTTTCGAAGAAAAATTTAAATCTGGTTTAATTACGAAAGATGGACTTGATCTTTCTGCATTAAATAAGAAAGAATTATCTTATTTTAGGATGATGTATCCTAAATCTGGTGTTCTTTTCTTAACATCTGCTCCAGGTATTGCCAAGTCAGCTATGCAACGTAGTATGGCTAAAAAAATGACAAAAGTGGAAATTGTTCGTGATGATAAAGGTGAAATTGACACTAAAAAAAGTGGTGAGATTATCGCTAAATCATTTTTCTACATTGATTTACGTTTAGCGATGTTGGATGAAACTGATGTTGGACTATTTCCGGATAAAAGAGAATTGAAAGTTACTGAAAATGGTGAAGAAGTTCTTAGAGCATTCCTTGACCACATTGTACCGAAATGGGCATTTTTTGCAAACAACCCACCTGCAAAAAAAGATAAAAATGATAAACTTCCATATTGTGGAACATTAATTCACTTTGAAGAGTTAAATCGTGCTCCACTTGCAGTTCGTAATGCCGCACTACAAATCTTGTTAGAAAGATGTATTGGATTCGAGTTTGAATTTAATGAAAATGTGTTTATGGTTTCGACTGGTAACTTAGGTGAAGAAGATGGAACTGATGTTGAAGAATTTGACTCTGCTTTGAATGGTCGTCTTATTCACATCGAACACACATTATCTTTTGAAGAATGGGTTGAATATTGGGCTAAAGATAATATCCAAGCGATTATCATCAGATATTTAACAGCACATCCTGAATTTTATTATCAAGGTAAAAAATCAAGAACTGAAAAAGATAAATCTTATGCTTCTCCAAGAACTTGGGAATTCTTAAGTAACTATATCACTGCTAACTATTCATTTAATGCTCCACCTCAACAATGGATTCAAGATATGTTAATGTTAGGTCACGGTTATATCGGAGCTGGAACAAGTGTTAAATTTTGTAAATATGTGAAAGATGTTTTAAAAATATCAATACAAGATATTATGAATCGTTATCCACAACTTCAATCAGAAGGAGTTAGTTTTACGAGAGATAAAAAATCTGAATTACTTCAAGATCTTCGTCAAGTTGAAGTAAACAAATTGAAAGCAAATCAAATAGAAAACATTAAATTGTTTATGCTTGACCTTTCAACAGATGAAGTTTCAGCTTTCTTAATCAAGTTAATTGATGAAGATTATGAATACGAAGAAGATGAATCTTTAGATGAGAAAAAAAATCATTTTATCCTTGACTTCCTAAGAGATAAAAGATTCAAAAAATTCAATGCCGTAATGCTTGGATATGTGAAAACAGACACTAAAGATGAAACAGAAGATAAAGAAGATAAAAGCTTCTGGGGCAAATAATCAAATGAATAAGAAAAATAGGTATCTAAAAGATACCTATTTTTTTTGTCATATTTTTCCACTTTTAGTTGATAAATGTGGAAAAATATGACTTTTTATTTTTTATATATACTAAAAAATAACATGAAAATATGAAAGATAAAAAACAAAACAGAGTAAAAATTTATTTTACCATTGAACCTATAATTTTAGAAGAATTTGAAAAATTTTTGGATGAAAAATTTTTAAATAAATCTAAGTTGTTAGAAGGATTTATTGTAGAATATATGAAAAATAACAAATAATTTTGAAGCCTTGTATAAAATGTGACAATATAAAAGATTTAATATATTTTCCGAAAGCCAAAGAAAATGTTGATGGTCATAGTAATACTTGTATATCTTGTAAGAAAGAATATATGAAACAATATAGAATTGATAATAAAGAAAAAATTAAAGAAAAATCAAAAGAATGGTGTGAAATAAATAAAGAAAAAATACAACAAAGAAATAAAGAATATAAAAAAGAATATTATCAAAAAAATAAAAAAAATATAGTAGAAAAACAAAAGATTTATTTAGAAGAAAATAAAGACATTGTAAAAGAAAGATGTAAAAAATACAGAGAAAATAATAAAGATAAAATCACAGAAACAAAAAGGATTCATAAGAATAATAATAAAGAAAAATATAAAGAGTATTTTAAAGAATATCGAATAAGTAATAATGATGATATTAAAACATATCAAAAAAATTATAGAGAATCTAATAAAGGTAAAAATAAAAATTATTTTGAAGAATACTATAAAAATAATAAAGTAAAAATATTAAAATATCGTAAAGAATATCACACAAACAATAGAGAAAAAATAAACGAATATAAAAACGAATATCACAGAAAATATCCACATATAAAGGCTTGGAGAATGGTTCTAAGAAATACTATAATAAGATTAGGACAAATAAAAGAAGGTCATACTATTGATATATTGGGTTATTCTGCAATAGATTTAAAAAATCATTTATCATCATTGTTTACACCACTCATGAGTTGGGAAAATTATGGAGAATGGCATATTGATCATATAAAACCCGTTTCTTCTTTTGATAAAGAAACACAAGTTAATATAGTTTGTTCTTTAGAAAATCTTCAACCATTATGGTCAACAACAAGAGAAATAGATGGTGTAATTTATAAAGGAAATTTAAATAAAAATAAATATTAAAAACCAACTTTGAACCTATTTATTTCTATATATAATAGAAAAATAATAAAATAATATGAAAAATAATGAAATTTTTGGTTTTAGAGAAACGCTTAATGAAGTCGATTACATTCGTGGTAAAACATTTGCGTATTCATGCTTTAAGAACAAAGAAATATTAGATAAAGAGATAGAAATTATCAATAAATTAAGAAAAGATCCACATCCGGATTATATCAATTTTGAAAATGAACGTACACTGTTATGTCAAATTCACAGTGAAAAAGATGAAAATGGTAAACCCGTTCTTATATATAATCCTGATGGAACACAAGCATTTAAAATTGAAAATTTAGAAAATTTCAATAAAGAATATATTGAAATTGCTGAAAAATATAAAGATGTTTTGGATGATATGAATAAATCTAAAATGGAATTTGATGAATTTTTACAAAAAGAATCAACTATTGAACTTAATAAAGTTAAAATTGGTGACCTTCCTGAAGAAATAAGTGCAAGTTTTTTAGAAAAAATTAAATTTATGCTTGACTAAAACATTAAGACATTTTAAAAAATTCCTAAAAAATTCCTAAAAAATTCCTAAAAAATTCCTAATAATTATTTATTAGGAATTTTTTTATTCGATTATTTTGTATATATTTGTAGAAATAAAAAATAAACTAATGTCAAAATCAAAAGATTCAATATATCTTGCTGAACGTCTTAGACGTACTGCCATACGTAAAGCTAAACGTAAGGAAGATCGTGCATATAAATATTATCGTTATGGTAGAGGTAATTCTGAATGTTCTATGTGTGGTGGATCTATGACTTGGTGTAGTGGTTGTCAAGTGTGGAGTAGTACATGTTGTTGTGATTATGGTACTTGTCAGTGTAGTTAAATATTGCGTGATAGCTCAGTGGTAGAGCGAAATGTCGTTGGTTCGATTCCTTCTCACGCAACAATCATCAAATAAATTAAATAATAAAATTATGGAACGAGTTAGTCAGATTATTTACGGTAATGAGTTACATTACCTTTATCAAGTGTTAAAAATGGTGAATTATACTTTGATGACTTAAAAGATAAAATTGGTGTTTATAGGAAAACCAAGAAAGGTAATATTTTGATTAAGACCGTAAATAATTATGGTGAATTGTATGAAGTTAAAGGTATTAATCTTGAACCATCACCACCTAATTTTATTCCTTAACCAAAGTAATATCGATACATATCTAAAAGAATTAAAATAAGTCAATAAAATCTCACGCAACATTCATCAAATAAATTAAATTATATTATATGAAAATAGTAGAAACAAAACCAGTTCAAACAATTTACTTTTTAAGATTGAATGATCGTAGTAATCCAAATGGTAATTTAATGTATATCACAAACACAGTTGAAGATGCATATGATTTAGCCACTGGATTTCTATGGGATGAATTCAATTTAACAAAAAGAGAAGTTATTAAAGAACTTAATGATAAACGTGATTATGTTAATTTTTATAATCCTGCTAAATTAAAAAATGTATTTAAAGAAGTAAAAGATTATGAGAATGGTGAATATTCATTCACAATAGCAAGAAAAACAATCGAACAAATTACAGGTATAAGAAATTAATTTTTTTATTCAATTATTTTTTAGTATATTTGTAGAAATAAAAAATAAAATATGAAATCGTTTTTTCCAAAAGTATGTCCATCATGTCAACAACCACTTATAGTAGAAGTTGGTGATAAATCTGATACATTAAAATTAATGTGTAAAAATAAACTTTGTTGTGGATCTTTACTTAAAAGATTACAAAAAGGTATTATCGCATTAGAAATAAGAGGTTTAGGTCCAAAAGTAATTGAAAATTTAATGAATGCTGGTATTAGTTCAACATTGGATTTATTTGATCCTGAAACATTTAATGAGAAAGTTTTAATTTCAAGTGGTTATTTTAGAAAAGGTCGTTCATTAGAAAAAATTATGGATGCCGTAAAATCTACAAAATCTATTCCAATTCATAAAGCTATATTATCATTACAAATTGATGATATAGGTAAAACATTTTCAGAAAAAATAGGTCAAAAATTATCTGGTATGGAAGTTGATTTTTCAGGACTACAATATAATATCAGAGAACAATTGGAAATTGAAGGTTCTGAATTAAATATTCTTTTACAAAATTCTATCGAAAAATTTGAAAAATTTGGTGTAGAAATAATCAAAACTGAAGTTAAGAAGGTATTCACTACCGAAGTTAAGAAAGTGACTAAGATTGTAGATATATCAGGATTTAGTGATAAATTTGAAGTTTTAGATGTGATACAAAAACTAGGATGGTATTATGATTATTTTGAAACTTTACCAACAAATTGTCAATTATTAATTGTATCTGAAAAAGATTTAAAAAGTAAAAGAGTTGATGAAGCTAAAGAAAATGGTGTAAAAATTATGACTTTGAAACAGATAAAACTATTATTTTGTTAAAATATAAATTTAATTGAAAAGGAAATGAAACAGACAATTTTAGACACAATTAGCGACTTATGTTCAGACTTTCTTTACTACGACAGAAAGGAAGATGAAGATTTGACAATGGAACAGCTTAATGAAGCGGTAAAAAATGGTGAAATTACTATTGATGAAATGGTATCAGAGTTCAGAAAGCATCTTGAAAACACGTTCAAGTAGCCTTGAACATAACGAATTATGTGATATATTAGGGTAGATGTATTGTAGAAAATACATCTAATAAAATAAAACAAATACTTGTATAAAAATATTATGAAAAAAATTATACTTAAAATAAAACTATATTTCTTAAACGACCAATTCAGAACAGCTAAAACTCTATGGTATCAATCTATTGGAACTGATAGTGAACAAGCAGCATATAATATTGTGTTGAAATATGAAAGTGAAGTTGAAATACTCAAGAAACTATTAAATTAAATAAATATTTTGTTAAAATTGATTAGGTTATTAAAAACAAAAACATTATATTTGTATATAAATTAAAAAAATTAAAAACATGGCAAAAATAATTGAAATGACAGGAAGCCCAAAATCAGCAGGCTTTAAAACAAAAGGAACATTCTTAGCCGCTCTTGAAGATTTTGGATATTCTCAGGATAAAATGAAGAAAAAAGGTAACACAGTTAATATTTTAGTAACAGACGATTTAAGTTCAGAAACTAATAAAATGACTTTAGCTAAAGAATTAGGTATAGAGATTATGACCTATACTGATTTAGTAGAAGCATTTGATTTGTCTGGAGATTTATAAAAATAAACTTTGTTCAGATAAATAATCTGTTAAATATGTGTGTGAATACTGTACGAAAGTGATAGTGTATTAACAAGCAAAGTTTTTCTAAGAAACCACAAGTTTGAAATAGATTTGGAAATCGCCTTATGGCTCCAATGAGATTAGAAAAAAATTAAAGACTTATCCAATTGTAGGTGCGGAATTGATATTAGTATCATCGTAGTGATGTTAACAATAATAGTTTAACCTGAAACTTATTCCAAGTTACATCAAGGTACAACCCTGTAAGTCTTAATAAAAAAAGCCACTCATTGAGTGGCTTTTTTTATAAATATAAAATTATTTTATAAATCACTCAAGACATTGTTGATAATGTATGGTTGTTGTTTATATGGAAACTACAACATATTCAGGAATATGGTGAAATTTCGGATATATTTGGATAATTTAATTTTATCAATTCATTAATTTCTTCCAATTTATCTTGCATATCTTGTGCATCTTCTATATATTCAGTGTTTGATAGATATAGTATTTTACTCAATGTATCAACATGATCATCTTCATATATCATCCTCGACGAATTTAATATTCTCGACGATTTGCTGTCTTCTTTTGAAAAATTTTCGAATAATTTAATTTTTTTTTTCATGATTTCTTTATTTTTTATTATATATTAAAATTTGTATCAACTTTTAATTAAGATTAAAATCAATATCATCATCTTCTTCATAATCAGAAATAATAATATTTTCGATTTCATTACCAAGTATATCATTAACAAATACTTCTAATCTATCATCATGGTTTCGTATAATGATTTCATATTCACCCATATATATTATTTTTTCTTCCATATTATTGAGGTTGTGTTTGTGTTTTTTCTTCACCTTCAGAAAACAAATCATTTTCTAAATCTTTCATTGTTTCTTGGACAGCAAATTTTGTTCCATTAATGATGAATGCGTATAAACTAAATACATTATTTTCTTTTGGTGATTTATCAAAATAATTTTTTGATTCACACATTTCATCTACATTTGATTGATATTTCATGTAGAAATCAAATATTTCAGCATCGTCAACCAATCCTACTAATGTTGCATTTTCTGGATTATCTCTATATTCATTCATAAAGTTTTGAATATTTACAAGATCATCAGAGTTTTCTACAGATTTATCAAGTAAATTTAAAATTCCAATTTTCAAACTTTCATAATCACCAGTAACTTTATCTTTATATTTATCATCTAATGATTCACGTATGTTATATTTTTCTGAATATTTTTTCATATTTAATTATTATTTTTTACACTTTTTATAATTTAACAAATGATAAAATTGTTTTATCACCATTGGCTATTGATTGAGTAATTCTTCCATAACCATCTTTAACTACATTTTTTTCTGAACTATACTTACAATCACCTAATAATATAGGTTCAGTTATTTTATCACTTTTTTTATAATTTTCTATTATTGTTAATTTTTCTGATAATTTATCATTAAAAT
>CAZCJR010000057.1:0-30221 GCA_964499225.1 uncultured Cellvibrionaceae bacterium | reverse complement strand
ATTACTGCACAAATAGTTTTGAGCTGTGGGCGCGTTTTGACACAGTCTCGGCCAAAAGCGGACCTTGGAGGTACAATACCCAGCAAACAAAAGGATGATTTTGATGTCTTATAAAGCGCTTTTTGTCACAGTCGCTTGTTAGGTCCTATTTTTTATTGGATTGATTTTTTCCAAAAGCACGAATCAACTCCAACATAGATTCAATAATCTTTGGATCAAACTCAGCTGTTGTTTGCGATGAAAAACTGGAGCTCCGATCAATATTCCAATGCTGAAAAACCTCTTTTAACTCAGGCCAAGTAGCATCTGACCCATATACCTTCAAATAAAACTTCCCAAAAGAAATTGCATGCATACGATCTGCACTTTTTAAGGATTCACTCATGAATGATTTACCTAAGGTGAATGCGTACTTAGAGCATGCTCCTAAAAGACCAATAACAACTATACTCTTCAAGGCAAGAATAGAAAACTCTAACCAGCCCTTTTCTCCAATTGAAGATAAAGTAGCAACACTTGATGTGATAAAATATATTCCAATAACTAGCGCGGAAAAACCCGCAAAATACCAAGTATTGCCGAAAAATTCATTTCGAGACTTTAGTTTACTTAAAAGAGCAATTGCCTCTTCTATATATACAGCAGAATTTTCCTCAATAAGACTATTTATTTGCTCCTTTTTCTTGTCTTTAGCAACTTGCTTACCCAGGAAATTAGATATTGATTTTTCGATTTTATGAACCAAATTATCAATATTTCTATCAGCTGCTGTAATTACATAAAGGTCTTGAACAACAGGCGGAATAGCAATTTCATCTATTAGGACTGGCACCAATAGCATTCTTTCAGATTCTTCAGAATATGCTCTTGCCGTACCAATTTCACTTAAAACAAACTGAGAATTCATTGAGTGATTAGAAAGAAAAACCAGAAATATTTCAGATCTTTTTAATCCTTCAGATAATGCTTTACGCCAGTTTTGGCCTGGAGAGATAGAGTCAACATCCACTGTTATTTGATGGCCTTGCGCCAACAGTTTGGATTTAACAAGATTGATAAAGGCAGAATCTTGTTGGCTGTATGATATAAATATTTTTGACATATACGATTCCTTGCACCATGTTTTGGCTTAAAGAGCGCAGCACGGGCAAAATTGTAACTCGGCGGAATTTTGTCCCAGTGCCTGCGTTTGTTAGAGCTTGAGTTGATGGTATAACCTTTCAGCAGCCAAATCAGAATTGACGGCGCCGCTATCAAATCGAGTAAACGCTGCTTTATCAGCTAATAATTCTCTCGATCTACCATATATACTTTGTAATTCTTTTACAGTATTGATATTAACAACTGTCCCTTGATGTCCGTGTTGAGCAACCGACAATAAGGGGTCTATATCCATCCAAACAACTCTATATTTTGTTGAATAGTAATTCATAAGATCAATCGAACACTTGGCAAACTCTTCTATTTCTGGCGGCACTGATTTCCTAGACCTGAACCAGGAAACCCAACAAAAAGTATCAAAAGGCCCTCTGTCGATTAAAATTACTTTGCTATCTCCACTGTGTAAATCTGATATAACGTCTTGAAGGCAACGTAAAGACCTTGCTACATTCAGGTCAAAGCTGCGTTTGGCGCTGTTATAGAAAAGACTTTCCCCCCGATACTCATCAACAATCTTGTAATTTACATTATTCTGCCGGAGAAGCTTTCCAATTTTATTAATTGTGGTTGTTTTTCTGGAGTACGGAACGCCGCAGAATTCTATCAAAATTGGTAGGTTATCCATTTCAGTCCCTCAAAGAGTTGTCTTTATTGATTCGTAAAGCCGTTTTAATGAAATCCATAAAACTCTTGATTCACGAGCATCATGAATTTCACAATTATAAGAAAAAGTCTCTAGCGAACCCAAAGGGTTACGCTCCTTTGATGTCAACATGAATCTAGCTACATCAACTTCATGATGGTCAATCATGGTGAACTTCATGCCGATATCAGTATTTAGGAAATGTACTGTTGCGCCAGCGTCTTTGAGAATACCTACATTTGCTTCTGCGTTCCCATTTTTTGGGTTCTCAGCGAAGACTTCCACGTCTACACCAATTGAAACTCGATCTTTGATTGCACTAGCATAAACAGGCCCCCAGGAGAGATCTCGACCAAACAGCATAATGTGTCTATCAGCTTCGCCTATAAGGCTAATTGCAGATTTGGATAATTGATCTTTGTTTATTTTTGAGATTACACGTGATCTCTTACCTTTTTTCTGGACCCTTTCTTCAATTTGATCCACGATGGGAGCGATACAGGTTTCTACATCATTAGACGACGTAAATCCCTGAGTAAGAGTGAACCCACTTAGGTCTGTCGGCAATTTTAGGGAGTCTGTACTTTCTGGGACAAGAAATGTGCGATCGGGACTTATAGCACCAAAACCTATCCCAGCTTCAAATATTAAATTGTCTCTCGGTGAGAAAAAATTTTGGCCTCTTGATGATGTCTTATCATCAGCAGTCAATATAATCACAGCAAAATCACTGCTACTTATACATTTCACAAGAGAAGATTGAGTGTTGCTACCAATTTCAAACACTCCATCAAACCATTCGAATGTTTCCGAAAACTTTCTCAGTGCCTTTCCGATAGCCTGTGCATACTTTTTTCCTTCACTCGTAGAACCTATAAATATCCTCGGCTTCATTAATTTATCATCCTATGGTTGCCTTTCTTGGAATCTTGGAGCTCTAACGCTGAGCGCAGGGGAAGTTTGTAAGTTGGAACTTTGTGGATTACTTTTACGTAGCAAAACCACAAAGAGCCGACTTACAAACTGTCCAGCACACGAAGTGTGCGAGCCTTGCTCGATTTGTTAGTGAGCTTTTGCCAAAAACTCAAATACATATTCACCTGTTTTAAGAGGAATATGGCTATTCAAATGCACATTACACCCGCGAAGACCAGGAGTTCCTGCTTTTGCGGAAATCTCAGATACATCCTCGTATGGCGAACTTATTAAGTTTGCTGTAATGCTTGGGACTACATTAAAACTAGGTGAGAACTTCACGTTGCCTGTAGCTACTTTTGTTGGCCTTAAAACATTAAGGCGAAGTACGCCAGCTTGTTCGTTTTGATCGGAGTTCGTAATTTCTTGCGTTGATTTAACTACTTGTACGTCGGGCTCTATGTTTGGAAATAATGTTTTTATTTGAGTTTCTCTAATGCCTCTACCTAGTTCGTCAAGTTGACTTTTTAGGGCAGAAACCTCCTTTAAAAGGTTAGTGGTATCACCGGTTCCGGCTGATTGAATAGATTTTTCAAGGGCATCAATTTTTTCATAAACTTCTTGTTTGCTTTGATTAACTTGGCCGTCACCACCACCACTCTCTATCCAGTACCCAACGGCACGCTGAACAATTTCCGTGATATTTGTTTGAACTCCAGCCACCAAGGTTTCAATTTTAGTAACAGTTTCATTAGTTTTATCTGCCGCCTGCGTAGACTTGACATAAAATTGCCAAGAGAGCCACGCCATGAAAATTGAAAGCACAAGCGCAGCAATTGCTAGACCAAATGATATTAATGAAAACATATCAAGTTCGTAGGTTCTTGACTGAGTTTCTGATGCAAATGCAAATTGGCATAACACAGAAACAATAAACATAAAAGATAGATGTTTTAGAGCCTTGATTGTCATTGGATCTTCCTATGTATGATTTCACTAACAATCTATTAAATTGCATCAACTATATAACCCACAGAACGTTATTCCAACTAATTTGGTGTGCTACCGTATAACCCCAAAAAAGTTGATGAACGACAATAGTTTAGCTCATGTAGTATCAAAGGCTTAGCTATCACTCCGAATTAATTATGGAGTTATACAGCACAAACAATCTCAATTAATTGGCGCGCTCAGTTGGCTGACTGTCCGCTTTGGGCACACCTGAGACCTTCGGTGTCTTCGGCTTAGACCCCCTGTGTTGCTCCGCATCTATGCAGTCGTGATTCGCGAAGCACAGTCTGCGCGACCCGTCCTACAAAGTAATTAACGCGAAAACATAACCCAAATCAATTACACAACATAACAGGCTGCACAAAATTGTCGTGTTACCAAGACTAACCCTCTTTAATCTCAATCCACTTTTTATTCGCCGTAGCCATAATCGCCAAATAACGTTTTTCAAAAACAGCGGGATCAAATTCAGCGTTGCGTTTGATTAAGAGATTTAACTCGGTGTGTAGATCAAACAGTTGGTTGCGGATATTGATTTCGTGAATCCATAATTTTTCGGGTGAGCGCAGTACTATGTAACTGGTCACCATCGGCAAAATAATGGCGAATAGTGTAGCGATGTTTTTACTGGGAAAATTGAGCAGGTAAAAATCAAATGCGGTGGTGATGGCAACGAGTACTGAGATTATCGATGAGGCGCCCCATAAACTGCGGTGCAACATCTTATGCTGTGAGGCTTGTTTGCTGTGGTCTTGTGCGGCTTTTTTGATGGTTGAAAGCAAAACATTGTCATCGCTCATGGTGCCTCCGTACAGTGGGATTCATGTTTGTGCAAAACAATAGTGTTCCTGTGCGCTGATTGTTGACTTGATCGATGACTAAAGCAATTGTTGGGATGTAAAAAAACGCCGTGGGATAAAATCACACGGCGTTTTTTTAGCGGCTTGGTTTATTTGGCTGCATCCCATACTTTGCCCGATGCCGTGCCGTCTTTTGGTGGGTTGAAAACCTCAACGGCCATGACCTGATAGGTGGGGTCGTCGCTTGCGTTAAAGTTGTTCATATCCGGAAGAATCCAACCGCTCTCGGCCCAGGCTTTTACGTGATCGGCAAAAATAATTTTATGATCTTGCCCCAATGGCATTTGCGCTTTGGGTTTGCTCCAGTATTGATAGAAAGTGGTTGGGCCATTGATAGAAGGTTTTTGTTCGCGGATGGAACGGTAAGTGGAATACTCGGTGCCATTGCTCACAAAGGTTTTGCCGTAAACGCCATCTTTACTTGGGTCATAGGTCCAACGTTGCAGGATGTAGTACTCAACCAAATGCGCCGGGTCTGAGGTTGGCATATTTTTGTCGAAGCCCCAGCCGTACAAAGTGATGTAGCTTGCGCCGCTGTCTTCATTGAAGCGATAGCCAATAACCCGGTCTTTATCGCCATAATGCCAACCGGGGCCGCCGACATAGTTGTAGCCACCGCCTTGCCAGCTCACACTAAAGGCACCATCGGTACTCATCGTCAGTGAAGCGGCGCCCCCGTCTTTCCAATGGGTAAAGAACAGATTGCCTATATGACCTGTTGCGTGGTTTTGCGTGATGGTTGTCTTGCCAGTGAATTGTTGGGTATAGGCTTTAAATTTTTCGATGCCGCTTGCTTGAACCTGACTCGCTGCCGAGCCCATAGCTGTCGTTTCCGCTGCTTTCTGTTCTGTAGTGCAGCCTGCGATGCTGATTGTGGCCAGCAACAGTGTTGTTTTTAAACCGAAATACTTTTTCAAACGAATGTCCCCCATCTCTATTTTCAGTGTTTGTGATGCTATTGAGTAAAGCAGTTATTTGGCTCAAATCCAGTCTTCAAACCATATCCAATCCCATGCACGCTGGTTCAGTCAGCATTGTCCTTGCGCCAAAACTCAACAAACCCCGCAACTTCACTTGCGGGCATTGGCCTTGCCCAAAAATAGCCTTGCGCTTGGGTGCAACCGAGGCTGCGTAAGAGGGCGGCGGTGCTGGCGTCTTCTACGCCTTCGGCAATGGTTTTTAAGCCGAGGCTGGCAGACATTTGGATGATGGCGCGGACGATGGCGGCATCGCCGGTTTGGTCGTCCATTTTGCGCACGAAGGATTGATCAATTTTAAGCGCTTCTACTTCAAACTTTTTCAAGTAACCGAGATTGGAATAGCCAGTACCAAAATCATCGATCGATAAATGCACACCTTCCGCGCGCAGCGTGGAGAGCGTTGTGGCAAGGCGGTCGCTGTCTTCAATTAACAGCGATTCGGTGAGTTCCAGTTCCAGATATTGCGCTGGCAATCCACTTGCGACCAGCGCGCCCAATACAATCGAATCAATATTGCCGCGTTTAAATTGGATCGATGAGATATTCACGGCAACAGCAAATTCTAAAATGCCCTGGTCATACCAACGCTTGGCTTGCTCGCAGGCTTCGGTGATGACCCATTCGCCCAATTGAATAATTAAACCGGAGGATTCAGCGAGCGGAATAAACGTTGCGGGTGGAATAAAACCTTGTTCTGGATGATTCCAGCGCAGCAGCGCTTCCAATCCGCAGATGTGATTGGTTTGTAAATCGATTTTGGGTTGGTAGTGCAAACTGAATTGATTTTCTTGCAGCGCTTTGCGCATGCCGGAAATTAAACTGATGTGTTCGAGCATATTACGGCTGATGGCCGGATTGAAAAAGCGGAAGCTGTTGCGCCCTGAATCCTTGGAATGATACATGGCGATATCGGCTTTTTTAATCAGGGTATCCAAGTCTTCGCCGTCTTGTGGTGCGAGTGCGATACCAATCGAGCAGGTGCAAAAAATTTCGATATTGCGATACAGATAATTTTCCGACACCAGTTGCAATATTTCCAGGCTCGCCTGTGATACCTCATCCGCCGAGTTGATATTGGGCATAAACACAATAAATTCGTCGCCGCCATAGCGACACACCAAATCCACTTTTTTGGTGTAACTCAACAAGCGCAGTGCGACTTCTTTTAAAATCTGGTCACCCGCTTGATGGCCAAGCGAATCATTAATGGGTTTAAGGTTATCCAAATCAATAAAGATAATGCCCAGTAATTGCTTTTGAGTTTTCGCTTTTTGGAAAATACTATCGAAATTATTTTGCGCCATTATCCGGTTGGGTAGGCCGGTAAGTGGGTCGTGCATCGCCATATGTTCGATATGGCTTTTAGCTGTTTTAACGCGTTCATTTTCGCGTGCGAGTTCATCTAGCGCCGAGCGATAATCATGCGCCAGCATCCAGACGGCAAAACCGATCACGGTGAGAATAATAATGGTGATTCCGCCCGTCATTAAATTGATGGGCTCAATATGATTTTTGTAAATGCCGTATTCGTTGACGTAGGCAATGAGCGCGAGCACGGAAATCATGACGGACAATAAAACAATCAATAAGCGTTTATTGCCGAGCATGGCCGCGAAGATCAATACACCGCAGTAGCCAAGCAGCGCGCTGTCGCGAATACCGCTCCCCACCCAGGCGAGGTGTGACAGCATCAGCGTAAGCGCTAGTAAAAAAATTGTGGCGCCTGCCACCGGGTGCTTTTTATAAATTGCCCAGTCCACGCTGAACAAAAATATGCCGGTGGAAAGCAAGACGATGGCGTCGCTGTAGCGACTTGCGGCGATGGAAATAATGCTAACTAATAGCAGCGCAATCTGGGTGATACGCAAGATCTGGATCAGGCGTCTGATTTTTTGTTTGCTAAAGTCCTGATAGGCCAAAAATGGTACGTTGGTAGATGCCGGAGTGGTCGGTGATTTATTGGAGTTTTGATTGAACACGCTAACACCCTGGGTTGGTGAGTCTGGCTAGCCAGCGGAAGTAATTCGCGAAAGTAAGTCATAGCTCCTTGATATTGGGCCGGATAGGTTAATCCGACGCTAACACTATTTATAGCTGATTTATGCCGGATCGCTACAGGTTTATGCTGACATTTTATCTCTAAACATAAAGAAAACGGCACCCAAAAGGCATAAGCCAGCCCAGAGGTAATCCAGCTTGAGTGGCTCCTTCATGTAAAACACCGCGAAAGGGATAAACACGCTGAGGGTGATGACTTCCTGCAAAATTTTTAATTGGCCCAGGCTCATGACGGTGTAGCCGATCCGGTTGGCGGGCACCTGCAATAAATACTCGAAGAGTGCTATGCCCCAGCTGATAAGTGCGGCGATGATCCAAGGTTTATGGTTGAGTTCTTTGAGATGCGCATACCAGGCAAAGGTCATAAAAATATTGCTGCAAAATAATAAACCAATAGACATCAACGAGGCTTGCATAGCGTGGCTCCGATTATGTTGTGCGCTTGGCCTGATCAATTTTCTGGCCAGCAAAATAGGAACTGATAATACTTAAAATCCAGCTCGCCAATAATAGCCATTTACCCTGATCCCAATAGGGCGAGGCAAACACGGCGCCGTGCAGTGAGTGCCACATGTGGCCGACATCAAAGACAAAATTTCCTTTGGCTGCTTCAGCGGCCATTTCTTCATTGAGTTTAAATGCAACCGCAAATAAATTTTTGAACAGCATGATAATCACCAGTGCGGCAGGAATAGCAAAAATGCAACCGCGCAGGTGGTGACGCAAAAAAAAGTGTCCGGCACCGGGGAAAATAGTTGCCGATAAAATCGCGGCGCGTTTTGCCTGACTGAATGTTTCGGATGGTTTTGCGCTACTCATAAACCTGTTCGCTCCTTAATCGACAAATAGATAAATCCAGCAATAGTTGTGACGTATTATTTTTCCGGAACCAACTGTTCCAGGCGATAAAATCCGCTGCCATTTTCGGTTAGCGTATCAACCAGCCACGGCAGGGTTTCTTCCATTGCGCCCCAGAGTGTCCAGGGGGGATTGATGACAATCATGCCGCTTGATGTCATGCCGTATTCGGGGTTATCGGCTTGCAGGCCAAATTCCATCAACTGAATGTTTTTGATACCGGATTTTTTTAACGCCAGTTCCATTTCATCGATGCGCGCGCGCAACACCACCGGATACCAGATTGCAAAAGTGCCGGTCGAAAAACGTTTATGCGCTTGCAGCAGCTGTTTGATTAAATGTTGGTAATCGCTTTTCACTTCATAGGATGGGTCGAGTAATACCAGTGCACGGCGATCCGGCGGCGGCAACAATGCTTGCAAGCTGGCAAAGCCATCTTCATGTTCTACTCTGATGCGTTTATCGTCGCGCATACAATCGCGCAAAAATTGAAAATCGGCTGGGTGCAATTCGTGCAAAAACAAACGGTCAATCGGGCGCATCAACGTCTGTGCGATCAACGGTGAGCCTGGGTAGAGTTGTAATTGTTTGCCGTCATTCACCTTGCGTACAACAGAAAGCAGCTGGGTAATTGCTGCGGGCGTCTGTTCGCTGGACCACAGTTGGCTAATGCCATTATCAAATTCGCGATTTTTTTGCGCCTGTGGGCCGTTTAATTTGTACACACCTGCACCCGCATGGGTATCAATAATCCGCAGCGGTTTATCTTTTTGGGTCATGTACTCCAGCATATGAACCAATACTGTGTGCTTGAGTACATCGGCAAAATTACCGGCGTGAAAACCGTGGCGATAGCTGAGCATAAAGACATTCCAACAAGGTGCGGTGTGGGCTGCGGTAAGGATTCGTTAAGGCGCAGCGCAAGGAGCTGGATTATAGCGGCCTGCGGGAACAATTACCCCTACAAGATTGTCACAAAATTAGCCTTTTGCCCGTGGGGTTTAGCAGTTACAGTAGCACCTGACCCCCACCTACCAAGAAGATTCTGGAATTGTTGACTTCTGTTTTTCCCTTTGCGCGCGGATTCGCGTTCTTGTTTGCACTGCTAGCGCTGCCTGTTTTGGCTGCAGAGCCAGAGATCGAGCTTAGCGGCGGCACTAAAAGTCTGCGCGAAAATATTCGCCAACATCTCACCCTTGCCGACGAAAGCTGTAAAACGCCGATGTGGCGTTTGCACGCCCGTCTTAATGATGCTGAAAATGAAATTGCGCTCGCCGCTCAGGCACTGGGGTTCTATGAGCTTCAATACGAAGCTGAATTGCGCAACGATAAAGATTGTTGGGGGCTGGACATAAAACTCACTCCCGGCGAGCCGGTTCGCGTTAAAGAAGTGCGCATTGAAATCAATGGACAGGGCGGCCAGGACAGGGTTTTTCAAAGCCTTTACGATAAGCCGGGCATCAAGATTGGCAATCGATTAAATCACGGCAGCTATGAAGCATTAAAGGCCCGCTTCGGCACCTTGGCTTCTATTCACGGCTACTTTGATGCGGAGTTTGAGCACTCGCAAATTTCGATCAACACCGAAGAGCGGACGGCAATTATTGAACTGATTTACAACACCGGTACTCGCTATCGTATCGGTGAAATTAATCTGCAACACAATATCCTCAACGACGATTTTTTGCGGCGCTATTTTAATATCGCCGAAGGCGATTATTACGATTCGGACAAACTACTGGAGTTAAAAAATCTCTACAACGCCAGCAATTATTTTTCGGTGGCGAGTATTGCGCCTGATCTACAGGAATTAAAAGACAAGAAAGTTACTATCAACATGCAGTTGGAGGAGCGCAAACGTCGCGAGTATTCGGTGGGTGCCGGTGTTGATACCGATGCGGGGCCGCGTGTACTGCTGGGGTTTGAAGACAGATATGTGAATCCTCGCGGCCACTCAATAGCGGCGGATATTAATGCTGCCGACAAAAAAACCAAGGCCTTGCTCGCTTATAAAATTCCTATGCGTCACCCGCAGTACGAGTTTTTGCGAATTTACACCGGTTACGAGCGGGAAATCACCGACACCACCCGCAGTTATAAAGACACCTACGGTACCAGTTATACCTATTATCAAAACTCTGAGTGGCTGCAAACTTACGCACTGGATTACGAGCAGGAAGATTCAATCATTGCGGATAAACCGGAAACACGTACTCATCTAATTATTCCATCGGTGGCATTCAACCGCATTCAGACGGATACCACTCCTTACCCCTTGTCGGGCTGGACGTTGATGGCAAAGTTATCCGGTTCGCCGGAAAGTTTGGGTTCGGATTTTAGCTTCCTGCAGTTGCGTCTCCGTGCAAAATACATAAAAGGCCTTTCATTTGGCCGCATTTTATTGCGCTCTGAATTGGGCACTACCCAGCTGGGGGACATTGATGTACTACCCGCATCAGTACTCTTTTTTGCTGGTGGTGATGCGAGCGTGCGTGGCTATGCTTACGAATCACTCGGACCGACGGAGCTTAATGACGAGGGCAAAGAAGTCGTGGTTGGCGGTAACAACTTATTGGTCAACAGTATTGAATATGACTATTTATTCGAAGACACCAAATGGGCGGCGGCGGTTTTTTTTGATGCCGGCAATGCCGCTAAAAATACCGATATTGATTTAATGCGCGGTGCTGGTTTAGGTGCGCGTTGGATCTCGCCTATAGGGCCCATTCGTCTGGACGTGGCCAAAGCATTGGACGGTGATAAGGGGTGGCGTTTACACATCACCATGGGGCCGGATTTATAATGTTACGAAAATTGCGCAATATTTTTTTTAGTTTGCTGGCGCTGATGTTAATTCTGCTCGCCAGCCTGAGTGTTCTGGTCGAAACAGAAGCGGGTAGCCGTTGGTTCGTCAAGCGTGTAGCCAGTATTGCGGATATCACTCTGGGTAGAGTGACTGGCAATTTGCGCACCGGTCTGGATGTTGAATTTATTGACTACGCGTTGGGTGAACACCACTATCGCGCCGAACAAGTGTCTGTTCGCTGGCGCCCGGCAGCACTGCTCTACAGCGCTGTCTCGATTCAATCGCTGCACGCGCAAAATGTATTAATTCAAATTCCACCTGCAGCGGAAAAAAAAGCGGCCACACAACCTTTTAGTCAATGGCCGTCACTGGCCTTGCCGGTGCGGGTTCGTCTGGAAAAAATCGACATCACCAATATCAATTTTGTGCAGGGCGATACTCGCTTACAGTGGAAAAAATTAAGCGGCGCAGTGGGTTTGGGCACGTTTAATTTGCGCTATAAAGACCTCGCCGTGCAACACGCCGATTACACGCTGCATTTAGGCGGCCGCACCAGTTTACGTTTCCCCTATACCACCGAGGCAAGGCTGCAGTGGCAATGGCAAGCGCCCGCACAACACGACAGTGAAGTGACTCCTCTCACCTATATGGGTGTGACCGAATTAACCGGTGATTTAGCTGATCTGCAGTTGGATAATCAAATCAGTTTACCGGTGGTGCTCAGCGCCGCTGCAAAATTGCAGCTGGTTGATCAACAACAACAGCTGCAAACCACTCCGCAGATGACCTTGCTATTGAAATGGCAGCAACAAACATTACCCTCAGCCTGGTGGATTCCCGCACAAGCGCAACCTCTCACCACTGGCACCTTAACGGCATCGGGTACGTGGCAGCAGTACACTGGGCAATTGGAAGGTGATATTCATTTGCCCGATGCCCCTGCATTAGCCATTACAGCGGCTGTGAATGGCGATCTGGAAAAAATCCACGTCGAGAATTTATTTATTCGCGAGTTGCAAGCAGCGTTGGTGCCGGATGTAAATAATTTGCTCGGTACCAGTACCTCTTCTTCCGCGACGACTCCCTTGGTGCAGGACGAACCCGTTACGACCAATGGGCTGCAGTTGAGCGGTGATGTGCGCTGGTTGCCACAGTTGGAGTGGCAGGTGACAGCCGATGCACAGCGGTTAAATCTCGCCAGCCTGATTGATAACTGGAACAGCGATATCAATCTCGCATTCACCACGCGCGGCTCGCGTATTGATGGTGTATGGACTGCGGCACTGGAAGGTTTGCACATGTCGGGCGAGTTGCGCGGCGTGAATATGCAGGCGGGTGGTGATCTATTTTTTGATGACAACACAGTCCGCAGTGATGCCTTGAATTTAATTGTCGGCGCAAATCAGTTGCGTTTGAATGGCTCGCTGGGCGAAAGTTTTAATCTTGATTGGAATCTTCGTGCGCCGCTATTGCAACAGCTTGACGAGAGTCTTGCGGGAAGTATTGTCAGCACCGGTGAATTGCGCGGCGATTGGAAAAAACCGCGCATGCAAATGCAGACGAACGCAGAAAAACTGTCGTGGAAAAATTATGGGGTGGATCTACTGGATCTCTCTCTGGCCCCCAAAGTCACTGCTCCTGCCACTGATGTTGTTGCGACGGAAAAAAAATCACCAAAAAAATCTACCGTCCAAACAGCAGCGCCGGTTGAACCTCTAACGCAATCACCTTTGTCCTCAGAGGAAAAAAAATCATTAATTGGCGTGGTCGATGAGCTGTTACACGAAAACTATGCGCTTAGCTTCCGCGTAAAACAATTGCGCATAGCGGCGAATCGTTTTTCAACAATTAGAATCGATGGCACAGGTTCAATCAATCAGCATCAATTAGCAGCGGTAGTACAGAACACTACCTATGGACATCTCGAATTTAAATTGGCGGGTACTTTTGATGGCACTGAGTGGCAGGGTGAATTAACCCAGTTGGCGACAAAAATAAAACGCGTACCGCGCTGGTGGCTCACTTCCAGTAAACCGATCCGGGTTAACGCCAACTCGGTACAGTTAGGTGCACAGTGTTTAACTACACGCAGTAACCTAACGGCGGTGGTAGAAAATTCCTACTTGTTGGAGCGCGAACAGTTGATCGGCGAGTGGTTACCTAATCAGTCGCCGATAAAAAGTCCCTATGGTTGGTTGGATCAAAACCAAGCCTTGCCCTCCAGCAGCATCGAAAAATATTCGTTGCCGCAATTGTGTGTTGATGGCGAGTGGGCGCGCACTACGGGTGCCAAGTTGAATGTGTTGGTGGATTCGGTTCCGCTGCGCCAATTTCTCGCGCTGTTTAAAGTGGAGGTTTATTTTGCCGGTGTAATGGATGGTTCACTTCATGTTGCGAGTAAAGATTTTTCGCTCGCAAACACCCAACTCAGTAGCAATATCAGCACGCGCAATGCGGAGTTGCGCTACCAGTATTCCGGTGGGACCACCGAAGTATATGCCTGGCGTAACTTCGGGGTGCGCGCTACTTTGGAGAAAGCGCAGCTCAATGCTAATGCGAGTATGGAATGGGTTGGCTACGGTGAAATTGAAGCATCTACCCAATTGGATATGGCAAAGAAAAATATTGTGGATGGAAAATTACTTGCCCGCTTTGCTGATCTCGCACCCATGGAAACACTGGTACCCTTCGCGAATAATGTGAAAGGTGATTTCCGCGCAGATTTAACCTTGGGTGGAAGTTTCACCAAACCTTATCTGTTAGGTGATGTCAGTGTGCGCAACGGCACTGTAAATTTACCGCGTTTGGGTTTGGATATCACCGATATGGAAGTGCAAATTAATTCCACGCAGGCGGGTAATATTAATGTAGTGAGCCAGTTGCAATCAGGCAAGGGGCGGCTTTCACTGGTAGGTGATTTAAATAAATTCGGCACACCGGATTGGGATATACAGGCGTTTGTAAACGGAACTGATTTTGAAGTGGTTAACTTGCCACAATTAAAAGCCACGCTCAGCCCCAATATTAAACTGACTGCCAATCGTACCGCCGCGCATGTGTCGGGCGATGCCGTTATTCCTTGGGCGCGCGCCGATATAAAACGCTTACCGGAAAGTGCAGTCCAGGTGTCGAGCGATGCCGTTATCGTGAATGAAAATTTTTCCTCAGAGGGTGGTGCACCGCCAATAGAATTTTTAACCAACTTGAATTTATCACTTGGCGACGATGTGCGCTTCAAAGGGTTTGGTTTAAATAGCAAATTATCGGGCAAGGTAAGTTTGCTCAAAGAATCCCACCGGCAATTTTTTACCAGCGGTTATGTGAGTGTGGTCGATGGTAGTTATAAAGCCTATGGACAGACGCTCACTATTGATCGCGGTCGTCTGGTGTTTCAGGGCCCTTATGAAAACCCGGGTCTGGATATTCGCGCTTCGCGCATTATCAAAGGTGGCGAAGAGATCACTGTCGGTTTGGAAATCGGCGGCACATTGCAGCGCCCGATCGCCGATGTATATTCCATTCCTGCGGACTCGGAAAGCAACGCGATGATGATGTTGCTTACCGGTAAACCGGTGAATAATGTGACCAAAGCGGATGCTTCGGTATTGCTGGGCGCCATGGGGGGGTTGGGTATGGACTCGGATGGCTCAATTACCTCGCAGATTACCCAGTGGTTTCGGCTCGATGAATTGGAACTCAACTCAGATGACGGCATCGACCAGAGCCAGCTATTCATCGGCAAATACCTCACACCTAAATTACTGGTGCGTTATGTGGTGGGCGTTTTTGATCGCGCCTTCAGTTTGGGTATTGAATACCAGTTGACACAACATCTGCGTTTGGAAGCCGAGTCCGGCGAAACCCAGAGTGTGGATATAGTCTACAAAATCGAACGCTAGGTTTTGTGGTGTTAACGCAGGGTAAATTTGCGTTATGCAGGCGGCGAGGTGCCCTTATCTGTGCTATTCCTAATAGCTTAATAAGAACCTCTGAGGCACTGCCATGAAATCCCCCCGTCACTACCTGAAACTATTTTTGTTCTCCTTTTTTGCTTTTACCTGCGCGAATCTTTTGGCCGATGATGCATGGGAGAACACCAGTGGTTGGTGGAACGCCACCGATATTCCGGCTTTTGATAAAAACAACGTTTCTCAGCAGCTCCCGCTGATAAAAATCCAGGGCAATACATTTGTCGATGCCAAGGGTAAGGTGATGGTATTTCGCGGTGTAAATATTGCCGACCCGGATAAAATCGCCAACGACAAACACTTCACCAAAAAACATTTTGAAGTCATTAAGGCTTGGGGGGCGAATGTGGTACGCGTGCCTGTGCATCCATCGGCGTGGCGCAAACAGGGTAAAAAAGCCTACCTGGCACTGCTCGACCAAACGGTTATCTGGGCCAACGAATTGGGCATGTATGTGATTATCGATTGGCACTCAATCGGCAATCTCAAATCGCAAATGTTTCAAAACAATTCCTACTACACCGATAAAGGTGAAACCAACGATTTTTGGCGCACCGTATCCGAGCGCTACGCCGGTGTGAATGCGGTTGCCTTCTATGAAATTTTTAATGAGCCAACGGTTTTTGGGGGACGTTTAGGTGTGGTGAGCTGGGATGAATGGAAAACGATTAACGAAGAAATTATTACCGTGATTCAAGCGCACAACCCCAATGCCATATCACTCGTGGCCGGTTTTAATTGGGCCTACGATTTAACACCAGTAGCAACCGCGCCAATCGAACGCGAGAATGTGGCTTATGTCAGCCATCCCTATCCCCAGAAGGTGGGCGCACCTTACGAAAAAAATTGGGAGCGGGATTTTGGTTTTGTCGCCGATAAATATCCGGTGTTTGCCACTGAAATTGGCTACCAGTTAGCAACCGATAAAGGCGCGCACGTCCCGGTAATCGACGATGGCAAATACGGTAAGCGCATTACCGATTATTTCGGTAGCAAAGGTATTAGCTGGGTGGCTTGGGTGTTTGATCCGCAGTGGTCACCGCAGTTAATTAAGGACTATGAAACCTATGAGCCCACCATGCAGGGCAAACATTTCCGCGACGTCATGCTGCGCGAAAATAAGAAGTAAGTTTCAGCTGCCCAACCCCAACAAGGTTGGGCATTTTTTTTTGCCCTCGCGATCTGCTTGGCAATCCATCTGCTTACCAACCCACCTGTGCTGCAAGGTACCAGCGGCGTCCGGCTACATCGTAGGTCATGGTGTCGGTGTTGACATCCAGCCAATTGGCCACGAATGGCGCCTGCTGATCAAACAGATTATTAACCCCGAAGGTCAGTTGCCAGGCTTGGCTGGCTTGATATTGCAGCTGCAGATGGTGGTAAGTCACACTGGATTGACGTGCACCCAGGGCGTCGGGCGATATATCCGGCTGCTCTCCGCTATCCAGATACTGCAGGCTGTAATTGCCCGACCAGTCGCCGCGCTCCAGTGCCAGCCGCGCGAGCGAACGCCACTGCAAATAGCTACCGCGTCCGCTGGTGACTTTGCCCGTGTAATCGGTCTTGGGGGCATCTTTGTAGAGTTGAATTTCGTAGTGCTGCAAATACGTTGTGTCCCATTCCAGTCGTGCCTGCCAGTTGCCCAGCACAAATTTACTGAGTAGACCCAGATCGAAACCCTGTTGTTCTTCGCGCGCGGCATTGACCAGACGGGTGGTGAGAAAGTTGATCTCCCCCGTTGCCGGGTCGCGGGTGAAGTGACTTGTGCTGCAGAAGGGATGGGACATGTTGTTGGAGTTGTAACAGGCGGCGAGGCGGGTATTGCCGTCGACACCCACTATGGCTTCATCGATAACAATATTGAAGTAGTCCAGGGTGATGGTTAAGGGCGCGGCAAATTCCGGTTTCCATTCGATTCCCAGGGTGCGGGTGCGCGCCTCTTCCGGTTTTAGTTCTGCGTTGCCGCCCAGCGTGGTGAGGACACTGCTGACCAGTTGTTGGTAGTTGTCGGGCACACCGGCGGCCTGGCAGTTTTGGTAGACCACCGAACTGGCTGGCAAGCTGCTCCAGTTGCTGCAGGGGTCCCGGGTAATCAGCCCCAGTTTCTGCTCACCGGAAAACAATTCGGGAATGTTGGGGGTACGGAAGGCGCTGCCATGATTGCTGCGCAATTGGAGGCTGGGAGTCACCTGCCAATTAAGGCCCAGCTTGTAATTGGTGGTATCGCCAAACTGGTCGTAATCGGAATAGCGCAATGCCGTGCTGAGTTCCAGGAATTCCATGCCGGGCAAGTCTTTTAACAGCGGCACCCGCGCTTCGATAAATCCTTCCATCGCGTCCAGCTCACCGGCGACCGGTTGTTGCGGGTTATTGTTGGCCACACCCATTTCGTTCAGCGGGTCCGGATCCCGCCAGGCTTTGTCGCGCCTCAGCTCGACCCCCGTCGCCAGCTGCAGCAGGCCAGCCGGTAATTCCATCAGCTCACCGTTCAAATTAGCGGTGAGGTTCTGCTGTTCGTTACCGCCGTGGTCGATGGTATCCAGCATCAGAAAATCGAGCAGTTGTGGGGTCAGGTCGCCGTAGCCCAGGTAATCGCCGCAGGGAATGCTGGCGCCGGGGGCATTGCTGCAGATACTGGTATCGAGCGATTGATCAACCCGGTCGAGGTTGGCGACATTGGTCCAACCGTCGGCGCCGGTGTTGCGGCTCCAACCCAGTGCTGTTTGCCAGTTCCAGTCCTCGCCCAATTTCCCTTCCAGCCCGACCAAGCCGTAGTAGTAGGTCACTTCTTGATAAAAATCCCGGGTACCCGCTTCCAGCAATCGCCGCCGCTCCAATATCAGTGCTTGCCCGGTGGGGTTGGTGGGGTGATCAGCGGCCAGTGTTATGGGCCGCTGCACGCCAATCGTGCCTGGCGACGCTAACTGTTCCGAGTCGCGCTGGGTGTAGATGAGCGTCGAGAAGAGCCGGGTTTGCTCGTCAAACCGGTATTCGCCCTTGCCGCTCAGACTGATGCGGGTAATAGGGTTGACGGCATTGAGATAGGGATTGGCATTAAAGTTGTGTTTGCTTGCGGCGTAGGGTTCGTAAAAGTCACCATCGCCGCCGGCTAGTTGATTGAAGTTCACGCGCTGGCCATCGGCGAGCCGGGCCCGCCCGCCGATAGTATTGCCGCTGTCAGTGCAGACTAATTCCCCCGCCGCTTCACCCAGCCCGCAGGGTGCGCGCGTCGCCATATTAATCGGGTCGCTATCGGCGTAGCTGAGGTTAAACAGCAGCGATCCCTGTTCGCCGCCGGTGCCCCAACTTATCTGTGCCGCTTGTTCGGCACCATCCTTTTGGCTGGTTTCACCGTAGTGGACGCTGGCTTCGCCGCCCTCTACCCCTGAGCGGGTGATGATGTTAACCACGCCCGCCACGGCATCGGCACCATAAATTGCCGAGGCGCCATCGCGGAAAATCTCGATCCGTTCCACCATTGCCAGCGGAATAGCATTCAGATCCACTGCGGCGTTAGCACCGGTGCCGCCATTGGCGAGGCGACGGCCATCGAGCAACACCAGCGTGCGGTTGATACCCAGCCCGCGCAAGTTGACATGGGTGCTGCCATTGCCATTGATACCCCAGTAAGCATTGCTTTGGTTGCCCGCGTAACCGGCGGAAATTGGCAGTTGTTGGAGCAGTGCATCGAGGGAGGTTGCGCCAGTGCGGGCAATGGCTTTGCGGTCGATTTTGGTGACGGGGCCGGTAGCCGAAGCGTTAGTAGCGACAATATGGCTGCCAGTAATGCGGGTTTGCATCAGCTCGCTCAAGTCCATATTGAGGAAGTCATCCATCGATGCGCGCGCCAGCGCTGGACAGCAATCCAGTCATTAGCAGTCCGACAACAAATTCCAGGTGGCGATGGCAATAGGTCTTCATGGGCGATTGTTCTGCATTATTGTGGTGTGTTCCCTGCTCGTAATTTCTGAAAAGGCGATTGAGCTAAGCCTAGATCCAAAATGCGTAACAGCCCACTTTATGTGACAGATAGTGCACAAAACCCTCCCTCTTTTACGGAAATGCAAAGTGAGACATGCCCAGTTTGTTGTTTTGCACCAACATGGGACGACCGGATTGAAATACAGGTAGAAGATGCCGAGACTGGAGCGCAATTTCCCCAGTCTCAGGACAACCCGAAACGCAGGAATCTAACAACAATAACAGTGACGACGTAATACCCGAGACCATTGAGCTACCGGTTCGAATAATCAATAACAACCATTGGGTCACTAATATGAAACGATTCAACCGAGTCCTGCTGTTGCTGGGCGCGCTGGGTTTTGCCCATGCCAGCCAATCCGCCATCATCAACTACGGCGCTGGTAATATCAGCGATACCATCAATTCCGCTGGCTGGAAATGTACTGTCGATTACGGCAACTGGATCCACAATGCGGGCGTGGTTAAACCCGGCGTCAGCAGCTGTAATCCCATAGGTACGCCGACACAGCTCTATCCGCAAGAAGTGTCGCCCGCAAGCACCAAGCCGACCATGACTCACCGCTGGTGGGGTTCGATCCCGTTTATGGGCGAGATGCGCGTCGGTGCCTCTACCGATTCTGGCTACATCACGCCTGACCCGATTACCGCCCGGATCACCGAGCGTGGCGTACGCATTTTGGGGATTCCTACCGGTCTGCGCACCGGCACTAACGAGACTATCTACGCAATTCCCGATCCCTTCAGCGAAGTGTTTGACGGTATCGCAGTGGGCAACTCGGCCTACGCAAATCTCGATGCTTTCCTCAAGGATTACAGCGACGGTTCAGTCACTGTGCAATGGAAAAGCGGCGCTACTGCGGTGATGGAGGCGACCTTTGTACACGGTTCGCCTTACGTGTACTTCACTGCGCTGCAGGGCAATCTGGTGGTGCGCACCAAGTCTGCTGATGGTGGCGAAAAGGGTGTGTTCCATCAAAGTGGCAACAATCTGGGGATCTGGACTGAGGTAGCGGGCAATCGCAACGCTTTCCTGATTGTGGGTCACGATGCCACTACCTTTAGTGGCGTGAACAGCAACAGCATTGGCGTCAATAACGGCACCAAGCGGATGACTGTGGCTTGGTTGCCACAGCTGACCGGTACGCCGTCGGCCGCGATGATCAGTGCTTTCGCCCAGCATGCCGCCCAACGCGTCGACAAGGTCAACATCAACTACAACGTCAACCGCGCTACCAATATGGTGACCGTGAGTCATCAGTACCAATTCAATGGTGCCAACGTGACAACCATGGCGGGCCTATTGCCGCTGCACTGGAAAAACTCTACCCAGGGTGTGACCAGCTACAAAGTGCGCTCGGCGCGCGGTGTCACCAAGTTTGCCGCCACCAGCAACTTCAGTTACACCATTCCCTACGTGGGGGTGCTGCCTTACTTCCCGGAAAATATTGGCGATTACAACCCCACCCAATTGCGCGCGCTGGTTACCGAGTTTGTGAATCAAGGCACCGCTAAGTGGAACACCGCGACCGATACCTACTGGGCCGGTAAAAACTACGGCAAAGTGGCCGAACTTGCGGCAATTGCGCGCTCCATTGGTATGACGACTGAAGCCAACCAAATGATCGCCTGGCTCAAAGCCGAGTTGCAGGACTGGTTCCGCGCTAACACTACTGGCGCATTGGATACCACCAAATACTTCGCCTACGACAACAATTGGAACACCTTGCTCGGGTTTGATGAATCCTTCGGTGCGCAACAACAGCTGAACGATCACCACTTCCACTACGGCTATTTTGTACGCGCCGCCGCTGAAATCTGCCGTATCGATGCCGCATGGTGTGGCTCCACTCAATACGGCCCAATGGTTGAATTGCTGATCCGCGATTACGCCGCGGGCCGCGACGACGCTATGTTCCCGTATTTGCGCAACTTTGACCCTGCTTACGGTTTCTCCTGGGCATCAGGCCACGCCAACTTTGCCTTGGGCAACAACAACGAATCTACTTCAGAAGCAGCCAACGCCTACGGTGCTATCGTTCTCTACGGCATGATCACCGGCAACAATGCCATCACCGAGCGCGGTATGTACTTGCACGCGTCATCGACTGCGGCCTACTGGGAATACTGGAACAACATCGACCGCTACAAAGGTCTGGGTGGCGATTACGACAATTTCACCTCAACTTACACCAAGCCGACCACCTCGATTATCTGGGGCAACGGCCATGTGTTCTCTACCTGGTTTAGCGGCGCTTATGCGCATATCCTCGGGATCCAAGGTTTGCCACTGAGCCCGTTAGTACTGCATATCGGCCAACACCCTACCTATCTGACCAACTATGTGACTCTGGGCTTGAGCGAATCCTCTAACGGCAAACCCTCCGGTTTACCGAACGGCCAATGGCGCGATGTCTGGTGGAATATCTGGTCGATGACCAATGGCCAGGCGGCGGTGGACGACATGTTGGCTTACGGCCTGAACAATCTGATTCCGGAAGAGGGCGAGACCAAGGCGCATACCTATCACTGGGTATACACCTTTAAACAGCTGGGCCATCTGGCGACGGGAACTGGCGCACTTACGGCTAACCATCCGGCGGCAGTGGCGTTTAACAAGAACGGCAGCATGACCTATATCGCCTACAACTTCGGCTGCGCGGCGATTAATGTGGCCTACTCCGATGGCACTAACTTCTCTGTTCCCGCGAAAGGTTATGCCCTGAAGCGCACCGGTCAGTCAGTGGTATCCAGCGGTGCCGGTTGTGGTGGTGCGAGCAGTTCGGTACAAAGTTCGGTGGCGCCGAGCAGTATAGCCTCGTCCTCCCGCTCATCGGTAGCCAGCTCGGTGGCCAGTTCCGTCGCGGCTACACCTTACGGTCACACGGTATTGACCAGCAATAGCGTGCGTTTCCATGCAAGCAATGCGGCTTGGGCGGATATTCACTACACCATCAACAATGGCCCACAACAAAATATCCGCATGACCCACAATGCCGATAACTCCAATACCTACAACCTTGGCAGCATCCCCGCCGGCGCAACGGTGCGTTATTTCTTCACCATCGCCCAAGGCGCCGGTGCAATTGACACCGCTTGGGCGCAGTTCAATTGCTGCTCGGGTGGCAGCACCAGTACGCCAGCGAGCAGTAGCGCGGCGGTCAGCTCGGTTGCCCCGCCGTTCACCCGCTTGGTGCAAGCAGAAGCTTACACCGCGATGAGCGGCGTGCAGACCGATGCTACTAACGATGGCGGCGCTGGCCAATATGTAGGTTGGATTGATGCGAACGATTGGATGGCCTACGCCAACATCAACATCCCAACCACCGGCAGCTATCGCATTGAATACCGCGTTGCCAGTCCATCGGGTGCCACCTTCTCATCTGACTTGAATGCAGGTTCGATCCAGTTGGGCAGCGTGACGATTGGCGCAACCGGTGGCTGGCAAAATTGGACCACGGTAAACCAGACGGTGACGCTCAATGCGGGCACTTACAGCTTCGGCATCTTTGCACAGCAGGCCGGTTGGAACATCAACTGGTTCCGGATCACCAAGCTGTAAAACAAACCACGAAAACAAGCCACCAGAAAATAGCGGCTTAACGATCGACCCCTGACGGAAGCACTTCTGTCAGGGGTTTTTTATGCGTACCACTTTTTACTTTGGGTGGAAATTACCCATCGGCAAAAACTCGGAAAAACTAATAAGTTATTGAAATTTATGGATTTTATTTCTTCCCACTCTGGTTGGCGGAAAGTGACATGGCTCAGGTTTCAGTATTTTTTAAGGTGGGACGACACATTTTATGGCGCCTGTGATTATCGCCTGGCTAGAAAAGCGGTCGCGATCCGGCAAGAGGGAGATGTGTGAGAGCCGCCCCTACAAGTGCGGGCCGACAATAAGTCCATACCAATAAATAAAATGGAGAACTCCATGAGCAAGACACTAACAACACAACCAACTGGTTCCAAA
Organism: uncultured Cellvibrionaceae bacterium; assembly: GCA_964499225.1. Classification (GTDB taxonomy): domain Bacteria; phylum Pseudomonadota; class Gammaproteobacteria; order Pseudomonadales; family Cellvibrionaceae; genus Cellvibrio. The sequence goes on along the minus strand of CAZCJR010000057.1, from coordinate 7,007 downwards.
GCAACTCATTTCAGAAGAACGCTGATGGCAACTGCCATTGCATCCAGCATGCTGGGCGTCAGTGGCATCGCCCTCGCGCAAGACAATAATGTCGAAGAAGTGGTCGTTACTGGCATCAAAGGGAGCTTGCAACGTGCGATGGATGTGAAGCGCGATGCCAAAGGTGTAGTCGATTCGATTGCCGCCGAAGATATCGGCAAGTTTCCAGATACCAACCTGGCCGAATCCTTACAGCGTATTTCCGGTGTCTCTATCGACCGGCAAAATAACGAAGGTAGCAAAATCACCGTGCGTGGTTTTGGCCCCGACTTCAACCTGGTTACCCTGAATGGTCGTCAAATGCCAACGAATGGCGAAAGCCGTAGTTTTGAATTTTCTGACTTGGCTGCAGAAACTGTCAGCGGTGTTGATGTATACAAAACCTTCAGTGCAACCCGCGCCAGCGGTGGAATTGGTGCTCTGGTTAATATTAAAACTGCCCGTCCTTTGGATAACCCGGGCCTGAAGGCCTCTATCGGTGCCAAAGCGGTAATGGATACCACCAATGAAGTAGGTGATGACGTTACGCCGGAAGTGTCCGGCATTTTCAGCAATACCTTTGCGGATGACACGTTTGGTATAGCGCTTTCCGGTTCTTATCAGGAACGCGACAACCGTGCTGTTAACGCGGATATCGCCAACTGGCGCAACGGTATCGACTTCCAAAAAGCGGTAGCCGAGGCTGGTCAAACGGTAAATGTGGTGGATAACCGCGCCGACAAAAACGGCAATGTGTATTACCCAAGAAACTTTGGTTACGGCATTGAAGATTTCCATCGTGAACGCACCAACGGCCAATTGGTATTGCAATACGCCCCAACTGACACCGTCAAAGCGACCCTGGACTACACCTACGCCAAGGTTGACGTGACTGCACTGAATACCGGTGTGGGAATTTGGTACAACGACTCAGGCAGTGACGCTCGCGATGTGGTGATCGACGAAAACGGCACCATTACCAAACTGACGGCGGTGGGTGATGACTTTGCCTCTAACATCCGTTTGAACACCAACGAAACCGAAAACAACTCTGTTGGTTTCAATGTGGAGTGGGAGGCATCCGACAACCTGACACTTGTGTTTGATGCGCACGACTCTACCAATGAAAACGGCGGTGTTGGTCGTGGCGACAATGCATTCCTGATTCTCGCTGCGCCGTTTATTGATAGAAAAACTTACGATTCAACGGCGGGTGCGGACATTCCGTTTCTGGACGTGACCTTCAATCCAAATGGCACAGGTATTGTGAATGGTGTCCCGACCGCAGCGTCTTACGATTCGCTGTTTGGTGAAGCGAATTTGGAGCTGAAAAAATCAGAGATTACCCAGTTCCAACTCAGTGGTAGTTTTGACACCAACGCCGACGCGGGAATCACCTCGATTGAGTTTGGTGTGGGTCAAGCGGATATCGCCAACCGTTGGCGCACCTTCAGTACTGGCCAGATCGCCGCAGGCTGGTACGGCGGCAACCAGGATTTGTTCCCGGACGATATTTTCCAAGAGCATAACCTCAACGGGTTAACGCCATCGTTTTCCGGTGGCGGTTCGAATGTGCCCGTGTACCACTCCTGGGATTTTGAAAAAGGTGTCGCGATTGCCGAGTCTGAATGGAATATCCCGGGTGGATCAACCAGACCTTGGGGTTGGGGCACAGGCAATATGCGCCCTGATTTAAATGGCAATCCAAGAAATGATCACAAAGTTACCGAGGAGACTACCAGTGCTTTTGTGGAGTTCAATTCAGCGGGTGACTTGGCTGGTATGCCGCTCAAGATTGCCACCGGTATGCGTTACGAGAGCACTGATGTCGATGCTAATAGCTTCCAGCAGGATCCTAAGGAAATTGTGTGGATCAATCAAACTGAGTGGAGTCTCAACCTGGAGTCAGAGAGTTCTTATACGGCGGAAAGCGGTAGCTATGATGTCTTCTTACCGAGTTTGGATATCAGCCTGGATGTGAACGACGATGTAGTTGCGCGTATGAGCTACAGCAAGTCCATTACTCGTCCTACCTTGGAAAAAATGATTGGTACTACCAGTGTAACTACTCGTCCAAAACCAGGTGAGCGTACTGGTACCGCCGGTAACCCTGACCTCAAGCCGTTCATGGCTGACAACTTCGATCTCTCTGCCGAGTGGTATTACGACGAAGCAAGTTATGTGTCTGCTGGTTTCTTCCTGAAACAAGTCGATGACTTTATTGTTGACGTCATCAACAAGACTGAAGTTCGGAATCTGCGTGATCCATCCAAAGGACCACGTGCAGATTTGGCAAGAGCTCAATTGGTTGCTGAAGGCATCGCGCCTTTAGATGCTGCTGTTATAGAACGTATAAAACGCAATGAAGGCTTGGCATCAGACCAAAATATTGTGCAAAACGATACCGATCCCTTAGCTGTGTTTGATATGACCAAACCAGCTAACCAAGAGCAAGCTAAATTCCACGGTTGGGAGGTGGCTGCTCAGCATATGTTTGGTGAGACTGGTTTTGGTTTACAGGCTAACGCTACCTTCGTTACCAGTGACATTGATGTCGATAACTCGTCAACCGACTTCCAATTTGCACTGCCGGGCTTGAGCGACTCTTACAACCTGGTGGGTTTCTATGACGCCAACGGTTTGCAGGCGCGTATTGCTTACAACTGGCGCGATACTTTCCTCAACGGTTTCGGTGAAGGCAACACGCCTTACTACACTGAAGAATACGGTCAAGTGGATGTAACCGTCAGTTATGACTTGCCATTCGTAGAGGGAATGACGGTGTTTGTTGAAGGCATTAACGTTACCGATGAATCACAACGCGTATATGCCCGTTACGAAAACCAGTTTAAGTCGGCACATCAATACGGTGCTCGCTACAACCTGGGTGTTCGTTATAGCTTCTAATCTGTTATCGGGTTAGTGCAAGACAAGGAAAAGCCGCTGAAATACTGGCGGCTTTTTCTTTTTAATTTTTGGCGATAATTTTTATTATTTAATTGTTTTAGTGAATCGTTTTACTAAGCCGGGTTACAAACAGCAATTGATTGGGGAGTTGGGTGTGGTTACGCATGTGCAGTTAGATAATGTCACACATAAAGATCTAAAAATTATTCAACGCCGTGGCAATACCCTGGGCGACAACCTCGGTTACTCGGTGATTATTCCCTGGGAATTCAGTCAGGTTGCATCCAGCTATCCCATTTTCTTTCGCAAAATTTCGAGCAGCAATCAATTTGAACCTGTCGCCATTTTTGGTTTTGCGCCACACGAGAATTTATTTGTAACCGCGACCGCCTGGGATGATGTGTATATCCCACTCTCGGTAGAACGCATGCCGTTTATGATTGGCTACACTCAGGATGCAGATACCGGCCAGCGCCAACCGGTAGTGCATATCGATATAGATCACCCGCGTGTGAGTGAGAGTGAGGGCAGTCCGGTATTCCTCGAGCAGGGCGGCAATTCACCTTATCTCGACCAGATCAACAGTATTCTTGCCGAACTTATCAATGGCGTTACCATTTCCAAACGGTTTACCGATTTATTGCAGGCGGAAGATTTGCTGGAGCCTTTTACGTTAAAGATCCAATTGGATAACGGCCAGCAAATTGAAATGAGTGGCTTTTACACCATCAACCAAATGGTGCTGCGCGATTTGAATGCGGAACAGTTGGTGCGTTTGCACAGTCAGAATTTTTTGGAATTAATTTATATGTCCATCGCGTCCATGGGCAACATTAAAAAGTTAATTGATAAGAAAAATAAATCGCTGCAGTCCTGAGGGCAGTTTGTATGCTGGACCGGTTTAGCCCTATAGCAATACTTGATGATATTAACCCGGGCGCGATTCCCGCCGCTGTGTTGCAATCGCCTGTGCCACTGGTATTAAAAGGGTTGGTAAAAAATTGGCCGATTGTCAAAGCCGCAGAGCAATCGGCTGAAGCGGGTTACAACTACCTCTGCCAGTTTTATAACGGCGAGTTGGTTAATACGGCGATTGGCGATAGCGATAACCAAGGCGCGATTTTTTACAATCAGGATTTCAGCGGTTTTTCCTACGAGCGTGCGCGTTCGTCGTTAACCAATGCCTATAACAATATTAAAAATTTGCACACCAGTGGCTCAGCGCGCGCCTACTATGTGGACTCGGCGCCAGTCGACGTGTGTGTGCCCGGTTTTCGCGCGCACAATGATTTGCAACTAGGCGCATTCACTCCGCGTGTCAGTTTATGGATGGGCAATAAAACCATAGTGTCAGCGCATCATGACGTGCCGGACAATATTGCCTGCGTGGTTATCGGCAAACGCCGGTTTGTACTTTTTCCGCCGGAGCAATTAAACAATCTGTATATCGGCCCCCTGGATTTTAATCCCGCTGGTCCGGCCATCAGCATGGTGAATTTACACAATCCCGATTTTGAAAAATACCCGCGCTATCGCGAGGCATTAGCGCATGCACAAATCGCCGAGTTGGAGCCGGGCGATGCGATTTATATTCCCAGCATGTGGTGGCATCACGTTGAAGGCTTAATGCCCTTTAATTTGATGGTGAATTATTGGTGGACCGCATTTCCCTCCTACATAGGGTCCCCGCAAGATGCCTTCACCCATGCATTAATGAATATTCGTTCGCTGCCCGCGGATGAACGCCAGCATTGGAAGAATCTGTTTGACCATTACATTTTTGATTCCAACCCGGAAAATCTTGCCCATATCCCGCAAGAGAAACTGGGGATTTTGGGTGAAGTAAACGAGATTGCCGCGCGCCGGTTGCGCGCGCAACTGCTGAACCGATTGAATCGCTAATCACATTTTTATTGTTGCTATTGTGCAGGCCGGGTTGCCCATGAAAAAAATTGACACAATCATTATTGTTGGTGGCGGTTCAGCAGGTTGGATGACTGCTGCGGCGCTGGCGAACGCCTTTGGTAAAACTAAAAAAATTGTAGTAGTTGAGTCAGATGCAATCGGCACTGTGGGTGTCGGTGAGGCGACTATCCCGGCGGTTAAATCCTTCAACAAATTGCTCGGCATCGACGAAAGTGAATTTATGCGTGTCACCCAGGGCACGTTCAAATTGGGTATTCAATTTGAAAACTGGGGTGCAGTGGGCGAAACCTATATGCATCCCTTTGGTTTGGTGGGTAAAGATTCCTGGATGGCCAACTTCCAGCATTTTTGGCTCAAGGCGCATAGACAGGGCGATGCAAAAAGCTACTGGGATTATTCACTCAATATTCGCGCGGCCAACACCAATAAATTTTTTATTGATCCCGCGTCCGGGCTGGATTATGCCTACCATTTTGATGCAGGCCTGTACGCCGGTTTTCTGCGTAAATACAGCGAAGCTCTGGGGGTGATGCGCATCGAGGGCACTATCGCCCATGTGCGAACCCGCAGTGGAAACGGTCATATTGATTCGGTCGAATTGGACAGCGGCGATAATATCGCGGGCGATTTTTTTGTCGACTGCTCGGGTTTTCGCGCCTTATTAATTGAACATGCATTACATACCGGGTTTGAAGATTGGTCGCACTGGCTCCCCTGTGATCGGGCGGTTGCGGTACAGACCAATTCAGTCGGCGAACCTATTCCCTACACCCGCTCTATTGCACACAAGATAGGTTGGCAGTGGCGCATACCCCTGCAGCACCGGGTGGGCAATGGTCTGGTGTATTGCAGCCGCTACACGAGTGACGATGCTGCAAAAGCGTTGTTACTAAATAATCTGGACGGCGAGCCTCGCACAGAGCCGCGTTTGATTAAATTCAGAACCGGCCGTGCGCTGCAGCAATGGAATAAAAATTGTGTCGCTATAGGGTTATCGAGTGGATTTTTGGAGCCGTTGGAATCCACCAGTTTGCATTTGATTCAAACCGGCGTGGTGCGATTGATCCGCATGTTCCCCGGAGAAGGTATTCATCAAGCTGAAATTGATGAATACAATCGCCAATCAACATTTGAATACGAACGCATCCGCGATTTTATTATTTTGCATTATCACGTCACCCAGCGTACCGATAGCCAATTTTGGAATTATTGCCGCACCATGAGTATTCCGGAAACACTGGCGCGCAAAATACAAACCTATAAAAATACCACCAGCGTATTCCGCGATCAGGATGAATTATTTCACGAGGGCTCCTGGCAGCAGGTGATGTTGGGGCAGGGAATAACACCGAAAGATTATCATCCGGTGGTGGACAAACTCACGCGCGAGGAGCTTGTGCGCCTGCTGCAATCCATCGAAACGGAACAGGATAAAAAGTTAGCCCAATATCCCAGTCACCAGCAATTTATTGATCGCTACTGCAGAGCTGCGCCGCACACCTCCATGTGATTGAATTTCTCTGCTTTTTTACTTGAACATACACAATTCAGGTATCGATACAAAAGTGGTGCGACCCATGTTGGGTCCATGACTAAAGTGGGACGACAGCTTTTTGCTCTAATGCCACTATCAGCCTACAAATTCTTGCGCTGTGCCCGTGGTTGAGCCGCGCCGGAATTGTTGCTGGTGTTTTTCATTAGCAGATGAACCCCTGGGTGATGTCAGGTCCCCCGTGGGTGTTAGCAAATCTGGTTAGGTCACAATGCCAACCCTGGCTATTTTTGTTAATTCTCCTTGTTCAGCCCCCGCGTTCTTCCTCAACGTCGAAAGCGGGGGCTTTTTTACTTCAGGGTCTTTTTTACAACAACTTTTTGTTTTCAATCAGCCGCTCCACTTGGCTCACACAACTTGGCAATCACAACAACAAGACGTGAACAACATACTTTTTTTGGCGAGGTAATTTATGCCTGATTTTTATAAGCGGGGTGCTCCAGCGGTTTGGGGGCTGGTTGCCTGCAGTCTATTGACGTTAGCCGTGAGCGGGTGCGGAAAACAATCTCACGAGACAACTGCGGCAGAAACCGCAGCGGATAAACCGGCAGCGGCGGTTGAGCAATCGCTGTGGCCGATTGTGTACAGTGCAGTGAAAAAAGAT
>CAZCJR010000056.1:0-30349 GCA_964499225.1 uncultured Cellvibrionaceae bacterium | reverse complement strand
GTTGGCAAGTTTTTGCAATTCAACTTGCAATTTTTCATCGCAATACAAAATCACTTCCGCACCCAATGAACCGCCTACTTCACCCGCTGAGCGTTTTTCTTCCAGCACTTTGTTTACGGCATCTTTCACTTGCGCGATCAATTCCCAGTAGCTATCAGCAAATGAATCCGCTGGCATTGTGGGTAATTGATACCACTCGGCAACAAACACATTTGCTTCGCGCGCACCGGCAATTTCTTTCCAGATTTCATCGGCAGTGAAGCTTAAAATCGGCGCAATCCAGCGCACCATTGCCTCGATCACATACTGCAATGCCGTTTGCGCAGAACGGCGTGCGAGTGCATCGCCCTTTACCGTGTACTGACGATCTTTAATAATATCGAGGTAGAAACCACCCAACTCGACAACACAGAAGTTGTGCAATTTCTGGTAGATCAAATGCAACTGGTAGCTATCGTAAGCGGCGATAATTTCTTGTTGCAATTGCGCGGTGCGCGCAACAATCCAGCGATCCAGCTGCAACATATTTTCAACGGGAACTGCATCAGTCGCAGGATTAAAGCCGGTTAGATTGGACAAGATAAAGCGCGCGGTGTTGCGGATACGGCGATAAGAATCTGCCGTGCGCTTTAAGATTTCATCAGACACGCTCATCTCGGTGCTGAAATCCGTTGCAGCAACCCATAAGCGCAGTACATCCGCGCCCAAATCATTCATCACTTTTTGTGGCGGGATCACATTGCCAATTGATTTGGACATTTTGCGCCCCTGTGCATCCACCACAAAGCCGTGCGTCAGTACAGTTCTATAGGGCGGAACCGCATGCATCGCCATAGAGGTTTTCAGCGATGACTGGAACCAGCCGCGATGCTGGTCTGAACCTTCCAGATACAAATCAGCAGGGAAACGCAGACCAGCGCGCTGGGCGAGCACGGCGTAATGCGTCACACCGGAATCGAACCAGACATCCAAGGTGTCGGTGACTTTTTGATATTTGTCGGCATCGGCGCCGAGTAATTCAGCTGCATCCAGTTCGAACCAGGCATCCATTCCACTCTGCTCTACTTTTTGCGCAACCGCTTCAATTAAACGCGCGGTTTCTGGATGCAATTCTTGCGTTTCTTTATTTACAAATAACGCGATGGGCACACCCCAGGTGCGCTGACGGGAGATACACCAATCGGGCGAAGTCGCGAGCATCGCATCGATACGCGCTTTGCCCCAATCCGGCACCCACTCAACCGATTCCACCGCTTGCGCAACCTGATCGCGCAAATTGTTTTTGCTCATGCTCACGAACCACTGCGGTGTTGCACGGAAAATTAGCGGGGTTTTCGTGCGCCAGCAGTGCGGGAAACTGTGGGTAATTTTTGCCTGCGCCAGCAATGCATTTTTTTCGATTAACAAAGCGATAACTTTTTCATCGACTTTGTAGACGTGATCGCCTGCAAAAATTTCTACGTTCGGGCGATAGGTGCCGTGATCGTCGATATAGTTGAGTGTGCCTATGCCGTATTTCACCCCGACATTAAAGTCGTCGGCGCCGTGATCCGGTGCCGTGTGAACAAAACCGGTACCGGCATCAGTAGTCACGTGATCACCAAGAATCACCGGAACCTGACGCGCATAGAAAGGGTGCTGCAGCAGCAAGTTTTCCAGCGCAGCGCCTTTTACACGGCCAACGATTTTATGGCTTTCGATTTTTGCGCGCGCGAGCACGCTGGCGACTAAGGTTTCAGCAATCAATAAACGCTCGTCGCCAACTTGCACTAACGCATAGTCGACTTCCGCATTGGCAGACACAGCTTGGTTAGCAGGCAAAGTCCAAGGTGTAGTAGTCCAAATCACTAAAGAGATTTGTCCGCCACCTTGCAAATTTTCAATTTTATTGGCGATAGCAGTTTGATCGACAAACGCAAATTTTACGTCGATAGAAAACGAGGTTTTATCCTGATATTCCACTTCCGCTTCAGCGAGTGCCGAACCACCGACCACGCTCCAATACACCGGCTTAAAGCCTTTGTGTAGATGACCGTTTTCAGCAATTTTGCCGAGTGCGCGAATAATGTCGGCTTCGAATTTGTAATCCATGGTGAGATAAGGTTTATCCCACTCACCTAACACGCCCAAACGAATAAAGTCGGCTTTCTGGCCTTCCACTTGTTTGGCGGCATATTCGCGGCATTTGTTGCGGAAAGTTTTTACATCAACCTTGTCCCCTGCTTTGCCGATTTTCTTCTCGACGTTGTGCTCAATCGGCAGACCGTGACAATCCCAACCCGGCACATAGGGCGCATCAAAACCGCTCAGGGTTTTGCTCTTGACGACAATGTCTTTAAGAATCTTGTTGACCGCGTGACCGATATGAATATCGCCGTTGGCGTAGGGTGGGCCATCATGCAAAATGAATTGCTCACGGCCAACACGCGCAGCGCGAATCTGTTGATACAGATCGCTCGCTTGCCATTGTTTCAACATGTCCGGCTCGCGCTGGGCAAGGTTTGCTTTCATCGCAAAACCGGTATTAGGCAGATTCAGTGTTGTTTTGTAATCGATCATGATTCACGGTCAACTTGTTAACAAAAATGTTTAGAAAAAATTAGCGAAAATCGCCAGAAATTATTGCTTGTCTTTTACTTCAAGCCGGTCAATTACCTTCGGCATAGCAACGAGAATGGCCAAAGCTAACAGGGTGCACAGGATGGCTGATGACTCACGCCCCAAACCGGCCGCAACACCAATGGCGGCAGTCAGCCAAATACCGGCGGCGGTTGTTAACCCTTTAAGATCCTTTTCATCATGCCCCTTCAAAATCGCGCCGGCGCCGAGAAAACCAATACCGGCAATAATGCCCTGCATCACCCTGCTTAATTCTTCCTCTGAAAGCCCCGCTTGCTGGGGAATTAATACGAACAATGCCGAACCTATAGCTACCAACATGTGCGTTTTAATGCCCGCTGCTTTACCGCGCTGCTCGCGCTCAAAGCCCAGAATGCCACCTAATATTGCGGCCATCAGTAAACGGATTACCAGGGTAGTGATTTCACTTACGTCTTTTAAATCAGAAAACTCTGCCACAAAGGTGCTGGATATTTGTTGCCAAACGCTGCTCATGTTGTGTGTTCCCTGAAAATCAGCTGAGGCTATCGCCCCTGAAAAAATCCTGCCCCTGACTAATATCCATTTGTAATTGCGCTTGCAGCTCATCCAATGAATTGAATTTTTTTTCATCGCGCAGTTTCGTGTGAAACACCACATCGATCATCGCGCCGTAGACCTTGCGCGAGAAATTAAACAGATGCACCTCCAGCAGCGGTTTTTTATCACCCGTGACTGTGGGGCGCACACCGACGTTGGCAACCCCCTTATGCACACTGCCATCCACAAATGTTGCCGTGACGGTAAAGACACCGTGCAAGGGTGAACGATAACGGCGCAGATGCACATTGGCGGTGGGCACACCGAGTTTGCGCCCGAGCTGCTGACCGTAGGCGATGCGCCCGCTGATGCTGTACGGCTTGCCCAACAAGGTTTCGGCCTGGGCAAAATCACCCACTTCCAATAACTGCCGGATGCGGGTGCTGCTAACACGCTCGCCGTTAATCTCCAGCGTACAGGTATCAGTCACACCAAAACCACGTTCGCTGCCGATTTTTTGCAACAGGGCGAAATCGCCACGGCGATCACAGCCAAAACGGAAGTCATCGCCGACAACCAAATGTTTAATTCCCAAACCGTCCAGCAATACTGTTTCGATAAAGGCTTCGGCGGTCAGGTTACGCAAGGTTTCGTTGAACTGCACACACAGCACCCGCGCGACACCCGCTGCCAGTAAGGCCTGCACTTTTTCGCGCAGGCGCATCAGGCGCGCGGGCGCTTTGTCACCGGAAAAAAATTCGTGGGGCTGGGGCTCAAATACGATCACCACGGCAGGCAATTGATACTGCTGCGCAACCGCAATCAACTGGCGCAATATGGCTTGATGGCCGAGATGTACGCCGTCGAACGAACCTATAGTCGCCACGCAGCCGCGATGCCAGGGGCGCAGGTTGTGTAACCCGCGAATAAACGCATGTGCCGCTGGATTCACTCTGTGTTCGCCCTAAGCCAATTTGCCTGAAAAATGAAGGGCGGGAGTATACAGGAGCGGCGGCACCTGAGCCTACCCCGCAAGGCGCTACGATTGCCCCAATCAATAGTGCCCCGGTTAATGCTGGGCCTTGAAGTCACGCAGGCGCACACCCACTACAAACAACATAACCAGGTAGACCGCAAAGCCAACCACACAAATTACCGCCAAGCGCAGAATACGCTCCAAGGTTGACCACTCCGGCCAGATATTCCAGAGCAACAGGAAGCCCATCAACACCGCCACCATCGCCAAATTGGCAGCCCCATAGCGCAACCACAGTTTCGGCCAGTTGCTGGCAGGGTGGTAAACCTCGCTCTTGCGCAAACCGCGATAAAGCAAGTAGGCATTTACGTAGGCAGCCATCGCCGTGGTAAACGCGAGGCCGACATGCCCCAAGCCCCAGAGCATTACCAGCGGAATCACCACCAGCGGTTTCATCAGAATATTGGCGATGATAGCGATAATGCCGATGCGCACGGGCGATTTCATATCCTGCCGCGCGAAATAGCCAGGCACCAATACTTTGATCAACATAAAAGCAAACAGACCGAGCGCGTAGGCCTTGAGGCTGTAGGAGGACATGAGGATATCCGACTGCTGCATCTCACCGTGGTAGAACAGTGTGTAGAGAATCGGCTCGGCCAGAATGATCAGCGCGAGCGTGGCAGGCAGCGCGATAAGCACCACAAAGCGAATCGCCCAGTCGAGCATCTGGCTAAACTTTTCGCCTGATTGTGTGGCGCTCAAGCGCGACAAACCGGGCATGATGACCGTCGCAATCGCAACACCGAACACACCCAGCGGCAGCTCGACCAAACGGTCGGAATAGAACAGCCAACTGACCGCACCATCGCCCAGCATGGTGGCGATAATCGAATCCAGCAACAGGTTCAACTGGCTCACCGACACACCAAAGAGTGCAGGTGCCATCAACACCAAAATGCGCTTAACACCGGGATGCGACCAATCCAACTTGGGCGATGGCAGCAAATGAATCTGACGCAAAAACGGCAATTGAAATAGCAGCGAAAAAATCCCCGCCGCTACAATACTCCACGCCAGCGCGTAAGCGGGATTGGGGAAGAAATCGGCCACCAAAAGCGCGGCGGCAATCATAAAGATATTGAGAAACACTGGCGTCACAGCGGGGATCGCAAAGCGGTCGTAACTATTCAAAATTGCACCGGCAAAACCGGTAAGCGAGATCAACATCAAATAGGGAAAAGTGATGCGGATAAGATCCGTCAACAGGGAAAATTTTTCCGGCTCATCGGCATAGCCATAACCAAACACATAAGCAAAACCAACAGCACAGACGACACCAATTACCGTCACCAGCAGCAAGATCGAACCTAGGCAACCGGCCACTTTATCGACCAACTCCTTCACTGCTGCGTGAGTACCTTTCTCGCGATACTCCGATAACACCGGGATAAATGCCTGTGAAAATGCACCCTCGGCAAACAAGCGGCGGAAAAAATTAGGGATTTTCTGCGCAATCGCAAAGGCATCCATAGCGCCGCCCGCGCCCAACACACTTGCCAAAACAATATCGCGAACCAGCCCCAGCACCCGCGACATCATGGTCATGGAACCAGTGAGCAAACTAGAACGCAGCAGGCTCCTTGGCCTCGCAGGCTTTTCAGGTGATGGAACGGGCGGCAACTCAGAGTCAGACACGGCAAATCCTGCGCGGGCAAAAGGTGCAGCATTATCAACGGCTGATATACTCAGGCACAACCTCCAGACTCACGGAACTTGAATTAACACCAGAACCATGCGAACCCTCTTATCCATTGCAGCGCTCAGCCTAACTGCTACACACAGTCTTGCAGACACCGTCTGGCTCACCAATGGTGACCGTATTAGCGGCGACATTATCGAACTATCAAATTCATCGCTCAAAATCAAAACCCGATACGCATCCACGCTTTCGCTCGATATCAGTGCCGTTAAGAGCTTTCAGACAGACGCGAAGCAGCAATGGGACATTAATCTAAAACCGCAACCGGCACTGATTAATCAAAGTGAAAGGGAGGGCCATGTCAGCATCGATGGAAAACCTGTTGCCATTCGCGATCTGGAGTTGCTGCCATCACGAGCGAAATGGAAAAAGTCCGGCTCACTGGAAACCACGCTGGATGTCGACAATGATAAAAATCGCAAAGAAAAATTACATCTCAATGGCGAATTAAATCTGGAGTCCAAACACTGGCGCCACTCATTGGCGACGGAGACCAAACGCGATAAAGAGCGCGACAAACTGACTGAAGACACCCTCGAGTTTAATTACACGCTGGATTATTTGATCAACACCCACTGGCTGGCGCGTGCGGATACCAGCTACCGCGAAGAGGGCGTGGATATCACTAGCCACTACTGGTACCTCGCCGCCGGCCCCGGCTATCGTCTGTGGGGCGAAGGGAAGGACAAGCTCGATGCCGTCCTTGCCTACAACCGCTTCTGGGTTGGCAACCGCATTCTTGACTTGGAACTAAGTGCCTGGTCCCTTGGGCTGGATTATCAGCAATTTTGGTTCGCCGAAAAGCTTGAAACCTTTACCGATGCCCGCATCGCCCTCCCTGAAATAAACATAATCGACTACATTGCCAACACCAGCAGTGGCCTGCGCTATCACGTAAACCACAGCATCCACCTCTCGATAAAGTACGACTATAACGAAACCCGCTATAGCCTCGGCACTCTTAAAGACAGCAGCTACGTATTGGGGGCTGGCGTCAACTTTTAACTCGCATAAATCGGGTTGACTTTCTTCGCCCAAACCAATACTGTATATAAAAACAGTAACAACACTTTTGAGGATTTACACAATGGCAGTAATCGCCGTTTGGCTATGTGATCGGGATGGCAGTATGTTTGAAGATAAAAAAGTCGCAGAAGAACACGATAAATACCTGGAGCTTGCCGCCAACATCACCCAACTGATTGAAGAAAATATTCCCGGTATCGATGAAAAATACAGCGAAGCCATAGGTATTTTGTTAGCGCAGCGGCGCGAACTGCTCGCCAAAGCCTGCAAAGGCAAGCCTGATGAATTATTACAGCCTTTCACCTACGAAAAGCCTGTAACCCTGAACAGTAAAACTGCCGCAGCCATGGATAAGGACGACTAGGTAGCGGCAGTTACTGCAAGCACTGACGCGCCCACACTCGCCAGTGCAGTTAATGGTTGCCCACACAGCCATTAACAGACAAACAACTGAATCACCACTCAGTGGTTTGTACGTGTTTAGGCGTATTCTTGAATAGCGGATCACTACTCCCCAGCAGTTATCCAGTTATCCGATTAGACGCCTGCTTCCAATCAGTCACCCACGCCCAGGTTGTCAGCCACACCTGAAACGGAGGGTGAGCTGCTTTCACCACCGCACCTATTCCTTATGGAACCTCAACGGGTGCGGTGGTTTTTTGCCACTTCAAAATCATCTCGTAACGGCGTGCAATCAAACATAATTCAGCTAGAGTTAGGAGATTGCTACGAGTAGGGTGGTTAACAATGTTCCGCATTTATAAAACAAATCGCACTCAGCGCTCAGCGCTCTGGCTGGTACTCTCCTTATTTTGCCTGTCATTGGAAGCCGCCGCAAAACCTTTGCGCGTGGTTGAAGGCGGTAACAGCATAGAATCTTATGCGCGGGGCTTATTAACCCTCGCACTCAGCAAACTGCCAGAAAACTATGAGATCCAACAAACAGTACCAAGCAACAGTGAAGAGCGCATGATAAGCATGCTCATAGACAACCAACTGGATGTGGTCTGGTATGCCACCACCAATGACCTGGAAGAGCGCCTGCAACCCATCCGCATCTGCATTTATCGCGGTTTACTGGGCTACCGCGTGCTGATGATCAAAAAAGGCACCCAATACAAATTTGACGGGATCAAAAACCTCGAAGACTTACGACGGGTATCGCTCGGCCAAGGGCGGTTTTGGGCTGACACCAACGTGCTGACAGCCAACAATCTCAATGTCGTCAAAGTACTAAAATATGAGGGGCTGTTTCATATGCTCGACGGCGACCGCTTTGATGCCTTTCCGCGCGGCGCACATGAACCCTGGTCGGAAATGCAGCGTTACCCCAAATTGGCGCTAGATGTTGAGCAAAACCTGCTCATTTCCTACACCAACCCCTTCTACTTTTTTGTGAATAAATCCAACACTAAACTGGCAGCCGATATCGAAAAAGGAATGAGAATTGCGATTGAAGACGGCAGCTTCAATGAGTACTTCCTCAATGACCCCACCGTGAAAGACGTTATGGCCAAAGCCAATCTGAAAAGCCGCACACTCATAAAACTGGAAAATCCGGGGCTACCGAAAAAGACCCCGGTGGATGATGCATCACTCTGGTTTGACCCCTACACATTCAATGAGTAAAACCACTCTCGCCCTGTGAGCAGCAGGGCGAGCTGAAACTCGTACTAACGATACATATTCAAGTACTGAACCATACGCGGAGAATCAGCGCGGTGGGGGCTGCTGCCGTGGGGCAATGCCTGATGCCAGACGATTAAATCGCCCGCTTTGGCGGCGATAGGTTTAACCGGCCACTGTGTCCAATCCT
This sequence comes from uncultured Cellvibrionaceae bacterium, assembly GCA_964499225.1. Lineage (GTDB taxonomy): Bacteria > Pseudomonadota > Gammaproteobacteria > Pseudomonadales > Cellvibrionaceae > Cellvibrio. Next base: position 21,631 of record CAZCJR010000056.1, on the reverse strand, counting down.
GCTGCTGCAAATGCACGCCTTGCGGCTGTACAGCCAACCACTGATCGATCTTTTTATGAAAGCCGGGCACGCAACAAAATGCCCCCTGGTGTTCGGCCACATCGGTTAAATAAATTAACCCCTGAGTGCCAAAGGGAACCGGTGCTATTAATTCCACATCCCAATGAATTCCCGGACCGGGAAAAAGTCATTATCGCGCGATTGGTGTGCTGAATTTGATTTTCCGTAATTTCACCCGCATTCGCACTGGCAAGCCAGTATTCCACATCAACGAGTGTATGGGCTGAATACAATTTTTGCGTGGCAGGTTCAGGACCTGCGCCCAATTGATCTAATAAAATGCGGTCAAGCAGCAATTCACTGGGGGAATTTCTGCCAATTTCAGGATTTTTGTGATCACTCGTTACTAAGGAATCGCCCGAACTCAACCATAATTCCAGGCGAATCATTTCGGGTATCAGCCAACCATCGGCTTTTAAAAATTGTTGCAGATGACTAAAAATACTCACCTGCGGCTCCTGTATTAATCCTTGCCGCATGGTTTCGGAAATAATCAGATCGAATTCTTGTAAAGATTGTCATGCGCAAGCGTCAACGCACTCTGCTTGCACGATAAAATGGCCAACCTCAAGAAAGTCGATAAGTCGCTGCAATTTTGCCAGTGACTCAGCGTGAATATCCAACAGCGTCACACGTACCTGTGCAGCATCCAATAGCGGGATCAACAACATCCCAAAGGGCCCCGTTCCCGCATAGAGCACATCGATAGATTGATGATGATTATCTTCCCGCTTTTGCTGGATGGCAGCATAAACCCCCTGCATAAAAATCCGTGTGCGCTGCACATCTTCAGCACACTGCGCTGCTGTAGTGAGCGATACCGCTTTGCCTCACCCGCACCGGTGCAAGCCAGTAACTGAGTCACCAAAGAAGTAACGCTATTCGACATGAGTCAGAATCCTTGAAAAGGTAATCATAAAAGTCTGTAGCCTGACGTAAATTGCGGTTTTTGGTATTTCATGATATTTCAGCCCCCATGCGACAGAACACACAAAACCATTATGCATCGCGAAGCTGTCATCAAATCAGCAAATTACCTTCATATTAGCGCGCTAGGGTTAGACTCTTATCGATTACCTCTACCCACCCAAGGAGATTCCCATGCTGCGTCGAATCCATCTATTCACCAGTGCATTAGCATTAACACTTTTAATTCCCCTAACGGCCTGCGCCCACGGCGATAAAGACGACCGCGGATACAAACACGATGATAAAACTGCAAGTATCCAGCTCGGGCCACGCCCGTTTTTTTTAGTGAACGATATGGACGAAAGTTCACTTAAAAAGAAATTGCAGAGCTGCATTAACAGCCCTACGAAGAAAACCAATTTTTCTATTGGCCATCGCGGCGCACCACTGCAATTTCCCGAGCACACCAAAGAATCCTATGAAGCCGCCGCTAAAATGGGCGCGGGGATTATGGAATGCGATGTCACCTTTACCAAAGACAAACAACTCGTCTGCCGTCACTCCCAGTGTGACTTGCACACCACCACCAATATCCTCGCCACACCACTCGCCAGTAAATGCAGCCAGAATTTTTTACCGTTTGATCCAGTGAGCGGCAAAGCGGCGAGCGCAAATTGTTGCACAAGCGACATCACGCTTGCCGAATTCAAAACCCTGCAAGGAAAGATGGATGCGTTTAATCCAAAAGCCATTACCGTCGATGAATATTTAAAAGGCACAGCTAACTGGCGCACGGATTTATATGCAAACAGAGGAACATTGCTGACCCATGCCGAGAGCATTCAACTTTTCAAAAAACTCGGTGTAAAAATGACGCCTGAATTAAAATCAGCCAGCGTGCCTATGCCATTTGAAGGCACTTACACTCAAGCCATGTATGCGCAACAGATGATTAATGAATACAAAGCGGCGGGTGTAAAAACGCGCGATGTGTGGGCGCAATCATTTGATATTCAAGATATTCGTTATTGGATCAAAAACGAGCCAGAATTTGGCAAGCAAGCTGTTTATCTGGACGATGCCAACACCATTGCCGACGTGCCCACGGCAACTGATTTGCAAATGTATGCTGATGAAGGTTTCAACATTGTCGCTCCACCCATTTGGGTGCTGTTGGCACTCGATAACAACAATAAAATTGTCCCATCCGAATACGCACGCAACGCCAAAAAAGCCGGTTTGAAAATGATCACATGGTCATTTGAACGTTCCGGCCCACTCAAAAATGGCGGCGGCTGGTATTACCAAACCATCAACCCGGCGATTAATAACGATGGCGACATGATGGATGCATTGCATGTACTGGCGAAGGATGTTGGCGTGATAGGAATTTTTTCTGATTGGCCTGCAAGCGTGAGTTACTACGCGAGCTGTATGAATTTGAAATAAAACAGTTGCCACAAAAAAAAGCCCCGGCTATGTGAATAGCCGGGGCTTCTCTGTTAACGCTAAAAGAACCCTGGACTAACGTGTCAGTACCGGATTAATCCAAGTAGACCAATCCGAATTAGCGGAATCCCCTGCATCGGTAAATTCAAGCTCTAGTGTTTGACCACCTTGAACATTTATGGAGAATGTCGGTTGAGCGCTCGTAGCCGTTAGAATTGACGTGCGGAATTTTTCGACGCCATCTACCCGGATAATCCCTACTACCGAACCTGCCACTGAACCCCATACTACGCCGACAGATCCCGAAAAATTAGTCCATTGGCCACCTAAATCAAATTGCAATTTCGATGGCGCATGCGCGAACAAACCTTTAACTACAGGGCCTTGCGTAAAGCACAATTGTTTACCTTCGTTGTTGTTCGTAAAATTGCGCCCCAGCTCACCCCAACCTATCTGAGCTGGAACTAGCAAATCTGCATTGCCCAACTCCAAGCTAGAGCCAGTCGCCGTTCTGGGCGACACTAAAGGGCCTACAGCATTTAAGCCATTAGTAATAGCTACAAAGGCGTTGCGCTCTGCTTGGGTATGATAAGCATTCCAGCCATCAACACCGGTAATAGCGTGCAGTTTTTGCCACCAAGTTTGGTACTGGCTATAGACATTATTTCGTCCATCGTCTTGTGGCCAATCTGCAAAATTGGTTGTCATAGCACTACGCGCAACGGTTTTGATAGGATCCCAGCCGTGATGATCTTTAAATACCAAGATTTTTTCTTGGAAATAATCTAAGTCATAACAACCTTTATCGCGCATCGACTCGCTTCCTTCCATGACCTTTTCACGCCAAGCCAGCTCACCAAACGCCTCTTCATTTTCTGAACGCTTGGTGCCTAGAACGCTGTGTGGATACACCTCCACAAAGCGTGATATGTGATTGCCAAATTTCCATGGATTGAAATCATAATTGTGTGCGATTTCGTGACTGAATATACCGTCTACCACGTCTGTCGATGTCCAAAAATTTTGCAGCGTATAGGTTGAGTGAGGAATATGTATTAATGGATTACCGGACACACCAAGTGCACCAAACTCCCATTGACGAGGACCCCATGCTGATTCCTTATGGCATTGCAAACGTGTGTGTCCCGTTAAATCTTCCATGGCACGAATAAATCTACTCACTTTATCCGCATGATTTTGAACTTGGACAAGACCGCCGGCCGCTTGAATATCATCGTTATAGAGATTCAATATTATTGCATCAGACTCCACTCGCGTAGTCTCGCTGGACATTTCCACGACTTGCACATTATCAATGTAAAACTGTCCGGATACATCACCCATCACTAAACTTAAATCGGCTGTGCCAAATGGATTTGTTGCAAAATCCAAGGAGACCGTCTGCCAACCTTGTGATCCCACAGGCAAAGCGACGCGCTCACCACCACCGGAGTTAAAATTAATATGCGGCCCGACAACTCCAACACCATTATTCGCACCTTTGTTATTAGGATCGCGATAGACAATGTTTTCTCCGCGCAGCTGCGCTGTAAAACGATAGGCTGTTTGTGGCTTTAACTGCACACGCTGATTCCAGCGACCTGCATTAAAATCTCCAGTGGGCGCATCAATCACCAAACAAGCTGAATTGCTCACGCCACAGCCACTTCTTTGCTGGAAGAGAGCTAATGAACCGCTATTTTTTTGTATTTGCCAGTTAGTGGCTCCAACAGCAGACTCTGCACTTCCATTCACTAGTGCGGTTTGGACTTGGAACTTTACAGTTTTGACTAAAACCTCTGAGTTACGAGTAGCCTTAACTTCAAGTTCATAAGCGCCAAATTTTGGGGGAGCAAAACTAATACCACTGGACGTGGCATTACTTAAGGTAATCGCTGATTTAGAATTTAAAAATTGCGATGAATTTTTAATATCTTGCAGTGAGGTGAATTGTGTATAGGGGAATACTTCTCGATTGACTTTACCATCAGGCACTGTCAAAGAGGCATTATCTAAACTCAGCAATCGTGCGGCAGGAATAATTTCGTATTGGCTAGCACTTGGTTTCTTCCAACCTAAAGCGAAATTACCTGGGCCTCCGCCTTGAAAATGCAACGCATCAAAATAATATTTTTTACCTGCCTCAAGAAAAATACTTGCAGACCGCTGATTACTTTGCCCCGCATCATTAAAGTTACCCTGCGCCGTCCAGCCACTGATACTCGCTACAATGCTACCAGTCGTTGTGTTAGGTGTACTGGAAAAAATTAATTCAGAGGCATCATCAGATGCTAAGGCTAACGAATAATTTCCAGTAACATCTGGAATTAAATAGCCGCGAAAACGCTGACCTACTGCACCGTCTTCGCAATAACTCATGTCTGCCCAGTTAAGGCTAGATACTAATTGTTTTTTATAATCGGGCGCATTTTTTATGGACCATTGATAACTCCAGCCCGAAGAATTCACTGAAGCATTAAGTGAGATATTTTGACCGGTATAAATAGAGGTGGGAGGTGCTGTGACAGATAGTGTGCTCACGGGCGCAACCACAGAGACAACTTTTAATGCATACACATCAAATTCTGCTGTGCCTTCTGAATCTGCCAATTCAATTGTATTAGACGCTGCAGTCAAACTGACTCGATAGGGACCAAACGAAGTGCCATTGTTATTGCGCGGGGCGGTAGTGTTGGATATGGTGATAACGCTTCCATTTTGGCCGTTAATTTTTATTCGCATTTTGCGAGTGCCAGATAACGATCCCACATTAAAATAAATATCGGCTTCACCTGCGGTTGGCACTGTCCACTTATAGCCAGTATTATCGTTCAAATCGATGCCGAGCATGCTCCCCGTCATCTGCGTGCAGTTAAGACTTCCTGTACAGCCCTGCGTCCCTCCGCCACCAAGACTGGTGTGGGTAAAATAAGTAGCGTCTAAGGCAAACGTCGCTGAGCCATGCAAGATCCCAATGCCTAATAAAGTTGTTGCAATTTTAAATTTAAAAAATTTTTCCGTGCGTTTTTTGTTCGATAAAAATGGAAACATATCTTTCATACTACTCTCCTATCAGGTGGATGAATTTCCGGGGGCGATGGTACCATTGAGAAATTTACAGTGCTGGCGGTTGCAGATTTAGCTGCCATTTTTTTATGCATGAAGCAATACTCTCTAATGGTTATCAATGCTACAGCTCTGGCTGTCACAGAGCACTGCTGCCGACAAAGCAGGTGTCAAGTAAAAGTATTTTCTGACTTTGTCATGAGCGCAGGAGTTTAATGAGAGCTTTATTTTTTCAGGCAATTAAATTATCAATCTTGCTCAGTTGCAGTAACATTTCCAAACAATGCTATTCAATCCCGTAATGGGTTTTGCTGGCGCTGGATAGCAACAATAAAATTATCCCGTCTGAATACGCGCGCAACACCAAAAGGGCCGGATTAAAAATGATCACATGGTCATTTGAACGTTCCGGCCCACTCCAAAATGGCGGCGGCTGGTATTACCAAACCATCAACCCGGCGATTAATAACGATGGCGACATGATGGATGCATTGCATGTACTGGCGAAGGATGTTGGCGTGATAGGAATTTTTTCTGATTGGCCTGCAAGCGTGAGCCACTATGCGAGTTGCATGAACTTGAATAAGCACAACTGGTAAAAATAAAAAGCCCCGATCATCAGCGATGATCGGGGCTTTTTATTGTGTAATTGTGATCCACAATCATAAACACGCGTACCAGTAGCAAACCATGCAGGTATCGCAATGAATAACAACCCATCACTGACTCAAGCTGACATCTCACGCATTATTGAAATGGCGTGGGAAGATCGCACGCCTTTTGAAGCCATAAAAACACTCTACGGCTTAGGTGAGCCGGATGTGCGCGTCCTGATGCGGAGACAGCTAAAAACCTCATCATTTCGTTTGTGGCGTGAACGTGTGAGCGGACGAAAAACCAAGCACCTGCAGCTACGCTCGCCTGAGATCAATCGCGGTTATTGCCCCACACAATACAAGCGTTAAATCAGACGCAATCAGTTACGCAGCAACGTTTCCAAACAATGATCTTGAATTCCATAAAATGCTTTGATATCGGCAATCTGCTGCAACACTTGTGTATTATCGCGGGCGGTTTTGCGTTTCTGCGCGAGGATCATTTTGTTTTTACTGGTGTGCTCCAGCGAAATAAATTCAAACACTTTGGTGTCGTAGCCATGCGCTTCTAGCAGTAGCGCCCGCAAACCATCAGTAATCATTTCCGCCTCTTGTCCCAAATGAATTCCGTGTTGCAGCACAGGCGCAAGCAGCGCAGGGCTTTTTAATTGCGGGCGAATTTGTTTGTGGCAGCAAGGCGAGCACATAATAATATCCGCGCCGGTACGGATACCCATATTGAGCGCGTAATCAGTGGCGGTGTCGCACGCGTGCAAGGCAATCATAATATCGATGCTCTGCGCGGAAAAATGTTGCACATCACCCTGTTCAAATTTAATTCCCGTAAGCGATAATTTCTGCGCTGTTTGATTGCACAAATCCACCAAACCCTGACGCAACTCCACACCTGTCACTTGCGTGTTCACGCCGAGATTAGCACTCACATAATCATGCACCGCAAAAGTTAAATAGGCTTTGCCGGACCCAAAATCAGCGATGTGCAATTCACTTCGCTTACCCAATCCGGTTTGCTGAATAGCGGTGGATAACACCTCAATAAACTTATTAATCTGTTTCCACTTGCGCGACATCGCCGGAATAATCTGGCCATTGGCATCCGTAATTCCCAATTCGCGCAAATAAGGGCGATCTTGCTCAACATAGCGCAGCTTATTGCGATTGTGCGCCAGCTCTGGCTGTGCCACTCTGGTTTCATCCGCAGAGATATCGCTCGTCGGCGTGGAATTTTTGTTGCGATTTTTATTGATCAGCACCTTGCCCTTTTTACTAAAGCTCAATTGAGTTTCCCACTCACCGGTAATCATATGAGCATTGTGAAAATCACCACCCAGCCACTGCTGCAATTGCGTAATAGCCTCATTGATAGCAAGATTTTTGGTCACATGATTGGTGCGATACTCGTACAAAAACGACAGCAACTGTTGATCTTTAATTTGCACCGGACGAATGGTAATGCGATTTAAATCGGCTTCTGCGCCTTTGTATTTGGATAATACCAGGCGCTGCAAAGCACCAGCGGTAAAGGCCTGGTGGCAATCGCGAAGAAAATTGTCCAGCTCCGATTTGGAATTGGCATCGATCATAGATTTACTCAAGAAGTGGATAAACGGGAGGAACTAAAGCAGAATTTTACTACAGCGGGCTTAAAAACAGGCATTTATATCAGCGGGCGCTGATTTGCCAGAACAACCCAAATAGGATCCGCGCTGCCATCCGTTGCAGCGCAAACCGGGGGGTCATCCATTTGATTAAAGATGGATTTACTTGTGATTATCTTTCAAATCACCGACAGCTTTTTGGACCTTTCCTTCAACTTGTTTAGCAGCGCCTTTGACTTGCTGTTTTTCGCTGCCGATAGCTTCACCGGTTTTTTGTTGTACTTTACCAGCCGCTTGTTTTACTGAGCCTTTAACTTGATCTTTATTCATGATGATTCTCTCTCTGTGAATTAAGTTCAAATAGGAGTTATTCGCTGGGTAATTACCTATACCAACCAACAACTCCCTTCTGATACCCCTATTGATCTTTAGCGCAGAAGCGACTGACAAGAGCAAAAGTGGTAGACAACGATTCCACTATAAAAAGAAAAACACGCTGGTTCGGTGCGGCAACAAACATAAAAGCGGATTCTGTTCCCGCAAAAATACCCCAGAAACAACTGATAAAAGCTTGACCAAAATCAAATACTTCTGTAATTTCAGTATTTACTGAAATTACAGAACCAGCGGAAGCCACTATGTCCAAGACCCTTACCCCCATGATCCAATCCTGCATCCTCCACTTTGGCGAAATGGGTAGCCGCTGGGGGATCAACCGTACAGTCGGGCAGATGTATGCCCTGTTAGTGTTGAGCAAAGACCCCCTGTGCGCCGATGACATCACCGAGGCACTGGGGATCTCCCGCTCTAACGTGAGCATGGGGTTAAAGGAGTTAATGTCGTGGGAGCTGGTCAAGCTGCAGCACCGACCGGGCGAGCGCAAAGAGTTTTATTCAGCGCCAGGTGATGTTTGGGATATTGCCAAGACGTTGATTGAGCAGCGCCGCAAGCGCGAGATTGATCCAACGCTGTCAACGCTACGCAATTTATTAATTGATGCACCGGCCAACGCTGAAGAGGAATACGCACAACAGCGTATGCGCGAGATGCATGAATTAATCGAAATGCTCACGCTCTGGACGCAGGAAATTCAACGGCTCGATTCCGCCCAGCTGGGTAAATTGCTCAAGCTTGGTAGCAGTATTGGCAAAGTACTGGATATGAAAGACCGTCTATTGGGCGGCAAAAAAGAATCCACGAAGTGACCGCTTCACCATTGAGGTACCTGAAATGCTCGAACCTTCTGTTGTAGACACTCTCATTCTCTCCCGCATCCAATTCGCCGCTAATATTTCTTTTCATATTTTATTTCCCACTATCACCATCGCGCTCGGCTGGTTTTTGTTTTATTTCAAATTGCGCTACAACGGCAAGGGCGATGATGTGTGGATGCGCGCTTATCGCTTTTGGGTAAAAGTATTCGCACTGACGTTTGCGCTGGGCGTGGTGAGCGGTATTACCATGAGTTTTCAATTCGGTACCAATTGGCCGGGCTATATGGAAACGGTGGGTAATATTGCCGGTCCACTGCTGGGCTATGAAGTGCTGACTGCGTTTTTTCTGGAAGCCACTTTTTTAGGCATTATGTTGTTTGGCATTAATCGCGTATCCAATCGCATGCACACCATCGCCACATTTTTGGTGGCATTTGGCACCAGCATGTCGGCCTTCTGGATTATCGCATTGAATTCGTGGATGCAAACGCCCGTCGGTTTTGAAATGCGTCAGGTCGGCGACACCATGAAAGTCTTTCCTCTCGATTGGTGGGCAATTGTTTTTAATCCTTCGATGCCGTACCGCTTATCGCACATGCTGATCGCATCAGGATTAACTGCCGCGTTTTTAATCGCTGGTATTTCTGCCTATCGCATTCTAAAAGGCGACCATAAACCTGCACCGCGCCTTGCCTTGAAAACTGCAGTCATTGCCGGTGCGCTATTAATTCCAATCCAAATTTTTCTGGGTGATCTACACGGCTTGAATTCATTGCAGCATCAACCGGCAAAAATTGCGGCGATGGAAGCGGTATGGCACACCGAAAAAGGCGCACCGCTGGTATTGTTTGCGATTCCCGATAAAGAAACCCAAACGAACAAATACGCTATTGAAATCCCCAAAATGGCGAGCTTAATTCTCACCCACAAAATGGATGGTGAATTAAAAGGGCTGAATGAATTTCCCGATGCTCATCCACCCGTTGCACCCTTGTTTTACGGCTTCCGCATTATGGTGGGAATCGGTGTACTTATGCTGTTGGTATCCTGGTGGGGCTGCTATAGCTACTGGCGAAAAAGGGAAATATCGCCGCTGTTATTGAAAATATTTGTCGGCATGACTTTCTCTGGTTGGATGGCCACTCTCGCTGGTTGGTATGTCACCGAGATCGGTCGTCAACCCTGGTTAGTGACGGGTGTGTTAAAAACCGCTGACGCAGTCACTAGCACTCCGGCGAGCAATGTCGGCACATCATTGGCAATTTATTTAACACTCTATGCTGTGTTGCTGTTTGCTTATATTCGCACCTTGTTTGTGATGGCGAGAAAAGCGGTACTAGTGGATCGCATGGAAGAAATTGATACATTGCAAGAAAAACTCGTCGACGAAAATCTGTGAGGAAAACAATATGACCGATATCAGCACTTTATCTGGCGAAGCATTTTGGTTACCCGTTATTTTTATTGGTTTGATGGGGCTGGCATTTTTTATTTACGCAATTCTCGATGGTTATGATTTAGGCGTCGGGATTTTATTACCAAAAGATTCCGAAGAGCAGCGCGATACCATGATCGCGAGTATTGGCCCCTTTTGGGATGCTAACGAAACCTGGCTAGTATTAGGCATAGGTATTTTATTAATTGCATTCCCCAGCGCACACAGCATGATTTTATTGAATTTATATTTGCCAGTGACCGCAATGCTGGCGGGGTTAATTTTACGGGGCGTTGCATTCGACTTTCGCGCAAAAGCGCCGGAAGACCATAAACGATTATGGGATCGCGTCTTTCAAGCGGGCTCGCTGCTCGCCACCCTTGCGCAGGGTTACATGCTCGGCCTTTTTGTGATGGGTTTTGAAGATACGCTGGCAGCACATATGTTTGCCATCCTCAGTGCAATTTGCGTAACGGCTGGCTATACCTTTATCGGCGCAGCCTGGTTGATAATGAAAACCGAAGGCGATCTGCAAAAACGTGCCGCTTGGTGGGCGCGTCGTTGCGCATGGTTAATGGCGCTGGGAATTATCGCGGTTTCTATTGTTAATCCATTTGTCAGCAATATTATTTTCGACAAATGGTTCGGCACACCACTGATTATGATTTTGTGGGTGATTCCGTTTTTTTGTTTTGTGTTGTTTTTTATTGTTGATCGCTACTTGCGGCTGTTCCCCTATCCCAACGACTTCGGCTGCTGGATTCCCTTTGTTTCCGCCGCAGTGATTTTCTTGCTGAGTTTTATGGGTTTGGCCTACAGCTTTTATCCTTACGTGGTGCCGAATAAATTGGATATCTGGCAATCCGCCAGCGCGCCGGAATCGCTTATGTTTATTTTGTATGGCGTGATTGTTGTGTTACCCACCATTCTTGGTTACACCTTTTTCGCCTATCGCATCTTCCATGGCAAGGCGACGCAGTTGAAGTATTATTAACTCTGCTAATCGGATGCTCATCCTATTCTCCCTCCATCACGCGATGCGGTGCGCCTGCTATTCGAGGTGATAGTGATGTAGCAGCAGTCATCGATGATCCGCTCAGTCGCCGCGGCTATTGCGCAGCCGCAGCAGCTCACCATTGGCCGAATCGGTGAGCACATAAAGTCTGCCGTCTGGCCCGGAGCGCACATCGCGCAGGCGCTGGTTGCGCTCCGCTAACAGCAGCTCCTCTTCGATTACCTGCTCGCCCTTTACTACCAAGCGATGCAATCGTTTGGCGGCCAAGGCCGCGATAAAAATATTGCCCTGCCAGTGCGGGAATTCGTCGCCCCGATAAAGCGTCATTCCAGCTGGTGCGATTGATGGTGTCCAATAATGCAAAGGCGCCTGCATGCCCGCAAACTCGGTGTAAGGGGAAATACGCGCGAAGGTGTAGTCGGTGCCGTGGGTGGCAACTGGCCAGCCATAGTTGGCGCCGGGAACAATCACATTCAATTCATCTCCGCCCCTGGGACCATGTTCGTGGCTCAGCAACCGCTGTTGTTGTGCATCCCAGACTATGCCCTGCACATTGCGATGACCAAGGCTGTAGGTCGCGGGCGCATAACCGGTGCGGCCGATAAAGGGGTTGTCTTGCGGTACTGTGCCATCCCGGTGCAAACGCACCAGCTTGCCTAGATGATTGGCCGGGTTTTGCGCCTGTTCCCGTAAATCAAACCCGTCACCCAGCGTAAGCACCAGGGTTTGGTCGGGCAGCAGTGCGATGCGGCCACCAAAATGCGCTGGCGCGGCACGATCCGGCTGGGCACGGAAAATTTGCTCAACCTGCTCCAGACGATCGTTTTTGTACACAGCACGGGCAAGGCAAGTGCTGCTCGCCTTGATCTCACCACAGGCATAGCTCAGTAAAAGCTGGCCGGATTCTGCAAAATCGGGCAGCAGGACGAGATCCAACAAGCCGCCCTGAGCAGCGGTTAATAATTCGGGTAAAGGCGCGGCAATACGCGCGACTGTTGCGCCTTTGGCGTCGAGCCGATGCAGATAGCCGGTTTTTTCGGTGATAAGAAAGCCCCCGTCGGGCATAAACGCCAGCGCCCAGGGGTGCTCAAGCCCGGCAGCCAAGGGCTCCACTCGGTAAGCCGGTTTTGGTGTCGCTTGTGCCGCCACGGCAAAGCTCACCGCAGCACCTATCGCCAACACCAATAAGATCCCATTACTCATCAACTTTTTCATGGTGCCTCCCTTTTATTGACCTGGCTATTGATCTGGCTATTGCTCTCGCTATCACCCTGGCGACCATCCTCGCCCAGTGCGGCGCCCCACCGAGCACGCTGATTGAGATGGGAAAACCAGAGCCCACCCAACCCCAGGCTGGCCATTAACAACAAAGTGCCGAGCAAATCGCGATTGGCCGCAATCAAGGTCGGCATAGGCGCCAGCCAATTGATCGCAGTCAGTGCCACGTAAAGTAGTAATGCCGGAACCAGAAAAAAGGCAAAGGCGCGAAAATGTTGATTGCGAGGTAGCAAAAAACGCCGGGGCAAAAAGCGCAGTAACACCAGCGCCACCAGCAAAACCGGAAGGTAGATGAGCGCCAACATCGGCGCAAAATGGATTAAATCGAAGCCGCAGGTGGCGAGCCAATCCGCCACACTTACCGCCCCGATGAGCTGGGTAATAGCCAGTAAATTCAAATGCGTCTGCACCAGGCTGCCCAGCACACTGGCAAGCACCAGCGCCAATATAAAATGCGCCCCGAGGCGCGCGTAACTGATCTGAGCGGTTTTCATCAGCAACTACTCCCGCTAGTAAAAAATTAATTGTTTACTATCAAACTTTGGATACGCACGGTACGTGTCGCGAGATGCACCTCACGCAGGAAATAGGCAAGGCCCACAATTAACGTCAGGGTTGACGCGGTAAATAAAAAACTGATCACCCATTTAAATTCCACTTGCAACATCACCTGCAAAAAAATCACCGCAACCACCATGCATACCAACAATGCAGAAAAAGTGCAGGCGGTAATGGCCAAACTGGCGTAGTGACGGCGACGCTCAAGGCGATTTAATTCTTTATTCAGCGCATCCGGCTGTTCCAAGTGCTGTGGCGGCGATTGTTCGGTAAGGCTGCGGCCACGATCAATAATCCGCGCGAGGCGACCCGCTACAACATTCAACAAACCGGCAATCCCCGTCAGTAAAAATACTGGGGCAAGCGCGAGTTGTATCGCGTGCGCGACGTCGCTAAAACTCATCATCACTTCAGGGGCTGAACTCATTAGCTGGCGACCTTTACAGTAAATGGGCGAACATTAAATTCTTTTTTATACTGCCGCGCCCACCATAAATCGTAAGCATTTTGTAATTTCAACCAATGATCAGCAGAGGGATTGGCGAACGCCATCTCCAAACGCACCGCCATTTCCGGTGTAATTGCACCGCGACCATTAATCACTTTAGAGAGAGTTTTACGACTGATATCCAAATTTTCAGCAACTTGCGTCACCGATAATCCCAAGGGATCAAGCACCAGCTCTTTAAGAATTTCACCGGGATGTGCCGGATTATGCATAGCCATTAGTGATAATCCTCATAATTGACCAATTCAACATTGACGCCAACAAAACGAAACGTTATTCGCCAATTGCCGTTCACTACTACCGACCAAACACCTTTCATATCGCCCTTTAATTCATGCAAGCGTAAACCGGGCAAGTTCATATCTGAAGGCTGTACAGCAGAATCGAGATTGGTAAGAATTAATTGCAATCGCCGCGCGTGAGCAGCTTGAACACCAACGAAACTCCCTGAACGATAAAAACGCTCAAGTCCTTTATGTTTGAATGAAACAATCATACTCCCTCATTGTAACCCCAAAGGTTACACAGTCAATCCTTGGTGAATAATTAAAACAGTTAGTTCTTATGCCGTTTAATCGCCTGCTGCAGCTGGCTAAGCGTAACGCTGCGCGCAAGCCCCTGGCTTTTGCTGATATGTTTGGTCATGGCTTTGCGTGCCTGACTTTTATTTTTGGCGCGGATTAATTGGCAGATGGCAAAATGTTCTTCGCAAGTCTCGATGACGGATTGGCGATCAGGAAATCCTAACCGGCGCAGGATACGGATATTGTTATTGATATCGCGCAGATAATTGGCGAGTACCGGGTTGCCGCTGCCGATGGCGATGCCGATGTGAAAAGCTTCTTCGCGCGCTTTGATTTCTTCCATATCCAATTCATCGTCCAGCCGCTCGGCATTCCAATCTTCTTGCAGCGCGTCCAGATCTTCATCTTCCATATGATCGCAAGCGAGTTCGACGGCGCTGGCCTCTAACATGATGCGCACGTCGTAATACTGGCTGATGGTTTCGATATCTACCGAGCGCACAAAACAGCCCTGCTTGGGCATGATGGTGATTTGGCCTTCGGTTTCGAGGCGCTGCAAAGCGGCGCGCACCGGGGTGCGACTGACTTGAAAATCCTCGGCGATTTCGGATTCGGTAAGGCGCGTGCCGGGGTAGATCTCAAAATCGATAATCTTTTGTTTCAACTGGTCGTACACCAGTTGTGCGGCTGATTTGGGGGTTGTCAAAACACCTGCTCCGTTTGCTGATCTGCGTTTGCTCACACGCCGGTGCTTGCATGGTAGGCGAGCACCTGCACCTTGTAAACCAAGGCCTCTAGCGCCTTGAATTACCGCTCTTATCGCCCTGCGGCGGTGCAAGATGCCAAGGCAAAGCATTGGTTTAGTGCTGACGCATAGCTATCCGTCAACCGCACATTCACCGAAGCCTACATGCACTCACGGCAAAATCCTCAAATAATTCATCTGCTTACCCGTCAATGTTTAGCTCAATTTTCGAGCTGGCACAGCTTGTGCTATGCACATCGTTGTATACAACGATGAACATCACAGCCGAGGAAATGCTCATGAGAATCGCATCAATAATAAGCGCGAAGACACTACTCACTAGCACCAGCGGCCTTGCCCTGCTGCTAATTGCCAGCACTGCAAGTGCCCAATCGTCCGTTGTATTCAAGGGTGAGCTGGACGTTTATGCCAGTGATTACCAACCCGCCGGTGATGACGATGCGGAGGGTACCCAAGGTATCCAATCCAACGGTATGACCACTTCCTGGCTGGGTGCGCACGGCAAACACGAACTGGGCAACGGCTTGACGGCCATCGCTGGAGTGGAGATGTTTTTCCAACCTGACTCCGCTGAGCAGGGGCGTTTTGACGACGATATCTTTTTTGCCCGCAGCGCCTATGTCGGTCTGGCGGGAGGCTTTGGTGAAGTGAAAATGGGGCGCACCACCAGCCTCTATTTTTTATCGACCATTTTGTTTAACCCCTTTGGCGACTCCTTTGCCTTCTCGCCGATGATCCTGATGGGTTACGGCGGCGGCGGGCTTTACGGTGACACCGGCTGGAGCGATTCAGTGGTCTACAGCCTGCCCAAAATGGGCAACTTCAATACCAGCATCGCCTACGCCTTTGGCGAGGACGAAGGTGATAACAGCACCAACAAAATGGCCGCCAACACCTTTTACAAGTCGGGCAATTTGGGCGTGACCGCAGCGGTGCAGAAAATTTCCGGCCCTCAGCCCGGCGCAACCGGTCTGCCTATGGATGACAGCCAGACTGCCTCTTTGCTGGGGGTAAGTTATGACATCGGTAAAAGCACAGTTTTTGCACAGTACCAATTAATGCGCGATGAGTTGGCCACCGGTGATATAGACCGCGACACATTGGTGCTGAGCGCTTCTATCGCCGCCGGCCCCGGCTCTGTTTACCTGAGCTACGGCTTGACCGAGACCAGCACCGCAACTGGCGACTACGACCGCAATATCTACACCCTGGTCTACAACCTGCCGCTGACCAGCCAGTTCGATATCTACTCAGCCTATACCAGCGATGACCCCGATCTGGCCGAGCAGACCGGCCACACGCTCGGCGTCGGTGCCCGTTTCCGTTTTTAACCTTCGACTGATGCACAGGAAGAACCGCGTATGACGACTTACCTCTTGCCCGCCGAACCTGCACCCTTGGTGCTGGAATTCGCCAAAACCGCGCTGGTGATTATCGATATGCAGCGCGATTTTCTCGAACCCGGCGGGTTCGGCGCCAGCCTGGGTAACGATGTGCACCTGCTGCGCTCGGCCATCGCTCCCTGCCAGCAACTGTTGGCGGCAGCGCGCGCGGCGAAATTGTTAGTCATTCACACACGGGAAGGACACCTACCGGATTTAAGCGATGCGCCGCCCGCCAAGATTGAGCGCGGCACACCGGCGTTGCGCATCGGCAGCCCCGGCCCCATGGGGCGGATTCTGATTCGCGGCGAGCCGGGCCACAGCATTATTCCCGAGCTGACGCCGATTGATGGCGAAATCGTGATCGACAAACCCGGTAAGGGCGCGTTTTATCGCACCGATCTGGGCGAGTTACTCAAAGAGCGGAAGATCGAAAACCTGCTGGTATGCGGGGTGACGACCGAGGTGTGCGTGCATACCACGGTGCGCGAGGCGAACGACCGCGGCTACCGCTGCGTGGTGGTAAGCGATGCCTGCGCGTCTTACTTTCCTGAATTTCACCGTGTTGCGGTAGCGATGATATCGGCGCAGGGCGGCATTTTCGGCTGGGTCGCCACTACCGCGACCCTTGTTAACGGCATAAACCGGGCTAGCCACGCGGGGTAAAACCCTCGCTGGCGCCTTCTACCGCTGCATCAACTCACAGGCTTACTACACCTTTGGAGGGTACCGCTATGCAAACTACCAAACCCGCGCTTTGGGTACCGGGCGATTGGAATGCCTACTTCGGTTTCGGCACCAATATCCTGGTTAACCTACTGGTCCTGACGGGACTGCTGCGCTTTGTGCTGCAAATGCCCGACGATATTGTCTTCGGCCGAATCCTGCCCGCCGTCGGATTTATGATGTGCCTGAGCACCGTTTATTACGCCTGGCTCGCCTATAAGTTGGCGAAAGAAACCGGGCGCACCGATGTCTGCGCGCTACCCTCCGGCATCAGCGTGCCGCATATGTTTGTGGTGGTGTTTGTGATTATGCTACCCATCTCGCTCACCACTGGCGACCCAATCAAAGGTTGGGAGGCGGGTTTAACCTGGGTATTTGTGCAGAGTTTTGTACTAATGATCGGCGGCTTTATCGCCCCCTACATTCGCAAAATCACACCGCGCGCCGCTCTCCTGGGAACCCTGGCCGGTGTTTCCATCGCCTTTATTTCGATGCGCCCCGCACTGGAAATGTTTATGACGCCGGTAATCGGCTTTGTGTGTTTTGCGATTATTTTGCTTAGCTGGTTTGGCGGCGTGCGTTACTTCAAGGGAATACCAGCGGGATTGGTGGCAATTGCTGTGGGCACACTCATCGCGTGGGGCTCCACTGCGCTGGGCCTGAATTACGGCGGCCTTACTCTCGATAAGCTGTCCGAATCCCTCACCAGCTTCGGCTTCTCGGTGCCCATCCCCGCCGTTGGCCATGTGTTTTCCGGTTTTGAATTTATCGGAATCATTTTAGTTACCGCGATTCCCTTCGGTATTTACGATCTGGTGGAAGCCATGGATAACGTGGAGAGCGCCGCCGTAGCAGGCGACAGCTTCCCCACCACCCGCGTGCTCACCGCTGACGGCGTGATCAGTTTGATCGGCTGCTGCATGGGCAACCCGTTTATCAATGCCGTCTACATTGGCCACCCCGGCTGGAAATCCATGGGCGGGCGCATCGGCTACTCCGCCTTTACCGGCATCACCATGTTAGTGCTCTGTTGGCTGGGCATTATTGCGGTCTTTTCATCGGCCATCCCGCTGGTCGCCATCTCGCCGATTCTGCTCTACATCGGCATGTTGATCGGCTCGCAAGCCTTTCAGGAGACGCCTAAATCCCACGCGCCGGCTGTGGTCGTCGCGCTGATTCCGCACCTCGCCGCTTGGGGGAAATTACAAATCGATACCGTGTTGGGTGCAGCAGGTACAAATGCCGCCGCTGTCGGGCTGGATAAGCTCGCGCAAAACGGTGTGTTGTATGAAGGACTATCAGTACTTGGCGGCGGCGCAATTCTGGGCGGGTTGATGCTCGGCGCGATTACCGTATTTATAATCGACCGCAACTTTATCAAAGCCGGATACTTTTCCATCGCCGCTTCGCTCATGACCTTCTTCGGTTTTATGCATGGTGAAGAGATTGGCATTGGCGAATCACCCACCGTCGCAGCGGCTTATATGGCGGTAGCTTGCGTGCTCTTTGCCTGCGCCAAATTCAGCTTGGTCGATTACAAAACCCCGGAGCCAATTGAGCACGGCACTGTTGTTTAAATTCGGCAGTTGTTTAAATTCGGTAGTTGTTTAAATTCGGCAGCTGTTTAAATTCGGCGGTTGTTTAAATTCGGCGCGGTTGTTTAAAGATAAAGAGGAATTTTTATGGCAATTCACGTAAACAGCACACCCCTGTTTATTAACAGCACTCCATATAGCTGGCCATACGATGGCGATCTAAGGCCAGCGAATACCGCGCTGATTATCATCGATATGCAAACGGATTTTTGCGGCAAAGGCGGCTACGTCGACACCATGGGTTACGACATCAACCTCACACGCGCACCCATCATCCCGCTGCAAAAATTGTTGCCGGTGATGCGTGCGCAGGGCTTTCACATCATCCACACCCGCGAGGGGCATCGACCTGACCTCGCTGATTTACCACCCAATAAACGCTGGCGCTCGCGGCAAATCGGCGCGGGTATTGGTGATGAAGGCCCCTGCGGAAAAATTTTAATTCGCGGTGAACCGGGTTGGGACATTATTCCCGAGCTTGCGCCGCTCGATGGCGAGGTAATTATCGACAAACCTGGCAAAGGATCTTTCTACGCAACGGATTTGGAACTGGTGCTGCACACTAAAGGTATCCGCAATTTGATTCTCACCGGCATCACCACCGACGTGTGCGTGCACACCACCATGCGCGAGGCGAATGATCGTGGACTTGAGTGCGTGTTACTAAGTGATTGTTGTGCGGCAACTGATCCCGCCAATCACGCAGCGGCGCTGGCAATGATCAAAATGCAAGGCGGCGTATTCGGCGCAGTCGCCACCTCCACCGATTTACTCGCCGTGTTGGAACCTTAGGAGAAAAGCATGGAAGAACACGCAGAAAAAAATCTGGTGTGGAAAAATTTATTGACGATGAATTTCGATTCACCGACCCTGAACTGGCAGGACTTTCGCGAAGGCGTTGACATGCTGCCTTTACACGGCGATACAGCACAAGGCTGCTCCTGCGCCCTGCTCCGCTACCAACCCGGCGCACATATTCCGCGCCACTTGCATGTAGGTATGGAATTTTTATTAATCCTCCGCGGCAGCCAACGCGACGAACGCGGCCAGTATCACGCAGGCACTTTTTTAATTAATCCCGCGACGAGCAGCCATGAAATTTTTAGCGAGGAAGGTTGTGTGGTGTTAGCAGTGTGGGAAAAGCCGGTGCGATTTATTAGCACCGCAGATTAAAACCGTAGGGGCGCCGCTTGCTGCGCCCAATCCAATTCACCAGATAAAAAAACCAAACAAAAAAACAGGGCGCAGCAAGCAGCGCCCCTACGATTGGTTCGCAGCCATTACTGTTAAAAATTCTCATGAAAAATATACACAAGCGACCTCACTAAATTTTTTGCGGCATTGTTCCCACCGTCGCTTGCCCTACTATTGCTGCCTCATAACATTAAATATACGTTCAGAATAAAAAGAAGAAATGGGCTTTCCTTTGTAAAGAGCAGGAATAAATTTTTGACCTTTAAACGTCTTTTTTAAGTATTTGATGCAACTATCTCCCAAATCGTCACCAACAACGTCGATATCACTCACCATTCCCGCTTCGGATACTATGGCATTCACATTAATTTCCTTGTTAATACCGCATCCTGAACCAAAATCCCCTCCCGACTCTCGATACCGTTGAGGTGAACTGTAATCAACACCGTATTTTTCGACCTCCAAGCCAGAGTTGCCGATCACTTCGATTGAAAGAACTGCCCCCTTTTTAATAAATAGTACGTAATACTGAAAATAAACAATCCTTGCTGATCCATTTACTTTGCCTGGGTTGAAAACAGCATTTTTGGCAGCTCGGTTAATAGCGGTTACATAGGGGTAATAGACATCGCCTCCTTCGTAACACATGTTGCTACTCACCTTTCCATTTCTCGTAATAAATGCATCACACCTAACCACCACGGCGGCATCTTTTTCGGATTTTGCAATTTCCTTAGGAAATTTTATAATTTTTTCCAACGATAAAGACGATTCCTTTTTTATGCTAGCAGCAACATACATCGGTTTCGGTTCATTAAAACCATACACCGGAGTCACCACCGATAACAAAAACAACACTAAAAATTTATTACGCATTTTTTCTCTCTTTATGGCCCGAAATAAGCGGCGGTTTTGATTTGCGGACTTGTGGGTTATTTTTACGCAGCACCCTCGCAAAGCGGCGACTTACAAAATGCCTGGCTAATTTGAGCAGCTTGTATGGTGCTTTATTTAACCACTAAAAACTCAGATATGTGGTATTGAACTCTATGGTCTGTAAGCCACCGAGAATAATTAATGTCAATATACTCAGGAAATCCGTAACTTTCATTAAACCGAACTTCTAACCCTGGGGGCGATTCAGATTTTTCATTACGAAGAGTTAAAAATACTGCGTCTATAGTGCCAAATTCTTTTGCATGTTTTGCAGTTAGATCACATGTGCCAAATTTCTTAAGTTTGCCATCACGAACCTCAATTTCAATTCCAACTCTAGGCGTCGAACAAGCCTGATCACGCGCAAGCGTTGCAATTGTGAGATTGTAGTTATAGTTTTTTATTCCGCTGGATTGCCATTTTTTCTCAGCAAGAGAAATCTCTCGCTTAGACACATTTAGCAGCGAGCATCCAGCAATGCTCAGAACTAATAATGTAAAAATCAGTTTCCGCATATTTTCACCTAACAGTTTATTACATTGCGCCAACTATATAATCCGCAGAAAGTTATTCCAACTAATTTGGTGTGGTGCTGTATAACTCCAAAAAGTGGATGAACCATCAATCGATTTAGTCCGTGATAAATCAAAGGGTTAACTATCATTCCGAATTAATTATGGAGTTATACAGCACAAGCAATCCTAATTAGTTACCGAGCTCATTTGGCTGACTGTCCGCTTCGGGCAGAGACTGTGTAAAAACCCAAAAATACACAAAATGATTAATTTTTTATTCGCGTAG
>CAZCJR010000055.1:0-30442 GCA_964499225.1 uncultured Cellvibrionaceae bacterium | reverse complement strand
CTTCCGGCCAAATAGTATCAGCCACCACCTCACCATTGCGGGTATAGGGTTTGGAGCGGGGAACGTAGTTTTCACTCATCGGAAATAAACCATCAGACAGAAACCGAACTGCACAAAATAAAAAAGCCTTGCACCGGAATGCAAGGCTTTGCGATCACGAAAAATTTAACCTATGCGACCGAGTAACTCGTTAGCTTCTTTGCGCTGCTCGTCAGTACCTTCTCCGAGAACCTCGGAAAGGATGTCTTTTGCACCTTCGCTATCGCCCATATCGATATACGCGCGCGCCAAATCCAGTTTGGTCGCAGCCTCGTCGGCATCGGCAAGGAAATCCAACTCAGCATCCATATCGTCATCAGACAAATCAGCCAGAGCAGCTTCATCGCTAGAGAATTCATTCAAGTCGATATCATCTGACTCACCGGAAAAATCCGACAATGCTTGTGCAAATAAATCTTCGTCGTGCTCTTCTTCAGCATCAACAATCACAGGAGAGCCTTGAACAGGCTCCGGTTTTGAAGGAATTTCATCCTGTAATTCCAGATCAATAATGTCATCGTCAATGGCTAATTCGGAATCTGCAAGCTCGGTAGACTCACTTAATCCACCGAGATCGCCTTCAAGCTCAGCCAGATCCAAGTCGCCATCACCCACGGCTTCTTCTTCCAGACCAAAGGTATCGTCATCGTCCAGATCAAAGCCTGGCAACAATTCATCCGTACTTGCTTCCGCCAAGGCTTCGCTATCATCATCGAGATCTACTACTAACTCTTCAGAAATATCTGCGATTCCGAAATCAGCTAAATCGTCGTCAAGCTCAAAATCCGTCGAGGTTTTCGGCTGATCCAAATCATCAGTCAGAATGAGTTTGGAGGCCGAGATTTCACCGCGCACAGACTCCGCATTCGATAGCTCAACATCATTCTCTAAATCCAGCATAAATTCATCGGCAGTGGACTTAGCTGTTGGTTCACTTTCACTCAACAAGCCGGCATCCAGCACATCTTCATCAAAGTCGACATCCAGACTTTCCATTTCATGATCGAGAGCGGCGAGATCCACGTCGTCGACATTCATATCCAGATTGAAGTCATCCTCAGATACATCAAGCGATTCCGGCTCTTCAACAACCAACTCAGCTGACTCTTCCCCAGCCAAATCACCTAGCTCAAGGTCGTCATCCAGATCAAAATTAAATTCATGCTCAATTGAAGGCGCCCTAGCCTCCAGATCTTCCGGGCGCGTTTCAGTTTCCAGACCATCGAGCGCCAGGGACAGCTCTGATAAATCATCTGCCTCAGATTCAACAATCAGATCATCATCAAGATCCAACTCAAATTCACCTTCCGATTCAGTTTCTGCATCGGTGACCCTCAGGGCCGAATTAGGTTCGTCTTCGTCCAGATCAAGGTCAAAATCGAAATTGGTTGAATCGCTTGCTCCAGCAACTGGCGCAACAGATACATCATCATCGAGATTGAAATCATCTAGTGAGAACTGATCCAAATCGGAATCTTCCGCATGGCTTGCCATCGCGGGCGATGGGTCAAATTCACCTGCACCAGCGATACCCTCACGTAACTCAGAAGCACGCGCCAACAAAACCCCACCGGCCAAAGGCAAGAGCGCCGCGTAGTGCTTATCAAATGCGGGGGCGTTCTGCTGCTGGGCGTAAACCTCCAACAATTTCATGCGAATATCGGCTGAGCCTGGATCTTTTTGCAGAGCATTGAGGAGCATTTCCTCAGCCTGATCCAGCTTACCGTACGCGATGTAGATATCAGCTTCGCCAACCACATCACCGGTCTCGGCAACCGCACTCGTTTCGTTGCTTTCATCAAACAGCGATGTTTCACCGATTTCATTGAAATGATCAGCCTCGTCGGCCACCTCTTCATGCTCACCGGCTGAATCATCCATCGCAAAAACATCATTATCCAGATCTTCCGCTTGCTCTTCCTCGGCTTGCTTGCGGCGACGATAAGCAAAATAACCCACACCAGCTAAGCCGAGTACACCCAAGCCTATCCAAGGCGCATTTTCGATAGCAGTATCAACTAACGTTGGCTCGGGTTTAGGTGGGACAACGACTTTCTTTGGGGGGGTTGGTTGCGGCGGTACAATTGCAGCCACACTCGATGTTGCGGCTTCAGAGCTCGCAATGGCAGCCACTTCTGTAACTGGTTCCGTCACGACGGCAGGAGACTCCGATATTTGTGTCTCGGGCGCTTCTGTAGTCGATTGCTCGGCAGTGACTTGCAGAGCACGCAACTTTTCATTGCTTACCTCAACCAAGCGCTCCATCGTTTCGATTTGCGCCTCGAGATCTTTCACGCGGGAGCTCAATTCAGTATTTTCTGCTTTGGATTTATCCAACTCCTCCAAAGTTACTGCAAGTTCAGACTCTAAGGCTTTGCCTGCACCATCATTAGCACCGCTACCCTGACCGCTGCCAGAGGTACCCGATGACGGTGCTGCCAACTTTACCCGCCCACTCACCTCGGTAGATTCTGTGCGAGCGGCACTCGTGCGACGTGATGCATTCAGTTGCGCACCTAAATCGGAATCGCCTGTTGCCTGGGCAAATTGGCTCACTGCTTCAGACCTATTGAGCGATTTCATCTCGCTCGCATCGGGTACACGCAATACTTGTCCGCGGCGCAAACGATTGATATTGCCATTAATAAAAGCTTCTGGATTAGCGCGGTAGAGCGCCATCATGCTTTGATGAACTGAAACGCTTGAATCTGGACGTGCCCGCAATGCAATTTCCCACAAGGTATCATTGCTGCGAACCTCATATTGATCACCACTTAGGCTAGGCTGGCGAGTAGTTTGACGCAATTCACTGGTCGATCCACCGGTGCTTGCTCTGGGCGCCGATGCAGCGGCGCGCGGCTGTTGAGCCGTCTGGATTACGGCACTTTGCACAGCCCGTGTCGGGCGGTCATCATCAAACGTGGGAAGATCCATTAAGAGGGTGTATTCACGCAACAAACGACCAGCGGTCCACCGAGCTTCAATCAAAAAATTCAAGTAGGGCTCACGCACAGCATTGCGCGAGGTGATGACCACTTTGGGGCCATCGGCTGCAGTGAGGTCTACTCGGAACTGGAATTCCGTGTAGAAAAACAAACGATCCACACCATTGCGTTCAAAATCAGCCGGGGACGCTAAGGCGACCAAGATCTGTTCCGCCGTGAGATCACGCGTATCAAGTAACTTGACCTCGGCCTCTAGCGGCTGATTGAGCGTTGACTTGAGCTTAACCTCACCCAACCCCAAGGCGCTGGCGTAAGGCGACAGCATCAAGGATGTAAGACCACAGGCTAAAACCAAATGACGAAGACGCATAGCGCTATCCTTTTATTATTCCACGGCTGAACTAAACACGATTAGTCAGACATTTTAGTTGATTAACACAGCTTGGTGATGAGTTGAAAAGCTGTGTCTGTGAGGTATAAAACCTCGAATGAATCTTCAGTATCGTTCGTAAGTATTCATTATAAATAGGTTTTTATCAATACTTGGGGTCTTGACAAAGGCTAAACAAAGCGGCTTTTTTAATGGTTTTCAGGAGTGGTTTTACAAAAGTGTGAAAAATGACTGACATTTAAATCCCTATTTCCCCCCAAAACAGTTATAAAAAGCAAAAACCCAAGGATGTTACCAACCTTGGGTTTTGTGTTTTTGCCAACTCAGATAAGCAGAAAAATGCTTATTTTGACTCTTTGAGGATACGTAACATGCGGCGCAACGGCTCGGCTGCGCCCCACAACAACTGATCACCAATTACGAAAGCAGAGATATATTCTGGCCCCATATTGAGCTTGCGTACTCGACCAACACCAATTTTAAGACCGCCAGTAATTGAGGCTGGAGTCAACTCTTGCTCAGTAATACCGCGGTCATTTGGTACAAATTTAACCCAATCGTTGCCTGACTTGATGATGGATTCAATCTCGGCAAGCGGAAGATCTTTTTTGAGTTTAATGGTCAACGCCAGACTATGGCAGCGCATCGCACCAATACGCACGCACAAACCGTCCACGGGGATAATGTCACTATTGCCCAGAATCTTGTTGACCTCTGCCTGACCTTTCCACTCTTCTTTGGACTGACCGTTATCTAACTGCTTGTCGATCCAAGGGATTAAACCGCCAGCCAGAGGGGCGGGGAAAAACTCGCGCGGCACATCGTTACGGATAGTGTTCGCCACTTTTCTGTCGATATCCAAAATAGCAGAAGCAGGTGTTGCCAACTCATCGGCCACAGCGTCATGAATCACTCCCATACCCTTCAACAGCTCGCGCATGTGATTGGCGCCGCCACCGGAAGCTGCCTGATAGGTCATAGAGCTAACCCAATCAACCAGCCCGGCATGAAACAGACCACCCACACCCATCAACATGATGGAGTTAGTGCAATTGCCACCAATGAAATTTTTAACTCCCTTTTTCAAAGCCGCGTCGATAACACCTTGGTTAACCGGGTCAAGAATGATGACAGCATCATTTTCCATACGCAGACTCGAAGCAGCGTCGATCCAGTAGCCATTCCAGCCAGAAGCGCGCAGTTTCGGAAAAATCTCATTAGTGTAGTCACCACCTTGGCAAGTAATAATCACATCCAGCTGCTTCAGCTCATCAACAGAATAGGCATCTTTCAGAGCAGGCAAATCAGCAGCAACGGCCGGAGCGGCACCGCCTACATTTGAAGTGGTAAAAAATACCGGCTCAATAGCGGCAAAATCGTTTTCTGCCTGCATACGCTCCATCAATACGGAGCCAACCATACCGCGCCAACCTACAAAACCTACTTTCATCTCAGTCTCTCTTTATTCACAAGCTAATGATTAGGTCAGCGCTGCAACAACAGCATCGCCCATTTGCGAGGTAGATACTTTAGTCTTACCTTCCGTATAAATGTCTGCGGTGCGATAACCCTGATCCAACACCTTGCCGACTGCAACCTCGATTGCATCTGCAACCTGAGGATAACCGAGCGAATAACGCAGCATCATGGATACCGATAAAATCGTCGCCAGCGGATTCGCAATACCCTGCCCTGCAATGTCGGGGGCTGAACCATGACAAGGCTCGTACATACCGCGACCATCTTTATCCAATGACGCCGACGGCAGCATACCGATGGAGCCGGTTAACATAGCAGCTGCATCGGACAAAATATCACCAAACATATTACCAGTCACCAACACATCGAACTGTTTTGGCGCACGCACCAGCTGCATAGCCGCGTTATCGACATACATGTGCGAAAGCTCTACATCCGGATACTCTTTGTGCAGAGTGTCCATCACTTCGCGCCACAACATGGTCGCCTCAAGCACATTCGCTTTATCGACGGAGCAGACTTTGCCGCTGCGTTTGCGCGCCATTTCAAACGCGGTACGCCCGATACGGATAATTTCGCTCTCAGAGTATTTGTAGGTGTTGTAACCTTCACGCTCGCCGTTTTCCAATACGCGAATACCGCGCGGCTCACCGAAATAAATACCGCCCGCCAATTCGCGCACAATCAAAATATCCAGACCAGAAACCACTTCCGGTTTCAGCGATGACGCATCAACCAATTGTGGATACAACAGCGCCGGGCGCAGATTGGCATACAAACCCAGCTGCGAACGGATTTTCAGCAAACCCTTTTCTGGACGAATCGAACGGTCCAACTTATCCCACTTGGGACCACCAACAGCACCCAACAAAATCGCATCCGCTTTGCGCGCTTTTTCGAGCGTCGAATCCGCTAACGGAACGCCGTGTACATCAATCGCACAACCACCCATCAGTTCATTTTCAAAGGTTAAACCCAAATCAAATTTGGCATTAACCACATCCATTACTTTGCGCGCTTCACGCACAATTTCCGGGCCTATGCCGTCACCTTCCAGAATTAAAATATGTTTGCCCACAAGCACTCTCCAATTAAAAATTCTTATTTCACCACATCAAACAACCAAGGGGCCTCAATACGCTTTTTAGCTTCGTAAGCGCGAATGGCTTCGGCATGCTCAAGGGTTAAACCGATATCATCGAAACCGTTCAATAAACAGTGTTTGCGGAAATTATCCACTTCAAACGGGAAGCTTTCGCCACTTGGGGTTTTAACCACTTGCGCAGGCAAATCAATCGTTAATTGATAACCCTCTGCCGAATACATCTCTTTAAATAACTTATCGACAATTTCGTCACTTAACACAATCGGCAACAAACCGTTTTTGAAACAGTTGTTATAGAAGATATCAGCAAAACTAGGCGCTATCACGCAGCGAAAACCGTAATCATCCAGCGCCCAAGGTGCATGTTCCCGGCTCGAACCGCAACCGAAGTTTTCGCGCGACAACAATACAGTCGCTCCTTCATAACGCGGAAAATTCAGTGGAAACTCCGGGTTGATCGGGCGGCCTTCGCAACTTTGATCAGGCTTACCTTCATCGAGGTAACGTAATTCATCAAACAAATTTTTGCCGAATCCAGTGCGCTTAATCGATTTCAAAAATTGTTTGGGGATAATCATATCGGTATCGACATTAGCGCGATCCATAGGAGCGGCAACGCCTTGCAAGACGGTAAAACTTTTCATGGCTGTCTCCTATCAATCAATTAAATGTGCGTACATCAACAAAATGGCCAGCAATCGCCGCCGCTGCCGCCATTGCGGGACTTACCAAATGGGTGCGTCCGCCGTAACCTTGGCGCCCTTCAAAATTGCGATTGGAAGTTGATGCACAGTGTTCACCATTGCCCAACTTATCCGCGTTCATGGCAAGGCACATTGAGCAGCCAGGCTCACGCCATTCCAGACCAGCGGCGATAAAAATTTTATCCAACCCTTCGGCCTCGGCTTGCGCTTTTACGGCGCCGGAACCGGGAACCACAATCGCCTCTTTTACCGACGATGCTTTGGTGCGGCCTTTCACTACTTCAGCTGCGGCGCGAATATCTTCAATGCGCGAGTTGGTACAGGAACCAATAAACACACGATCAACATGAATTGAGGTGATCGGTTGATTGGCTTGCAAACCCATATATTGCAGCGCGCGCAACATACCTTCACGTTTTACCGGATCAGCTTCTTGCGCAGGATCAGGCACTTTATCTTCAACCGACACAACCATCTCCGGTGAAGTACCCCAGCTCACTTGCGGCTTGATATCTGAACCATCGAGTTCGATCACCGCATCAAAGTGCGCGCCATCATCGCTAACATAATTCCGCCAATCAGCAACTGCACGCTCCCACAAATCGCCTTTAGGCGCATAGGTTCTGCCGTTCACGTAATCGATCGTAGTTTGATCTACTGCCACCATGCCTGCGCGCGCGCCAGCTTCGATCGCCATATTGCACACGGTCATGCGCCCTTCCATGCTCATATCGCGAAAAACCTGGCCACCAAACTCCATCGCATAGCCAGTACCGCCTGCGGTGCCGATTTTTGCGATGATCGCCAATACGACATCTTTTGGTGTCACGCCCAAACCGAGTTTTCCATCGACTTTAATGAGCATATTCTTCATCTTTTTAGCGACCAAACATTGCGTCGCCATTACATGCTCCACTTCACTGGTACCTATGCCGTGCGCCAAAGCACCCAACGCACCGTTAGTTGCAGTATGGGAATCACCGCAAAC
Organism: uncultured Cellvibrionaceae bacterium; assembly: GCA_964499225.1. Classification (GTDB taxonomy): domain Bacteria; phylum Pseudomonadota; class Gammaproteobacteria; order Pseudomonadales; family Cellvibrionaceae; genus Cellvibrio. Next base: position 22,791 of record CAZCJR010000055.1, on the reverse strand, counting down.
AACAGTCATGCCCGGCAAGCAGGCGCCGGTTTCGGGGCCAATTACGTGAACGATACCTTGACGACGGTCATTGATCTTGAACTCCACGATCCCGAATTCGTCGCAGTTGTCATCCAGCGTCTGCACCTGGATCAGGGACACCGGGTCTTCAATTCCTTTAACGCCATGCGCGCGCTCTTTTTGTGTGGTTGGGACATTGTGGTCTGGTGTCGCCAAAATGGAGTCCACGCGCCAAGGCTTGCGGCCAGCCAAGCGCAGGCCATCAAACGCCTGCGGCGACGTAACTTCATGGACGATGTGACGATCTATATAGATGAGTGCCGAGCCATCATCGCGCTGCTGCACAAGGTGGGCATCCCAAAGTTTGTCGTAAAGCGTTTTAGCGGACATGGTGTTCTCCAAAGGATCTGCTTACACGGTATTTAGTCTGGACCTTCAGGGCACCCCCCGAGATCATTTAGTGAAAGCGATATTACGGCTGGACAACCCATAAAACAAATTTATCTTTTTTATATATTGCATTCCAAATAGGAATGAAACGAAAATAACTCCATGGACACTCAACATTTACAGGCTTTTGTGGCGATTGCCGAGCACGGCTCCTTTTCAGCAGCGGCAGAGCGGCTATATCTTACGCAACCCGCAATCAGTAAGCGGATTGCACTGCTTGAAGAACAACTTAAAGCGCCACTATTTGATCGCATAGGCAGACAAGTCGCCTTAACCCAAGCCGGCGAGCTGCTGTTAAGTAAGGCCAAGTTAATCTTGGGAGAAGTAGCAGCTGCGCAGCGTGCCATCACGGATTTACAAGGTGATATCCAAGGCAAGCTGAGTATCGCCACCAGCCACCATGTAGGGCTGCATTATTTGCCGTCCTATTTGCGTGAGTTCTCAATCAAGTACCCACAAGTAAAACTGGATTTACACTTTCTCGATTCGGAACAGGCTTATCACGAAATACTCCAAGGCCGATTCGACATCGCCATTATCACACTCGCGCTTCACCAAGATACTCGCCTACAAAGTGAAACCCTCTGGCACGACCAACTCCATTTCGTAGTCGCGCCCACCCATGCACTTGCAACCCAACCGCATCTTCAACTGGTCGATTTAAGCCAGCACCCAGCGATAATGCCGGATACCAACACCTACACAACGCAGCTAATTAAAAACTTATTTGACCGGCAGCAACTACCCCTGACCCTGAATATAGGCATGGTGTCTAACCATCTCGACACAATTAAAATGCTGCTTAGCATTGGGCTTGGCTGGGGCGTTTTGCCGCGGCGAATCATTGATGATGAACTACAGATTCTGGATGTGAACCAGCAGCCGATTATGCGGCCACTCGGTTATATTCATCATAGCCAGCGCACATTGAATAACGCGGCGCGGGTATTCCTGGATTTGTTACAACAGAAATGATTAGACCCAAGCCTCATTTTCAATGAACCGCAAACTTGTCACAGAGATTTCATCTCGCCCGACCTACACTAGGCATTAGTATTTCAACCCAGCTTTTAGGATGTTTTTATGAAACCAACTTCTCTTCTATTCAGATTTTCACTTGCCGCACTAGCAGTCACCACGGCATGCCAAACCCATGCAGATACTGTGTTCGGAGTTTATGCAGGTGCAGGAACCTGGCAGAGCGAATATTCGGGCGAGATTGGTAAACCGGCCACGTCGGCAGACGATTTAGGCATGAGCGATAACAACAATAATTTCTATTACATCGCCATCGAACACCCCATTCCCTTTTTCCCCAACATTAAAGTTCAACAAAACAACATCACCAGCAGACAGAACAGCGTGATCGAGAACAGTGTAAATATTGGAAGCATCACCTACCCCAGCGGCAGTAGTGTCACCACCGATTTTGACCTAAGTTACACCGATGCGGCGCTCTATTACGAGCTACTCGATAACTGGTTCTCATTGGATTTGGGCGTCACTCTGAGAAAATACTCTGGTCACTTGCAGGCGGAGAGCGCTGGTCTGAGCGATAAAACCAACATTGATATTGCTGTACCGCTCGCTTACGGACACCTGCAATTTGATTTGCCATTGACCGGTTTTTTTGCAGGCTTCGAAGGTAATTACATAAGGTACGATGGCAGCGACCTGTCCGATTACAGTGCCAAAATCGGTTACTCATTTGACTCAGCGCTGGATATCGGGATCGAACTCGGATATCGCGCGCTCACTGTCAACATTGATGACGACGACGTGCATACAAATGTCGATTTAAAAGGCCCCTACGCCGCCGCGATTTTTCATTTTTAACTGTGATTAGGGATAGCCTCGCACCAGCGGGGCCATTCTTACCTCAATTAGCTTTAACAACACAAACCTAAAAGCTCACTTTTCAACCTACAGAACAACAAATATCAAGAATTATCGCGCAAAAAAGGCCATCTACGAAGGACGGACATTCTAAAAAATAGTCAATATAAAGGACTATCGAAATATCAGTTGTCGTTTTTCAAAAAAAATAAGACATTCATCTCGCAAACCAAGCGAAAACAGAAAAAAATATCTTTATTTATGACCCCCATTAATAATTCATCCCATTTTTTTACTTTTTTTAGGTAGAATGGCCCACGAATTGACACTTTTAGGAAATAACACAATGGCCAGTACCCAAGTCGACGACCTGAATGTGGTCTCGCAAGAATTGCTGATTTCTCCCGCAGAACTCAAGAAAAAAATCCCCCTGACCGACAAGGCACGCAACGCTGTGACTCAAGGTCGCGAAGTCATACGCAACATTTTGGATCGCAAAGATCATCGTATTTTTGTGGTGATTGGTCCCTGTTCTATTCACGACGTGGCGGCAGCCAAAGATTACGCCCAACGCTTGAAAACCTTAGCCGATGAAGTAAGCGATACCATTTATGTCGTGATGCGCGTTTACTTTGAAAAACCCCGCACTACTGTAGGCTGGAAGGGGTTAATTAACGATCCTCACCTTGATGATTCTTTCAAAATTGAAGAAGGGCTGCATATTGGTCGCCAGCTGTTGCTGGACATATCGGAAATGGGTCTGCCCACAGCTACCGAAGCACTCGATCCTATATCACCACAATACCTGCATGATTTGATTAGCTGGTCCGCCATTGGCGCACGCACAACGGAATCGCAAACGCATCGTGAGATGGCGAGCGGATTGTCATCAGCCGTAGGCTTCAAAAATGGTACTGACGGCGGCCTGACGGTTGCAATTAACGCGCTTCAGTCTGTGTCGAAGCCACACCGTTTCCTTGGTATTAACACTGAAGGTCAGGTGGCAATTATCCATACCCGCGGCAATGGTTACGGCCATGTGGTGTTGCGCGGTGGTAATGGCAAACCTAACTATGACTCAGTCAGTGTTGCCCTGTGCGAACAAGAGTTGGCTAAAGCGAAAGTAGTGCCTAACATCATGGTGGATTGCAGCCATGCCAATTCCAACAAAAATCACGAACTGCAGACCCTGGTGATGGAGAACGTTGCAAACCAGATAGTTGAAGGCAACAAATCGATCATTGGCTTGATGGTGGAAAGCAACATAGGCGCAGGCAATCAAAGTATCCCCGCGAATCTCTGCGATCTAAAATATGGTGTATCAGTGACAGATGCGTGCATCGACTGGGAAACAACCGAGCGAACTTTACGCAAAATGCGGGACACGATTAAAGAAACTCTAACCAACAGAGTTCAATCTGAATCCGGCCGTTAATTAATAGACATAACCTATTGATAAAAAGAGAAAAGCGACCTTTGGTCGCTTTTTTTTATTCTCATTTTGAGACCCACCCCACCTAAAAACTGTTAAATTTATCGACATTTTCGTCAAGGAACTATGGTCTTTTGGCCGCCCGACTGTTAAATTCTATTGACTAATGGAGGCCAGTTGCCGGACGCAAGAAAAATAATCATTCTTACACCTGCGGAGCACAGCATGGCACCTAACCACCCTCTTCAACAAACCCTCTCCCGACAGCACAAAGCAAACAGCTTTGATGTGGCAGCAGCGGTTCACAATGGCGAGCTTGTTCTCAGTCTCAGCACGATGCTTAGCTGCGACTACATTTTTATTAGCCACAAAGGCCCTCACGCTCTGCTAGAAAGTAAACGCTTGGAAATTACCATCCGCGAGTTGCTGGATATGATGGAAACCTCACCGCAACAAAGTATGGTAGTGAGTGCGGATGAAGAGGAAAACGGCGAGCCAGTTTTTACGCGATATGATTACAAATGGGAGAACAGGCAAGTCTCAGACGTTATTGCAACCCGTGTAACCCACTCGGATCAAGCCGACTTTATGCGTATGATGCTCGACTGCAGTACTACCTGCTAACCGCGTATACCACCGTGTTGATTCCCTAAAAGCCGCTTTTACGTTAGCGGCTTTTTATTTGGGAAAACCATTTCATTCTTAAATACCCAACTGGCAGACCTGTGCTACTTTTAAGTCTATAAACCTGATAGACAACTCGGACAGAGCGACGCTTATGCACAGCAGCACCCGCTTGGGTAAAATTCTGCAATACGGGATATTGGTAGCAGCGGCCATGACAGCGCCGCTTTTGACCGCTGAAACCAAAACGGTCACCACCAATATGAAATCCAATGTGCAGACGGATTACATGAATGGCCTGCTTAAACTAGCCCTCTCCTACTCTGATAAAAATTATATTTTCTCCACCACAACTGAAGTCTATTCTCGCCCGCGCGTCGTTGAGTCAGTCAAATCCGGGGTTATTTCAGTGATGTGGGGCGGAACATCTGAAGAAATGGAACGCGACTTTATCCCCATTAGAATCGATGCCTATCGCGGCTTGATGAATCACCGCCTGTTTTTTATTCGCCAGGGTGATCAAGCTCGTTTTGACAATGTTAAGACCCTTGAAGACCTTAAACAAATACGTCTTGGGCAGGGACGCAGCTGGCAAGATGCTTCTATTCTGGAAAGCGCGGGACTCCACGTGGTGAAAACCACCAAAAAACCCAGCCTATACCATATGCTAGACGGAGGGCGCTTTGATGCATTCCCCCGCGGGGCCAACGAAGTGTGGACGGAGTTATCCGCCTTTCCCGATCTGAAGCTCACCGTAGAAAAGAATCTGGTATTAATTTATCCCCTACCAACCTACTTCTTTGTCACACACAAGGACCCTTCATTGGCCAAGGATATTGAATCAGGACTCGAATCTGCAATCAAAGATGGTGCCTTCAACAAGTATTTTTACGGTAGTCCCGAGGTTCAGGAAGCCTTAGAGAAGGCTGATTTGGGTAACCGTCACGCAATCCGCATCAGCAATCCCTATTTACCCAAAGCAACCCCGCTGGATCGCAAAGAGTTATGGTTGGACCTAATGGGAACTGCCGTCGCAGAAAACTCAACTGATTCAGCCGCTAACACTTTATTACCCAATCCGGAATAACAACGGCGAAACTTTTTGCGAAATGAAGAATCCCATTTATCGAGACCCGAACCAAAGCCAACTCAACTACTGGCTTACACCTGCCTTTAACTCAGCAATTCCGCTATAGTAAGACCCACTAAACCGCAACCTTAGGTTATAGCAGGTTGTAATGATCACGCTGGTTCAAACTGCTCCGCATTGACGCATCCAGACGTGCGCTTTGACTTTTTTGAGACACACTTTATGCAAATTGTTGTTGTGAGATCGCTAAAACTTACTCTATTTAGCCTAATTGTCAGCCTGGCCCCGCTCAGCTTTGCAGACAAAATTGAGGTTCTCAAACCCACCGCTGAACAAAGTAAAGCAGCGATTGATCTAGTGAAAAAATTGGGTAGCGAGCATTACCGGGACCAGGAGTTTAATGACGCCCTCTCCTCGCGCTATTTCGACGAGTATTTAAAGTCGCTAGACAGCGCAAAAAACTTCTTTCTTCGATCGGATATCGCGGAATTCGAAAAATATCGCAAGACCTTCGACAATAATTATAAGAAAGGCAAACTCGATGATAGTTTTTTGATCTTCAATCGCTTTAATGAGCGCATGATGGACCGCCTCGAAAAAGTGGTGAAAATCCTGGATGATCCAAAATCGAAATTCGACTTTGATGTAGAAGAGTTCATCATAATTGATCGCGAGGACGCATCCTGGCCGGCCAATGAGGCGGAAGCCGATAAACTCTGGCAGCAGTATCTCAAGTCCAACCTACTCAACTCGATGCTGTCGGGCAAAAAACTCGACGAAAGCAAAACTACGTTACGTAAACGCTACGCCAACCAACTACGTCGACTGAAGCAACAAACCAGTGAAGAAGCATTTAGTGTAATGATGAACTCGCTCACTATGCTTTATGACCCGCACACCAATTACTTGTCACCTGAAAATGCTGAAAACTTCGATATCAGTATGTCTCTTGAACTGCAAGGCATAGGTGCAGTGCTACAAAGTGATGAGGATTACACCAAGGTCAGCAGTCTGGTTGCGGGTGGCCCAGCACAAAAACAAGGCCAGCTAAAACCCAACGATAAAATTGTTTCGATTGCACAAGGTACCGATGGCGAATTTGTCGATGTAGTCGGCTGGCGCCTAGATGAAGTAGTCAAATTGATTCGCGGCCCCAAGGGCACTATCGTGCGTTTGGAAGTAATACCGTCGGACCCCACCTTGACTGTTAATAAAAATATTACCATTAAGCGAGAGACGGTAAAGCTCGAAGATCAAGCGGCAAAAAAGGCAGTGTTCGAAGTAAAAAATGGTGACAAAATCTTCAAGCTGGGTGTAATTGACATACCTACATTTTACATGAATTTTGAAGCCTACCAAAAAGGCGATCCCAACTATAAAAGTACGACTCGCGATGTGTTCAACCTGCTTAATGAATTAAACAAAGAAAAAGTAGACGGGATTATTATTGATTTACGCGATAATGGCGGTGGATCATTGCCAGAAGCAGCAATGCTGACTGATTTGTTTGTCGATCCGGGCCCAGTGGTTCAAATTCGCCAGAGTGACGACACAATTTCACGCAATTATCGTGCTTATCAACCCGCGGTATATCGCGCACCCATTGCTGTACTAATTAATCGATTGAGCGCTTCTGCATCAGAAATTTTTGCTGGCGCCATTCAAGATTACGGCCGCGGCATTATTATCGGCTCCACTACGTTTGGTAAAGGCTCGGTGCAGAACCTTGTTGAACTGAAGCACGGAAGATTAAAAATTACAGAAGCAAAATTTTATCGCATTTCAGGTGATAGCACCCAGCATCGAGGGGTTATTCCCGATGTGCAACTACCGAGCCTGTTAAACCCGGATGACATCGGTGAGAGCAGCTACGACAACGCCCTGCCGTGGGATCGCATTCACCCCGCTCCACATCAAAACTATTACAATATCAGTAAATATTTGCCGGCCCTCGAAACAGATCATCAAGAGCGCATGGCGAGAGATCCTGATTTTGTCTTCTTAAATAAACAAAGCGAAATGTTCAAAGAGGCCGCCGCAAAAAAAACAGTATCGTTGCGCTTGGCAACCCGTCAGGAAGAACAAAAGCAGATGGAGAAACGGGCGCTGGATATGGAAAATCAAAAACGAACAGCCAAAGGTGAAACGCCCTACCCCGATTATGCTGCTTTGAAAAAAGCGAACGGCGGCGATGACGATGAAGACGTACCACCAAAAGAAGCCGACAAGGAGATAACTCCTAAAGACGACGCCTATTTGATGGAAGCAGGTCACGTATTGGCAGATTTTATCAGCCAAATTAAAACGTCAGAGAAAAAGGTCGCCACCCAATAATTTTTAGAAAATTACAATTTTATTATCACATCAAACACCTGATCAGTAATGATCAGGTGTTTTTTCATCATAGAGACAGTTATGAAAGCCATCTCGTTTAACGTCAACAGCATCAGAACCCGCCTGCACCAGTTAGACGCGGTAATCGCAAAACATAATCCCGACTTTATTGGTTTGCAAGAAACCAAAGTGAACGACCCGGATTTTCCACTGGATACCATTCAAGCAATGGGCTACAACGTCGAATATTTTGGCCAGAAAACTCACTATGGCGTGGCGATACTATCCAAGTATCCTTTTAAGAAAGTGATCAAAGGTTTTTCAGGGGATGACGAGTTTGCGCAGCGCCGCTTTATTGGTGGTGTGTTTGATACACCCGTTGGTGAGGTGACGCTTTTGAATGGATACTTTCCGCAGGGCGAGAGTCGCGATCACGCAATAAAATTTCCCGCCAAACGAAAGTTCTATGCCGATTTAATCAACTACTTAAAAGATGCAGAGCATGCGGGCAAACAAATTATCCTGATGGGAGACATGAATATTTCACATCAAGATATCGATATCGGCATTGGTGAAGATAATCGCAAGCGCTGGTTGCGCACCGGTAAATGCAGTTTCTTACCAGAAGAGCGCGAATGGTTAAATGAATTATTAGCATTGGGCTTTAAAGATAGCTTCCGCGCCCACTATCCAGATACCAGTGATTTGTTCAGTTGGTTTGATTATCGCAGCGGTGGTTTTGAAGATAACCCCAAGCGCGGGCTGAGAATCGACTTGATTCTTATGACACAAAACCTGCTTGATAAATGTGTGGCTTCAGGTATCGATTACGATATTCGCGGGATGGAAAAACCATCGGATCACTGCCCCATCTGGGCCGAGTTTAAAATTTAAGTGCTCATGTTATTGCCCGCGAATTCAGTTAACTCGCGGGCAATATTCAGAACACATTTAACCGCTGTACCCGCACATTCTAGGTAAATGTTCTTTTAAAATTTCAGCAAGGCGGCGTGTCGCGGGCCCCGCAAAATCGCGATCAGCGAAGGTTAAGTATGTCGTCACTTCGCGCACCGAACCTATCTCTACTGGCAAGTATTTTAAAATCCCAGCTTCAATATCATCGCGCGTGTAAGCATCAGGCAGCCAGGCATAACCTAGCCCCAAACGAATAGCATCCAGCGATGTTTTAATGTGGCTCACGGTCCAGCGTTGGTCCGCTTCCTGCCAACCCTCTGTGCGCCGACGATACTGGCCTGAATCGCGCACAATAATTTGGCGATGCTGACGCATATCTTCATCATTGATTGGACGCCCTAGCAGCTGGAGCGGATGATCCGCACTGGATACACCACGCATCACCACCGTTACCAACTTTTCTCCCATAAAACCCATCGGCACCCGGCCACCAATTGCTAAATCGACCTGCCGCTGTAAAAGCGCATCTTCAGTTCCACTCAGCACGGACTCAAAAACCTCGACGCGGGTATCGGGAAAGTCTTTTGCAAAAATCGCCAGACACTGCAAAACACGCGCAGGTGGAATAATGATATCTGCTGCAATCTTTACCAATGGCTCAACATGAACGGATAAACACCCTGCCGATTTTTCCAGCCGCTCCGCCTGCTCCAGCAGTTGTTTAGCCCGGCGATAAAGCAACTCACCTGCGGGCGATGCGACCGCTTTGCGCCCTTGCAACTGAAATACTTTCACACCCAACGCCGTCTCTAATTGGGAGATAGCATAGGAAACAGCCGATTGGCTTTTATTAAGCAACTCAGCTGCCCTGGCATAGCCGCCTGCATCAATCACCGCAAGCAACGCGCGCCACTGCTCCAAGGTCACCTTGTTTTCAGTGGTACCAACGGCTGTCGGCGAAACCATTTCCTGACTCATAACAGTTTATTCCAATGATGGGAGCAGAAGACCAATCCAATTATTCGATCATACACAACCAAATATCGCTATTTATCATTCGCTCGTCAAATAATTTAATGAGCACATGGCAATTAAGCCACCAAAATGACGAGGATTTAAAAATGGCTACTCTTTTGCAAATTAATAGCAGTTTGTTTGGCGAGAACGGCAACTCGAGTGTATTGACCCAGGAGTTTGTTCAGCGCTGGAAAGCGCAGAACCCGACTGGAGAGGTAGTCGTGCGCGATTTCGCTAAAGAAGATGTACCTCACTTGAACGCGGCGCGGGTGCAAGCATTGTTTAGTCCTGAGGAGGGCCGCACTGAAGCGCAACAGGCGGTGTTGGATTACTCGGATAAGATCATTGCGGAAATAGAAGCCGCTGACGTGATCGTAATTGGTGTACCCCTGTATAACTTCGGCGTACCGTCTACGCTGAAGGCTTACTTTGACCATATCGCCCGCGCTGGTATCACTTTCAGGTACACCGAAACCGGTCCGGTTGGTTTACTTAACGACAAACCCGTTTATATCATCGCGACACGCGGTGGCGTTCACAAAGGTCAACCGAGCGATACACAAAGTCAATTCCTCACCAACTTTTTAAATTTTGTCGGTCTAAAAGACGTGCACTTTATTTATGCTGAAGGCTTAAACATGGGTCAAAAAGACCAAGCATTTGCCGCAGCTAAAACTGAGATTGAACAAGGTGTTGCTGCATAGTCAACGAGATTGGGCAGCATCTTTTATCAGTCATACATCCGCTTACAGGAGTCAATTTATGCAACGCCAGTTACAGCAAATAGTGCAAGGCCGCGAGACCAGCGACGGTGCTGGTGTGCGTATAAAACGCAGCCTCGGCCAAGGCCCAAATGTGCGCTTTGACCCTTTTTTAATGTTCGATGAATTTGGCAGCAGCAGTGCCGATGACTACATCGCGGGCTTTCCTTCGCACCCGCATCGCGGTTTTGAAACAGTGACCTATATGCTCGAAGGCCATATGTTGCACGAAGATCATATGGGCAACAAAGGTCATCTGCGCAACGGTGATGTGCAGTGGATGACAGCAGGACGCGGAATCATCCACTCAGAAATGCCGCAGCAGGAACATGGCCTCATGCGCGGTTTTCAATTGTGGTTGAACTTGCCAGCCGCAGAAAAAATGAAACCTGCCAGCTATCGCGATATTGCAGCAGCTGATATTCCAGTTGCCAATTTACCGAATGGCGGCAGCATCAAAGTGATTGCTAATAGTGCATTTGTTGGTGGCAAAATTATCAGCGGACCGATTCAGGGTTTAACCACTGAAACGATCTACTGGGATGTACATCTCCCAGAGCAGGCTGAATTTCATCATGCACTACCAGAAGACCACAATACTTTCCTGTACGTTTATGAAGGTGATATTGCGATCGGCGAAGACAAACGCAAGCTCCTCAAAGGCACTGCTGGTTTGCTCAGCAAAGGGGATCAGTTGAGTGCGCAAGCCCTGAGCACCGACACGCGCTTTTTGGTGATTTCGGGTAAGCCGATAAAAGAGCCCGTAGTGCAATACGGTCCCTTTGTGATGAATACTACCGATGAAATCGAACAGGCAATTCAGGATTATCGAGCAGGAACTCTCACAGGAGATTAACAAACTATCCGGCAAGGAAGCCAATAGTTGGGAAAATTAACCACCTCCTTGTGGGGAATAGCTACATTAATGTTAGAGCTTGACAAGATCTAACCGGACAATAGCTTTTAATACTCCAGTTGCAAATTGCCATGATGGCGCACCAGCGATTTCTTCGCTTGCTTGGAAGCTAACACTGCTTGTGCATAATGCTCGGCAACTGCAATAGCTGCGCAATTAATAATATCGAGATTGCCCGCATATTTAGGCAAATAATCACCTAACCCCTCGACGCTTAGATCAATTCTTATACCACCATCAACTAAAACCGGCTCACGTTCCAGTTTATAGCCCGGAACATAGGATTGAATTTTTTGTAGCATCGCCATCAATGGCAATTGCAGTACATCTATGTCAGCGTGATCGCAATAAGCGGTGACACTGGTAAGCATGCGAGTTTCAACGTTCACTTCATCAACGAGCAACTCAATCTCAAAATCATTAACACCAGTATATTTTTTTAGACCAGCTTTGGTGTTGTGATAATACTCATCAATATTGGCCAGCGTACCAGGACCAATAGAATTGGGGGAAACAATCGATTTAACAGCAATTTTTCGGATTCCAGGAATTGCGGTGGCCAATACCTGCGCTACAGGGATAGATGACTGACCACCACAAGAAATCATGCTGATATTTTTGTTCCCAAGAACTTCATTCATACCCAAGGCTGGTACACAACATTCGCCTATTTGTGAAGGCGTCATATCAATTGCAAGAATTCCTAGCCGATCAAAAATTTGGGCATGTTCGATATGATTGGCTGCAGATGTTGCATCAAACACAATGTCGCAGCGATATCGCGGCTCAAAAAATGCGTTGATACCTTCATCTGACACAGGCACACCGAGTTCCGCCGCATAAACCATCCCTTTCGATTGCAAATTTCTACCGGAAAAAATGACGCAATCCATCCACGGAGAGCGACGCACTTTCACCAAAAGATCCACGCCGATTTTTCCCGTCCCGATGATCCCAACTCGCAAGCGACTACTCGATAAAGAGCTGCTCGTGGCTTTGTTACTCTGAAAAAAATTGCGCTGCAAAAAATCACCATTCAATAACGCCTTAATGAACTGCATAATTTGATCCTTAAAAAATTATCTCATTAATCGATTTACATCTCAGAGGTCACCGTACAGTTCAAAGATTTCACAATCATTTCGTCAATGAAATAACAAATACTATTTTTCGCGAACCAGATCGCACAAAAAAATAATAATTTGTAAAACCAAAATTCTTAGCTAAAGAGGTGACATTGTTAAATCGACAACGAAGACTCCGGGGCATTTTTTAATCATAAAAAAGCCACAGCAGCACAAAAAAGCAAACTTAAGCGACACATTTTCCAAGCTTACCGTCAAAAGCCTATTAAATAAATGATGAGCTCGTCATAATCCTCCGCCCGTTAACAATTATTAACTAAATTAGTTTTAGAAAGGTTTAACACGACAGCGCGCACGGTAACTCTCACCTATTCCGCCGCTGCTAATAAAGAAAAAAGCTCTGATAGCTAACAAACATCTTTGTTAGCCAATCATTAGCATCTATTAATTGATCGTAAAAAATACTTTGATCTGAGGTTTTGTCGAAGTAAAGGTTACATTTTGACAGTTGACAGCCAAAGGAGCATCAAGTGGTTAAACAACCCAAGTATTATTTTGAGGCCATTTTGGGAATTAATGCGCCTTGGTCAGCACAGGAAGTGAATATCGACGAAAAAAACAAAATTATTCAAATCACCCTTTCACATCATGTGGAAAAGTCACGCTTCTCCTTTTTTTCAAAAGGGAATGACTCCGAAAACAATAAAATAGTCGATTCAGGTTTAAGTAAACGCTGGCTGCACAGCAGTATTGGCTATTACAGCTGTCATATAGTCTCATCTTTTTACGACCCAACTATCTCAGGCGCTGGTATCAGCAAAGATGCTCTTTTGCAGCCAAATTTCCTGGGGGATCCAAATCGCAGTTACACTCATCAATTACGTCAGGAGGTCGCACTCGCCCACATTCGCGGTATCACGCCCGATGCAATTGCGAATATGCTGCGTATCGACTCTTCATTAATTGATGACATTTTGAATGATATTGAAAAAACCCCGGAATCTTATCGTCTAGCCACTTGCTTACCTTGTGAAGCTGACCCGATTTGGGAAAGCATGATTTATGACAAGTTTCATTTAAAAACCCAACTGTTCCCGTTAAAGCTCATGCTCTCGAAGTTAAAACTCAGCATGATCGATCCTAAAGTCGAGGTAAAGCTGTCAGACTCGGTTAACGAGCTACGTAAATTTTTCATCTCGCATATCAATTCGCTCGATGCAGAGATTAGCCAAATATCAGCACTCTCAATGAAGAAGCAATCTATTGAAGAGCGACGTAGCGTAACGACAAAATTGGTATTGCCGGCCTTAAAAAATGCCATTTGGTTAAAAATGGTGACCGGTAAAATTGATTTGGGCTCGACCAACATGCCGCTGAATTTATTCCTGGTTCGCCTGCGCCATGCCTTTCAAAATACCGACGACAACAATGCACGCGTATTTGCCCTTAATTCTCTGCGCGAATTTTTCCGAAAAAATGCTCGCAGCTTGAAGAAGGAGCTGGTGCTTATTAATCAATTGATGAATGCGCCGGAAGAAGCGCAATACGCACTACCCGATGAGCGCAGTGATATCTGGAAGCGCATTTTAAAAGACGACAGTTTCATTCCAAGTTCACATATCGCCTACAAGCTTTTACTTTCTAATCTTCGCTCACAAATACTGATGAATCCGGATCCAGTGGTCGAACTTAATGCAGTGCGACGGGTAAGGGACTTTATCAAACATAACCAGCGATTCATGCAACAAGAACTTCGCATGGTTTTAAGCAATAGCCGCTAAACATTCATTAGATAGTGCAGGAGATCTTGCATGACACAAGACGCCGACATCAGCATTCGTAGTGCGCTCGTTAAACGCGATCAGCTTATTGAGAAAATTAACAAGGGCGAATATCTGGTTATCGCCGCCGATGAATCAGTACTGACTGACCTGCCATCCGGCAATTGGATCGCGGGAACTATCCCCTACTTTATGACGGAAGAAGGCGGGACAGTAGATCGCGAAAAGATTTTCGTAAATACTATCGAAGGGGTGCAAGCGAACAATGCGCCACGCATCACCCTGTACGATGGCAACTCTATTTCACGTATTGCGCAGGAAGCACCCGAGCACGGTTTCACTATTATTATTTTACCCGCCATGTCAGAAGTGCACCTGTCCTACGCACAGAAAGCACCTGACTACCCCAATATGTATTTTTCGCCAATCATTGGTTGGATTTCAGGCGTGCATCTGGATGATATCGGTAGCCGTAGCGCTAAGGTCGGCTTTGGGCCAGCACGAGGAATGCTCTTCGATCAACAAGCAGTCGCGATGCATATTCCGCTACCAATTAATCAACTAGCGAACATCAATATCGTCAATTTGTTCACCCAGGGCGATGGGCCCGAAATCAAATTCAAGAATACCGGTTTCAACGTAAGCGATTGCACTATCAACGGCGAAGCGGCAAATCTGGCTGACTACATTAAATACGCTAAAGTCGATACGCGTTTGCCATTAGTAGCAAATTATTCAGGTGTGATGATTAATGTGAGCATTCAGCAGGTAGATGAAGCAAATAACCAAGTCACTCTCTACGCACCTGTTTTTGCCGATATCAGCTATCGCTTCGCTAAACCAGTCGATAACTACATTGAGAGTTTTAATAAAGAACTTTCAGCATCAGCGAGCGAGGGAATTTCATTTTCATGCAACTGCATCCTGAATTATCTTTATTCAGAACTCGAAGGTAAGAAGACCCGCGACTTAACCGGCCCCATCACCTTTGGTGAGGTGGCTTATCAGCTGCTTAACCAGACACTGGTGTATCTCAGTATCAGTGGTGGCTCACGCTAAAATCAGCCTTCACTACCAAGATTGCCTTGGTAGTGAAGCACCTTCTATACTCCGTAGTCATATTCCAGGGTGAGAATATTTATGGAAACCCTACGCGCAATACTTTCTATTGCTTGTTTCTGTTTCGGCATATACTTCTGCGTCGACTTTTTCTCATCCAATTATGATTGGATGTTATTGTTTCTCGCCTTTATGGCTTTCCTGTTCGCCTATTTTATATGGCCGAGCAGGCGTAGGGGCAAGCGGGAAGAGGAACATGCCTGGTTAGATTTTATTGAAATTATTATCGAACTTCCCGTAGAAGCAGGGTTATGGATATTTAGACTCTTCAAGCGCATATTTAAAGAGGTAGATGCGGGCATTGACCTTTAATAAACCTTAACGCCCTGCCCCATAGGCTTGAATATATTTCTGTAATGCCTTTTCATTTTTCTTAATAAAATCAATATCACTTTTGGGTACGGCCAAGACAGCGGGATCAGCTTTTTCTTTGAGTTGTTGCTCCTGTTCCTCCGTTACCTTGCCAAGATCCCCGAATAAAAAATAGGCCGCGATCGCATTACCCAGCTTGGTGCTCAAGCGCATGTACTCGCCAACAGATTTCCAGCCATACTTTTGCGTAATTTGGTTGGCTTCCTCTACCAAATTATTGGATTTAAGCGCTTCGTTAATTTTCTGATCTTGCTCTGCGGGCGGCAGGGCTTCAAACGTCTTAAGCGCAGCATCTGTCGCATTCATCGAAGCCACCAGCTGCACAATCGGTGCTATATCGCGGTTGGTTTGCATCCAGCGCGCCACAGACTGCGCATTTAGACTTTTGTTGTCTGGCAGCAGTTGTGCATTTACGGATACGCAACAGATGCAAAGTGTCCAAAGTGCGAGATTAAGAAATATTCTACTCATTATTACTTCCAAGCCCTTAAGATAAACGCAGCGTAACTGCCGTCGTTAACGACCATACCCAAAAGAAAAAGAACACCAAAAACGGCGTTAATATACCGAGCGATAATCCTGCAACACCCTTGCCCTCGTAGTATGGATAAAATACAAACAATTGGATTAAGGTCGGAATTAACGCGATCACAAAACTGCGCGCGAAAAGACTACTGGCAAAAATAGGCAACAAAAATAACAATCCCCACAGTCCGCCCCAAACGATACGCGGGTACATCCAATGGGGCGATACAGAACCGCTCAACTGCACATTAAGAGATTGGGTGATCCCGTAGCGGGAAAACATCCACATCACCACACACATCACCAAGCCACCAAGACAACCAGCGGCAAACACAACCAAAGTATTTTTCATAGACTTTATCCCGACAAAACAACACGACTGCCAACTGTTGGCAGCTATCCCAATAGAAACTGGCGACAGTTTATCATCCTGCCTTAACACTTGGTTACACGAATAGTCCATATTGAGCTGCTACAATAATGGCTCAAAATTTAGCCTGCCCCTCTTATTTATCACCGGCGATTGTATTATGTTCCGTTTTTTTGAAAGCCTGATTAAACCCTTTCCCCCACAAGACCCTACAGAACCGCCCAAAACTCTTTATGCGTTTTGCCGTCATTACAGCCGCGGGGCAGAATTATATTTAATAGGGATGGCAATTTTTACTGGCCTGATTGCAGTGATGGAAGTATCGCTGTTTGGATTTCTCGGGGAGCTGGTCGACTCGCTCAATAAACATACTCCGGACAGTTTTTGGAACGAATCCCATACGCAATTAATCTGGATGGGTTTTATTTTACTTGTCGCCCTACCAATATGCGTACTACTGCATTCACTGTTAATGCACCAGACTCTCCTGGGTAACTTCCCCATGCGCATTCGCTGGCAGGCGCACCGTTATTTGCTCGGTCAAAGCTACCAGTTTTACCAAAATGAATTCGCCGGTCGCGTCGCCACTAAAGTAATGCAGACCGCGCTCGCCGTGCGCGAAACCATTATGAAATTGCTTGATGTACTCTTGTATGTGATTGTCTATTTCACCGGTATTCTGGTGCTGTCAGCATCGCTCGATTGGCGTTTGACGATTCCACTAATTGCCTGGTTCTTCGCCTATTCAGCACTGCTTTATTATTTCCTGCCCCGCCTTGCAAAAATATCTGCCAAGCAGGCGCACGCACGCTCCGATATGACTGGTCGCCTAGTAGACACTTATACCAATATTTCTACTGTGAAACTGTTTTCGCATTCCAACCGCGAAGCCGATTACGCGAAAACAGGCATGGAATATTTTTTATCAACCGTACATCCACAAATGCGTTTGGCAACTTTGTTAGGAAGCGGAGTCTGGGCGATAAATGCATTGCTAATATTTGCGATTGCCGCCGTATCACTTTGGCTTTGGTCGAGTGCAGCAATTACCACCGGTGCAATTGCTGCCGCTGTCGGATTGGTATTGCGCCTGAATGGTATGGCGCAATGGATTATGTGGGAGGTCTCAGCCCTGTTTGAAAATATCGGCACCGCACGCGATGGTTTAAATACGCTGTCGATTCCCCGTGAAGTGCAAGACAAACCCAATGCACTGCCCTTGCTGATCCAACAAAGCCAAATCGATTTTAAATCTGTGCGTTTTAACTATGGCAAAAATGATGGCCTGCTGCAACAGTTTGATTTGCATATTAACGCCGGTGAAAAAATTGGCTTGGTCGGTCGTTCGGGCGCCGGCAAATCCACCTTAGTGAATTTGATATTGCGTTTTTATGATGTCGATGATGGATCAATTTTAATCGACGGGCAAAACATCGCGAATGTAAAACAGGAAAGTTTACGCGCGCAAATCGGCATGGTTACGCAAGATACCTCACTACTGCATCGTTCTATCCGCGACAATTTGCTCTATGGTAAACCCGATGCAACCGAAGAAGAAATGATCTGCGCCGCCAAGCAGGCAGAAGCGCATGAATTTATTTTAGGGCTCAGCGATAACGAAGGCCGCACGGGTTATGACGCACATGTAGGTGAGCGCGGGGTTAAATTATCGGGCGGCCAGCGCCAGCGCATCGCTATCGCCCGCGTACTGATAAAAAACGCCCCGATTTTAATTATGGATGAAGCGACTTCTGCGCTGGACTCTGAAGTCGAAGCAGCAATCCAAACAAATTTAAATACGCTGATGCAAGGTAAAACCGTGATTGCTATCGCGCACCGTTTATCAACCATTGCTGCGCTGGATCGACTAATCGTATTAGATAAAGGCCAGATTATCGAACAGGGAACACACAATCAGTTGATCGCCTTGGGCGGTGTGTATGCACATTTGTGGGCGCATCAGTCGGGGGGATTTTTGGGAGAGTTTTGATAGAAGTGATATCGAAGACGGCGGGTTCGGCTTTGAATCCTAGGTCGCTCTGCATCCATGCAGTGAGGCTGCGCGAACCCGCCCTGGTCAGAGAGCAAACTATTTTTTAGCGAAATACATATCCCAAATAACTAACACTATTCCTACAAAAAAACCGATATGCGCCACTACCGCGCCTGCAGCAAATAGCCAGCCAAGAATAATCGGATTGCCATCTTCAGGACCAAACGCAGTGTAGATCATGATGGGGGCAGCGCAGACGAGAACTAACATTAAACTCAGCGCGATAATTTTTATGCCGCGCAATGAGTTACTGCGCAACACCGCGCGGATTGGATTCCACATAAGGGTTACCACATAAGGTCATCGGGAATGACGTAATCCTTGTAGGGATCATCTTCATCAACTTTGTTATCGGTTTTGGTATTGGCAACAACGACGAATTTCTCATCACGTTGTGCAATTTTGTCGGCAACTATGCGTGGCACCACTTCATAGCCGTCGCCCAACTTTACGACACCCAACAAACCGCGCGCGATTTGTTCGAGCACCAGCGGTGATACGCGCATTTTTTTGATGAGTTTGCCATCGGTAAAATTGTATTCCACATCGCCGTTGCCAGCGCCCTTGGGTTGACGATGATTTTGAATTAGTTGTTTGATCTGTGCGGCTATGGCTTTTTGTTGCAACTCCAAATCGCGCTGGCGATTTAATTCGCGGTCGCGCTCCACTTTTTCCAAGCGGGCTTGTTCGGCGGATTGCTTTATTTCATCTACAACTTCTTCACTGGAGCGGCGCGCCACATTGGTTTCTTTGCGTTTTTCTTTGTTAGCCTGTTTGGCCTTTTTGGTGTCTATCAAACCGGCTTTAAGCAGTTGATCCTGTAGAGAAGCCATAATAAATTCCGATCATGTGTAGTGGTTAGCGGGGTAATACGCCCTCACCCATTGTGCGCGCTTGGTGATCGCAGCTCGCTTGTCTTCGCTCTGGTTATCCAAATGCTTAACTTGTAAAGCCAGGCGCGGGTGCTGTTGAAATCGCGCGCGATGTTTCAGCAGAAATGCCCAGTACAAGGTTGTAAATGGGCAGGCATTTTCCGTTTCGGCCTCATCCGGCTTATAACGGCAGTGATCGCAATAATTGCTCATTTTGGCAATGTAACGACCCGTGGCAATATAGGGCTTGGAGGCCATTATGCCACCATCTGCGTATTGGCTCATCCCCAATACGTTAGGCAATTCAACCCATTCAACAGCATCGACGTACATCGCCAGATACCATGCGTGGATTTGTTCAGGGCGGGTTTGCCAAAGTTGCGCAAACAAGCCGGTAACCATCAGCCGTTGGATATGGTGGCCGTAACCCGTATCCAAAACTTGCTTGATACTCTGGCTCAGGCAGACCATATCCACATCGCCATTCCAATAGAAATCCGGCAGGTTATGTTGTGCATCCAATGCATTCATCTCCTGCCATTCCGGCATGAGGCTCCAGTAGAGGCCGCGCACATATTCTCGCCAGCCGAGAATCTGGCGAATAAATCCCTCCACCGCATTGAGTGGTGCATGGCCACGACCGAGCGCTTGCTCTGCTGCCTGCACAACTTCCAACGGCGATAGCAATTTTAGATTGAGTGCTGCCGATAAGCGTGAATGATATAGCCAGGGCTCGTTGGTCCACATGGCATCCTGATATTCACCAAACAGCGGTAGATTTTTTTCAATAAAAAACTCCAACAGGACTAGCGCTTGCGCTCGGGTAACCGGCCAACCGAAACTCAATAAATTTCCGGGATTATCTGGAAAAAACTTCTCTACGGAATTGATTGCACCTTGCGTAGTTTTATCGACAGGAAAAACGAGCACGCTATTCAATAGTCCCGGCCCCGCCTTGCCAAAGGTTCCGCGATTATCCTTATCGTAATTCCAATCACCGCCGACGGGCGCTTGGCCACTCATTAATATGCCTGTGCGTTTGCGCAATTGGCGATACCAATATTCCATACGCAATTGTTTTTTACCTTTTTTCCACGCGCTAAATTCGCCCGGCTTGGCGATAAAGTGATTATCGGCCAGCACTTCTAGCGGCAGGTTGTGATGCGTACAGCAATGCTTTATTTCCTGCAGTACACGATAGTCTCCCGGTAAAACGACACGCAGCTGAGTCACAGCGTAATCCCGCAGCGTCGCGTAAATCGCCGAGGCAAAATCCGGATGCCCATGCTCCTCAAGCGAGTAATAAACCAGCGGCAACTTCTCATCTTGCAGCCCTTGCGCAAAATGGCGCATAGCGGCAAGAAACAAAGTACTGCGCTGCTTGTTTGAAGGAACATGCGTGCTCTCGCCGAGAGTCTCCGCCATCCAGAGGAGATCCTGTTCGGGATCGAAATCGGCCAAGATGAGGCTATCGCGATTGAGTTGGTCGCCGAGTATCAGGCACAAGTGACGTATTTTTTTCATTGCGGGGATTGCTTCCTATTTCTACGAGCGGCGGTGCTACAGGCAGTAGAGCAGTACTTCACCTCCAGCCAAACCTTTTCCCATTTTTTTCGCCAGGCGTAAGGACGCTGGCAATGCTGGCAAATTTTTTGTGGCAAGTGCTGTTTCTTCATGCTGCGGGCTTTTTGAATGATCTACTTTTTGATTGTGACTAGCCATTACGAAAAATATCGGCGCTGGTATCATTCGCCACCCACTTAATTCAACTGAACTGACTAATGCCATCATCACATATCAAAACCTGGGATATCTTCTGCCGTGTTATCGACAACTTTGGCGATATAGGCGTTTGCTGGCGGCTGGCGCGGCAGCTGACCGCCGAGCACAACCAGAGTGTGCGCTTGTGGGTGGATGATCTGGATTCACTGATACGCATCTGGCCGGAGACGCTTCAACGAGATCAACAACAACTCGGAGGCGTAGACGTGTGCCGGTGGAATCCCGAATTTAGTGCAAATGTGCAGATTGCTGATGTGGTAATCGAAGCCTTTGCCTGCGATATCCCCGCTGTTTATCTGGACGGGATGGCAAAGCGCAAGCTGCGCGGGGCAATGCCGGTGTGGATCAATCTGGATTATTTAAGCGCAGAAAGTTGGGTCAAGGACTGCCATCGCATGCCATCCACCCACCCTGCTACAGGCTTGCGCAAAACGTTTTTCTTTCCTGGTTTTAGTGCGCGCACCGGTGGCGTACTGCGCGAACAATCGCTGATTACTGCCCGCGATGCTTTCGAAGCCGCACCATGGCTTGCAAACATGGGGATTGAGCGGCGGCCAACTGTGCTACTCATATCTCTTTTTGCTTACGAGAATTCCGCCGTCGCAAGCCTGCTGACGGCTTGGGCAAACTCGAGCAAACCCATCCACTGCTTGATTCCAAATGGCAAAATTCTAACCAGTATCAATAAGGCCCTCGGGCAGAATCTGGAGGTAGGCAGCATCTACACGCGAGGAAATCTCCGGTTACAAGTTATCCCGTTTATCACCCAGACTGAGTACGACAAGCTGCTATGGGCGTGCGATATCAACTTTGTGCGCGGTGAAGACTCATTCGTGCGGGCACAATGGGCAGCCAAACCCATGTTCTGGCATATCTATCCGCAGGACGAAGACGTGCATATCACCAAACTAAATGCCTTTCTCAATCTCTATTACAGCCAAACCCCTCTCGCGTTGAAGACAGCACTGCACCAATCCTGGCTTGCCTGGAACCAAGCGGGTGATATGGAGCGAGCCTGGCATCAGCTAATGCTGCAACTAAATGACTGGCAGCAACATAGCCGCCAATGGTGTGAGTCACTACTCGAACAAGCCGATTTAGCGAGTCAGATAGTCGATTTTTGCACCAGTCAACCAAGCCAAAAAAGCACTACAGAAAAATAATAAAGAACTGTATAGTAGCGCGCCGATTTCAAACTCGGGACACCTGGGGGCTTTTAAGCCCGCGCGTTACGCGAACCAAGGTTTCCCTCTTTATCCGTTAACCATTGCAAACTGGGATTTACCATGAAAAATGCTCAAGAAACCCGCGCTGGCAACGTTCTGATGATCGACGGCTCACCTTGGGTTGTTCAAAAAGCGGAATACAACAAGTCTGGCCGTAACTCTGCTGTTGTAAAAATGAAGCTGAAAAACCTGCTGAGCGGTATCAATACCGAAACCGTGTATCGCGCCGAC
>CAZCJR010000054.1:0-30524 GCA_964499225.1 uncultured Cellvibrionaceae bacterium | reverse complement strand
TCCCAATCCGTTTCCGCTGACGATACCTACCATGCTTGCAACTCCCGAAGACAGTGCCTTGTCGATGACAATAATCTGGATGAATGGAAAATTTACTTATCTCCTTTCTAAATCCAGCCATCGGTGAAATTGTTTAGCGGAAAGGACAAAAAATGTGACCAAATTCACAAAACCATCTTTAACGGTCAGCCAATGGATAGAGCAATTAAGCGAAAAGGCCTCTATTAGCTAGCTAGAACATTGATTTCCGTCAATTTAAACTACGCACAGATCAAGCCATACAAATAATCCCCCCAAACCTGCAACCAATGCGCACACTCCTTTTCATACTTATGCAGATCATAAGTCCCTTCAATCTCGCTGCGAGAGTGCCCAAGAATGGCTTCTGCAACTTCATTCGGGCAACCCAACCTTGATAAACCAGTACGCACCGTGCGGCGCAAATCATGCGGCGTCCAAGGCTCTATCCAACATCCGGCCATCAGCTCTCAAACGCCATGCCTGTTCGGTGAGTTGCTTTTGTTGCAGCGGCTTTTTACCTTTTAGCGAAGGGAACAAATACTCGCCGGTGGTTAATTTCAACATTTTTAAAAATTCTACTGCTTGAGTAGACAACTGCACATGGCGCTCCACACCAGTTTTTGTATCGCGCAAGTGCCATGTCTTTTTATCAAGGTCGATGTCTTTCCATGCCGCTGGACAGACCTCTCCCATGCAGCAACAGGTCCATAGGGTGATTTACGTAAATTTTTTGTTCGCTCACGCTGCCAAGTCGCGAAAAGGCAACCATTGGCACGCGTCAACCTCAATTCAGCGCGCGTGAGAAACACCTCTGCCCGTGAGACTGTGGGATAATGTCCGACTCTTGTTGGGTCAAGTTATCAGCAACCCCCCCAACTGCTAGTACTATTGACACAATCAAATCAGTGCCAGCGAATCCAAAAGCTAGATTATTTATTTAAAAAATCAATAACTTAAAAGATATTTACGCAATGAATGCAATAGAACCAACAGACCAGCACACACCTATGATGCATTGGTGTTTAGGCGTTGATTTATAAGTAGTTTTATTGTAAAGATCTATCTAACCTGCACTTTTACCTATACTTCCTTCTCGCGCCCAACGACATGTGATGATCGTCACATTTTAAATAAATTCTTCACGACAGCTTTTTCAAATTTATCCATACCCCCTTCCGGCTTCAGTTTTTTCAATTTTGTTTCCCATTACCTGACATAAATTCAACTACAGAACTCTGCTTCAATTTTGGCTCATTTAGAAATCAATAACTTGCACAACCTTCAGTTAAAAAGGCACTACGACATTTTTTTAACAATTTTAAAAATTAATCGGTTAAAAAAATATTTAGCCTGTTGACTTTCCGAAAATCAGTATTTCTCAGCATTGCATTCTGTTTTTTTTCGTTCATTATTTTAAAAAACAATCAGATGCAAACGGTGCAAAAATGAATCTCATAAAATTCAACGATGTCTGTAAAAAGCTATCAGTTAGCAGGCCAAGCCTCTACCGAATAATGCGTGCTGACCTAAGTTTTCCTCGTCCGATACAGCTGACTGTCGGCATAAACGTATTCAACGAAAGTGAAATAGAACAGTGGATCGAACTCAAAACGAAAAAGCAGAACAAACATGAAATACATAATTAAATATGACTTCGATGCTCTTAACGCTATCCACGACATCAAAGCGCATTTCTGTAATGCAAGCGAGGAAACCCTTGCAGACTACTACAAGACAGGAGAAAGATTAATCAAAAGAAAAATAGTTGGCCAAACGATAATAGATGTACTCATCAAAGCAAAAACAAGCAATACATTTTACAAATGGTTAAACGGAATAAGATTCTATTTGTGCGAAAAAATTGAGCGAAACTTGCAACTTTATGAACTTTCATCGGATACCTTTTATTGTGAAGATGCATATTTACTTTTCGATGACTTACAACATATTGCAAATTTCGATGCATCAGACTTCGACTTAGAATTTGATAAGAAAAAATCAAAAAAGACTGCTCTTCACAAACTACCAAAAAAGTGGCGTGAACAGCTTATTAATTACAACCCAAGTTCCATGTACAGAATACCCCTTCTCACCGCTGCGTTAACCGGATGCAGGCCATGCGAACTTGTAAAAGGCATAAGAGTCTATATGAGCGATAACCACGTTAACTTTCAAATTGAGGGTGGAAAAGTTGACGAAAACAAAGGCCAACCTTTCAGAACAATAAGCTACCCCGTCACTTCGAGTAATGAATTACTGCATGAATTAATAAAGGAGATTCCAAACCCGCGACAAGCAATTACTGTTTCTATAAACAAAGCTGTTAATTTCACAGTAGAAATTAGACGAATTGGTAAAGAAGTCTGGCCAGCGCACCATGAATCTATCACAGCGTATTGCTTTCGCCATCAGTTTGCGTCTGATTTAAAGAGGACTCACAGTGGCGAAGACGTAAGTAGAGCCCTTGGTCACTCTACCAATAAAACTAGAAAACGTTATGGGCATCACGCTCAACAACGCGGTGATACCAGCCATATCATTATCTCTGCCTCTCGCCCCATCAAAAATATTGCCGCTAATACATCAATTCAATCATTTTCTTTTTAGAGGTGGATATTTAAAAATATATGCGCCCCTGCCCTCTACCAACGACGCCCTGTTAAAAATTCACGGCACTCCGCCTCATGACTCCCATCAAAATTATCCATCCCCGGCTTTGTTATGCAGCCTCTTGGCTCGATGTAACTATCAATACGCCTCTCAGGACGCTCATGCCAACCAATATTGAAAGCCGCCAATTTTGGAAAGAAATACATATGGGAGTAGCCGGGAATATTGTCGTGAATCCACCAGGCAAGCGCCTGCCAATGTTTGGTTTGCTCGTAATAAGGAAGAAATGAAGTCACAACAATACAGGCTGTTGCGCCCATGTAACCATCGGCATCCCGCTTATCCCAAATATGCCCTGAATAGTTGGCTTCATTGCGCGAACAATTGTATTGGTTTTTGTTTTCTGCACCTTTTGCATTTACCGCACAGGAGCGATAGGCAGAGCGAATAGCAATTCGGCCCAATGCATCCTGAATTGGTTCCAACACGTTTTCACATAATGCCCGCCCAGCGGCAATAGCCAAATCAGGATCATCTGGGATGTTGGGTATTTTTTCGATTTGTGAAATTTCTGAATAAAGAAAATCGCGCATAAAAAAGGATTTGGAGAGCTGGACACGACCGAACTCTTCTAATGTCTTAACTGATAAGGGGGATTTCAATTTAATAGCCTCGTTTTCTCTAGCTTTGAAAAGTGGAAAATCAGCAGCCTACTAATTAAGACGGAAAGTAAATACCCCGCCACTTCATTATTGCACCGCCTATAGAATCGCTGAATTGAGCAATATAGTCATCGCTAAGCCCTTGAGCCCCGGTGACATGAGGAAAACAAATTACCTGTGTATCACCAAAGGACTGGAACACTACCTCAAACATTTTTTTGCCGTTTGAGTTTGGCAATTTAAGTATGTGGCCATTTCCACTGCGAATACCCAAACTTGCTTGAACTTTCGCCCTTAAGCTCACATCATTAAATGCTTCAATAAGCTGGCGACCAAAGAATAGAATCAGGCGCGGTTGGCGTTCAGCAATTAGCTGGAGCAGTCCATCCGAAGAATCAACTAACTTCTTCCATCCAATACCCTCAGCGTCATTTGTCTGTGTGTCAAGCCAATTAGTCTGAAAAATCGCTCGCTCAAATGCGGAAACTTTATCTGCATCGACTTCAAGTGGGGCACCCCACAGGGAAAAAGCTCGTAAAATTCTGTTCCGAAATTGAGATCGGTTAACTGCAACATCGGAAAAATAACTCATTTCTTCAGGCTTCCGGGAAGCTCCTCTTTCATCACACATTTGATCTTCTATGGAATAACCGAAATTAATTCCGCAAATCATTAGCCCGTGCTTTTGATTTTCCGGAAAAGCTTTTGTTAGAACAGGATGCATTATTTTACCAACTTAAAATAAATTTCATTGCTTTCGAGCAGAGGGCTTTCAACCTTCAATTAACTCAACTAAAACATCAGTAGCCCATTTCTGCTCAGAGTTTTGAACATCAGCAAGTTCAGCCGCCTTAGCCATGTGAATTAACTGGTCTTTTACCTCGGCATCAAAATCAAACCAAACATCTCTACTTGAATGGAATCGAATTTGCCAATACGCCACACCCTGATCAAAACGTACCTTCAGGCGATTTCCATCGTCATATTCAAGCTCAAGGCATCTATGATGGGGGATATCACGGTTAGACGCCTCTACAACAATATCAACTCTTTTACCAACCATTGCCGCCAGCCAATTCTCTGAAAACCTCTCAAAATCTATCTGGGAAGCCCAATCGTCATAAGCTTTTCGACCTTGTGTACGCCCTACTTTGAAAAGAGTTTTAACACAAACACGGGAGTTGGGGAGCAACTTACTTTTGAATGCCGTAATCAAAGCTCCGAGCATAGCTACAGCAGTAGGATTTTGAATGTATCTATCTGAATATTTCAAAGTCTTAATTTTTCCAGAGACCAGTACATCAGATATTCTCGAATCTTTAGAGGCAATAAGATTGCAGAATCGCTCACCAAAACCAACAAATGAACCATTCAAATGATCTTGTATTGATATATCTACAATACCTTTAGCATCCTCAGAGCTACTTGTAACAGAGGTAAACTCATACGGAGCCAAAGAAAATGGTATTTGACTTCTTGATATTACAACTGATTCACTATTCTGGTGCCAGCCTCGCCCTGGAACAATTGCGTCGTTACTCCGGGAAGCCAAGGTAACAACTTCATTTCCTTTGAAAGCTTGAACCACAGAATAATTACCAATTTCACCGACGTTATTGAAAATATTAACGCCAATGGCAACTAGTTTATGCAGATCAATTAATAACTCATCTTGATCAACTTTCTGCAGCAAAATCAGATCAATTTCAACTCCATCGTTTATGAGATAGTTTTGAATAGACTTTCTGAAAACCGGTGCCAACATATCCCACTCAGATGTATCTCCAGCTGCAACCAATGAAAATCTTGTGAAACCCTGGTTTATGAGTCGCCTAATAACGTTTTCAATGCTACCTGGAACGTAAATAGCATCGCTTAGCGAGAGCTTATCTTGTTCAGCTAATCCAACATAATTTGCGAAATTAGCACCCAACCAGTCGAAGGCCGCTTTGCGGTCGATTTTGTCGTAATCATGGCGAGTTTGAGAATCGATCAGACATTCACTACACCCGGACTCACAATGCGAGCATGTAAGTTTTTTTGTTACCAAGCGAAGTATTTGCTCAATATGTAAGGAAGCACTTGAAGCAAATCCAGCTCCTCCGCTAATGACATCATACAATTGAATAATTCTTACCGGTAAGCCATTTGGCAACTTACCAGGACGTGTGGCATAGCCCAATTCGCTGGCGGATATGCCCAGGGTTTCTGCAAGCGCCAAGCGCAACGCTAATGAAATGGTTAGTGCGATTTTGATGTGATGTGCATCATCCGCGAGATACTCCCCTCGTTCAGGGTGACGCAATGTAAGCTCGAAAACGTCAGTTAATGCCTTTGCGCCCAAGTGAATGTTTGCAAGAATGCTTCCGCTTCCCTGACAATCAAGTAGCTGATTATTCTGCCCCTTATCATCTTTAGTTGGGCGAGGTGAGCGATGGGTACCTTTAGGAGATAGAGTCTTCGGATACACTACTTCGCTATCATTACCAGCAGGCATAGATTCCGCGCGACCACAACACATGCACAGTGCAAAACCTTTCCCATTCTCGCCAGAGCTATGGTGAAAAACTTTTCCATTAGCACCAAAAGCCATAGTGCCCATTTCTGGATTTGGGAGCGATACTTTTTCGCCCTTATTAAACACCCATGCTGGTTGCACAGGAATGTACTTTAGCCGTTGTATGTTGTTGGATGTGGATTCATAGGAATCAGTAACAAAACCTGCTGGTTTTAATACAGTCAAAATATTTTTCGATTTAATCGGCGCACAACAAGCAGAATTGCTGCATAGTAACTCACCACCTTTTACTAGCCCCTCTTCATATCCTAATTCACCACATAAATCACAACGCCATGCGATATCCATGCGCTGAGCTTCATTACTGCCAGCACCTAAGTTGTGCCAGTGAAGTGAAACTCCCGCAGATCTAAAAACCCTCCCATCGATAACTATTTCAGCACCAGGTGCGTACTCGCGAATAGCTACAGCTAAATTACGAGACGGTAAACCCTTATAACGTGAAATGTTATCCTCACGATCCTGTTTTGAATCGTTTTTAGACTGTTTCTCACGTTTGTAATCTTCTATGGTGAAGTTATCAAAATTCACCACATCTGTAGGAAATCCATAGCCGGGCAGAAAAGTACGCGCAGCTAAATCTCGCAACAAATACTCATTACAGTGGCGCTTAAGCTCAATTCTCAATTTACTTTTATACAGACTATCTTCTTTCGCGGTCTTTTCCTCTGAAAACAAATATTTAAATGTATCAATCCAACGATCACGGAAGCTCTTTATTATAATTAAAGCTGTACGCCGAAGTTGATAGGGCTCAACAACGGCGAGTGACGTTCCCTTTACTAACTCTTTGAGAGAATTGTCCAAATTCGAAACAGCGACACCTAACCAATCGATAAATCTATCGCAGATAGAAACAGAATCCGTGTCGTCAAAAAACCATTGGGTATTCAGTTTGATTCTGTCTGTTTGAGTTGACCCGACAGAATTACAAAGAAAATTAGCCAATAGGAAAGAATTAACATGGCGTTGCACCAACCGATCAGAACTGAGCGCAACAGCGGGTGCTGGAATTTTTGTTTCGAACGGCCAACTTGGATTAGCAAACACCTGCTGGTCATGCGGGTTATTTTTACAAAGCGTATAAGAAATCGCTCTTGATTCTTTGCTTCGCCCTGCCCGCCCCGCTCTTTGTAAATAATTGGCAGGATATGGAGGAACGTTATTCATGACCACAGCAGAAATACCACCAATATCTACGCCCATTTCCATGGTGGTTGAGCAGTTTAAAACATTGATTTTTCCCTTTTTAAAATCATCTTCATAGCTCTCCAGTCGTTCAGATGATTGCTGTGCCGAGTGCTCTGCTGTTCTATAGTAGAACCCACCTTCCACGGCACGATCACTGATGTCAGTCCAAAGATTACGACCTCGCAAGCTTACGACTCGTGCATCCGTCTTGAGCTTTTCTCGAACAATGATCAAACCTTCTGTGTAGTCAAACTGCGACTGGTCAAATTCCCACACTTGTGGCACATCCACAATTTCTGTTTTCCACTTTGAGCGAGCTTGATCGGTCAATTGAGAGAAATCAATATGTATTGGAAGATAAGGTGTGAATCCCCTAAACGAAGTATCCAGTAATTTATTGGTGATCGGGCAAACAAATGCTTTACTCAGCAGAGAAAAACTTAAATGCTCTTTGGGCAAATGAAATCTGTTGCCATCAGGCTTTAAAATTCCACTATTTGAAACTGTCAACTGCGACCATGCATCTCTCAACCAAAGGTTAACAATATTTTGATCAGTTTCATTTTGTGGATTTAGATTGCTCCCCAAAAACAACAACTTGACTAATCTATGAGACGAATTTCTATTAATAATCTGGGGCCATCGCTTTACTCTGCCATCGGACTCTTCTTTGGAAAGCGGACTACGCAATGTCTTTGACGAAAACCGAGAACCGATCCACTGCAACCAACTATCATCAACTTGTATAAAACTATTCTCACGAACATAGAAGTCTAATGTAACTTTTAAGAAATCACGCCAATCATTAATCGTCAGGCCTTTCTGCTCCCAATACTCGGGGCACTTGCTAACATTCTCTAAGTTGCTGTAATGAACCTTGACGAGACCTAATGTTTCAAGACTATTTTGTCGTTTTGGTCTGCGCATGAACTCGCGAAAAAGCAACATTTCCGTGAGCTTTAAAGGCCCATCATTTTGACCAAAAACCTCAGGCTTCTGATATTTGTTATGCAGCAGAATTGATCCTTTTATATCTGCTTTTTGCTTAAGCTCATTTGATAATTCACCCCAAGACATAGACGCCAAGGTAACTTCTTTGCTACCTCCATTTAAATGTTGAGTAAGTCGTAAGAGTTTTTCCTCACTCTCTTTAACTTCTCCTGGCATGTTTAAACTTTTGTATAACGCGATATCATCTTTCAACTTAGCCATTAAGATTTGGAGCTGCTCTGAATTCAATACAACAGGCGACGCCTGAGAGCCTCCTTGAGCCCTCTGTTTCCAGCTCAGAATTTCAACAACCGCACCTCTTAATTTACTGCGTTCCGCTTCCTGCTGCATTCGAACAGACATACGCGCAGTTCCTTGGCGACTATCTGTAAATGTAATCAGGCGGCGACCTCGGGATGGTAGCGACTGGGGGCCATAATCGGGTCGCCCTTCTTCGTCGTGAAAATCCTGACAGTACTCCAATACAGTGGGAACAGCATTGGTTACGTAGAAAGGTCCGCCCAGCATAGCCCTTCGAAATGGCGATGTCCCTTGATAGCCTTTGTAACCACACTCAGCGTTACTACAAACCGAATCGATATCATTAGCACCAATGCGAATACGTTGGGATATATCACCACCAAACTCACCAGAAATTTTATCTATCTCAACATTTACATAGGTTGTTGCTAAATTATCAATTGCGCTAATAACTAATGGCATTCTTGATGTTAAATTGTTGCCATCACCTACAACATCTGCATCTTCATTTGTTTCATCAACTTGCAGAGAGAACTCGTCATCTTCTGAGTTAGCCCACTGAACTAGATGACAGTTTTTGTCGCGCGCGAAGAGATGTGGTTCATTACAATCGTTGCAAAATGTAAGCTCGAATAAGAGACTCCCACAGCTACATCTCTGCCGCTGAGTTGCAAAAACGTATCCATAAGGCCATCCAGTTTCCAACGGGGTTCCACGCTTAGCTGCACAATTTTTATCAATACATGCCCAAAGTCCATGGGTAGTGCGCTGGAAAAAGTGAGCGCGTAATTTTAGAAATGCTGGGCTATCGTCTGAGGCCTTAGTTCCTGAGCAAACATCTAACCAACGAAGCACATCGGGTGCTGTTAACTCCCCCCCACCTGTTTTTTGCATGAGTTCAACAATCTCGTT
Source organism: uncultured Cellvibrionaceae bacterium (assembly GCA_964499225.1). Classification (GTDB taxonomy): domain Bacteria; phylum Pseudomonadota; class Gammaproteobacteria; order Pseudomonadales; family Cellvibrionaceae; genus Cellvibrio. Next base: position 21,299 of record CAZCJR010000054.1, on the reverse strand, counting down.
GAGCTTTAGACGTTTATCACTTGAAACGATCAAGCCTCGCAACGCACGAGCTATAGGACTTTGAGCAAGAGCCTCAAAACGAGCTGGGCTAACTTCTGGATTAGACTGGTCTAATGCGGGTAACAACTCAATCTGTTCAAGTGATAAATCAACAGGCTTACATGTCGGAAGATTAGGTATAACTCTATTGCCACCCAAGACATCAATTTGCGCCACTGGGACGCCAGATAGATCCGATAGAAACTGCTTTAATTGCACGACAGAGTCTTCACCGGCAATAGTTGCCGATGTAGCGACAAAGCGAACTTCATTAGGCGTAACCCCAAAAGCCGCCATAACTCGACGAAGTTGTAACGCTAGTTCAGCAGCTTGCGAACCCACATAGGTGTGTGCCTCATCAAGAACAATCCATCTAAGTGACTTCTTTTCTCTCGATATACGCACTATTGGTTCATCCACTTGCCGAACCATCATGTATTCAAGCATGGTCCCGTTGGTAACCAATATCGGCGCTGGCTGTTCACGCATTAGTTCCCGTGACAAAATTTCATTCCGTGTTAAAGCCTGTTCAGCACGAACCTTAGAATTTTTTTCCTCAGTATTACCGTTATAAAGACAATAGCGCATGCCTTCACCAAAATTCTTTGTCCACGCATTTAAACGCTCGCGCTGTGAATTAATTAATGCGTTGAGTGGGTAAAGAAATAGCGCTCTTACTCCAACCAATGGTTCATTTTTTCCTCGACTATATTCTCTGTATAAATCCTCCAACACCGGAACCATAAAACACTCTGTCTTTCCTGAACCAGTACCACTGGTTACCACCACGGAGCGATTATGCTGCAATAGCGATGTCCAACTGGCTAATTGATGCGTAAAGGGTTTGAAATTCGCTCCAAACCGATATCGACCATTCGACTTGCTATCCAAAGAATCTACAATTTCTCTACTCAACAAGCCCTTTTCGCTTGCCAGTTGCTCCATCGTTAATTCAGATTCAGCCCAACCAAATGTTTGCTCAAATATTGGCTGCGATAAAAATGATCCTTCGCTACCACACTCGCTACTCATTACATTGGAAAGATGACTACGCAGCTTAGGGTCGGTAATACCTAAAATACTCAACGTTGATTCAGTTGAACGAGATAAGGACTGCTCGACAAGGGAGGAAAAATATTTAGTCATTTATGAATTCTTCTTTGTGTAGGTTGGCAACTCTGTTTAACAGACAGTATTGATAAACTGCGTTAAACCACACTGAATCAAAATCACGAACCTGCCTTAGGAAAAAAGTCGCCTCAGGAGTATCGGAGAATACATCAGAAAAATTGGCGTCACCGCTAGCAACGGCGGCCGCAAATATCGGCAGATAAAGGGTCGCGCTACGGTGATCCGCACCTGAATCATACGATAGAATGAAATCATCAAAATTTTCGTACCATCGCTTTAAACGCCGCCCACCAAACTCGGGCCATTGGGCATCACTCCTATTGCGAATTAACTCCTGATGCCAGTCTTGGATAATCACTTTAAACATGTTGAGAGGGATATTGACTTCGGGCCCAACTGGTTTACTGGATAGAAAATTTTGAACGCTTTTTCCATAAGATGGGAAGACCTCTCCCAGGCGCTTATACATACGCTCGATCAATGCATCGATAGCAGGATGAGCAACGCCTTTCACTTTCAAAAATGCAGAAAAGCGTCTCGCCGCGAGATGAACCTCCTTGATAGGAAAAGTTTCCCAAAAAATCGGGAACTCAGACTCCAATCGCTCAAGAAATTTTGAATCCATTTCGAATTTGAAAAGAGCCATAGAAAGAGCACGTGAATGGTTTACAAGTGCCTTCCAAACCTCAAATGTGGCCATGGGCAAATAACTGTAATTGCTATACAAACTTTGCAAATATTGCCAGCCGCTGTGCATCGGATTAACAGCCATAGAGTCAAACACGGGGGTGAAAGCGCTAACCGGGAAAAATGGATCGAAACTGATTACCGCTTTTTGTAGAGTTTGTATCGCGTCTGACGAAAACTCTGGACTTTTTCCTGCTATAAATCGCGGACGAAATGAAATAGCAGAACCCTCTCTAGGTACCACCAACCAAGGCCCATCTTTTTCTACGGCACCGGGAAGATCGTATACACCTGTTTCAACACCCTCAGTCAGTTTTGAATTCAAAGGGATCAACTCTCGCATCGGATCATGCAATAGCATTAACATTGGCTCAGGTAAATCGTCAGTAAACTTATAGCAATTGGAAAGCGAGATTGTCGATTTTCCATAATCGAGGGATAACTCTGTGGCATAACGACGAATTCGATAATTTGCCCTAACGCCATTACCTGACACTCTGAGCTCAACAACTTGATCAATACCGGATTCAAGCGATAAAAGGTCAAATACCTGCTCACTAATATTGAACAAGCGAATTTCTAGCGGCTTTTCCGCCACTGTATAACACCATTGATAACTAGCATTTCGTGCAGCCTTACCCAGCAACACCAGCTCTAACGTATAGCGAGTTGATACTCCTGGAGGACTGAATAAACTCAGCTTGCTTCCTAGCAAATTATCGACACTGATTTCTCGCTTAAGCTGGTTTCCTATGGAGTCAAAGCCGATACACCCGAACGATGGAAAAGGAACTTGAATATCGATTGATTCAGCTAGTAGATTGGGTTTTATTCGGAGTGATAGCTTTTCTGGAGGAATACCTGTTGCGGTTAAGCGATACTCAGTAAAATCTTCGTGCTTAATTTTCTTCTGTTCGACGCCCTCATTATTTACTTGAAGTAAACAGGGCTGACGGGTGTACATAAGAATACTACCCTGTCCTGGCTGGTTACTCGCAGATAACTCTAAACGGAAGTCCGACGGCAGAATTCCAACTTTACGCCGAATGAGCGTCTCACCATTTCTGTTGCGGACCGATACCCACTGCACACCCAACATTTCTTGTATGGAACCATCGAACGGTCTTTTACCGGATATAAAAATTTCACTACCCTGCTGCTGTACCTCTCCCAGACCTACGGGCCACATGACCTTAGGCAATCCAATAAAACATTGCACCGGCTTGCTACTCCAGGGTAGCTGCTCCCCAAATAGCTCCAATCCAAGCGAAGCGGAAACATGCCCGGTTTTGATCTTGAAAAGCTCATCTCCCTGACTCTGCAATGAAGCCTTTCCGCGCACCAAAACAGCAGGAGATTTCAGTACAGATAAATCAGAAGTGAACTCTGCATCTTCATCCTGCTCGCTAACCGTCAGACTTGCATCTGGTGGAGTGACTATATAGATCTCAGTGGCCGCCGTTGAAAATGTGCCCTCCCCACAAAGCACCCAACGATTGTTCTCATTAATAAATCCCAGTGGAACATCACCCAACGCGACGGCCGAACCAGATATTGGGATACTTCCAACAGACGCACCACCTTCACTAGCGACTAAAGAGAGCGCGGATGCACAGTTATTCCTGGTAACGACCACTTGCCTTGATCGAACCCTAATTTTTGCCTTCTCACCATCAACAGTTGCGTAACCCGCGCCAAGATTGAGAGAAACCTTCCCATCCTCAACTATAGTGAGCTCGAACCGGGTCGTTGAAGGTTTCGCGAGCAACTTAAAATCGAGTTCTTCCGGTAGGGAAATCTGGGTTTTCAATATCTCAGAATTCGAATCAGTCCAAAAATGAGTACAGCTCCAGCCGTTAACATCGGTACGGCGCCTTTTTCCTTCACGGGTTGCAGTGCGAAGCATTCCGTTTAACAAATCACTACCCGTATCGTTATCCAAAGGTAATGGAAACAACTCTCGCCACTTAGGATTTACTGAATCCAGCTTTGCCACAGGTTCAGATTCACTCACAAGGTTGAAATCACGAACCAATGCGATAAAACGATCCACCATTCCAGCAATTAGCTCTACAGCGGCGGACGATGAAAAGACTTGCGGTAGATTGGTTTTAGAAAGTGACTGCTGGACCTGCTTCAAGGTGTTTACACCCATTAATGCCAAATCGTCGTGTTGCGCCAACAGTCGATTAAATAAAAGCTGAAATCGATTGCCATCTTCACGCAACACCTGAAAAGGCAAGCCACCTTCACAAAACAGTGATCCAATAAAATCACGATGTCCAGCTTCATATAAATGCAGAGGTCGCTTCCAATAACCTTCTAAACCTTTTGTAACGATACGACTGATCTCAAGATGGCTCAGGCTTGCACCCAACACACTCCAAACAGGCTCCCAAGACCAACCATGTTCACTTTTATATTCCCTGCGATACCATTCAGAACCGAACATCACTAGGCTTGCACACACAGATAGGTCTTTTATTTCAGCGCTTAAGTCAGGTGATTCACGCAATGCATGCATCAAATCTACGTATTCATCGTAGCTACAGTGGTATGCGTAAAGACTTCGCTGGTCTGGACTCGTTATGCTTCTGCGTCTAAGAAATTTACCAAGCCACACTGAACATTTAATAGCTACTGATGACACCTAATGAACTCCTGTATGTTTAAACGGTTTTATTGTTCTATCGAAACCTACTAACTCGCCTCATAACTTTGCAAAATCAAATCTTTCGCTTTTAACCAATCACTTTGGTTGCGAATAATTACTTCCAAATTACCAGTCCCCCAGTGACCTATATTGGTCACATTTCGAGTGAAGCCATCCTCATTGGCGGATTCGCCGGGGAGTTTTAGGTAGACCAATAGCTTGGGGTCGTTTTTGCCTGGCATAACAACCACAGACATAAAATTGCGGATACGTTTAAACACGGTATAGAGCTTTAGTTCTTTGCGCTGCACTTCATCGCCGAGTTGTTCGGAGTAGCTGCAAACCGTTTGAAACAATTCGACTAATTCAGGTGATGCTTCTGCTAAACGCTCGCCTTGAGTTTTGTCTCTGCTGCCAGAGGCAGCCGTTCTTCGTCCGCTTTCATCACTAGATGATCCAATTATTTGAGCAACTGTTTGTGCATTCACCAGCTCTAGTAACAACAAGTCAGCACCAAAATAACGGTAGCGCATCAGCTCAATATTGCGATTGATTTGCTGCACTGCGTGTTCGTCGTATTTATTGAAATCGGAAGCGATGCAAATCAAGCGAGTACCATTCCACTCAATAGCCTCAGCAGTTTCTTTACCCAAGCTTTCCATCACTAACCATTTGAACTCAGCTTGGTGATCCAAAAGCCAATCTAGATAAAACAGTCCTTGGTTAATCACATTCTCATTAATGTGGCGTTTGTACTCCACAATTACCGGACAACCGTTTTCGTCCAACCCTAATGAATCAATTCGTCCCTTATGGGTTTTGCCGGTGCTGTATTCAGTCGCCAGAAAACGAACACCTAGCAACACTTCCATATGCTGTTCAATGCGTTTTTGGAGATCCTTTTCTAATACTGCTGTTTTGGCTTCTAACTCTTGGGCTGATTGGCCATTTATTGAAAACAGTTTTATGTCACTCACAAGTCAAATCTCTCCGCCATATCGGCCTAGGTAGTTTGATAGGCTCTCGTTAATCGTTAAAGACCCTGGCTATTTACCCTCCCAGTAAGGCCTTTAACCGCAAGAATTGGTGCACAATCAAACAAGATCGGCAGTATTTTTTCAACAAAATCAAAAACTTAAAAAGATAACTTCGGCAGACACTGTGCCCCAGTCAAGCAACCATCAAGCAAATTAGACCCAATGAGGAAGGTAGCGTATAACCGGATTGACTCACCCCTCGGGGGCCGGAATTAAACACCAGCTCGAAAAAATCGAGTTAATGCAATTAAATTCTGATTCCGGCAGCCTCACATTCTTCAATTATTTCTATACAATTTTTGGCGTAAACCTTCGGAACACTAGCCCAATCTACAGTGCTATCAACCAGTCTCGCAGTTGTATAGAGTTTCTTTACCTTTTTCTGATTTTTAGCTTTAAGCTCTGCAACAATATCATCATCACTTTTGGTAATTCGATTCTCGTCAATTGGATATTGAAAAAGTGAAGAAACAATATCCATATTATTTTTATCGATTACATCTGTTTCATGCTCGGTTCTCATGCATAACATCCTGTTTTTTTTCAGCACCTTATTTAGCCCCTGAGGATATGAAGGTTGACGCCCCTTTTTTAAACAGGCTCTCACTTCCGATTCAAATTTGGCGTATGGATAATGAAAGCAAATATCCTCCAAAGATTTGAAGCTATCTGAAATCTCGCTTAGGTATGTCTTCTCGACAACATTCTGATCAATCTTCCATTCATTATTCTTATCTACTTTTTGAATGACATCTCTGTCATAAACACAAAGGTATGGAATTTCGAGCTCCCTTAAAATTTTCGCTATAGGCCTAATTCCATCTTTGCCACCACAATCTAGGACTGTTATCCCAGCCAACCTTAGACTTTTGAATCTTGAGCGGCATTTTTTAAGATACAAATCTAGGAAGCCTCTAATAGCGCAAGGATCGCCATCTCCCTCAGCAAGAACGACAAAGCTTGAAAAATAGATATCCGTATTGTGAAGACCAATAGATTTTGTAGAAAGCTTAATCAAATCTGTTTGATCTATAAACTTTTGTGTTAATTGATGAGTGCAAGTACATCCATCCCTATCTCTTTTAACTAGAATCAATTGATCAGGGGACGCCTCATCGATTAAAAAAGCGGAATGTGAAGTTATTATAATTTGGTTCAAATCATTGTTTTCAGCTATTTGTTCAGACCAATGTTGATAGCAATAACGTTGAGAATGGGAATCAAGATGTATTTCTGGCTCCTCCACACAAAGAATTAGTTGCTTTTCTTCGAGCTGCGCTACAGTTCTGTACAGCGCCACCAAAATTGCACTCTGAAATCCAGCCCCCATTTGATCAATATCAATATTATCAGAGTCAATATTTTCTGCTTTGATGGGTAGCTGATCGATTATTGAATTTAAAATCACTCTTGAAAAAATAACACTTTCCAGAGACAAACTTGATACCTTATTGTCTGGAATCACAGAACCCAAATTCTTATTGAGTCTTTCAATTACACTCTTATTAATTAAATCTTGTACAAAAATTTTATAACTATTTGCTTCTTTATTTGAGCGAGATTCTGCTTGTTTTATAGCAGCCTCCTTTAACGCCTTAAAACCGTGCCCCAGCTCAGTTTTGAATTCTCGTTCCAAATCACGGGTTTCCGGTATAACTCTAAGTGAAATAAATTCATTTATGTCATTAATAATGTCACTTTGGATAACACCACCTCCTTTTGTAGCCGAAAACGTACCGCGCTCGAAGCAACTGTAAACAATAGTATGCTCCTTTGGAAAATAGAACAATCGGACAGGCAGCTCTCCATCAGAATTCAAAAACTGCCTATATTTTCTTTTTAATTTTTCATCAATATTTGATAGCCATATACCAATAATTATTGAAAATCTCTTCTTTTGTTTTGTGGTTGGATTGATTCGAATATGGGGGACAAATGAATCTGGACTTTTTCCACAATTAAAAAACAGATTAAGCGCCCTAACGATGCAGGATTTTCCGGAATTATTCCTCCCAACAAATATAGAAAGATCTTTTAGCTCGCAACTAAACCCATTGTTAATGGTTCTAAAGCCCTGGATTTTCACCTTGGAAATTTTCATTGCAAATTACTCGACTATATTGTTCCTGAAAATGCTTTTTGGCTTAATGATTCAAAAAGTGTTTTTATGTTTTCATGTGCAGAACCATGTCGCAACTTACTTAAAACACTTTTCCGGTAAACTTCTGAAAACTTCCGCTGCATATTTAAGTCAGGGATGGGGATTTCGATTTGATAAAGTTCTTTTGTACGTATGCCTTTGGCAGTGCTTCCAGAAGACTTGCTATCGATCAACCCCTGAATAAAAGGATTTAACAACGCAAACAAAAGATATTCTTGAGTAATCTCTCCTTTTGAGCGAAGTGATATCAGGCGTTGCCCGAGTGCAACACGTTCATATTTACCAAGCAGAGCAACATTCCCTAAGGGGGCTTCAGTAGTAAACAAAACATCATTTTCAGATGGTAACCCGCGCGTCATCCAAGATTCATAACTATCAGCAGGAATAAACTCTTTTGGCTCTTCAGATACGTACCCCATGCGAACATTTTTTGCTGTGATTAAGGGAATGCCAAAATCCGACTTCTCAGGTGTCTTACCCCTGTAATCAATATAATTGGTTAATTCCGCAATAGATTTCTTTAAAGCTGCTTGATATCCAGCATCACAAAACAAATCACCAAACATTTCCAAAAATACAGAGCGAAGGAAATCGTCGGCAAGTTTTATGGCTTGTTGGCGTTTGCGGCGGATGGCATCGGCTTTGTCGAGGATGGCGGCGATGCGTTTTTGTTCTTCTAATGGGGGGAGAGGGATTTCATGATCCCAAAATACGTCCATCGAAACTCGCGGCATCTTTGCACCAGCTGTTTGCGCAGAAATCCAATTGACAAACTCTCTCGACTTTAAATAATGCGCCAAGTAATTTCTGTCCAAAGTTTTTTGATTGGGCAGCATAGGCACCAATTCGGTAGTACAAACTCCTTCTTCATCAGGAAGCAGAACCTTATTAAGATATGGCCTCAACTTAGAATATAGGACGTATCGATCGTCAAAACCATGTGTGGATGATCCCGCCTCGCTGTAAGGCCTAATGCTTTTCTTCAGCAGAACACCTGTGTTTGCTTCAACATGGTCGAGCGTAATCTGCCAAACAAGGTTATCGGCACTGTATCCATTAGCCCTAATTGGTTTCGATGGAGCTATTTCACCAAGCTTTGCCAAAGGCCAACTCACAGCATCGTCTCCAACTCATACAAATCCTTCAAAATATCCTCTTCCAGCTTTTTAAGCTGGCCTAAAATTTTCTTCGGCGAGTCGTAAGTTTGTTCCACATGAACCACTTCTTTGTAGCGATTTATGCTGAGGTCGTATTTCTGTTCGGCAATTGCAGCTTTATCCACCAAAAAGGCTTTTTGTTTTTTGTCGCTCCAAGCTTTGGTGCTTTTACCTGCTTCGCGCGCTTTGCGGTATTTTTCGTATTGCGCGATTAAATCCGGCAGGTCGTTGTCTTGAATGGGTGTGCGTTTGTCGTCTAGCGAGTAACCGTCTGCCGCTAAATCGTAAAACCAGACTTGATCGGTTTCACCGCCTTTGGTGAAAATCATAATCGCGGTGCTGACACCCGCGTAGGGTTTGAATACGCCCGAGGGCAAGCTGATGATGGCTTCTAACTGGTTGCGCTCAATCAGTTCTTCACGCAATTGTTGGTGGGCTTTACTGGAGCCGAAAAGTACGCCGTCTGGCACGATCACGGCGGCGCGGCCGCCGGTTCTTAACATACGCAAAATCAAACCAACAAATAACAATTCAGTTTTTTTGGTTTTAACCAAACGCAATAATTCTGGCGCTACGTCTTCTTCATCCAAACTGCCTTTAAACGGTGGGTTGGCGAGGATGATATCGAAGCCTTCATTGGCGGCTTTCGGGTGGCGCTCTGCGAAGCGTTGGCTAAGGGTATCCTGATAATGAATATCCGGCTCTGCTACACCATGCATTACCAAATTCATGGCCGCAATGCGCAACATGGTCGCGTCAAAATCAAAGCCATGGAACATATCGGTATCCACATGGTGGCGTTTGTCACCAAGTTTGTCACCGGTATACAGCGTTTGAATTTCTTCCTCGCCTTTTTCGTTAATCACTTTTTCAGTAATGGTGCCAGTAGGCGAGCTGTATTTTTGCAAAATAAATTCGTAGGCATTACTTAAAAAACCGGCGGTGCCACAGGCGGGATCGCAAATGCGGTCATCTGCACTTGGGTCCATTAACTCCACCATGGCGCGGATGATGTGGCGTGGCGTTCTAAACTGGCCGTTAATACCTGCTGTGGTGAGTTTACTTAACAGGTATTCGTATAAATCGCCTTTGGTATCGCCTTTATCCAAGGGCAATTCATTCACCATGGTAATGGCTTTCATCAGCAGTGAGGGCTTTTGCACCATCAGCTGTGCATCTTTCATAAATTCCGCAAACAGGCTGTTGCCATCGGCGGTGCTTTTGAAATAGGGAAATAGTTCATCGCGCACCAGTACCAACAATTTATCAGCAGACTCGATATGAATTAAATTTTGCCAACGAATATGTTGCTGCTCATCACTAAAGCGACGCTTGAACGGCTTTTTAGTACGCAGCGCTTTTTCTCATCGCTGGTTTCGTTCATATCCAACAGGCGCGCGTACATTAAAAAGGTAATTTGCTCGATTACCGTGAGCGGGTTGGCTACGCCACCCGTCCAGAATTCTTCCCAGAGTTTATCGATTTTGTTTTTCAGTTGACCGGTGATCATTAGGTGTCTCAATCAGTTGTTAGGGTTAATAACTCAGTTCGAATAGGAACTGGGTACTTGGGGATTTGGTTGGGGAACTTGCGCCTGCTTTTTGCCAAGCTCCAGCGCGAAGTCACTGATAAAGTTGGCAATGAGTTGCGCTTGTTCTTCTTTAAATAAACCGTCTACACCGTCTTGGTGCAGGGCAATAAAGGGCTGCTCATACAAGCGGCTAATGCTCATCTGCCCAGTCCGGCAGATTTCGCTTTTTAATAATTCCAAAAAGCGCTGCTGCAACGCATTCAGGCTGATGTGATGTTGCTGCACAAACAGCTCAAAGCGTTTGCGAATGGCTTGTTCATCCAACCCGATAATGGTGCGCAAGAGCTGATCTACCCCTACAGAGGATTCAGGATAGAACTCTTTCAGGAGTTTTAAATCCACCCGCGCATTTTGCGTATGCACCAAGGCATTGAGCTGGTTTAACTCCTCCTCTGTGACTGGCTCACCGGCGCGGATTTTTTGCAGCACTGGGTCTTGGTTAAATAACGGCTCCAGAGTTTTCTCTACTTCTTGCCGGTAGATTTCATAATCCACAGTGCGGATATTGGTTTTCAGTTCTTTAATTTCGAACTTATCGGCATGCTCTGGAATATCGTAAATGGTGATGGGCGCTGCTGGCGGTTTAGCGCCGGGATTATGCAAATGAATAACGCCCCGTAATTCGGCGCGCGCTTTTTCCAACTCATCAAAATTCTTTAGATCCCAATAACTGTCTTGCTGGATGGCATTGACAATAGGTGCTTTAGGTCGCAGTTGGTTAAGATGCATTTGCAGGGTTTTGACTTTGTGAAGCAAACGATCTTTGGTTTGATCTTGCAATTCGGGGTGGTTGAGCCATGCGTGTTGCACGGCGAGCACATCCTGATCCCAAGCCAGTGCATCGCCCTGCCCTTGAATATTGCGCCACTGCATTAAGGGCGCGATATTGTCCAGCAGCACCTTACGTGTGGCGGGCGCAAATGCATTGAGCACGGCCAAGGTGCCGAACTCGTGTTTTAGCTTCCAGTTGTCTTTGATGGCGATGCAGTTGTCATCCAGCGCATCTATATCCTGCTTGATGAGCATGACCATTTTTTCAAACCTGGGCAGATCGCCCAGCGCTAGCGCATCGGTCGCAAAATTAACGCGCCCTTCAAATAATTTTTGCGCGACGGATTTACTCTGGCGCTGCTCTTCTTCCTCATGCTCTACCGCGAAGTAATCAAAGTTGCCCCAATGATCAAAAATCAGGAATTTGGTTTTATCTTTGCCTTCGCCGAACAGGTTTTTACACAGACGCGTGCCCCGCCCTACCATTTGCCAAAACTTCACCTTGGATTTCACCGGCTTGGCAAAGACCAGGTTGAGTACTTCCGGCACATCGATACCCGTATCCAGCATATCCACCGATATGGCGATGGTCACTTGCTTGCTGCTGCCATCGTTTAATTTAAAGTCATCGATTAATTCTTCGGCGCGCTCGTATTTGGAGTGAATCACGCGGCAGAAATTGCCTTGGGTTTCTTTTAGGTAATTGGGGTACATCTCACCAAAGAGTTGCGCCAGTAATTCTGCGTGCTGAATATTGCGCGCAAAAATCATGGATTTGCCGAGTGTTTGGCCGTCCGCCATGCGCAGGCCGTTTTCCATGAGGTTGCGCAGAATCGCGCGGTTAGTGTCTTTGTTGTAAACCGCTTTATCGATTTCTTTTGCATCGAAATCCAATTCGTTGGGATCTAACCCTTGATCTTCCAAGGCGGCGACTTGTTCGTCGCTCAGGGATTTTGCTTGAATACCTTCGCGCAAAAATTGCGTGGTGTGGCTGACCACTTTAAAGGGCACCAGGTTTTTGTCTTCCACGGCTTTTTCCAGCGGATAATTCGCCGTGGGCAATTTGTATTCGCAGCCGAACAATTGGCTGGTGGAACGGCTGATCATTTCTACCGGAGTAGCAGTCAAACCCAACTGCAAGGCATCGAAGTATTTAAAAATATCGCCATACACGTTGTAGATGGAGCGATGGGATTCGTCCGCAATAATCAAATCAAAAAAGCCGGGATCGAACTCTTCCAAAATGCCCATCATGCCGGGGTAAGTGGCGACATAAATGCGCGCGTTAGTCACATCGACTTTTTTGCTTTTACCCACAATGTATACCGGCTCGGTAAGGTACTCGGTATAGGCTTTACCCGCTTGTTTGCGCAGCTCTTTGCGGTCGCATAAAAACAATACGCGCTTGGCCCAACCGGCATCGATCATGCGCTTGGTAAGGCCGATAGAGACACGGGTTTTCCCTGTACCAGTTGCCTGCACTACTAGCGCTTTACGGTAGTTCTGGCTAAAGCGTTCGCACACGCGGGTAATGGTTTCGATTTGGTAATCGCGCCCGGCAATATCGGTGCGAATCGGCGTGGTGGCTAAGGGCTTTTTCTCGCTGCGCTGGCGAATTAAATATTGCAGACTTTCTTTGCTGTAATAGCTGTAGAGTTTGCGCGGTTGATAGCCTTGGGCATCATCGCAAATATAAATCTCATAGCCATTGGTGTAGAACACCACTGGGCGCTGAGCATATTTTTTCTCTAATGCATCTGCATACAGAATGGCTTGCTGGCGACCTTTTTCTACATTTTCCCGCGTACGCTTGGCTTCTACCACTGCGAGCGGTTTGCCATTGTCATCCCATAAAACGTAATCGCAGTAACCAACGCCAGAAGCAGTTGGCTGGCCGTCCACTTTTTCTTCGTGGGTTACTTCAGCGGTATTTTTGCCATGTACCAAATCGACATCCCACCCGCATGAGTACAACTCGGTATCGATCATGCGGCGGCGGGTTTCTGCTTCGTTCAGTTCCAAACTGTTCTTGGCAAGGGTACTTGCGTGCTCGAATTTCTGTTGTTCAGCTTCAGTGAGCTGAATTTTTAATTTGGCATTTTCACGCACTGCCGCTTCTTCAGCCGCTTTTGCTGCTTCTAATTCTGCAAGGGCTTGCTCTAAGCGCGCTTGATGCTCTTCGGCTTTTTTGGGATTCGGTTTTTCTTCCTGATGCGCGGGCGATACAAAAGGCTGTACCACAACTTGATCGCGCGGCTGGGTGGATAGCAGCAACCAGTAGCTGAGAATGTGTGCTTCTTTTAGCAACCACAGGCTATCGCCCTTGGCGAATTTACCATCGTGCGCAGCACTGTTACCGACTTTGCGAATTGCATGAAATTTATCGAGGATGGATTTATCAACTGCAGCGGTGAATACGGCAGCTTGCAGGCGATCTACAAATTTATCAGTCGGTTGACTGGGCAAGCGAAACTCGCGGTAGACAATACCCACCATCAATTCCGCAAAGCAACGCAACTTGATGAGCGCACTTTGCGGGTCATCAAACGCGTACTTTTCTGCATGGCCGCCAAGGCTGGCCAAATCAGGCCAGTAAGGTCGAAGCTGCTCGAAGTTTATTGATTGCATAAATAATATTCTTTCCATGACAGCTCAATTGCGAGAGCCGTGCCAAGTGTTATTTGACGTTGTATTTTTCAATCCAGTTATTGAGGGTTTGGTAATTTTTCAACCCTAACAACTCTGCTGCTTTGGTTTTATTATCCTTCGCTTCGGCCAGTGCCCGAGGGATGTAATGTTGCACAATTTCAGTCATTAATTCTTGTATATCAATACCTTGAGACACATCACGATCCAATAGCCCGGATTTACTATCGGGCATACTAAAGAGTGCTTGTTGAATGTCAGCAGCGGTTATTTTATTGCCCGTCGCCCACAGCGATGCGCGCAGCAACGTGGATTGCAGCTCGCGGATATTGCCGCGCCAAGGCTGCTTTAGGATAAGATTTTTTGCGTCAGCAGAAAGTTTTTTATGTTCTGCATCACTCAGGGTGGAATAGATTCCAGACAAGAGCGTTTCGGCCAGCAGACTGATATCACCACTGCGCTCTCGCAAAGGCGGCAACTTGAGCACACCCACAGCAATGCGATAGAACAGATCCTCGCGGAAACGACCCGCAGCCACTTCTTGCAGCAGATCGCGGTTGGTGGCTGCGATGATGCGAACATCAACCCTTATTGGCTTGCTTGCACCTACAGGCGTCACCTCACCGGATTGCAGCACCCGGAGTAATCGCACTTGCACGGTGAGCGGCAACTCACCAAACTCGTCCAAAAACAGCGTTCCACCATCGGATTGTTTAAATACGCCATCGTGATTATTTACCGCACCGGTAAAAGAGCCTTTTACATGACCAAAGAAAACGGAGTCGATTAACTCTTGCGGAATTGCGCCGCAATTAACGGGCACAAACGCGCGATCTTTGCGGAGGCTGGCGTTGTGTATGGCAGTGGCGAAAAGTTCTTTCCCAGTACCGGTTTCGCCGTAAATCAACACGGGAACATCCCGCACCGCCAGTACCGTTGCCTGGCGCTTGAGGGTTTCCATCAGTGGATTTTGCGTCACTATGTCGTTAAAGGCAGCGCTGGCACTCACCTGCCCGACAGATAAATGGAGAAGTTGCTGATCGCGCTTGGGAACAAATTCGGCGGCAATTTCAAATGGGATATCGACCTGTTGGACACCCTGCTCCAAGGTCGCTTGGTAAAAGGTGACGGGATATTTGGTTTTGCCTAAAAGAATCCAGACAGCTTGCATGGCGGGCGTGCCGGGGCTTAACAGGACGGCGATGGGGTCGGAGCTTGCCTGAGCAAGATCGGCAAGCAATGCATCTGCCGCGAGGTAGATATCGTGAAAATCGATAGGAGAAGCTAACTCAGCCCTACACTTTACAACGGGAAGAGCATATTGCGGCGAGAGCCAAGACAGGTAATTTGCCACCCGCTTTTCGGGATAGCTGTAAAGAAGATGCAGCCCTGCGAAAGACGCGCTGGCGAGAGTTGCCGCAATGGCACCAGGTTGGTCGATCTTGGCTTCTGCTGCATCCAGATCATTGCCACCTACCCAACTTACCAGGCGCACGGGCGAGCCTCGTCAAACCTATTAGCTGACACACAAACTAAATCATTGAGCTTATTACTATTTTTATGCTTCACGAATCGTCCACTGAATTCCCTAAAAGGAACGATAGTAGCCGTTTTGTGAAATGGCGCAAGTATCACGATATTACACCGGTGCATTAAAACCCGCGCACTGAGCCGCATTGTTGACACATTTAAATCGTAGTGATGACACAGTTAAATCACATTGATGGCACATTTAAATCGTGCTGTTCACACATTTTAATCACAGTCCGACACATTATTCACACACTGTTTGTTCGCAAAATATCTTCTTTGTGCCCGAGAAATAGCGGCCTTTTCATATTCTTTGTGCTGATTTTTTGAGCACAAAGAATGTGGTCTGTACGCGGTTTTGCATCCACCTTTTAGCACAGACGATTGGGCACAAAGAAGATAATTTGCGAACAAGGAGGCACAGATAAGCAACCAAGGAAGGGCTCTGGCGACTAGTGCTGCGAAATTGGAATCAGGGAAAGGACTTTGAAAACTTAGTTAAAAACAGGGCAGCAGGCGCAAGGTTTACGCCACCGGCAAAGCAATAATCGGAAACAAACTAGTCTTTAGCGCTCGGAGGCTCCAGAAGCGAAGATGCCGGAACACTCAGGGCTTCCGCAATTTTATGGATATTAACAAGAGCGATATTCCTCTGCCCCCGCTCTACCCCACCCAAATAGCTGCGTGCTATGCCCGACTCCAACGCAAGCCTCTCTTGCGACCAACCTAAACGTTTTCGCAGCTCGATAAGTCGTTGTCCGAAAAGAACTTTTGGATCTGTCATACGGCACCCCAGTGAAAACGGGATGCTATGTCCTTACCCTATATGAGGCCACGCTCTATAAGTGCACTCACTATGAGTGACAATTTGAAAAACTGATGCTAGATTGAACACTATGAGTGACAATTATTCACGGTGACAACCAACCTCAGAAGAGGCGCGCATATGAGAGCAAACATTACCCCATTAGGTGGAGGAGAACCTGAACCATGGATTGTGGAGCAATTGGCACGCTCCAGGGGAGCAGATGATGGAATGCGTCGAGGCTTGGAGGAAGGCCGCCGGGATGGCTATGATCAGGGTTACCGACAAGGATATACGGAGGGTAATACAGCTGGCTATAACGAAGCCATTGATGAAGCCAATAATGCAATCGCGAAAATACAGGCACAAAATGCAGCCTATCAGGATCAAGTGACTGCAAATTATCAGGCTTTTGAGATTGAGCGCGACCAACTTAAGCAAGCGCTGGTTAAGCAAGCCACTCACATCCTCGCGCTTGAAGAACAGCTTGCGCTGCGCGATCAAACAGCTCGCCAACAGCAAGCCGAATTCGATAGCCAATTTGAGTCTTATCAGCGACTCAAACAACAGAGCGAAATTCTTCAGAAAGATCTCACCACATTGACGCAGCAAGCCCACGCGCTACAACAAGAAAAAGCGGATCTCGCTGAGGCTGTCAAACAACTAGAACACGCAAGCGATGCAATCCGCATACAAGTACAAGCAAAGTCAGAGCAATACAACAAAACGCTTGTGTTCATAAACGCAATCAAAGCCACAGTTGAATCTCTGATTGAGCAACACCCAACAATTGCAGACCAAGTTACCAGTTTGTTTGCAGGCGAGTATAAAAAAGCCGTTGAGTTCAGAATGTTGACTGATGAAATCAAAGTCGCTCCTCATGAAGACAGCGACTTTAAGTTGCTGCTTCCCCAAACACACAGCTTCATTCTGCAGTTGTTGGAAAAATCCTCTATCAATTCACGTTAAAAGACACGAGGTCATGATGAGCTTGACTCCCATCTCCTATCGCACAAAATTAAAAAACCTCTCAATCAAGCATCACTGGATCGCCGAGCACCAAGTAAAGCCAATGCCTGGGCACATTGATTTAATTGTGCGACTTCTGGACTTGTGTGAAATGGCAATGGGCACGCAATCGCCTGCGTTTTCAGTTTTTCAAGTGAAGTATTTAGAAAGCAGCATGCGGATAACAGCAACTCCTTCCTGCGATGTTGCATGTGATACCTCGGCGCTCAAGAATGCAATTGAACTAACGTTGAGAGAGTCGAGCATCGTTTGTCCGCATTGCGGTGATTATCAAACTTTCGGGCAATCACTCACTGATGTCTATGTATGCTGCCCTGCTTCGGGCGACTTGGTTTTGTGGGAGGCGATTCCCGACCTTATGGCAATGCATTCAGAAGAACGGGATGCTGCGTTTGAGATGGTTATCGCGGAAGAAGCTTCGCAACGGTCAATAGGAACACCAGCGACGAAATAAACAGCATTTTGCGATCATTATTGACACATTTAAATCACATTCAAGCCAATCGAATTAACACATTGTTGACACACTTTAATCGTGTTGTTGACACAGTTAAATCGTGTTTAGACACATTTAAATAGCCCTTTGGCACATTATTCACACATTGTTTTGTCCGCAAAATATCTTCTTTGTGCTCCAGAAAATTCGCAACTTTCATATTATTTGTGCTGCTTTTTCAAGCACAAATAATGTGGCCTGTGCGGCGGTTTTGGGGGCAATTTGATGCACAGGCTGATGAGCACAAGGAAGATATTTATGTATAGTTACCCACTAGAACAGCCATTGAAGTACAACGGGATACGTTGAAATATGCATTAACCGAATACTTAGAATGCGGCAATCACTCCAGCGAAATCCAATTGCAAAATTATGGAACAACCATCACCCGCATCCTAATAATGATTGCTGGGTAATGAAGTCATTAGAAATTTGTCGCTAAAGACACCTAAATAGTCGAAGAGTTAGCGCTATGGATCAGAACGGTGTAGATACCAGATGGAATAGCTAGCTACCGCTACTTGCGATATGCTGGCACCATGCGTCGTTACCTCCTGTTATTCATCTTATTGTTCAGTTTCATAATGCCCCTGCAAGTGGCGGCAGAAATTCTGCTGTCCGCCTCACCATGCCCTGAAGAAATGACAATGGTGATGGATGAACCCGGTGATAGTGAAACTATGCCTTGCTGCCCTGATGCAGATGAAGGTGATGCTATAAATTCCTGTGAAACCGCTAAATCCTGTCATCTCTGTAAAACACCTGTACAGGTGTATCTCTATGCGCCCGCGTCGTTTTTCTCTTTTTCAAGCTTGTCGACCCACTCAAAAACTCGTCCACTGAATCTTGCTGTCTTCAATCCCGCCAGTATCTGGCGACCTCCGAACGCCTCCTGAGTTAATACGATTTCACCTCGCTTGAACCGGTAAAGATGCCGGGCGTTTAGGCGGGACGTTTTTTATCGTCTCTCAGGAACCATCTGAATGAATATTCTCTCTGTACGTCTGCTTGCAGCCGTTGGGCTAGGCACGTTAGTACTTGGTATTGCGATAGGTGTTGGTTGGCAGCACCTGCATAAATTCACCTCTACAGCGCCGCCTCAAAATAATGCTATTGAAGAGGCCAAACAGGAACCGAAGGTGCTTTATTGGTATGACCCAATGGTGCCTGATCAACATTTTGATAAACCGGGTCCGTCGCCTTTTATGGATATGGACCTCGTCCCCAAGTACGCCGCGCAACCTGCGCAAGAACCGAAACCGGCCAAAGATGAACCACGTATTTTGTATTGGTACGACCCCATGGTACCCGACCAGCATTTTGACAAACCGGGGCCATCACCTTTTATGGATATGGAGCTGGTACCCAAATATGCAGCGCCATCAACTCAGGAACCGGGGCTAACCATCGATGCAGCTCTGGTGCAAAACCTCGGGATGCGCAAAATCAAGGTGCAACGTCTACCAATACGCAATGAGCTGGAAGTGGTCGGGCAACTGCAATTTAACCAGCGCAACCAAGCGATAGTGCAATTGCGCGCGGCGGGTTTTGTGGAAAAAGCTTGGCCACTGGCGGTGGGCGACAAAATCAGTGCCGGTCAGCCGATTGCCGAATTCCAGATACCTGAATGGCTGGACGCCCAAAATGACCTGCTCTCCCAGCCCATTGACCAAAACCCCAACTTGTTATCGACCTTGCGCACGCGCCTGCAACTACTGGGTATGCCCGATCACTTGATTGCGAAGGTGGAAAAAACCCGCCAACCGGAGACCCGTGTAACTATCACGTCGCCCATCTCGGGCGTGGTGGAAATGCTGGATGTTAAAACCGGTATGGCGCTGGCCAGCGGCGCTACTCTGGCAAAAATTAACAACCTGGATAGCCTCTGGCTCGATGCTGCCATCCCCGAAGCGCAGGCGACCGGCGTGCGCGCAGGTGACAAAGCGATTTTCAATTCCGTAAACCCCGATGATCCAGCTCTGACCGGTAAGCTGGAATACCTGTTGCCCTCGATCAATGACATCACCCGTACCCTGACCGCCCGCATCTTGCTGGATAATCCCGAAGGACGCCTGAAACCCGGCACCAGTGGACGCGTACTCTTGCAATCATCCACAGAAGAAACCGGATTATTTGTGCCCACCGAGGCAGTGATCCGCACGGGCAAACGAGTGCTGGTGATGCTGGCTGAACCCGGCGGCACATTTATACCCATGAATGTAATTGCAGGTCATGAACAAGGTTCCCACACACGTATCCTGCAAGGATTGGATGAAGGCCAAGAGATAGTGGCAAGCGGCCAATTCCTGTTGGATTCCGAAGCCTCCTTTTTGGGAATAGCGCCAAAAGCGGCGGAGAAAACGGTGGAGAGCCACGACCATGATTAGCCGCTTGATTTATTGGTCAGTCGCCAACCGGATCTTGGTACTCCTGGCCTACCTGCTATTGACCGGCTGGGGTATTTGGGCCGTCAAAACCACACCGATTGATGCCTTGCCCGATCTCTCGGATGTGCAGGTCATTATCCGCACCAGCTTCCCAGGGCAAGCGCCGGAGCTAGTGGAGAATCAGGTGACTTATCCCCTCGCTAGCAAAATGCTCTCGGTGCCCGGCGCTGAAACCGTGCGCGGTTATTCGATGTACGGCGATAGTTTTGTGTACGTCCTGTTTGAGGATGGTACCGATCTTTACTGGGCGCGCTCCCGCGTTTTAGAGTCCTTGAGCCAAATGCAGGCGCAGCTACCGGCAAGTGTCACACCCGCATTAGGGCCGGATGCCACTGGCGTTGGCTGGATATTTCAATACGCCTTGGTCGATAAAACCGGCCAACAAGATATTGCCCAATTGCGCGCATTACAGGATTGGTTCCTGCGCTTTGAGCTGGCGCCTTTGCCGGATGTGGCCGAAGTCGCCGCTATCGGCGGCATGGTCAAGCAATACCAGGTGGTGCTCGATCCGATCCGCCTTGCAGCACATAACCTATCTCATGACGCGGTAATTACCGCTGTGCAGCAGGCCAATCAGGAAACCGGAGGCGGTGTTCTTGAACTGGGGGAAGCCGAACTAATGATCCGTGCCAGCGGTTATTTGCGCACGCTGGATGATTTCAAATCCATACCGCTGAAGTTGGTGGATAACATCCCCGTTACCCTGGCCGACGTCGCCCATATCCAGCTCGGGCCGGAAATGCGCCGGGGTATTGCGGAGCTGGATGGTGAAGGCGAAGTGACTGGCGGTATTGTGGTGATGCGCTCGGGAGGAAATGCCCGCGTGACTATCGCAGCGGTTAAGGAAAAACTGGCGCAACTCCAAAGCAGTTTGCCCGCTGGAGTCGAGATCATCACCACCTACGACCGCAGCCTCCTGATCGACCGCGCCGTTACCAACCTGACCCGCAAATTACTCGAAGAATTTCTGGTGGTTGCGCTGGTTTGTGCTTTATTCCTCTGGCACTGGCGCTCTGCGTTGGTAGCGATTGTCGCCCTGCCACTTGGGGTGTTGATCGCTTTTGTCGTCATGCGCCATCAAGGTATCAATGCCAACATCATGTCGCTCGGCGGTATTGC
>CAZCJR010000053.1:0-31179 GCA_964499225.1 uncultured Cellvibrionaceae bacterium | reverse complement strand
CCAACAGCAGTTTTAACGCGCTGCTGAAAACGCTTGAAGAGCCACCACCGCACGTAAAATTTTTGCTGGCGACGACCGATCCACAAAAATTACCTATGACAATTTTGTCGCGTTGCTTGCAATTCAATCTTAAGAATATGAATCCCGAGCGCATCGTTCAGCACCTGAAATTTGTGTTGAATAAGGAGCTGGTGCCGTTTGAAGAGTCTGCATTGTGGCACTTGGGGCGCGCGGCCGACGGCAGTATGCGCGACGCGATGAGCTTGACCGACCAAGCCATTTCCTACGGTTCGGGCAAAATTACCGAAGCTGAAGTCAGCACCATGCTCGGTACCATCGACCAAACCGCGGTCTATGACATAGTCAACGCGTTGGTTTCATTAGATGGCCGCGCGGTATTGGCAGCGGTCGAGCGTATGTCTGAGCAAGCGCCGGATTACGCTAGTGCGCTCGCGGAAATGTTGGCCGTTTTACATCGTATTGCGATTGCGCAGGCATTACCTGAAGCTGTCGACAACAGCCACGGCGACCGTGAACGAATTATGCAACTCGCGCAGCAATTGCCTTCGGAAGATGTACAGCTCTTTTATCAAACGGCCTTGTTAGGTCGCCGCGATTTACCACTCGCGCCCGATCCTCGTGCCGGATTTGAAATGGTTTTGCTGCGCATGTTGGCCTTCAAACCACAGGGTGTCATGGAGGTGCCGACTCAGGCTTTACCGCAATCGACTACGCCGATTAAATCGGCAACGGCTGCGTCGCCGGTTGTTGCTGCGAATCTTGTCGCTAATGTTGTGCCTAGTACTGTTGCAGCAGCAGCGCCCGTTGTTGTAACAGCGCCCGCTCAAGCAGTGAATAATCCATCACCTGCCGTTGCCACTCCCGCACCCGTTGCGCAAACCGCGCCGGTAAATCCTGCGCCGCCTGTTTTTGAAGGCTCCTACGGCAATGTGCCAGATGATGATTATGTTCCGGCCGCAGAAGATGAATACGAACCAGCTCCCGCTTATTACGAAGCTCCGGCGGTTGCGCCTGAGGTAATCGAACCAAAAAAGCCTGAGGCGGCTCAGCCGCCGGTAGTAACAGCGGCGCCGGTTTCTGCGGTGGCTCCAACAACGGTAGCCTCTGCTGAATCGATCAAGGTGCCAACACCAAAAACGTTGCGCAAAGTTCCCTATGAACAGGCGAGTCCGGCTGATTGGACAGAAATTTATCTCGGCTTGGGTGTTACTGGCATTTTGCAAAGCACGGTCGCGAATTGCCAAATGATTAGTCGTAAAGGAAATGATTTTTATTTTGTATTGGATAGTGCCAATAGCACGCTCTACGACACCAGCCACGAAAAACGCCTTGCTGATTTACTTAGCGATTATTTTGTCGAGCAAGTGCGCGCCCACATACAAATGGGCGAGATCACCGCAGAGACTCCATCGATGATGGCAATTCGTTTGCGTGAAGAGCGCTTGCAGGATGCCATCAGTTCCATAAAAAATGACCCCATTGTGCAGCAACTAATTGCGCAATTCGGCGCGACCTTGCGCGAAGAAACAATACAACCAATTTAGCTATCTAACCAATACAACTATTTAACTAATTGACAAAAGAGGATGCTATGAAAGGTCTTGGCGATTTGATGAAGCAAGCACAAGAAATGCAGGCCAACATGCAAAAGATGCAGGAAGATCTGGCCAAAGCAGAAGTTACTGGTGCTGCCGGTGCAGGCTTGGTGAGCGTAGTGATGACTGGCCGCCACGATGTAAAACGTGTGCATATCGATGCAAGTCTGATGACTGAAGATAAAGAAATGCTGGAAGATTTATTGGCAGCTGCAGTGAACGATGCGGTGCGTAAAATCGAAATACAAAATCGCGAGCAGATGACAAAGATGACTGCCGGTATGGGAATTCCTCCCGATTTTAAAATGCCGTTTTAATCGTAGGGGCGCGGCGCCTTTCTAAATCGTCGGGGCGCTGCTTGCTGCGCCCAGAAAAATTTAGGGCGCGGCAAGCAGTGCGCCCTACACAGGAAATCAGGGCGCAGCAAGCGGCGCCCCTACACAAGAATCTGGGCGCAGCAAGCAGCGCCCCTACCAATTTGGAAACTGAATGTTCAGCCCGTTAATTGACGAACTTATGGCTTCATTGCGCTGCTTACCCGGTGTCGGGCCCAAATCTGCCCAGCGCATGGCGCTGCATTTATTGGAGCGCGACCGCGCGGGCGCCGAGCGTTTATCCCAGAGCTTGCACAAAGCCGTTGAGGGTGTTGGCCGTTGCCAACGCTGTCGCACACTTACCGAGCAAGCACACTGCGGTATTTGTGTGAATAACCGCCGTGATAATACATTGCTCTGTGTAGTTGAAACGCCGGGTGATGTGTTGGCCATTGAACAGGCAGGAACTTATCAAGGAAAATATTTTGTATTGCTCGGGCATTTATCGCCGATTGACGGTATAGGGCCAGAAGATATTGGTGTCGATCAATTAATTACCTTGTTGCAACAAGAACCGATTATCGAAGTGATTCTTGCAACCAATCCCACCGTAGAAGGTGAGGCGACAGCTTATTACATTAGTGAGCGCGCCAAGAATCTTAATGTGACTGTCTCGCGTATTGCTCACGGTGTTCCACTCGGTGGCGAGCTGGAATTTATCGATGGCGGCACACTTGCTCACGCTTTTTCCTCTCGCAGAAGTTTGTAATTTTAATGTTGATTCCTAGTGAACCTATCTGGATTGATCAAGATGATCAATTGGCCGAGTTGTGCTCGGCATGGCGTAAACAAGCTGCTATTGCTGTGGATACGGAGTTTATGCGCAGCGATACCTTTTATCCTATTGCTGGTTTGTTGCAAATTGGCGATGGCAAAGGCTGTTATTTAATTGATCCACTGGCAATAAAAGATTTAGCGCCGCTGCGCGAATTAATGCTCGATGCGGCGGTAACTAAAGTGTTGCACTCCTGCTCTGAAGATTTGGAAGTATTCCAGCGCTGGTTAGATGTAGTACCTTCACCCTTGTTTGATACCCAGGTCGCCGCCGCATTTGCCGGGTTGGGTTTTAGTTTGGGTTACTCGGGTTTAGTAAAAAGTTTACTGACGATTGAAATCCCTAAGGATGAAACCCGTTCCGATTGGCTGCAGCGTCCCCTCAGTGTTGCGCAATTAAATTACGCGGCACTGGATGTTGCGCACATGTTGATTGTGTACGGAAAATTACTGCAAGTGCTCAAAGCCAGCGAGCGTTTGGAATGGGTGAAAAGCGATTGCGCCGATTTGGTAGCCAATGCGCGCAGGGCAGAAGATTATACTGATGCTTACCAAAAAGTCGGTTTTGCCTGGAAGTTGCGCCCGCAGGAATTAGCGATATTAAAACAGCTATGTATTTGGCGTGAACGCGAAGCGCGCGCGCGCGATTTGCCGCGCAACCGTCTGATCAAAGAGCCGTCTTTGTGGGAGATTTCGCGCAAAAAAATTCAGGATATAGCGCACTTGGCTAAGGTGCCAGATATGCCTTCGCGCACACTGAAAAATGATGGTGACACTATTCTACAAATTGTGAGCGATGCACTTGAGCAGGATGAGTCCAGTTGGCCAGAGCGTCTTGATCCGCCGCTCGCGCAGAGCGAAGGGCCGCTGATGAAAGCGTTAAAAAATTATGTACGTGAATATGCCGAGCAAGCGCAATTACCACCAGAAGTGCTGATTCGCAAAAAAGATTACGAGTACCTCGTTCGCTCAGGCATGAATGGCGGCGAGTATAAATTGCCTGCGCGGTTATTAGGTTGGCGCTTTGCGTTGATCGGTGAGGGTTTACTCAAGGTTATCCAGACGCAATCGCACACTCCCGACATTATTTAAGTGAAAGTTTTTTTCTATGAAAATTATTTGTGAGATTTACCGCAGCCCAAAAGAAGAGGGCATGTACCTCTATGTGAAAAAGGAAGAAGGTTTAAGCAAGGTGCCTCAAGAGCTGCTAAACATGTTTGGCAGACCGCAGCAAGCTATGGTACTGCTGTTAACGCCCGGCAAAAAACTGGCACATGCCAGCGTAGAGAAAGTGGCTGAAAGTTTGGAAGAGAAAGGCTTTTATTTGCAGCTGCCGCCACGCAATGAGCGCGACCCTGAGGCTGAACGCCTGCGCACGCTCAACTCCAAATTGTCTGGACATTAATTCACGCACTTTCGTTACTGGACTGGATCGAGCATGGCAAAACAGGTTTTTTGGCTGGCCAAAACCCTTGAGCAGATGTCGGCAGAGGAATTTGAATCCCTCTGCGACGGCTGCGGCAAGTGCTGCCTGCATAAACTGGAGGACGAAGAGGATGGCGCGGTGTACTACACCAATGTCACCTGCCGCTATTTGGATCATGACACTTGTCGCTGTCAGGAATACACTGAGCGCCAGAGTTTGGTGGAAGCCTGTGCGGTGCTGACTCCCGCAACCGTGAAAGACACCTACTGGCTGCCGGAAACCTGCGCTTATCGTTTGGTGGCGGAGGGGATTCCATTGTTTGACTGGCATCCGCTGATTTCGGGCGATCCGGAATCGGTGCACACTGCGGGAATATCCGTACGTGGCCGGGTTGTGCATGAAAACACCGTCAACCCGGATGATTTGGAAGACTATGTTGTACGTTGGGTTAATTAATCGACTGCGGTTACTGATAACGGACCGAAAGGAGACTTGATTGTGGAAAATATGACTGACTACCAATACGCGTGGATGATCTACCTGACCGGCGCCGTCGGCTGCAGCCTTGCCACTTGGTGGTTATTTCGCCGTGCAGGACGTGCCTGGGTGCATTTTTTTGTTATTACCGTGATGGTAATTTTGTTCACCCCCTACGCGGTTGATGCAGAAGCCATGACAATGGCACCGGCGATTTACACACTGGTATTCGGTTATTTCGATGGAGGTTTTATCTCCATCAGACCCGTATTGAAACTTATGCTGGGTTTTTGGATTGGCGCATTGGTTCTGTCGTTGATCTACCAATTGTTGACCCGCAGTAAAGCCGAAGTACCAACTGAACAGGATTATCGCAAAGTTCAGCCTAACAAAGGCTACCTGCTCCCGGAGACGCAGGACGACTTTGATTCTTCTGCCAATAACCGCCGCACTGCCAGTACACGGGGTTTGAGCCGCGACGAGCGGATCGCGCGCGACGAGTTGTTACTTGAAGAGCCGATCCGCGCCGTTCGCTAAATTCTCCCTGATCGCGTGATACATCAAAAAGCCAGCCTCAGTGCTGGTTTTTTGTTTTTTAGTGCACCATTTTTTACAAAGTGCCGCGCGATCCAAAATGGCGAATTCGCCTGCAGCTGCTATAACTAATGGTGATATAAGCATAAAAAAGTTGCAGGTTGAGGCGGCTTTAATGCTGACACGATGCTAACGGGAACTCTCATGCGCCATCTTCTTTATCTACTAGTGTCCTGCCTGCTGGCGTTTGCCCACGCAATCCTGGCAGACGATTTCACCAAGCCGCTACCTGCCGACGTGAGGGTCATTATTGATATATCCGGCAGCATGAAAAAAACCGACCCTGAAAATTTGCGTAAACCCGCAGTGGATCTAATCGTGCGGCTATTGCCTGATAACAGTAAAGCGGGTCTGTGGACATTTGGTCAATCGGTAAATATGCTCATGCCGCACCGGGTGGTAGATCCGTCCTGGCGCAGTGAAGGTGCGCAAAAAGCGACTACGATAAATTCAGTGGCGATGTTTACCAACATCGGCGCAGCGTTAGAAAAAGCGACAGAAGATTACGCCATACCTGCGCAAGATTATCGCCGCAACATTATTTTGTTAACTGACGGTGTTGTGGACATCAGCAAAGAAGCCGTCGTCAATTTGAATGAGCGCAAACGCATACTCACCGAATTACTGCCCCGCTTAAAAGCCTCTGACTATCGTATTCATACCATTGCACTCTCTGCCGATGCTGATCACGAATTGATGAAAAAGCTATCCATCGCTACGGATGGCATTTTTGAAGTGGCGGATACTGCCGATGAATTGATGAGTACATTTTTGCGAATTTTTGATCAAGCTGTTCCCGCTGAACGTGTTCCGCTTGATGACAATGGTTTTCTGGTTGATGCAAGTATCCAGGAGTTCACGGCGCTGATTTTTCGCCGCGCTGAAACGCCTGCGACAATTATTGTTGCACCGGATGGCAAAGAGTACAGTGACACTGACCCGCAAAATAATGTCAATTGGTACCGCACCAGCAAGTACGATTTGATTACGGTTCAACAACCTGTCGCCGGGCAGTGGAAAGTTAAAACCGATATGGCGCCGGGTAGCCGTGTTACGGTCGTTAGTAACTTGCAGTTAGTGGTTGCATCGCTGAAAAGTAACCTTCGCTCCAATCAATCGTTGGATGTGGTCTATTCGTTTCAGGAAAATAACCAAACCATTACCAATCAGGATTTTTTGGGCTTGTTAACCGGTAATGCGTTAGTCGCTAAGGCGAACTCTCCAGAGATAACAGAAATTCCTTTAGTTAATTCTGCCCCAGCTGATGGCATCTTCCGTCAGGAATTGAACAGCTTTGGTGGAACGGGTGAGTACGACATCACCATTCTTATCGATGGAAAGACCTTTAAGCGAGAATTTATTCATCACCTCAGTATTACTGATTCAGCGTTTAAATTGGAGAAACGCCTGGATACAACTCTCGATAAAAAAAACTACCTGTACACACTAACAGCTGATCTCGAGGCAGTCGATGTAGACGCTACCAAAGTAACGGCGGTGATTAAAAATTCCAAAGACAATAATGTAGAACAGCAGCTAAACACGATTGGTAAAGACCACTGGGAGTTCTCGTTTGCACCCGTGCAAGTAGCACGCTATGAAGTCCTGCTACAAGTCGAAGGTAAACAAATCGATGGTAGCCCGCTGACTGAAACCATCAAGGCAGATCAATTTTATTTCCCCGATGAAGCAACCGTTCTGGCCGCTGAGCAACCCGCAAGTGAAGCGGCTGTAGCCTCGTCTGCCGCGAGCGAGCCCGTTGTTACCGCCGAACCCGAACCCGAAGAAGAGGCAGAAGAAGAGCCAGATAATTTACTACTGTACATTAGTATCGGTATCGGCAACTTACTGGTGTTAGTGTTGGGTTATGTTGCCTATCGTCTGATTGCGGGCAAAGGTGATAAAGATGAATTG
Source organism: uncultured Cellvibrionaceae bacterium (assembly GCA_964499225.1). Lineage (GTDB taxonomy): Bacteria > Pseudomonadota > Gammaproteobacteria > Pseudomonadales > Cellvibrionaceae > Cellvibrio. The sequence continues at coordinate 24,004 of CAZCJR010000053.1, read as the reverse complement.
GCAGAAATTGAAAAAACCCTGGTGACCAATGCCGACAATCTGAAAAAAGATGCGGACAAGAAAACGACTATTGATGTTTCGGATGATGATCAGATGGCACACATCCCAATGGGTGATATGTCGGGCTCGGAAACGGGTATGACCGATGATTTGATGGCGGATAATTTATTTCCGCTGGATAATATGGATGATCCCGACAGCGACAAAAAATAAACCATCCTATGTCTGTAATAAATTCAGCTTCGCCAGTCGTGGTTGACGAAGCCAATGTATTCCAACGCGTTGATCCTCCGCGATTTGCACTCGTTGACCGCTTTTACCGCGCCCACGGCTATAAAGTAAAGTGCGGTGCGAATGAGAGTATTTACGCTATTGCTCGTGAAGATGAAGGGTTTATTGCCGCGGCCCGTTTGGTGCCACAAAGCTCTGGACACTACTGGCTACGCAATTTGTTGGTCGCGAGTGACTGGCGCGGGCAGGGTATAGCAACTGGATTGATGCAGAATATCCTGCCCGATTTGGTTCCGCTCGGCTGTTATTGTTTTGCTCTGCCGCATCTAACTCATTTTTACACAGCGTTAGGTTTTGTCCAAAACCCGTCACATTGCCCTCAAGATATTCTCCGTACTTACAATACTTATCGCAACCGTGGCCGCGATTGGGTACTGATGGGGTATATTCAGGGTTGAATCATTTTTAACGATCCCCACCATAGGCAAAAGCAAATGGCTGCGCCCCCGATCTCTATTTATAGTTCGGATAATTTATAGTCGTTGTAAATCCGTCCGTTAATAGGTTAGCAAAACTGCTTAATAAGGAGTCACTTATGAATATCGATATCGGAATTTCCCAACCGCACCGCGAGGAAATCGCACAAGGTCTGTCCCGCTTGTTGGCAGATACCTACACTCTGTATTTGAAAACCCACAATTTCCACTGGAATGTTACTGGACCCATGTTCCAAACATTGCATTTGATGTTTGAAACCCAGTACAACGAACTGGCCCTGGCCGTGGATTTAATTGCCGAGCGCATCCGCTCATTGGGTTTTCCCGCTCCAGGAACCTACAAGCAGTACGCTCAACTGAGCAGTATTAAAGAGGAAGAGGGTATTCCCAAAGCCCAGGAAATGATCAAGCTATTAGTTGAAGGGCAAGAGGCCGTTGTCCGCACTGCACGTTCGCTGTATTCATCAGTAGAAGCTTGCAGCGATGAAGCCACTGCCGACTTGCTCACCCAGCGTATTCAACTGCATGAAAAAACCGCGTGGATGTTGCGTAGTTTGTTGGAGTGATAGTTTGGCAAAATAATAGTTTCTGCCAGTGCTTTCTTTGATAATTGTTTCATGTAAACTTTGCGCGCCTCCACTAAGGGGGCGTTTTTCTATCACATGGAGCATGGAAATGTTAAAGAAAGTTCTTCCGACAGCAATGGCATTGGTATTAGCAAGCGGTGTTTGTGCTGCTCAAACTGAGCAATCCAAAAAAGGTTTTTTTCTCGGTGGTGGTATCAACACGATTGATACAGACTCCGATATTCCTGAACCCGATAACTACTTTATCCAAGCTGGTTACGGTTTTTCAGAAAATTGGTCGGTCGAGCTGCAATACTCCGACTCCTATAAAGATGCTAGCGTATCTGAAGAGTTCGAAATGTACTTCGAAGAAGTCGACGATTTTGTTGATGTTAAAGCAAAAACCGATATTTCGGTTCAAACGACCGCTGCATTTTTAGCATATCGCTCAACAGGGCCTTTTTACTTTAAAGCGAAAGCTGGCTTCATGGATGCTGAAATAACTTTCGATACTACTGCGACGGTATCTTATGAGGGCGAGAGCGCCAGTGAGTCTGGGTCTGAATCAGCCTCAGAATCAGGTTGGGCTGCAGGCGCTGGAGTTGGTTATAGCTTCGGTTCTTCAGCGATTGAGCTTGAGTATCTGACTACCGATGACAAAATCGAAATCGATAGCATCGCGCTGAGCTACAACTACTGGTTTTAAGTAGTTGTATGTTCCAAAACAGGAGAGGCAATCTCTCCTGTGTTTCTTTTGCTCAAGTGCCACTTCATTTCCCCTTCTCATTTCGCTTTTGGTTGCTCGATCACTGGAATCGGTAACCGATTGAATCGTAAGTGTTTGAATCGTTGCTAGTCCCCACGGTATGATCCCCCGCTTATTGACCGATGCGCTGAATCCACATCGCATCGGGTAGCAAGCTGAGATGATATGTCGAACAATTGGTCAAGTTATAAACAATCCATTGTGAATGTGATGGGGCGCGATCGGCACAATCTGATCCGTCGCTTGGGGGAGATTGAGAAACTCGCACGTGCTGAAAAACCCTATGAGCAGACTCTGGAGAAATGGCAAAACCAGTTAGCACGTTCCCAAACTGATGTGCAGCGCCGCCAGCAACTCGTTCCTCTCGATATTGAATTCCCCAACTTACCTGTCTGTGAAAAGCGCGAAGACATTGCGCAGATAATTGCCGACAATCAGGTGGTGGTACTGGCGGGCGAGACTGGCTCGGGCAAAACTACCCAGATCCCCAAAATTTGTTTAACCATCGGGCGCGGTGTGAGTGGCTTGATTGGTCATACCCAGCCGCGCCGCATCGCCGCCAATACGGTTGCCAATCGCATCGCCGAAGAATTAAAAACCACGCTCGGTGAAAAGGTGGGTTATCAGGTTCGCTTTAGCGATCAGTCCAACGAAAATACCCTGATCAAAGTAATGACCGACGGTATTTTGCTGGCTGAAATTCAGCACGATCCCTACTTGAATAAATACGATACGCTCATCATCGACGAAGCTCATGAGCGCAGTTTGAATATTGATTTTTTGCTCGGCTATTTAAAACAACTCTTACCCAAACGCCCCGATTTAAAATTAATTATCACCTCAGCAACTATCGACCTCGAACGTTTCTCGCAACATTTTAATAATGCACCGATCATTGAAGTCTCGGGCCGCACTTTCCCTGTTGAAGTGTGGTATCGCCCGCTCTATGAATTTGAGGGTAGTGACGAGAACGAAAATGAACCGGACCAATACGCGGCGATTGTCGATGCGGTGCACGAAATTGAATTGCACGAAAAAACCGGATCAGGCCCACGCGGTGGCGACATACTGATATTTTTGAGTGGCGAGCGCGAGATTCGCGAGGCGGCCGAAGCGTTGCGCAAAGCACAGTTTGCCCACATGGAAGTAATTCCGTTTTACGCGCGTTTGAGTCTAGCCGAGCAGCAAAAAGTATTTGCACCTCATACGGGGCGACGCATTGTACTGGCGACTAACGTGGCAGAAACGTCAATTACCGTGCCGGGAATTCGCTATGTGATTGATCCAGGTTTTGCGCGCATTAGCCGCTATTCTTATCGCACTAAAGTTCAGCGGTTACCGATCGAACCTGTCGCACAGGCCAGTGCTAACCAGCGCAAAGGTCGCTGTGGACGCGTTGCGGAAGGAATTTGTATTCGCCTCTACAGCGAAGAGGATTTTAATTCGCGCCCGGCATTTACGGACGCAGAAATTCTGCGCACCAACCTCGCCGCCGTTATTTTGCAAATGTTGCAATTGCGCATGGGTGATATCCATAAATTCCCGTTTATTGATCCGCCCGATCATCGCCTGATTAGCGATGGTTTTAAATTGCTTGAAGAACTGCATGCAGTGAATGCCAAAAACCAGCTCACGCCGGTGGGGCAGCAGCTTAGTAAACTACCATTAGATCCGCGCCTTGCCCGTATGCTGCTTTCCGCACAGGAGCAATCTTGTGTGCGTGAGCTATTAATTATTTCCAGTGCGCTCTCAGTACAAGACCCGCGCGAGCGTCCCGCTGACAAACAACAGGCGGCTGATCAAAGTCATCGCCGTTTTTGGGCTGAACATACTGACTTCGCCGGTTTTGTAAACCTATGGGATTATTTTGAAACCCAGCGGCAGGAACTCACGCAAAACCAATTGCGCAAACTCTGCAAAAAAGAATTCCTTTCGTATTTACGTTTGCGTGAATGGCGGGATGTGCATCACCAATTGTGTATCGCGGTAAAAGACCTGGGTATTCGTGTTAATACTGAGCCATCCAATTATGAGTCAGTGCATAAGGCATTATTGACTGGTTTGCTCGGTAATTTGGGTTTTAATCACGAAGAACGTGAATATCTTGGGGCACGCAATCGCAAGTTTTCGATATTCCCGGGTTCATCACTCGCCAAAAAAACACCCAAATGGATTATGGCGGCAGAGCTGATTGAAACCTCTAAATTATTTGCCCATACGGTTGCCAAAATTGAACCCGAATGGGTGATTGCTGCGGCTGAGCATCTGGTTAAACGCCAGCATTTTGAGCCTCATTACGACAGCCGTAGCGGGCAGGTGATGGTGTTTGAAAAAATTACCCTCTATGGTTTGGTCATTGTTGAGAAAAAATCCGTCAGCTATAGCCATATAGATCCGGTGCTATGCCGTGAAGTATTTATTCGTGCAGCCTTAGTAGAAGGGCAGTACGATCAGCATCCCAAGCGAAAAAGCTTGCAGAATAAAAATCCTGCAACAGACTTTTTTGCGCATCAGCAACAGCTGTTAAAAGAGCTGGAGGATCTGGAATCCAAAGCCCGTCGCCGCGATATTGTGGTTGATGAGCAAGTAATCTTTGATTTCTACAACGAACGTATTCCCGAAAGCTTATTAAATCTTGCTGGCTTTGAGGCATGGCGAAAAAAAGCGGAACAGGAAAACCCGAAGCTATTATTTCTCACCCGCGAAATATTAATGCGTCACGGCGCAGGTGATATCACCCAAGCGCAATTTCCCAATGAATTGGAATGGCGCGGCATGGTATTTCCACTCTCCTATCATTTTGAACCCAATCATGCCTTTGATGGCGTGAGTATTCATGTGCCCATGAGTGTTTTACATCAGGTGCCGGAGCAGCGCTTGGAATGGTTGGTGCCGGGCATGCTGCGTGAAAAATGCGTCGGCCTGATTAAATCCCTGCCTAAAAATTTGCGTAAACATTTTGTCCCGGTACCGGATGTGGTGGATAAAATTCTGGCAACGCTATCGCCCGACAATAAGCCATTAACAGACGCGTTGGGATTACAATTAAAACGCCTGACCGGTGTGGATGTATCCAAAGAAGCCTGGCTCGAAACCAGTGTGGATGATTATTATCGTTTTAATATTCACGTGGTCGACGACAAAGGTAAAGTGATTGCCAGCGGGCGCGATCTTGCGCCATTACGCGATAAATACCGCGAGCGTGTACAACAAAATATCCAATCTGCCGCAACCAATATTGAGCGTGATGGCATAGTTGCTTGGGATTTTGACGAGTTTACGCAAGCGATTCAATTGCCGCGTGGCGGGATCAGCATTCGTGCCTATCCCGCATTAGTGGACAAACAGTCCTCAGTTGCTTTACAAGTTTTGGATAATCCACTGCAAGCATTGGATCTAACCCAGCGTGGTCTCGCGCGTTTAGCCTATTTATCACTGACGCAAACCGTTAAATATTTGCAGAAGGAATTATTAAAAGGGCAGGAGGTTGCATTAACACTGGCGGGCATTGGCAACCGTGAACAAGTAGCTGATGATTTAATTATGGCGGCAATCAAACAACTTGCAGTACCTGATCAGCAAGATTTGCCGCGCACTAAAGTCGCATTCGACGATCGTGTTAATCTTATAAAAGAAAAATTAATCGCCCACACACAAGATTTAGCGAACCATCTGATCAGCAGTTTAAAATTGTTGGTGGATGTTAAAAAACAATTAAAGCAACAAAAAAATACGTTAATGCTGACGTTTACGATTAGCGATATCAATCAACAATTAACGCAGTTGTTTTATCCCGGGTTAGTGTATAAAACCCCTGCGCTTTGGCTGCAGCAGTATCCAAAGTATATGCGTGGCATCCAACAGCGTTTGGAGAAAGCGGCGCTTAATCCACAAAAGGATAAGCTTCAGCTCGCGGAAGTTGCACCTCATTGGCAGCGGCTGGTGGATTATCTGGCTAAAGAAGGTGAATATCGTTTGGTGCAGAATATGGCACTGATGGATTACCGCTGGTGGATTGAGGAATTGCGTATTTCGCTCTTTGCGCAAACACTCAAGACCCAAGTGCCAGTCTCCGATAAGCGCATGGACAAACAGTGGGAGCAGGCGATGCTGGATGCCCAGTGTTAAAAAATGTTGTTGGCTTGTAACAAACCCCACGGCCCCGAGTCTATCCAGTAACCATTTGGCTGGTAGCTGTCGGCACTCTCACAAAACCGGGTGCGTTAGCTAGCTCTACTGCCTTGGCTATGCTAGTTTTCTCACGGCCTGAACAGCCTTTAACGACACATCATTCGCTGGAGTTTATTATGAATACCAAAATTTCTTCTATGTCTGCTTTTATCGGTGCTGCTTTTGTAGCATCGGCTGCTCTGGCTCCAATGGCGTCAGCGGCTGAGGCTACTTTTGCTGCCACTTCACTCAGTTCGGGCTACACCTTGGCTGACAACTCAGATAAATCTGATGCTGAACATAAATGCGGTGAAGCTAAATGTGGTGCCGATAAAAAAGCCGAAGGTGAACACAAGTGCGGTGAAGGTAAGTGTGCCGCCGACCACAAAAAAACCGATGGCGAAGGTAAATGCGGTGAAGGCAAATGTGGTGCAGATAAAAAAGCGGAAGGCGAAGGTAAATGTGGCGAAGGCAAGTGTGGTGCCGACAAAAAAGCTGAATAATGCCAGCCTATTCTCAATTGGATTATTCTGCTGCAATTTCCGGCGCCGGCTTGGGTCTGCGCCGGACCATGTTAAATACCCTTGAAGAATCCTCGCCGGACGATATTCATTTTTTGGAGGTGGCGCCGGAAAATTGGATCAATGTCGGTGGTCGCCTCGGTAAAAAATTCCGTGCTTACAGCGAGCGGTTTCCGTTTGTCTGCCATGGCTTGTCCCTCTCGATTGGTTCGCCCGCCCCCTTAAATACCGACTTATTACACGCAATAAAAAAGTTGATGCAAGAACATGGTATTCGTTATTACAGTGAACATTTAAGTTATTGCAGCGATGAAGGGCAACTCTACGATTTATTGCCGATTCCCTTTACTGAAGAAGCCGTCGATTATGTCGCCGCACGAATTCAGCAGGCGCAAGATATTCTTGGCCAGCGCATTGCGATTGAAAACTCCTCCTATTATTGCGCTCCACAGCAGGAAATGACGGAGAGCGAATTTATCAATGCCGTCATAAAAAAAGCAGACTGCGCACTCTTGCTAGATGTGAATAATATTTACGTCAACAGCATTAATCACAATTACGATCCTTATGAGTTTCTCGCCAGTTTGCCCGGTGAGCGCACCGCGTATATTCACATTGCCGGCCACTTTAAAGAGGCTGAGGATCTACGAGTGGATACCCACGGTGCGCCGGTAATTGCATCGGTATGGGATTTGCTCGATAAAACCTATGAGTTGTTTGGCGTAAAGCCGACGTTGTTGGAACGGGATTTTAATATTCCACCGCTGCCGGAATTAATGGGGGAGTTGGATGAAATCAAAAAACGCCAGCACCTGTCTTTGCCATTCAATGCTCGTCTTAGGTAATAGGGCGATGAAATCGTTTCAGGAAACCCAGCTTGCATTTGCTAAACATCTGCGCGCGCCCGATCGCTATCCCGCGCCGGTGGACGTGGATGATCGGCGCATGGGGATTTATCGTGAATTAATTTATAACAATATTGAAGACTTTATCGCCAATGTATTTCCTGTCTTGCGTTCGCTACTCAATGATGAGCATTGGCATTTAATGGTGCGCGATTTTATTCAGCGTCATCACTGCCAAACTCCCTATTTTTTGGAAATCAGTGAAGAGTTTTTGCAGTATCTGATGCAGGAGCGTGGCCTGTGCGAGGGTGATCCGGCATTTTTGCTTGAGCTCGCGCACTACGAGTGGATTGAATTGGCACTGGATGTGAGTGAGGTGAGTATTCCACCAGCATCTTCCTATCCGGCTGCGCCCTTGTTATCCAGGCCGCGTGTTTCACCTTTGGCAATGTGTTTAAGCTATCAATACCCCGTACATAAAATATCCCCTCGCTATCAACCCTCCGTACCAGAACCTACACAACTAGTTGTTTATCGTAACCGTGATGATAAAGTGCGTTTCATGGCGGTGAATGCCATGACATTGCGACTGCTGTATTTACTGCAAACGAATACCCAAGCCAATCTTGGCGATCAGCTTCATCTAATTGCAGCGGAGTTGCAGCATAATCACCCAGAGGCCCTATTTGACGAGGCTCTCGCTCTACTAGCTGAACTGTTTAGATTGAGCATTATTAGTCATTTTGCTTAAGTGATTTCCTTAACTAAACTTTCACTGGTGATTTTTGAGGCCATTTGGTTATCAAAAGCGCAAAATTAGTGCAAAAAGTTTGATCTTTCGCACCAAAACGACGTTTAATCACAAAAACCAGATCATTTTCTTTATATAATCCTGTCGCGACATTCGAGCTGTCATTTTCTCGTAATTAGATTGTCACGAAATAGCAATGCTCATGAAACATTAATGTCATTAGTTCAAAAAATACCTGACTTACGGTGTTCAAGAATTGAGCACTAAAAACACACATCCAGGAGACGACTCCATGAAAAAAACATTATTGGCCGTTGCATTAGCCTCTCTTTTCCCAGTAACTGCTTTTGCTGACGTAGTTGTGTATGGCAAGGCAAACGTTTCTCTGCAAAATGCAGACGAAGCAGCGATGGATGATAGCCGCGTTGAGTTGGTTAGCAACGCTTCACGTATCGGTTTGAAAGGTGGCGAGGAAATTAACTCCAGCCTGAAAGTGATCTATCAGTTCGAATACCAAACTGAAGTAGATGACGGCACCAACGGTTCTCAAACCATTGCTCAACGTAATATTTATCTAGGTTTGCAGGGTTCTGCCGGTACCATTATGGGCGGTCACTTCGATACTCCCACTAAAGTTGCGCAAGAAAAAGTAGATTTGTTCAACGATCTTGAAGGTGATATCACCCAAATTTTCAAAGGTGAAATTCGTGCGAGCAACATTGTTCAATATGTAACCCCAACCTTCGGTGGTGGTTTTTCAGGTTCTGTTGCTTATGTAACGGAAGAAAACGATGGCACTTTCAAGCAAAACAACCCAGTAGGTACTGAACCTGGTAACGGCGTTTCGGCCTCTTTTGGTTACACCAGTGCGGCGTTTTATGCTGGCATCGCTGCTGATCAAGACGTGGAAGCAGATGGCGTAGACTTGGTGCGTGCTATTGCCCGCGTCACTTTAGGCCCTTTGCAATTGGGTGCTTTGTTTGAACAGTACGAGAATGACAACACCGGAGCAGATGAAGACGGTGCTTTGGTGTCGGCGTTGTGGAATATAACTGACAAGTGGGCTTTGAAAGGCCAATACGGTCAATCTGATGTAAAAATGGCTGACGGTGAAACCGCAAGTATTGGTCTGGATTATAAAATGACCAAAAACGCCACATTGTTTTCTTACGCAACTACAGTCGAGAATGAACTCGTTGCTGTAGCTGGTGAGCGTGATGATACTTATGTTGGTGCTGGTATCGATTTCAAATTCTAATTTATTTATCTAAATTGTTTTTGTTTACAAAGGGTGCTTATGCACCCTTTGTCGTTTTTGTCTTATGGCTGAGAGAGTCTTGATACAACTTTTAGAGGAGAAATCGATGAAGCTCTTAATGTTAATCTGGTTAGGTTTGTGCGTTACTATTCCTGTTTCCGCTAACGATAACTGCGAAGCCGCAGTAGATGCGGCAGATTCAATGAATGTCAATCAAGATGATTGTGATTACACAGATGAAGGTCTAAACGGATTTTTACAGAAAGCCTTTAAAAAAGGCAGTGAAGGTGCAGTGTTGGAGACTGGGACAAAAAACTCTGTCGATGAACAAAAAACTGCAATATCGATAGCTGCAGAGAAAACGAAAAAAAACATCCCAGCTGCAGAAGTTTTTTCACTCAGTGTTGAAGTAGATCAATGGTCCAGTGTCGCTGTGGCGCGCGCGCAATTGTTGCCAAAAGCCATGGAGCGATGTGACAACGGTTTTTCAGTCCAGCGCGAAAATTACCGCCCTCTGGCAATGGGGCGAATTGCATTGAATATAGAATTTATTTGTCTTGAATGAGAGTTCTCGCGAATTTAAAACAAAAAGGCCGCAATTTTTGCGGCCTTTTTTGTAACTCGCATGAATCAAAATCTATTTTTGATAATTCACTACCGCGATATAGTGCATTGCAGTCGGCGTATCTTGTACAAATCCAGGAATAAATTTGGATTTTTTCAGCGAGCTTTCAATACTTGCTGCGTCTGCTTGTTTGCGCAGAGCGGCTTCAATTGTGCTGACGGTTTCTACTTTTCCGTCGGCTTCAATGTTCGCCATCACGCGCGTCATTTTACCTTCAGCAAAAAATAGTTTTCCGTCACCGCGTTCTTTAGTAGTGTAGTGCGCGTACCAGTCGCTGGTGTCCAAACGCTCTTGTGGGGCGTAATAGTGAGTGCCGTGTTTCGCTTGCAGGGTTCCCAAATTGGGCAGCAATACAATCGGCGCCTGCGTGCCGGCGAGCGAATAGACTACGCGCATCTGCATTCTCACCGGGACTGCCTTGCCATCAATGGTCGCTGGGGTAAAGGTGGCTGATTTGAGTGCTGATTCAGTTACTGTTTGCATAGAAACCAAGGGGCTACTCTCATAGCAGTTGACAGCGTTTATATTCCCAGTACTCATCACATCTGCCTGGCAATAAACTGCTACGGTTTTTACGCCTTCGCCAAAAGAAGCTGGCAGGGTGATTTGTTTGCTCAGTGTTTCTTCGGCGTTGCCGAACTTTGCAGGAGTATAAGCCGCTGCGTAACTCGCAATTGGTGCAATAGCCGCTAGCATTACCAGTGAGCGAATTGTTTTTTGTAAGAAATTTTTAGTCATATCGTGCTCCTCGTGATTCATTAAACGGCTATCTGCACCCTTATGGGTCATTGATCTCCGGCTTCATTGTTAGATTAGCACTCGCCCTAGCACACTAATGTGAATAGTTTGTGACAGTTTTTGATGTAAGCAGAAAAAAATTAAAAATATTTAGTTATTTATGGATTTATATTCGATAAAGCTAATTATTTCTATTCTATTAAGTGTAGCTGTCAGCTTTGGTGCGTAAAACTACTTTCTTTTGCCCATAAAAAAGCCACCCGAGGGTGGCTTGATGTACATAGGATAATCCCTATCCCTATTTTCAGAAGCTGTAGCTAATATCCAAACTCATACTGGTGCCAACTTCCTGAGTCAGAATCGTCACATTCTGTCCAGCGGAATTGGTTTGAGCGATCTCACGGTTTTCATCCAATAGATTGCGCAGCTTGGCCTTAAAGGTTAACTGCTCGGTTGGATAATAGGAGTAAGTGAAATCCAATGAGCTGAAGGGTTGCTCAAACGCATCATCATGGCCGGTTTCCAGCGCGGCAAAATACACTTTTTCATCCGCGATGTTGTAGCTCAGTGCAGCGCCGTGTTCGCCATTATCGGAGTCATAACCTAACTGCATGTTCAGCACATAAGGTGATTGCCCGGTCATTTGGCGCGTGGCGTTGGTGAAGCCTTGGCCTTCTGGCGATACGATTTCCGAATCACTCAAGGTCAGGTTACCAGACAGGAACAGACCGTAATCCAAATTGAGCAAACCTTCGAGTTCCAAACCGTAAACTTCGCCTGACTCAGCGTTATAGAAGCCCATGACAATATCTTCGTCTGAGCCCGGGTTAAGTTTTTGCTCGATTGGATCAAGAATGTCTTTATAAAAGAGGGTTGCTGTCAGGTTGTTGCCGCCGTCAAAGTACCACTCGCCGCGTAAATCAAAGTGATCTAAGGTTGACGTCACCAAGTTAGGGTTACCCTGGACGCGCATGTTCAATTCGGGGTCGATATAGACCACATCAGACAATTCACGCAGGTCAGGGCGAACGACCGTTTTTGCGTAACTCAAGCGCAGCTGGAAGGATTCGCTGCCCATAAAACCATCATTAAAGAAGGTGATGGCGGCTGAGGGCAGCCACTCATCATCTTGAGTGGCATAGGTTTGGCCTTCTTTTGCAAGATTTTCAATCAGCTGCTGAAGGGTGATACCGGTGTAGTCGAGCAAATCAACGGGTAATACTGCGGTGCGGTAATCTTCATAGCGTGCACCGGCGGTAAAGCGCCATACATCATTGAAGTTAGCATCGAACATACCGTAGTAAGCATCGGTCATTTGCCCTGCAATATAACTTTCAGTACCAAAGCCACGGCTCATGGTCATTTCAAAGTCATTGTCCAGGTTGTTGATTTTGCTATCGGTAAATACATCGCCCGGTGTTCCCAGCAGGTAATCGCCGCCGCCTACATCGATCAATGCGGTATAACCATAGTATGCGCGGGATTTGTCGTTGTAACTGTAACCACCGCTGAAGGTCAATTCAGTGTTATCAAATGTCAGGGGCAGTTTTGCATTCCAGCCGTGACTGCGCACATCATCTTGCAGGTTCAGGTAGGCGAATTGCGCCGATGAGCCTGAAGCAATACGAGTGGAAAGTACTTCGCCGGTAGCAGGATCGACGGCATTGTTACCGCCAATGGTCGATGCGCCGGGAATATTAGCTGTTACGCCAGAGTCCGAATAGAACCAGTCGATATCAATGTTGCCAAGCGTGCTATTAGATAGTTGGTCAAAGCTGTGATTTCCCAGTACTTGGGTTACTTCCAATTCCCTGTCCTGAAAGCGTGTTTGATAAGTAACTTTTTGTCTGCCGTCTTCCCGTCTGTCATTGCTGTTGTGTGCATAGGTGATGGCAGCCTCATCGGTTTCGTTGCCGATTTTCATGTAGCTGGCTTCTATCTTATGCATATCCTGGAACTTGACGCCAACGCCAACCGATGCCAGTTCTTTAAAGTCTTCAGTGCTGCGCTTGATCGATGAATAGGTGGTGTCGGGAGAGCCAACACCGCGCGTTTCCTGATCTTTATTGCGCCATTCGGTTTTTTGCGACCAGTTCAGAATGCCGCCCAGAGTCCATTCGTCACCTATATCCCAGGAATTACCCAGGGCAACTGCACCATTTTGATCAAGCGAGGGCTTGTCTTTTTTGATGCCGATGTCGCGATTAATCGATAAGGCAAGATCGCGGTTAATCAGAATCGATTCCTGTGCTTGTTCTGGAGTGACGCTGTCATCTACTTGGGTGCTGAGGATGCGACGGATACCTCCGATATCGATGCGCCCTTGGTAGGTATCCAGTGCATTATCGATACTCTTGGGCAAGCTGGAGCTTTTACCGCCGCCTGAGTAGGTAAGATTGTCATCACCATTGTTGGTATTGGTGCCGGTGCCTATGGTCAGGTCAAAAACAAACTCTTCGGGAACGCTTTTGGTTCTGATGTTCACGTTACCGCCGCCAAAATGGCCGGGCAAATCCGGAGAGTAGGATTTTTGAACTTTCAAGCTGTCAACGATTGAGGCGGGGATAATATCCAGCGGCAAAACGTTACGGGTCAGTTCGGGGGATGGAACCTGTGCACCGTTAAGCTGCACACTGGCATAACGCTCACCCAAGCCACGGACATAAACGTATTTGCCTTGGTTCAACGTCACGCCGGTTACACGGGTCAAAGCTGCTGCTACGTTGGTATCACCGGTGCGGGCGATTTGTTCTGAACCCATTAATTCGGCGGCGAAGGCGTCTTCCATACGCTCTTGAATAAGAGATTGTGCGCCACTTTGTTGGCGTCCGGTGACCATCATTTCTTCAATAACAGGCGCATCAATTGCGGGTGCTGTCACGGTGGTTGGTTCGTTTTCTACTTGTGCCAGCGCGCCATTGGCAATAAAAGACAAAGAGGCTGCTGATATGGCAATAAATAGCTTGTGTCGATTAAGAGATAGCTTTTGCATAATGTAAACCTTATGAATGCGGTTATCTGACTGGTCTTGGCTTAAAAAGAGAGGCGCCCTTGGGCGCCTCTTTTCGTTGCCAGCAACAAGGCGTATGTGTGCCCTGAATTACTCGGCAGTCAGACCAACAGTCCAGCCTGATACCCAGTCATCCGCTTCGCTTACCGCACCGATGAAATCAACAGCTTCGAAGAAGTCATTGCTACCAGCAACCGGGGCAGTGGTAGTTGAAGGTTTAGCAGACAGAGTCGTTACATCAGTTACCGGTACGTTGATCGCAGCGCTGTTGCCGTCGGTCATGGTAGCCAGTGTCAGGTAAGCAACAGGGTTGGTTGCCAGGTCTTTGATAATGTTTGCTGGCAGGCCGCCGGTTACAGCCGAATCAATCACGACGTTGTTGTAACCCGCTGTGGTGAACCAGGTCTTGGCGTTAAAGGTTGAGTTGCTTGGATCAAGCTTGCCGGTTTTGATGGATTCGCTACAAGCAACGAGGTTGCTCTTGGCGACAGAGATACCCGCTTCGATTGCATCAACAGTAGTTGGGCCTTCGGTGTCGTCTACTTCGAAACACTCGTTAGAAGACATACCGCTAGCATTAGAGGTGATGATTGAGTTGTAAAGTTCAAACTGGGTGCCTTCACGGAACAGTGGGCCTTCTGAGTCATCTTTTGGAGTTGGGTATGTACCTTGATCCTTGTCAACGCCTGAGGTAATACAGGTCATGTTGGAGAAGCGTGCGTGAGTCATTGGGGTGATGTCATCAGCACGGCCGCCGCCGGTGTTGTCGCCTTCAATACAACGGCCGCTACCAGAAGGAGCAACAGTCAGGGCGAACTGGATGTTACCAACATAGCCGTCAGCAAAGTCGTAAGAGTCATCGCCAACGTTGACAGCAACTACGCGTTTCAAGTTAACCGCTCCACCGAACATTTCAAAGCCGTCATCACGGGTGGTATAAACTTGAACGTATTCAACTTCAGTGCCTGAACCTACGGCGAACAAGGTAACGGCATTCAGTTCATTTCCATCAACTACTTCATAACCCGCGTGCTTAACAACAACGTATTTCAATACACCAGAAGATTCTTCATTATCGTTACCACCGTAAGTACCAGGACGGCCTTCAGCAGCAACGTGGCAGTTATTTGCATCGGTACATTTGTTGGTCAAACCCTGACCTAAAATTTGCAGGCCGCCCCACAAACCGCGATCGCCCAAAGTGGCGGCGTTATCAATCAAGTCTTTAGTAGCACTGAATACGATGGGCGCTTCTTTGGTGCCTTGAGCAAAAATTTGCGAACCACGAGCAATGCGCAAATAGTCCACTGGATTACTAAATGCTATTTTTGCACCTGGTTGGATGGTCAGAATTGGGCCTTCGCCAGCGGCCGGAACAGTCGCACCAGCAGCAACATCATCACCGTCAAAATCTTCACCGATAAACAGACTGTCTTGGAAAATATGTACGCCGCCATTTGGCAGAGCAGGGATGGTCATGTCAGTAGTGAGTGGACGAGTGTCGCTCGCGAAAGTTACGCCGTAAGTACAGTTATTGCCGCTCAGAACACCTTGGGAAGTTTGTCCAGCCAGAACGTATGAAGCACAGGGATTGGCTGCCACAGAAGAGCTGCTTGCGCCATTATTGTTGGTGGTGTTGTTGTTTGAATCGGTCACGCTGTTGCTCGGGTTGAGATTGATATCGCCACCGCCACACGCAACCAAGGTTGCTGCTAATGCATTCAGTGCAAAAATGTTTTTCAGTTTCATGAGGTCACTCTCTCTTCGTTTCACAAGGGGTGTAGGGAAAATGTGAACGCAGTGTTGTTTTGCGTTTGTGGCGCTAGTTTCATTGACAAATGTGAAATTTAAACGACAGTTTTGTGAAAGATTTATTGCTAAATTGTGTCGGTAATGTTTCAGGTTTGGGGTCGGAAGCATTAGCGAGGGGAAGTCCTGGCGGTGGGACGGAGTTGTTGCAATTTGTAACTGCGAGGGGGGCTTTGCACCGAATTGGGTTGTTCAACCCATAGCGATTCGATAAAGTGGCTCCCCATCAGGGCGTTACTTTACGAAACGCTTAATTTGCGTTTTTAATGCGTATCAGGGATCTTATGACATTCATTCTTAGGCCTTTTATCACTCTTCTTTCGCTCGGTTTAGTCATACCGTCGATATGTTTTGCGCAGTCCGAACAGAATCCTGACCCCTGGCAAGGTTTTAACCGTGCAATGTTTACGTTTAATGATGCGGTTGACCGTTGGACACTTAAACCTTTGGCCAGAACCTATAAATTTGTTATGCCCGATCCATTGGAGGTTGGCGTTAGCAATATTTTCAGTAATGTTATGGAAGTGCCAAATACCATTAACGGTGTGTTGCAAGGCGACCTAAAGGGTGCAGCCTACGACACGGGTCGCTTGCTGGTGAATACCACCCTTGGCATCGGCGGTTTGTTGGATGTTGCCCAACACATGAATTTACCGGCGGATACACCGGAAGACTTTGGCCAGACGTTGGCAGTTTGGGGAGTAAAGGACGGTCCTTATCTGGTACTGCCGCTGTTAGGGCCAAGTACATTGAGGGATGGTTTTGGTAGACCCGTCGATTTCTACACTAATCCAACAGCTTATATAGACCATGTCCCCACGGCAAACACGGTTTTTGCCCTTTCATTGGTTGATACTCGCGCAGGCTTGTTGGAGCTGGAGAAGGGAATTACCGGTGATCGCTACATTTTTATACGTGATGTCTACTTGCAGCGGCGCGAGTTCTTGATCAATAACGGTGAAGTAGTTGATGACTTCGGCACGGAAGAGTTTGATGAAGATGATTTTGAAGGAGAGTTCTAAACCAAACGGCTACTGCAAGGTAGCCGTTGTTGTATGGGGTGATGACTGGTGTCTCAGGGCAGGATCTGAAGTATCTCCAACCCAATCACATAGTCGCCCTCTTCATTGGTAGTAACCCTCGCGACTTTTGTTTTCGCTCTCAACGTTGGGCTGTGCCCATGGTCGGAGGAAACTTCCACCTCGGCCTCGGTACCTACTGCAAGACTTTTTTTAGTCTCCACCTGTAATCCACCACCGCTTAGATCCAAACACAATCCCTCAATCACCTCCTCAGCAGCTGCCAATTTGGCACTTAGGGGGGCGCCAATTTTCATTCGGATGAAATCGCGCTTTTCGCTGTAAGGTTTATCGTTAATCCCCATAGCTTGTTCCTCATTATTGGTTGTTGTGTTCGTTATAAATACCGGCGAGTAAGGTGGTCTGCCTAAGGCAGAGATCCTACCGGTTGTGGTGATGGTCAAATCCAAACACAACTGAGTGTAGCACAGCCCCTAAATTAGCCAGAGTGCCGGCACAGATTTCTACCTGCTAATTTCAAGAAAAATGCCGAGCGAAAAAAAACCGCGCAGTGCGCGGTTTCTTTAGATCAACTGGTTCTGGCTTTGTACAATTAACGCTCAAGGTACTGAAGTTTGCCGGGTACACCATCCCATTCTTCCGCATCGGCGGGGGACTCTTTGATCTCAGTGATATTTGGCCAGACTTGCGCCAATTCGGCGTTTAGCTCCAAAAATACCGCTTGGTCATCAGGCAGTTCATCTTCCGAGAAGATGGCGCCAACCGGGCATTCAGGTTCGCACAGCGCACAGTCGATGCACTCGTCCGGGTGAATCACCAAAAAATTGGGGCCTTCGTAAAAGCAATCAACCGGGCAGACTTCCACGCAGTCTGTGTGCTTACATTTGATGCAATTTTCCCCAACTACAAACGTCATAGGAGACTCCCACAGGTCACAGAATTCGATAGTCAATGCGTCAGCTCAATCTGACGCAACGCAAGAGCGCGCATTCTAAACAGCCAAATCCGGTTTGGGTAGGCTTTTTGCTTTGAATCAGCCTCGAAAAATGATGATTTAAGCTTGAAAAAGCGTAGTTGAGAATGGTTCTTTTTGAATACCAATTTTGGTGATAACGCTTATTGGCTGTATCTATGTTCGCGCTGTTATTTTCCGCGCACATAAAGTTCTTTTAATCGATATAACTGCTCCAGTGCTTCACGCGGTGTCAAATTGTCGGGGTTAATTTTCTTGAGTGCATCCAACGCAGGGTTGGGGAGTGCATCAAACAAACCGGATTGCGCGGGCGAGTCGATTATTGCTGCGGTTT
The DNA here is from genome assembly GCA_964499225.1 of uncultured Cellvibrionaceae bacterium. Classification (GTDB taxonomy): domain Bacteria; phylum Pseudomonadota; class Gammaproteobacteria; order Pseudomonadales; family Cellvibrionaceae; genus Cellvibrio. The sequence goes on along the minus strand of CAZCJR010000053.1, from coordinate 5,870 downwards.
CAACAGTATTGACAGAATCAGTCAATAACACCGGTGCAACTGCCGATTTAGTCGAATGCGGATGTTCACCATTCTCCAACAGATGTAACTGTTGCTGTGCTTCCGCTAATACTTGTGCTGGGATACCGGCGAGTTTTGCCACCTGTAATCCATAACTTTTACTCGCGGGGCCTTCCTGCACTTTATGCAGGAACACAATATTGTCTTTGTGCTCAGTCGCATTCAAATGCACGTTAGCGATGCCAGATACCGTTTCCGGTAGCGTAGTGATTTCAAAATAATGCGTGGCGAATAGCGTATACGCCCGCACTTTTTCGGCGAGATGTTTTGCGCAAGCCCACGCGAGAGAGAGGCCGTCGAAAGTACTGGTGCCGCGCCCGATTTCATCCATCAACACCAAACTGCGCTCAGTGGCGTTATGCAAAATATTCGCAGTCTCCGTCATCTCCACCATAAAGGTTGAACGGCCACCGGCTAAATCGTCTGCTGAACCTATACGGGTAAAAATGCGATCAACAATACCAATCGTCGCCTTTTGTGCGGGCACAAAACTGCCTATATGTGCAAGCAGCGTAATTAATGCTGCCTGCCGCATATAGGTCGATTTACCACCCATGTTCGGGCCGGTGATGATGAGCATATGGCGCTGCGGATTAAATTCCAGATCGTTCGGAACAAAGGGGGCGCTGGTGACTTGTTCAACCACCGGGTGGCGCCCGCCAATAATATTAATACCCGCGCGCAAGGATAATTCCGGTTTGCAAAAACCCAATGCATCGGCGCGCTCGGCGAGCGTGGCGAGTACATCCAATTCTGCGACGGCAGCGGCTGAATCCTGCAGTGGAATTAATTGCACATTCAAAATATCAATTAATTCTTCATAGAGTGCTTTTTCGCGTGCAAGTGCACGGCTCTGCGCTGACAGCGCTTTATCTTCAAACTCTTTTAGTTCGGGAGTGATGTAACGCTCGGCATTTTTTAATGTCTGGCGACGAATATAATCCGCCGGTGCTTTTTCCGATTGCGCTGTGGTCAATTCAATAAAATAACCATGCACACGGTTGTAGCCGACTTTTAAAGTAGGAATGCCCGTGCGCTCGCGCTCACGGGTTTCCAAATCCAATAAGTATTGGCCAGCGTTAGTGCTGATATTGCGCAAGTCATCCAGCTCGGCATCGTAACCCGGTGCAATCACACCACCATCGCGGATTACCACTGGCGGGTTTTCAATAATCGCACGCGATAACAATTCCACCAGATCGGGGAAGGTCGAAATTTGCTGTGCGAGATTGCTTAACTGTGGTGAATTTTTATGAGCTAATTCATTCTGTAATTCTGGGTAGGTGCCAATCGACATTAACAAGCGCGATAAATCGCGTGGACGCGCCGAACGCAGTGCAAGGCGACCAAGGATACGCTCCATATCGCCGACACGTTTTAAAATCCCGTTGAAAATTTCAAACGCATAATTGTGTTGCAACTCGGCGATAGCATCTTGCCTGCCAATTAATAAATCGAGGTCGCGCAGTGGGCGATTTAACCAGCGGCGCAATAATCGGCTACCCATGCTGGTCGCACTGCGATTAAGTACAGAAAATAAGGTGTGTTCGTCGCCACCAGTTAAATTAATATCCAATTCCAAATTGCGACGCGTCGCTGCATCCATAATGACCGCTTCATCGCGATTTTCATGTGCAAGGCTACGCACATGGGGTAGGGCGGTGCGCTGGGTTTCGCGAGCGTAACTTAATAAACAACCGGCGGCGCAGAGTGCAGTTTTTAAATGATCGCAACCGAACCCCGCTAAATCTTTGGTAGAAAATTGTTGAATCAACAGCCGCTCGGCCGTTTCCAAATCAAATTCCCAAGGGCCACGGCGACGCAAACCTTTGCGATTTTCTACCAGCGCGGGCGTGGTTATGTGATCGCTAATCAATAATTCGGCGGGACTCAAGCGCTGCAATTCTCCCAGCGCCGATTCCAAGCCTTCCACTTCCAAAACCAGAAAGCGACCACTGGCCATATCGAGTGAGGCGATCCCAAAGGTTTCGCCCGATTGATGCAGCGCCACCAATAAATTATCGCGACGTGAATCCAGCAATGCTTCATCACTCACCGTGCCCGGTGTAACAATGCGCATTACTTTGCGCTCAACCGGTCCCTTACTGGTTGCTGGGTCGCCGATCTGCTCACAGACCGCCACCGACACACCTTCTTTCACCAACTTGGCGAGATAGCCATCAGCCGAATGAAACGGAATGCCCGCCATGGGAATCGGCTCGCCATTAGACTTGCCGCGTGCGGTGAGGGTGATATCCAGAATTTCCGAAGCGCGTTTTGCATCGTCAAAAAACAGCTCGTAAAAATCCCCCATGCGGTAAAACACCATCTCGTCTTTATGCTGGGCTTTGATGCGTAAGTACTGCTGCATCATAGGTGTGTGTTGGTCTGTTGGCTCTATTGCATTCATTGCTTAAATGTCTTTTAAGTTATTGATTTTAATGTAAATTAATTGATCTTGGTGGTTTGTGTGATACATCATGAAACACCCTGATATAACCTGTAATCGCACAAATTAGTATAGGTTGAAGTATAGGTTGTTTGAGGTATGATCACTCTTACAAAAAAACCTATACTAATTTGAAAATCCTTCACTAATTCAGAGGCTTGGATTGACGATGCAAATTGCCCCTCAGGACGATAAACCCACCAAAGCTCTTACCAGCAGAGCCATCGAAACCATGAAGCCTACTTCAAAGGAGCTGGCTGATTCGGGTGAGAATCGCGGTCTGAGGGTAACCTGCGGTGCAAAAGGGATTAAGACCTTTATCTACCGCTATCGCAGCCCACTTACCAATAAATTGGTGCAAATAAGTATCGGGCATTATCCCACAGTCTCACTGGCAGAGGCGCGCCTCAAATGCGCCGAATTGAAGTTGATGCGAGCCAATGGTCGCTGCCCCGCCTCTGATCAACGCGAGCGAAAGGCGGAAGAGCAGAAGGTTCAACAAGATCTCCAAAACCAAACAAGCGCATTTACTGTAAAGGACGTGGTGGAACTCTATCTCACCCAGCATATTGAAGATCGCAAGGTGAATGGAAAGATCATCGCTGGCGTTCGCAAACCCAAAGGCCAATCTGAAACGCGGCGCACTCTTTATGGTGATGCAGTAAGAGTGCTGGGCGATATGCCCGCAGTAGCGGTTACACGCAAAGATATTACCAATATGGTGATGGCGATTATCGAGCGCGGTGCCAAGGTGCAAGCTGGAAATGTATTGCGTGAACTCTCTGCTGCATACGAGTACGCAATTGGTTTGGAAAAACTACCCGATACGTTTGCCAATCCTGCTTTGTTGGCAAAAGCGGGATTACGGCAAGCAAAAGTTAAATTAACCAGCGAGCGCGGCAAACGCGTTCTCTCCGAAGTGGAATTGAGAAAGCTGTTGCAATGGTTACCAGCCTCTGCCTACTCGACCACACAAAAAAATGTACTCAGGTTCACCCTGTGGACTGGTTGTCGCACTGGCGAGGTTTGTGCAGCAGCATGGAAAGATATCGACCTTGACAAAAAGACATGGCACTTGCGCGATACAAAAACTGGTGTGGAGCGCCATGTGCAGTTGTCTACTCAAGCAGTAGAATTTTTAAAAATGTTGAAATTAACCACCGGCGAGTATTTGTTCCCTTCGCTAAAAGGTAAAAAGCCGCTGCAACAAAAGCAACTCACCGAACAGGCATGGCGCTTGAGAACTGATGGGCGCATGTTGGATATAGAGCCTTGGACTCCGCATGATTTGCGCCGCACGGTGCGTACTGGTTTATCAAGATTAGGCTGTCCAAATGAGGTCGCTGAAGCCATTCTCGGGCATTCGCGCAGTGGGATTGAAGGGACTTATGATTTGCATAAGTATGAGAAGGAATGTGCGCATTGGTTGCAGGTTTGGGCGGATCACCTAAATGCATTGGTGTAGAGGAGAGAGTCGTTTGTTAAAACCCCTTTGGTAGTGAAATCTCTTGCTGAAGATAAGCTCCCCATTTTTTCCAACTGAAAAAAGCGCTGGGGTGTCTGATGAATACTAGTTTTGCAGTATGGCTGGGGTACTGAATATCAATACAAGTGTAACTACGTTTCCCATCAATTTGTGGCGATTTTTTTGGATCATGGGCTATGCCTTTAGTGTTCAATTGTGATTTTAATGCGGTAATTTTCGGTCTTTCCAATCCATAGATAATAACTTGCGAAATACCCATTTTTTCAATAATGGGCAGGCATGCATCCCAACCTAACTCATAATCTTTTTCGGTAGGGCGATGTTTAATAGAATTCATCGCTGTAAGTACAAGATTGTGATAAACAACAGATAACCATAACTGGCTTTTTTCTGTGTCATTTGGATGCTTTTTATTAAAAATGGCTCGCTCAATATTGCGGACGTATTTTGTGCCTTTACCAAAATTCAGCGCATGGTTTTGGTGGACAATTCTGGTGTGATTATCTCGTTCTGCTCGTTCGATTAATTCAACAGTATCATTCCATAAATAAGTGCTTTCGCCCAAAAGCATGGTTTTATGTTCAGATGTTGAGAAGTGTTTTCCAACCCAAGGTAGCCAGGGTAGTGCAAGCTCTTCTTTAAAAAACGCATCGAATCTCAAATCAAGATTTTCTTCATTGACTCTAAAGCCCATTTCCCCTCCTGATTTTATTATTTGTTGGTTGAGCAATACCAATACGCCGACATCCTCTGGTAAAAGGGGTAGCTATTCAGGGTTACTCCAATAAAACTCGCCGTGGATATCCGGCATCAATCCTATTTTCATCGTGCTCACTAAAAAGTTCAGCGATTGTCTTCATCGACAAACTAAAAACCTGTTCAGTTCTGCTTGCCCGCTTTTCGTGGCGATTAACTCTGGTGCTTGATAGATCACTGGTGGTCACTTTAGCGTTTGGTTGTCATTTCGTACAGCCTGTTTCTGTACGCGCTTCTAAATTGGCCACAGTCTAAACGTTTAGCTGTATTCAAAAACTAGGCTTTGGTGACGGTGCCGAATTGATTGTTCGCATAAATATCTTCTTTGTACGCACCTGTCTGCACATAAATCTGTCTTCAAAACCGCCGCACAGGCCACATTATTTGTGCTTAAAAACGCAGCACAAATAATATGACAGTTATGAACTTTCTGAAGCACAAAGAAGATATTTTTCACGAAAAACAATGTGTGAATAATGTGTTAAAAGGCTATTTAAATGTGTCTAAATGCGATTTAACTGTGTTAACAGCTCGATAAAAATGTGTCAACAATGTGTGAGTTTGGTTGGCGGAAATATGATTTAAATGTGTCAAATAATGATGTCAAGGCTCTTCCTCTGATACAAAGCCTCCGGTTTACTATACATACCGCGTTCGCTCCAATTGTAGTTGCGCCGTTTGATCTACAAGTCTCGATGAAGATAACGAAATACTGACAAGTGATCCCAATAAATACCTGCTTGATGCATATCAATGGCTGCACTTGCGGTTACGAGTATTCTGATCATATAGTTACTCTCACTTGATGCACCCAAAAAAGGTAAGTTATGTCGCACTTTCAAACGCCACTTGAATGGAATTCGGAACTTATTAAGCAATATGACTTAACCGGGCCGCGTTACACGTCATATCCTACTGCACCACAATTTAATGAAAGTTTCTCTGACGCTAATTTTAAAGCAGCGGTCGAGAGGAGTAACGCGAGCGGAAGGCCGCTGTCGCTTTATTTTCATATTCCTTTTTGCGATACCCTTTGCTTTTATTGTGGATGCAACAAAGTAGTTACTAACAATAAAGGCCGTGCGCAACCTTATTTGGAGCGTATGGAGCGGGAAATGG
>CAZCJR010000052.1:0-31597 GCA_964499225.1 uncultured Cellvibrionaceae bacterium | reverse complement strand
TGAGTCATTAAGAACCTCGATAATCAGTAAAAAAGATGGGTTTTACCCGCAAAAGGCCGCGCAATCTACGCAGGGTTGGACAAATTATCAACCAAAACCGGCTAAAATGCCGGCCTTTGAACGAACCCGAGCAAGTCTATGCGCATTATGCTGGCCCCGATGGAGGGCGTTGTTGAGCATCATGTACGCGACATACTATCGCGTATTGGTGGATTGGACGGCTGTGTGACCGAGTTTATCCGCGTTACCGACCAAAAGCTGCCCTACAAGGTCTTCTATAAGTACGCGCAAGAGCTGGAAAGCGACTGCAAAACCCCGAACGGAACGCCGGTGCGCGTGCAGTTACTTGGCAGCAAGCCTGAACCCATGGCGATCAATGCGCTGGAGTTGGTTCGCTATGGAGCCAAAGCGATTGACTTGAACTTCGGCTGCCCCGCGAAAACCGTTAATTCACACGAGGGCGGCGCCTGTTTGCTGCGTACACCGGATCGCGTTTATTCCATTATTAAAGCCGTGCGCGATGCAGTGCCGCGGGACATTCCCGTTACCGCTAAAATCCGTTTGGGTTATGAAGATCGCAGCAGCTATCTGGATAACGCCCGCGCAGTGGAAGCAGCTGGCGCAGATGAGCTAACCGTTCACGCCCGCTCCAAAGCCGATGGCTATAAACCGCCCGCGTATTGGAGTTACATCGCCGATATTCGCGCCGAGTTAAAAATTCCGGTGATCGCCAATGGTGAAATCTGGTCAGTGGCGGATTACCTGCGCTGCCGGGAACAATCTAACGGTGCCGATGTGATGCTCGGCCGTGGCCTACTCGCCTGCCCTGATCTTGCACGCCAAATTAAGGCGCATATAAAAGGTGAGGATTACATACCGCTCACCTGGAGCCACATCTGCAATATGCTTTACGACTACTACAAACTGACCACACCGCTTTACTGTGAGCGCAATTGCGGTAACCGGGTCAAACAGTGGTTGATGTACTTGAGCCGCGAATATCCCCAAGCGACAATTTTTTTTGAAGCGATTAAACGTAAAACCACCCCGTTGGAAATCGACGACTGTTTTATCGATGCATTACAAGCTTGCAACTAATTTGCCTGTGTCAAAACCTATTGGTTGCCCATAAAAAAGCCCGTGCTTAGCACGGGCTTTGCTCTCTCACCATCGATCATTTTCATTCTGATTTAATGCAGCAGTTCTTCAAAGCCGCCAGCCAGATCTTTGGTTTCATCAATTCGCTCCATTAACTTCACCAAATTAATGCCCAGCTTGGAGCCCAACTCATTAGGGAAATTTTCCAGCAAAGTCGCGCCGCCATCTTTCGCGTTTTCATGCACGATAAAGTCAGCAATGTTAATCAAGGCTGCGAAGCGCGAAAATTCCGGCGCACCCAACGGATCTAATTGATAACGAATACCGGCAGTGATCGCATCGGGAAACTTCCAGCGATTGGCCAATTCAGCGCCCGCTTCGGGAAAATTAAATCCGAGCACATTCTTTTCGATGTCTGAGTTGCGCGCGCCACGCTCCACGACTTTTCGGATATCTTTGCACTCTTCCGGCAAGATGGTATGGATCAGCAATTCGCCAATATTATGGATCATGCCGCAAGTAAAAGCGGTCTCTGCATCGTCTTTGGAAAACTTTGCCAACCATTTACAGGTACTCGCCACCGCAAAACTGTTGTGCCAAAACGCGGGCAGATCAAAACCCTCGGGCGCCTTAAACGCTCCCGTCATACCCGATGCAAGAACCAAGGTACGCACCGCGTTAAAGCCCAGGATAAACACCGCGTCATTCACCGAACCCACTTTGCGATTGCCACCGTAATGCGCCGAGTTAGCCGCGCGTAATACTTTCGCTGTGAGCACCTGATCAGCGCCGATTTTTTTTGCGATCTCATCATTGTTGACATTGTCCTTGCCGAAGCTCTCTATCAACTCCTGCACGACCTTGGGAATATTTGGCAACTTCTGTGCGTTATCGATTAAGTTTTTTAAATCCACGACACCCTCTCTTATATGAAAACCCTATAGACATGAGTAAATACCAGCGAAAGCGTTTTACTTAGATTGGGTATAGCAAAGGATAGATAGATAGCAACAACGGGAGAGGCAACCCGCAAACAAGTTACGGAAATTTAACCTGATCATGACGTAGGCTTTCCTACTAACTTATTGATCTAAGCGCATTCTTGTAAAGAACTAGGCCTGTCCTATAGTTCAAAACACAGGCTATATCGCTTCCTACATCACTTAAAGAAGCAATAGAGCAGGCTTTTAAGGATTCGGTCGCGCCGGGAAATGCAAAGCGGCAAAACCGTACAATTAATGATCAAATTTTTAAGAATTCGTTAAAAATTAAAGCTTTGCAGCAGCCAGTCGATAGCTTCTTACGCCTTGCGCAAGCATGTCAGTATCAGGCGTTTTGTTACTTAAACGTTCAACTCTTCTAAAGGAAGTGCTCATATGAAACAAAGCAATCAAAAACTCGTTACAGGCCTAAGTGCTGCCATGCTGTGTATGTGTTCTAGCTTGGCACTGGCAGAAACCGTAAATGTCCCTGCACAAGTTACCGTGAACAACGCAATCAACTTTACCTTTACGGGCACACTTGATTTTGGTGAGGTGCGTGCTGCTGCCGACTCAACCGTAGCAGAATGCTCGGGCTTGGTTCTCTCTCCTACATCGTTGACATTAACGGCAGCGCCGACCAGTGCAACCTGTAGCAGTGCGGGAACATCGGTTATCCAAGCAGTCGGCGGAACCGTGGCACGCCCGGTATTTACTGTTGCAGGTGTAGCGCCATTTACGACGCTGACGTTGACAGTACCTAATACAGCCGTTGACCTCACTGCTGCGACTGGCCCAGGCACTGCGCAATTTCAATTAATTAACTTTACCGCGCAAAAAACCAGTGCTCCAGCTGCTGCAATCACCATTACGGCAGGTGACGGCCCTCTGGCAACTGACGCAACCGGTGGTGCTGTGTTCACTGTGGGTGCAACCCTGATTACTGACCCTACAGCAGTTACCACAACCACCTATCAAGATCTGGCCTACACTGGTAGTTTTGATGTGGAAGTAAATTACTAATAACGACGCAGGCGGGTAACCAAAACCTTCAAACCTGCACCGGGTTTGAAGGTTTTTTTGTGAGGAACGATTTTGAAAAAAGTGGCTTGTATATTAATGGGTTTACTGACATTTTCCGCGCCTGTAATGGCCGACCTCACCGTTGATAGCCCGCTCAATTTTGGCGAGATAGCGATTCTCAGCAATAACTCAGTTAGCACAGTCACCGTTCAGCGTAACGGGGCGTTTCAAAGTACCAATCAAATTCTAATTATTAAAGCCGGCACTCCCGGCGTATTTACTATCAGTGGATTACCGCCTTACACCACTGTAAACCTCTCTGTGGACTTGCCCGCTTCATCAGCAATGAATTTTCCACAAACCGCACAATTCACTATTACTGCTGTTGATATTCCCTCGGCAGTCAACCTTGGTACTACCGGCAGCGCCCAGTTCAAAATGGGGGCCACGTTGAGTACGTCAGGCAACCCTGCCAACCAATACTACAGTGGAGCCGAGTATCTTATTTTTTTAAACCTCAACCTCGACTACTAATGCCTTCATACCATTCGCGAACAGCCTAAGGATTTGAAAAATGTTGAATAAATCATTTAAATATATCTGTGTCTCGCTGGTGCTGGGACTCTCTGCGCAAACCGTATGGGCTAATCTCCTGATTAATCCCACACGCGTAGAGTTTAGTCCCACCGACCGCACAGCTGATGTTACGCTCATCAATACATCCAAAGTTACTACCACCTATCGTCTTGGTCTGGTTGAAAAAAAAGCTAAACCCGGTGGCGGCTACCACGATCTCACTACAGCAGATGCGGCTAACTTTCCTATCGCCAGTAGCATGCTGCGGTTTTCACCAAAGCAAGTCACCCTCAAGGCGGGCGAGCGTCAGACGGTGAAACTTGCCATCAGACGCCCTCAAGACCTTGCCGCCGGCGAGTACCGTTCCCACTTGTTGTTCAAAGCTCTGCCACCCACAACAGCTGAAGAAGGGTTGGATCCAAATGCCTCCGCAACCGCAATCAACATCGTGCTCAACTTTGCTATTCCTGTGGTCGTTCAGCAAGGTACGCTCGACTATCAAATGACGATAGATAATGCCCACATCAGATACAACACCACCACCAAAAAGGGATCTGTGGAAGTCAGCATGTCACGTACTGGCGCGCACTCGGTGATTGGCCATATCAACGCTTATTGGACACCCAACGGTGGCAGCGAGCGCCTCATCGCCAAAGCAGGAGACTACAATTTTTGGCCTGAACTCAGCACCACAACGGCGGTGCTTTCGTGGGTTGGCGCGGACTTTGCTGTAACCGATGGAAAGCTCCGTATTGTCTACGAAGGTGCCAAAAGTTTTCGCGGTAAAACCTTCTTCGACAAAACAATTTCCGTTAAGGGGGGCATGATAAAAACGGCTAACTGAGCATGGGCAGATGAGTAAAAAATCGGACGAAACAATCGTTATTAGCGCCAGAGGAATAGCAATAACCACTTGTTTATTAACGATTTTTTACCCATCAGTTACCTTGGCGGAAAATACCAGCCTCGCTCAAACTAACGAAAATCTGCAAAAGATTTTCAAAAGTATGAAAGAAAAATATGCCGCTCACGATGCTCTGCAAGCCCAACTAGCGGCACAGGCCGAGGCGGCAAAAATTCACCCTGGTCCAACCTCGTCCAGCCAGACTTTTGACGCTTCTACCGTTTCCCCCGAAGGCGCTGACGCCTTAAATCCGTCACTCGTTGAGGATGACGATGAAAGCCGGTTTTCCGCCGGGGAGGAGCTAATCCTCTCCACCTCAGTCAACGGACTACAACTCGCCAATATGCTCGCGATCACCTCCGATAAAGGAATGCAAATCGGCATCGGGGATTTCTTTCAACTAGTCGAATTTGCAATTTACACCAATCTTGAAAGCGTTAGTGCTGACGGGTGGTTCCGCAAAGAAAGCAATCTTTTTTCCCTCAAACGCTTGAACGATGGGCGCTTGGAAGTCCAGATTGATGACGAGACCTATTTTGTCGCTGCCGATGATTACACCGTCCAGGACGATATTTTCATCGAGCTGGATGACCTGAAAACCTGGTTTGATCTGGACTACGATTTCAATGAAGAAGGCCTTGCCCTTGCGATCAGCGCCAAGGAAGCATTTCCTGTGGAGCAGCGGCTGGCGCGGCTGGATAAACCTAACGCGATGGTTGTGTCGAATAACAAATCCATTTTGCCGTTACAAGAGTCCGGCTATAAAGCTTTTTCACCACCTCTACTGGATATTCAAGTCTCAGCTCGCGAAACCAAACAGGTTATCCCTCCTCCACTTTCGGCCCCGGCGGATACGAAGCCTACCTCCTACCGCGACACATCGGGCAACTACTCAATACTCTCTAGCCATGATCTGGCCTACCTCAATACCGAGCTTTTTTTAGCAGGGAATCAGGAGGACTCATTGAGCAGTGCACGTCTCACGCTGTCGCGCCAGTCAGATGAGGGGAACTTGCTCGGCCCGCTAAACGCCACCGAATATGCCATTGGCGATGTGGTACCGGTTAACGCCGGTATCGGCAACACCCAAGCAATGAGCAGGGGTTTTAGTTTAGGCAACACCCCAATCAATCAACTGGCCGACAATCGCCGGGTCAATATTACCGGCGAACTTCAAGTCGGCTGGGACGTGGAACTCTACCGTAACGGTGTACTCATCGATCAACGCTTCGGTGTTAGCGAGGGTCGCTATGAATTTAATGACACGCAACTGGAGTACGGCAACAACGACTTCGAACTCATTTTTTACGGCCCTCAAGGCCAGATTGAAACTAAAACAGAATCTTATATTGTCGATAGCAATACGGTTCTGGCGGGTCAAGGAATGTATCGTTTCTCGTTGGTGGAAGCAGGCGAATCCGTCTTCAACGTTGATCCCTACATAAATGACCCCACCCAGCAAGGCGTCGTAGCAAGCTTGGCATTGGATTATGGGCTAACAGACTGGCTAGCCCTGAATGCTGGCAGCTCAACTTTTGAACCAAAGTTAGGCGAGACCCAGCAATATCTGAGCTTGGGCGCCAGTGCCAGTTTGGGCAAGGCCGGCTTATTCAGCGCGAGAGCTATGCAAAATCAATATGACCTACTAACGACCGATTACAACTTCAGAACCCGCCTGTTTAATACTTCTTACTCGCTAAACTACCAGCGCTCAGAGAACCAGTATTTCACGCTGGATAATCCTACTTCGACCGATACTGTCAATACCGACACTTACGGCGTGAACATGTCAGGTCAACTGTTTACCGGCAGTATGCTACCTATCAGCTACCAAAACTCCTGGAATCGAAGTGAGCAAAAAGAGTTAGGACTGGAGGACGAATACTTCCAAAACTCTCTGGCAATAGGTAGCCGACTGGGCTATTTCTCTAACAGCATTCGCTGGCACAAAGACGTGATTGCAGACCCGCTTCTGCCACCTCAATTAACACCAGTAATGGAGGATAGCGTGACCGGAGGTCTTCAATACCGTAAAAACTTTGGCAGGCTGAATACTCGTCTGTTCAGTAGCTACGGGATTGAACCCACCAACGAAGTCTTTTCCTATGGCGGTATTGCTAATTACAACTGGTCACCGAGCTTCAATTCAGAGTTCAGGTACACCTATCTCACACTTCCAGACCAATATCAGGTCAACCTCGGCCTGAACTGGCGCAAAGACGCATTTTATTTAAGTACGAACGCTGGCTATAACGAGGACAAATCCTGGTTCGCTGGCCTCTCACTGAGATTTAGTCTTGGCTACGAACCCATCGGCCACAGCATATTTACTTCAGCCCAACCCATCGCCCAAGCTGGCGCTGTGTCCGCACGGGTATTTGAAGACCTGAATATGAACGGCATTTTTGATGCAGACGAGCGCCCCATTGAAAACGCCACCGTGAAAGCGGTCCAGGCATATCGTCAGGAAAAGACCAATGCATCTGGCGTTGCAGTTTTAAGCTCCCTCTACAACAACACGCTGACCGATATTGTGGTAGACGAATCTACCCTTGACGGACCATTCATGATTACCGCCATCCCCGGTGTAGCGATTAAAGCTCGCAAAGGTTATGTGGAAACAGTCGAGTTGCCGGTGGTAAAAGCAGGTGAAGTGGAAGGCGTGATTTACCTGAAAAATGTTGCGGGTGAGAGCGATGTCGCTCCCTACATCATGCTGAACTTGATGGATAAAAACGAAAAAATCGTCGCAACCACTCGCTCGGAATACGACGGCTACTATTTATTTACCAATGTAAAACCCGGTAGTTACCACCTCAAAGTGGATGAAAATTACATCGATAGACGCGGCCTGAAAACCGCCGATAAAAAATTGGATTTTTCGTCCGATGGCGATGTTATCGCGGGGGTGGATTTTGTATTGCGTCCACTGGATGAAGCAGCAGGTTATGTCGCCAGTGCCGGACATTTTGACAGCCCCAACCTACTGAAACTCTACTATCACATCTTGCGCAACAAACTGGGCGGACAATTTATGCAGACGCCTTTTTACATCAAAAAACCCAACAAAGGCGGCTTCATACTGGGCTTGGCTTATTACCCCGGTCGACCAGCGAAAGGAACAGATGCACAGCAAAAGGCCCAACAAGCCTGCGCCCAATTAGCAAAATCCAAAGTGTATTGCGATGTGCAATACCACGACTTTAAGTACTAACCAAAGCGAGCGATTCAACATGAATAAGTTATCTAATCACGCTTTAGCCACTGTCGCCCTCACATCTTTACTGCTGTGTTTGATCGGCTGTCAGTCCAACCCCCAGGCTAAAAATTCGGGTGGCAATGCCGACCGCCAAACCATCGCCGCAAAACAAAAAGAATACGATCAATTATTAGAAGAATGGAAAACCCTTAAGCCGGGTTTGTCGCGCCTGCTGGCGATTGAAGGGGAATTAAACTTGCTGCTTGGCCAACTTGAACAACTCTCAACAAGCCTGGAACAAAGTCAGGGCCCTACAGCAATTGCCTCTGGCTACAGTCCCGGTGCGGTCACACCACCGCAAGCGGTTCCGGTCCCACTACCAGCTGACGCAGAACTGGTCACCGCTCCTATCGCGGTAAATACACCGGACGAATCAGAAGTAGACACCTATATCGCTGAACCAGAAGTAGCAGAGGAAGAATCTGCAACGCCGAGCGACGCTAATTTTGCACTGCAAGTGGCATCGATTACCGACATGCGTCGTCTACCAATCGTATGGCAAGAGATGATGGATAAAAATCGCGCCCTGCTCGCCGACATGGAACCTAATTTTCAACGAACCAATGTCAGGAACACCGACTACTATCGATTGAAGCTGGGCGGATTCAGCACGCAAAAGGAAGCATCCAGAAAATGTGACGATTTAAAAAGCGCGGGCGTGAATTGTATTGTTGTGGATTACACCAGTTCTAACTTTGCGCAACTCACCGACTACACAGCGGTACCCTTGGCGGCACAAAACCTGCTACTTACCCCAAGTAACTAAACAATGACCCAAGGTAACTAAACAACCTCTGCGACTACCTTGGGAAATAGGTGGAATACAGGAACATGAGCATGTTAAAACAATACGCCCGAGCCACATCTGGCCGCACTGCCGGAAAACTCTTGCCGGTGGCAATGACTTGTCTTGTAGTTTTAGGCATCACCGGTTGCAGTCACTTTTTTCAATCGAACGAAAAAAGAACCATAGTGACCGAGAGCGGCGAAAAAATAGATTTGAATGACGAAACCGTTAAGCAATACGTCGAGGAGTGGGCGAATTCCAAACCGAGTATTGACCGGCTTGCGGAGATGGAAAACGATCTGGTATTTCTTCTGGCCGAAGTAAGCAAAATGTCAGATTTAGGCCAGATTCCCGGAACCGGTATAGCCAAGACGTCGACAACAACGTCATCTACCATAACGACAAATAGCCAGACATCCGCTGCACCCACCGCACCCAATACTGTGGCTGCATCCAATACTACGGCTGCACCGATTGCTACTATTGCTGCACCTGTGGCTGCCTCAGCGCCGCGAACTTTCGCTACGCCGCAAAGTAACACTCCGCCCGCTGCCATCACGACAAATAAATCAAACACAACCGTTGTCGTTCCTGCGTCAACTACATTTACCCATACGTCCACTGACGCCACTGCTTATGCGGCGGGAACAACGGCATCCATTAATACTCCCGGTCAATTCCTCTGCCCTGAACCCTTCAGTAACGACTACAAAAAGTCGATCGCCTTTGTGAGTTTTCCAAGAATGGTGCCGGTATCAAGCAGTCTCGGCGCATTGCAACAAGTTGAGCAACATCTGCCGCTGTTAATCGGGGCCAACTTACGTAATCGCCATTCCATGCTCACTCCCTCTTATCTGCGCGAATCGTTTGCTGGAGCGAATGTTCGCGGCGAAATGAATGCGGCGGCGCAGGCACAAGCGCTATCGAAACAAAATCGCGTGCAATTTTTTGTCAGTGGCGAAGTTGAGGATATGAGGCTCACCTTCCCCAACAGCGTAGAGAATCCAAGTTACTACACACGTTTCATCAACGGTGCGCATAACTTGTTACACATCAATACCGCATTGGATAAACGTAGCCGCGTTTTTAGTTTTAAATTGGAAGTACGCGACGGGTTTACCGGGCAAATTATATTCAGCAACCAGTATCAAACCTTTGGTAAATGGAAAGCTTCACCCGAAACACAAATGGGTTTTGGCTCTCCGCGCTTTTGGGAAACTGATTACGGTGTACAGGTGCAACATTTGGTTGCGAAAGCCAGTGACGACATGGCCAGTGCGATCAATTGCCAGCCTTATATGGCAAGGGTGGATTCCTCGCCAGGCCAGCAACAAGTGGTAATTCATAGTGGCACCAATAACGGCATGGTCAGCGGTGACACTTTGGATTTATACCAGCTGGTTTATCAACCCGTCACCGGTGAATACCAACGTTTTGATACACGTTTAGTCAAACGCAATGGCCGAGTGTACTTAACCGAAATATACCCATCCCATAGCATCGGCCATGTGGTGGATGAAACCTTGTTAAGCGGTCAGTATTTGGTGAAAGCGCGGTAAGGATTTTCATTATTTCTATGTAGCCCACAATAAATCAGGAAATGGGAATGCTTAAAAAAAGCCCAAGCCAAACTGAATTAAATACCTTGATAACCGCAGTCAATAGTGGCAATTTTTCCGCAGCTGAAGCTATAGCAAAGCCATTAAGTAAGGCCTACCCCAAGGCCACACTAGTGTGGAAAATATTGGGCGTCGCGATTGCCGAACAAGGGAAAATGGCCGAAGCCATAGAGCCCATGAAAAAAGTTGTACTGCTGGAGCCTAAAGATGCTGAAGCGCAACGCAATCTCGCAACAGCCCTAAAAGAAATAGGACACTTAGCGTTAGCTGAAACACACTTCCGCAAAGCCATTGCATTAAATCCGCAAGACTCACTCGCGCTAATGTCCCTTGGTAAAATGTTGAACGAGCAACTCCATTTCATTGATGCTGAAAAATTATGCCGCAAAGCAATTATGCTTAGTTATGATTTCCCCGAAGCGCATGATCAACTTGGGATAGCCCTATTGGGGCAAAAAAAATTAACAGACGCAGAAAGCAGTTTTAGATCTGCCATTTTGCTTAGGCCGGATATGGCCGATGCGCATAATAATTTGGGCATTGCCCTGAATGAACAAATCAGATATACCGAGGCCGAATCGAGTTATATTCAAGCGTTAAAGCTGAATCCTATCTTCACCAACGCGTTTATGAATCTCGGGAAAAACTTTGCCGATCAAGAGAAATACACCCAGGCAGAAATTGCGTACCGTAAAGCGATTGAAATAGATCCGGCGCACACACTGTCATTAACCGGCTTGGGCTTGGCACTGCATCTTCAACGAAAAGAAGAGGAGGCAAAAGCTGTGCTGGAGCATGTGTTGGCACTGGACCCCCTGCTGCCCGAAGCACTCAACACACTGGGCAATGTCCATAAAGAACTTGGCAATACCCAAATCGCCTTAGATTACTACCGCAAAGCGATCGATATCAAACCTGAATTTACGTTTGTCTACAGCAACATGCTATTGATTGCGGGTTATCACGCAAAACTTCCACCAGAGCAATTATTGCACGACGCGAAACAATATGGCGCCTATGTCTCAGCGCAAGTAAAAAACCGCTATAAAACCTGGCTATGTCAATTACCGGATGAAAATAGCAAACTTAGAATCGGCTTTGTCTCGGGCGACTTAAAAAGGCATGCAGTCGCATTTTTTCTTGAAGGTCTTTTGCGACATTTTGACAAAAGTAAAATTGAATTGATCGCCTACACCACACAACCAAAAGAAGATGAAGTTACCGCACTTATTAAACCCCATTTTATTAAATGGCAGGCAATCTATGGCAAAAGCGATAAGGATGCGGCAGAAATAATTTATCAGGATGCACCGCATATTTTATTCGATTTATCGGGCCATACTGCTTACAACCGCTTACCGATGTTTGCTTACAAACCAGCGCCAATCCAGGTCACTTGGGCGGGGTACCCCGCTACCACAGGCATGATCGAGATGGACTATATTCTGGCTGATCCCTATTTGGTTCCCGTTGGGGAGGAACATCCATTTGTCGAGCAAGTCTGGCGCCTCCCAGAAGTTGCCGGATGTTTTGCGCCGCTGGTAGAGGACGTTCCTGTTGCTACCCTGCCCGCCATTCAAAATGGTTACACCACATTTGGCTGCTTTAATAACCTGGTTAAAATGAGTGATGATGTTGTCGCCGTCTGGTCACAGATATTAAATAGTGTCCCCAATTCAAAACTCTACCTCCAAACAAGACAACTCAGCGAGCAATCAGTAGTCCAGCAAACCTACGAACGTTATGCAGCGCATGGCATCGCTCCGGAACGTTTACTATTGGAAGGGGTAACGCCGCGCGTAGATTACTTCAAATCCTATAACAAAATAGATATAGCACTGGATCCATTTCCATGCCCGGGAGGCACAACAACTGCCGACACATTGTGGATGAGTGTACCGGTGCTAACCATGAAAGGCCGGGATTTTTGGTCGCGCCTTGGGGAGTCGTTATCGCACAATGTGGGACTGCCTAATTGGATTGCGGAAGATACAACCGACTATATTCGTAAGGCTACTGCATTTGCGGGGGATAAAAATTATCTGGTGGAATTACGCAGTGAATTGCGCGATAAGGTCTTGGCATCGCCACTGTTTGACGCAGAGCGATTTACAAAACATTTTGCAGAAGCTATGTACGAAATGATCGACGCACATCAAGCAAAGTTCCAGCAGTAGCGTGAGGAAAAATACTGCTCTGATGGTCAAGTGAATCACAGAGCAGTGTTATTAGTTTAGCCAATTCGTTTTAAATAACCGTCTGGCGCAACCGTAATTAACAATTTATGTTCGATACTTTTATCAATCTCAAACTCCGGATGCGTTTTCAAATATTCCCACACTGCTGTCTTGGGATTGTTACCCGGCGCCCAAGGACGATCATGAAATAACTGCACTGGAAGATCCTCGATTGCAGTATCAAATACCACGCAATAACTCCCCACGCTTGTCAACGAAGCATAGGCCTCCAGCTCAGCAAGTACGTGCTCATGGGTATGATTACTATCAAGGCAAACTAAAATTCTTTTAAACGGCGCAGCAAAGGCTTTTACTTGGGCGATGATTGCTGAATCTATGCTGGAACCTTGAATCATATTGATCCTATGCGCCATGGGATGCGCTTCAATTTCAGCGCGATTATGCTGGCGAATATCAATATCAATACCCAATACCTGGCGTTTAGGCTCACGCGGATTCAAGGTGCTGCCCGACTCAATTGCATCGCTCATTTCCAACAATGCCAGCATACTGGCACTGAAAATTAATGAGCCTCCATGCGCAATGCCGGTCTCAATAATCAAATCAGGTTTGATCTGCCAAATCAGTTCCTGCATGGCCACCATATCTTGTGGCAATTGAATAATCGGCCGCCCCATCCAGCTGAAGTTATACGAGTACTTATAACCTGCGATTTGGGTGAGCCAACTATTCGACAGCACATGCAATTCTGTTTGTTGTCCAAGCACAGTAATATTGTGTTCCACTTCTTGTTTAAATTGTTCAATAGGATTCATTTTATAAAGTCTCTCCAAGAGGATGTACCCGAACAGATCATTTCAGCACCAGCAGGCCCACAATGGGCAACCAGATCGAGCCCTGTTACATGAGGGTTAAAAGTGCCGTAGTTTTGTGGATAAGGTTTTCGCTGATATTCCATATAGCGCACATCGATACCAGCCTGTTCAAACAATTGATGATCAAGATAATTAGCCGCGCCATGCCCGGTTATATAATTTTTTCCGCCTAATTCCTTCACTACCGCAAACACTCGCTCACTACTGCTACCGCCAATATTCAAACTTGCTACATCCAGAAATTGTGTAGACTTTTCAAAACCAAAATAACGAGCCAATTCAATCAGCGATGCCCTGGATAAACTCCCTATGTCTTCGTAGTCAGTGCTATATACTTTTTCGGCAATTGCCAGCGCATCGTTTGCGTAAGGCGCTGTTTCAAAGCTTTTTTCAAATAGTTCAAGATGTTGCTGTTTCCAAGTTGCGACATCCGCCGGTTTAACCTCATTAATTCGTTGCCCTAAATGCAAATTTTCCAGCGGCACCTTTAACCATTTAGATCCGGAAGGCCATTTCAATTGCACACGATTAACAAAACTGCCTTTGGAGAATTGCACATCATCGTAATGCACAAATACATCGGCCTGCCTGACTTGCTCTAACATGCCCACCCAGGGAAATAACATGGACTGCGATATCACAATATTCATGGTGCCCACCCTACTCTACACATCAAAGTCACCTAACGATGAAATAGAGTAAATATTGCGTTCCGGGTAACCATGCGCCAGCAACATTTTTTTTATCTCTTCGTAAAACGTCAGAGAACCAATAAAAAAACTTTCTCCTGGCTGATAATGCAAATCAGACACTGATTTAATCGGGCGATCATATCCATCAATATATTTTCCCTGCCAGGATTTATTAGAATCAAACACATCGCTATCGCCAAAATTACCCACGGATGCAAGATATGGGATAGACCGCAATGGCACATAATAATGACTTGAATGGCCAATCTCGCGATAGAACCGCTGAAACCGGGTTAGCATTTTTTGCGCTCTCTCAAAATAACCCTGGCAACTATTCACAGGCAAAGATGCGGGAACAACACATAACCCCTTTTGTTTTCGAGCGATTACCTGAAAGGTATTGCCATATGAGCCACCGCCAACAGAAACATCAGAAAAACCTGCTTGTTGCAGTAACAAATAAATCGATTGCTCGGTAAACATATTGACATGCTGATGTTCCAGCATGGAAATATCACCCAGCGCAATACTTCCTGACGAGTTGGTGGTAGAAAAACAAAATACCCCATCAGGTTTTAATGACTTATATACCGCACGACAGAACTGGTCTACTTGTGGCACATGCTCAAATACATCGTTACAAAAGATTAAGTCCGCCTGACCTGCAATTAAGGATTCATCGAAAAATGTATTCAGTAATTCAAAACCCAGTCGTTCGCTCCAACGCAAAGAGTATTCTGATGGATCTATACCTGTGACCTTGAATCCATGTTCGGCTGCATACTGAATACTAAAACCAGCACCGCAGCCAATTTCATAGATTTTTTCAGCAGGATATTTTTGCAAAACACTGAGAAAAAAACGGTTCACACTGGAGCCGTAGGTATTCATTTGCCCGGATTCGGGATTCAGAAATCCAATATTGGCATCTTGTTGATAGGCCAAGTTAATAGCCTGCAACTCTGCAGGTTTGGGGCGGTATTCCAAATAATCATAGGCTTCAACACAGCTCAACCGAATCGCCAAGCGCGAAGGAATTACAGAGGCAGAGCGAGATTCTGAAAGCCGCCAATAAAACGGCATTTCAACAATCTCAAGACAATCTTTCTGCGCATGCCAATGCTGAGTCATATGCGTTTCCTATAGTATGGTGCGAAAAAAATAATCCTTGGTCCGTTCTCATCCCGGAAAAATACACTGGCAT
This sequence comes from uncultured Cellvibrionaceae bacterium, assembly GCA_964499225.1. Lineage (GTDB taxonomy): Bacteria > Pseudomonadota > Gammaproteobacteria > Pseudomonadales > Cellvibrionaceae > Cellvibrio. The sequence continues at coordinate 16,382 of CAZCJR010000052.1, read as the reverse complement.
ATCGTCATTATTTTTTTGCAATTGCTCCGTGTATTCATCCAGGACAGCCGCGTTTGCCAAACTGGGCACCGGCACTGGCATAGTGTTCGGTAATTTGTACGATGCCAGTATCGACGCAAAAGGCAATACTCTACTGAGCTCGGTCGCAATATCTTGCTCGGTGGGTGCGGTACCAGCGACATGCAGCACTTCAACTGCGATAACACAAGTACCTTTTTGACCTTGTTCATCATGATATGCACTGTAGTTTACGATGCGCGATGAACGGAGACTGGTGTCATGACACAATAAATAATACGCTGGAAAATGTTCAGTAATAACGTCAGCCAATTGAAAATAATAAATACTCAGTTCACGTAACTCTATTCGACTGCGGGCGTCGGGAATAAGTGAAGGTAAGGGCGATGCAATAATACAAGCATCACACTGTTCAGCCAGTGCCGCGTTATTTAACATCAACTGGCCCTTGTCGATCGCCACTGATGTATTGAAATGAATTTTGATATCCTGCGCATGCAACCACCTCACTACAGCCTCAGATAGATCACCGCAATTATTGGTGAATCGAGCTGCCATTCTGCCATTAAACACCGCACCGGCAGGTTGCCGCTGTTCAGGATTACCCAATACCTGATCTACCGCAGGATCTTGTTTAAATTGATCGGCTTCGCTTTTTTCGCACGCAATAATTCTTCGCAAATCGTAAAAGCAGTGCAGTGCTCCAGCGCTAAGTAGTGAGGGTTCTGTTTGCCATAATTTTTTTAGAATCGGTAACACGACTGTCTCCGCCGCTATCGCCCCAAACCGGCTAGCGGCAGCTGCACTTGCACACCGCTGTTCATGCTGGGAGCTGGCATTGGCGACCAGCTGCTGCAATATTTCAGTCTGTTGAGGTAAGGCACGGACATCGGGATAGATACTATTAAAAAATGTTTTCCCAAAATTAAACGCGCCACCAATGTCAACTTTATAACCGTGCCATACCTCCAGTTTGTGCTCACCAAATATTTCAACCAAATGTTGATAATGCGGCGCGGTCAAATACAACACATGCATGCCTAACTCTTGCTTACCAAAGGGTGTGTCAACTTTTCCATATAAACCACCAACCGTGCCGCCTTTTTCAAGAATAGTGACATTGATACCCCTGCATCGCAGTGCAGCGGCTGCGATTAATCCTCCAATGGAAGCCCCAATAATCACCACATGTTTTCTCACGATAGTCCGCCCTCTACGGTCATCCAGCTAAGATGCGGGCAGTAAGGGACTCGCTGCAAATGCACATTCCCCGCACCGAATACCTCAAACAGTGCCTGTGTTTCTCCCGGCCACATGGCTTGGTTTAGCTCCTCAAATAACAATATGCTGCCACGCTGCAACCGGTGTTTGATTAGCTCTAAAATCGCTTTGGTAGGCGCATACAACCCCAGACCAAAATTAGCCAACGCAATTACCGTTTCCGGATGTTCGCTTAAATATTTATCTACCGACTCCGGTAAGGTGCCAACTTCAATATGTACTTTAGCCACATGCCCAAGGGGACGATTCATATCACAGAGCTCAATTCCCCGCGCTAACTCTTCTGCACCGCCCGTAAATTCCATTGCGCCTTTTTGTTTTAACGGAAAACTGCTGTCGGCAGCAGCGGCATCCTGATCACTAAGTTCTGAGAAGCCGGCAAAAGAATCAAAACCAATAATCTTTCTTAAGTGATTGTAAGGTTCGTATATAGCACTCAACTGATGCCAGGTAAAAAGTGATGCACCCCGGTAGATACCAAAATCGAGAATTGAACCGTGCATTGGTATTATTTGTTTGAAGATATCATTTCTCGCCAAAAAATAACTAAGCGCCTGACGCGGCACAAAGCGCGAAAATGCATGCATTTTTTCACTGTAACTGGATGAAGATTGCTGGAAATAATCCTCAATATTGGTGAAATAGTCACGTTCCGATTGCACGTAATTATTTTTATTAGATTGATCCATTAGATTCCCACCCAAGTTAACAAAACAGCGATGAAATGACCTGTACTACTTGCTGCTGTTCGAATTCAGTTAGTTGCGGATAGCTGGGCAAATTAATCGTCCGCTGGCAGATATCATATGCATGTTGGTTTTCGGGCTTGGCAATAAACATCGGTAAACTACTGAGCGGCCAAAAAAATACCCTTGCATCAATATTGGCATTTTGGAAAGCGCTGGTTAGTTGCTCCTGCTTGATGCCGCAGTGTTTTGAAAATACCACTGTCGGCATCCAGTAAGAATTTAATCGCCCATTTGGCTCAGGATTGAAATTCAATTCCGTGTTATGCGATAACAAGGCCTTATAGAGCGAAAATATTTTTCTCTTAGCGCCGACTAATTCATCGATTCTTTCCAGCTGCGCACAACCCAGGGCAGCTTGAATATTGGACATTTTAAATTTATAACCAATTTCATCTGGCCAGAATTGTTTGGTTTGGTGGCGACTGCGACCGTGATTACTCAGCGTCAAAACGCGCTCGTATAAATCCGAATCGTTAGTGACAAACATACCGCCCTCGCCCGTCGTCATGGTTTTAGTGCCATGGAAAGAAAAGGTTCCGAATGCACCCATACTGCCAGCCTTCTGCCCGTGATATTCAGACCCCAGTGCTTCGGCGGCATCTTCTATCAACAACAGCTGATATTTTTCTGCGAGTGCGCGCAGTGCGGTCATCTCACATAAGTTGCCATAGAGATGGGTTGCAATGATGGCTTTAGTGCAACAGGTAATTGCCTGCTCGACTTGCGCTGGGTCCAAACACCAACTGTCCTGCAAAATATCGACAAACACCGGGGTTGCACCCAGATGTACAACAGGTGCAACAGTAGCGATCCAATTGGTATCAGCCAATATCACTTCATCGCCAACGCCAATACCCGCCGCTGCCAAACCCAACTGCATAGCGCCAGTACAACTGGATGTGGCAATGGCATGCTTAACACCCAGATAGTGCGCAAATTGCTGCTCAAAGCGATTGATGTAGTCATAACACTTTGCGCCCCAACCATTTTTTACCGCATCCAAAACATATTCATGTTCCAGTTCAGTAATGGACGGCTGGGTATAAACAATTCTGCTGCTCATTGAATATCAAGCTCCGGAATAGCCGTTACAAATTGGCAATGCGCTGGCACTACTGATTTAAGTTGAGTGGCAACTTCTTCTCGGAGATTCCACGGCAGTATCACCACGTAATCGGGGTTGAATTCCGCAAGCTGTTCAGGCGCCAAGATCGGAATGTGGCTACCCGGCAAAAACTTCCCCTGCTTGGATACCGCTGCATCAAATACCGCAGGAATCTGCTGGCGATTAATATTCAGGTAATTTAAAAAAGTATTGCCCTTGGCTGCCGCACCGTAGGCCACAACCGTTTTATTTTCTTGTTGTGCCCGTAGCACAAAGTCATGGAAGGTTTTTGCTACTGTAGAAATAACCGTTTGAAAATTTTGATAACCTGCCGCAGAAGCCATATCCGCTTTGGTCTCTTCAACCAATACGCTATTCACACTGGAATCAATTGCCATCGCATTCGATAAAGCAATCCATACCCTGAGACTGCCACCGTGCGTTGGCAGCTTTTCTACCTTATAAACTGTCATACCCGCTGCCTGCATTATGGTGCTCACACTGTGCAGCGATAAATAAGAATAGTGCTCGTGATAAATCGTATCGAATTGGCGATACTGAATAAGATTCAACAAATGCGGAAATTCGACGCTGCAAACACCATTGGGTTTAAGCATGGCGGCTATGCCCGCAACAAAATCATTAATATCCGGAACGTGCGCCAGAACATTGTTAGCAACAATTAAATCAGCTTTGCCGTAATCTGCACGCAAGTGCTTGGCGAGTGCGACACCAAAAAAATCTTCAACAATCGCAATGCCTTTTGCTCTCGCCGCTGCGGCAGTGGCTGAAGTAGGTTCTACACCCAAACAGGGAATGCCAGCACGCACAAAATTCTGTAGCAAATAACCATCATTTGCAGCTAACTCAAGAACAAAACTATTAGCCGATAAATGCAACTGTGTAATTGCCTGATCAGCAAAGCGCTGCGCATGTGCAACCCAGGTGGTCGAAGTTGATGAAAAATAGGCGTAATCTGCAGTAAACAATTCTTCTGCTTTATTGTAATCCTCTGTCTGTACCAACCAACAGTTTTCGCACACCCACACTTTGAGCGGATAAGATTGCTCCTGAGCACATTGCTCCAGTGAGGCGGGATATGCATTGGATGGCGGCATAGTTCCCAAATCAATAAAAGGTAAGGTCAAAAACTCTTGGCAATGTCTGCAATTCATAGGCTGATGCCCTGCGGAGATTCGGAAAATAATGCAAAAGATTGATCGCGCTCTGATAAATGTTGGATCGGCAGTGGCCATTGGATATTGAACTGTGGATCATCCACTTTTACCCCAGCTTCCAGTGCAGGTTGATAATCTTGTGTGTGCAGATATAACAACTGGCTATTATCTGCCAGCGCTTGAAACCCGTGAGCACAACCCGGTGGGATCAACAACATGCACTGATTTTCTTCACTGAGCTCAAGCGAAAAGTGACGACCAAATGTGTCCGAGTCACAACGCAAATCCAGCACCACATCGTGAACTTTGCCACGAATGCAGCGCACTAACTTATACTCCCCCGCAGCAGAGTCATATCCGCTCGCGCGCGAGTTATCTTCGCACGTTGAATTGGAATCGGCGTCAGCAGAAGTTTGAAAATGCATTCCACGCACTGTGCCGGTACGCAAATTTACAGAATGGTTGATTTGACGAATTTGATGTCCGCTGGGCAGTACCGACGCAAGGGTCTGCAAACAAAACCAACGACTGAACGAACCTCTCTCATCTACATAGGAAGTAGAGATTATCGACTTGACACCTTTTAAGGGCGTGTTTGAAACAACTAGTTGCTGACCCATAGCGAATTATTCGTCTGTGCGCTGCGAAGATACATTTCCAGCTGCTGCCGGGAATTTACCTGCTGATGTAGATAAAAACGTTGATACCATTCTGCAGTGTGCCGAGCCGTATCTTCAAAACCCCACACGGTTTTCCAACCCAACTGCGATTGTGCTGCAGAACTATCCAGCGTTAGCCGTTCAGCTTCATGCACATGCGCCATGGAATCTTCAAACCATTCTAATTCGGGCCAATGCAATTTCATTTGCGACAAGACATCAGACACGCTCCGGCAATGTTCGGGATTGGGCCCAAAATTCCACGCGGTCGCTTTATCTGTTTCATGTAGTAGCAAGCGATGTGCCAAACACAAATATCCCGATAGAGAATCCAGCACATGTTGCCAAGGCCTGATCGCATGTGGATAGCGAATCGCCAATAGAGATTGGGAAGATTGAGTAGACGAATTGGATTGCATAGCACGCACAATGTCGGGAATCAGCCGGTCTTTTGCCCAGTCACCACCGCCGATAACATTGCCCGCTCTTGCACTGGCGAGAAGCACTTTTTTTTCCGCAAAAAAACTGCGCCGATAACTTTGCACAACCAGCTCACACGCGGCTTTCGAGGCACTATAGGGGTCGTATCCACCAAGTGGATCTGACTCAGTAAAATCTTTTCCAGCGTTACTATTTTCGTAAACCTTATCAGTCGTAATGACGACTATTGCACGAACACTTTCTTGATAACGACACGCATCCAACACATTCGCAGTGCCAACTACATTGGTTTGCCAACTGAGTATGGGGTCTTGATATGACGAGCGGACAAGCGGCTGGGCAGCGAGATGAAGAACTAATTCTGGTTGGGATTGTTGCAATAGTTTCTTGATGGTGTCGGCGTCATTAATGTCTGCGATATGGCTGGAAACCGGCAACTTTAGTAGGTTCCAATGCGATGGTGCGGTATCGGGCGGCAAAGCTATGCCGCTCACTTCCGCTCCGAGTTGCGTCAACCAGAGCGCCAACCAACTCCCTTTAAAACCGGTGTGTCCGGTGATGAGTATTTTGCGCCCCCGAAAAATATCTGCGAATTGCATCATGCCGATATTATTCCCAGGTTTTCCATGGTGCGTTACCGGATGCCCACAACTGCTCCAGTTGATTTTTATCGCGCAGGGTATCCATAGGCTGCCAAAAACCATGATGCTCAAACGCCATTAACTCATTGGATTGCGCAAGAACACTCAGCGGTTTATCTTCCCAGCTGCTTTGATTACCCTCGATCAAATTCAGACAATCGGGTGATAGCACAAAAAATCCGCCATTAATCATACCGCCATCACCACGCGGCTTTTCAGTAAAGCCCGTTACCGCATCACCATTGCAGGTCAATGCACCGTAACGCCCGGGAGGTTGAACAGCGGTGACTGTTGCGCGCTTTTTGTGCTGATAATGGAATGCAATTAATTCACGAATGTTTACATCGGACAAACCATCGCCGTAGGTAAAACAAAACGCATCATCATCTTTCACAAATTTTTCAACATACTTCAAACGCCCCCCGGTTAGGGTGTGCTCGCCAGTATTGAGTAAGGTCACACGCCAGGGTTCAGCAGTTTGCTGATGAACATGCATTTCGTTGTTTGACATATCAAAGGTGACATCTGACATGTGCAAAAAGTAGTTCGCAAAATACTCTTTAATCACATAACCCTTGTAGCCGCAGCAAATAATAAAATCATTTACGCCGTAGGATGAATAGAGTTTCATGATATGCCAGAGGATAGGCTTTCCACCTATTTCAATCATTGGCTTGGGTTTAAGGTGAGTTTCTTCGGAAATGCGAGTGCCTAACCCCCCCGCCAAAATAACAGCCTTCATACTGCCTCCGTACATGAGCTCTTATTAGTTCCAATTCAGTATAGAAAGGATAAATATAATAACCAGTTAGATTGGCCTCTATTCCAACGACCAAAATTAATGCTGTCTCGCCAGCCGCGATTCTGGGACAATAGCGGCTGGGTTAATTCCCCCCGATTGCAGTCCTTATGAATACCGCCAAACACCTGTTTTCTTACCCAAAACCCAATATTCACAGCCTGGCTAAAACTTACAAGCCCGCGCCTTTTCTGCCGATGAGCCGTGCGGAGATGGATAAGCTGGGATGGGACACCTGCGACATTATCGTCGTTTGCGGCGATGCCTATGTGGATCACCCGAGTTTTGGTATGGCGGTGATTGGCCGGTTTCTCGAATCCCAAGGGTTTCGCGTTGGGATTATCGCCCAGCCCGACTGGCGCAGTGCCGAGCCGTTTAAAGCGCTTGGCAAACCCAACCTGTTTTTTGGAGTTAGCGCGGGCAACATGGATTCCATGATCAACCGCTATACCGCCGACCTGCGTATGCGTTCCGACGATGCTTATACGCCCGGCGGCCAAGGCGGTAAGCGCCCCGACCGCGCCGTAACCGTGTATAGCCAGCGCTGCAAAGAAGCCTATAAAGATGTGCCGATTGTACTCGGTGGTATTGAAGCCAGTTTGCGCCGCATCGCCCAGTACGATTATTGGAGCAACGAAGTTCGCCGTTCAGTATTGATCGATGCTACTGCCGATATTTTGTTGTACGGCAATGCCGAGCGCGCGATTGCCGAAATTGCGCATTCACTCGCCGCCGGAAAAAATATTAAAGAATTGGATAGCATTCGCGGCACAGTGGTTATTAAAAAAGAACCACCAGCGGGCTGGACTGAAATTGATTCCACACGCATTGATTGGCCGGGCAATATTGATAAATTGCCAAACCCCTACGAGTACCAACACAACGCAAAATCGGTTGTGGATGCTGCGCAAACTGATATCAATAATTCGCAAATTGGTTTACGCCAACTTGATCCGGAAAAAATGGCGGAGCAAATTGCGGCACTAAATCCGGAAGCTGCAGAACAATTGAAAACGCAAGGCTGCCCTGCACAAGGTATCGAGAGCGAAAAAGCATTTGACCCCAATGAGCCGCAACCGATTCGTATTATCCCGATGCCATTGCAAAATCGCAGTGATCTGGTCGATAACGAAAAAGTCTACGTGCGTTTACCCTCGTTCGATAAGGTGCGCAAAGATTCTATTTTATATGCACACGCCTCGCGGGTTTTGCATCAGGAAGCGAATCCGTATAACGCGCGGCCGATGATTCAGAAACACGAGAATCGCGAAGTCTGGATTAACCCGCCACCGATTCCATTAGAGACTGATGAATTGGATGGTGTATTTGATTTGCCCTATGCGCGCGTGCCGCATCCGATTTACGGCAAACAAAAAATTCCCGCTTACGACATGATAAAAACGTCGATAAATATCATGCGCGGTTGTTTTGGTGGCTGTACCTTTTGTTCGATCACCGAGCATGAAGGCCGTATTATCCAGAGCCGGTCGCAGGAATCGATCCTTAAAGAAATTGAAGATATCCGCGATAAGGTGCCAGGCTTTACCGGCCACATTTCAGATTTGGGCGGCCCTACCGCCAATATGTATCGCCTCACTTGCAAAGATATGCCGACGCTATCCAAATGCCGTCGCTTGTCGTGCGTGTACCCAACTATTTGTAAAAACCTAATCACCAGCCATAAACACACTACCAATTTGTATCGCGAAGCGCGCAAAATTCGCGGTGTGAATAGAGTGTCAGTGGCATCCGGCTTGCGTTATGACTTAGCGGTGCTCGATCCCGAATACGTAAAAGAATTAGTAACCCACCACGTGGGCGGTTATCTAAAAATTGCACCGGAACACACCGAAGAAGGCGTGCTCTCGCAAATGATGAAACCGAAGATGAGCAGCTACTACGAATTCAAACGCATGTTTGATAAATTCTCAAAAGAAGCAGGCAAAGAACAATTTTTGATCCCCTACTTTATCGCCGCACACCCGGGCACACGTGATGAAGATATGCTCAACCTTGCGCTCTGGCTGAAGAAAAACAATTTTGAAGTGGATCAAGTGCAGACCTTTTATCCGTCGCCTATGTCGTTGGCGACGGCGATGTATGTGAGCGAACGCAATCCGCTGAAAAAATTAACTTATAAGAGTGGAAAAATTAATATTCCACGCGGCATAGAACAGCGCCGCCTGCAAAAAGCGCTGCTGCGTTATCACGATCCCGCTAACTGGCCTATTATCCGCGAAGCCCTGCGCGCCATGCGTAAGCCGCACCTGATCGGTAGCAGTGCTTCGGCGCTGATACCGGACGAGCAGGCCGGTGCACGCAATACTGTTCGCGGTCACAACCCGAATGCACGAGCACAAGGAAAACCCGCGAGTAAAGCTGCTGCGGGCAAATTTACGGGCAAGACGAATAATCACCAAGCCGCCGCTAAAACCGCAAGCAAGCCAGCAGCGAAAGCCTTTGGCGATAAATTTGAAAGTGCCAAAAAATTCAACGCGCAAACACCCGCGGCGAAAGGCGCCGGCACCCCAGCAAAAAAAGAATTCGCTGGAAGCAAAACAACCAAACCACAACACAGTAACAATCGTCCAACAGGACAAAGTCCGCGCCAAAAACCTGGTACCCCTAAAAAATCATGATCCATCTGCATTGCACAAACGGATTTGTGCAAACTAGCCAGTTTCCATTCAGCGAATTCCGCTAAAATGGCCGCTCTTACACTCCCCCTCCCGCTTGCTCATACAAATCTGATTTATCTATAAAAATGCAAATCCCTGGCTACACACTGATCAAAAAAATTAACAGTGGCGGTATGGCGACTGTTTATCTTGCAACCCAACACAGTGTTGGGCGCACTGTCGCACTTAAAATCATGAAACCGTCACTGGATCAGGACCCGGAGTTTCACCAGCGCTTTCAGCGCGAGGCAACGATTATCGGACAACTCTCTCATCCGAACATTATTCCGATTTATGACATAGGTAGGCATGAGAAATTTAACTACATTTCCATGGAGTTTTTATCCAAAGGCTCGCTCGATGAAAAAATCGCTGGCGGAATTACAACGGAGGCAGCATTAAAAATCACACTGGGAATTGCTGCGGCACTCGAACATGCACATAGCAAAGGCTATGTGCATCGCGATATTAAACCGGAAAATATTCTATTTCGTGAAGACGATTCGCCGGTACTCACGGATTTTGGAATTGCGCGCACGATTAAATCCAAAGCGAATATGACCCAAGTGGGAGCAGTCATTGGTACTCCTTATTACATGAGCCCCGAACAAGCTAAAGGCGAGACCAGCGACGGACGATCGGATTTATACAGCTTGGGCGTGGTGTTATATGAAATGCTCACTGGCAAGCGTCCTTTTCATGCTGACAGCTCACTTGCGTTAGGAATAAAACACATTCATGAGCAAGCCCCCAAACTGCCACAGCCTTTATTTTCACTGCAACCCATTATGGATAAATTGCTTGCCAAAAGACCTGAGCAACGCTTCCAAACAGCGCGCGAACTGATAGACATACTGGAACCAATTGCTAAGGACAGATCACTATTGGTAAGCGGCCACGGTACCGTAAAGTCCATTCACCTACTCAAGACATTGGGCAATGTCGTAGCTCAGGATCTTCAGTTCTTTGCGCATAAATCAGCGGGGCTAGTTACTAAGCTAAAAAATAAACTTTCAGGAGCGTCAGCGGAGCCAGCCATCATCACCAGCTCGCAGTTGGAGCAAACATTAATAGCGTCAACCGACAATAAAACCCTATCAGCAACCAGTATATTTACTGAGAGCCGCAATAAAGTGCGCTGGGTATATGGCTCACTGGGATTGATTGCATTACTAATATTGGGATCAGTTTTATTTGGCGATCAATCAAGCTCTAGCACGCGAGAGCAGTGGGCGCAGTTATCCGCAGGCGGAAGCGATAATGCGACGAGCACCTCAGCAGATGCACGTAATAATTTATTGCCATTGACCATTAAACCTATACCCGCCGAAGCGCGCGTGCGCATACTCAATATAAAAGAAAAATATGTAAACAACATACTACTCCCGCCCGCCGCTTATCACGTTGAAATAAGTCACCCTGGCTACACAACTAAAACCAAATGGATAAGACTCAACGAACGCAATCAAACCTGGGATATTGCGCTACAAAAGTCGACGCAAATCGCCAATCCAAATCAACTACCTCTGCCTGAAATGGTTGAAATTTATAGCGGCCAATTTTTAATGGGCGACCCCAATAGTGATGTAGCGAAAATGGTGACTCTGGATAATAATTTTTTAATCAGCCGCTACGAAATTACGTTTAATGAATACGATTTTTTTGCCCTAGCAACCAATCGCGCTTTACCTGATGATATGGGCTGGGGGCGCGGCGAACGGCCGGTAGTGAATATCAGTTGGGATGATGCCATCGCCTATGCCAATTGGCTGAGCAAAACTACAGGAAAACAGTATCGGCTCCCCACCGCTACCGAATGGGAATATGCCGCGCGCGGAAATACAACCAGCAGTTATTGGTGGGGTAATAATGAAGGTGATGCAGAGGAACGGGCAAATTGTCGCTACGGCTGCAAATCCTTGTGGGCTAGTTTCTTTAACAACAAGACTCTGCCTGTCGGAAGTTTTCCACCCAATGATTTTGGCATCCACGACACAGCAGGTAACGTTTCTGAGTGGGTTAGCGATTGTGCCGATAAAACGCCAGCGCCAGCCTGCCTGAAACGCGCCGTGCGTGGTGGATCATTTACCAGCGAAGTGGAATCTATTACTGCTTATTCGCAAGTCGCTATTACCGCAAGTAAATCGCGCAAATCCATAGGCTTGCGTTTAGCACAAGAAATCTCTGCACAAAACATTGAGTATGAAATTAAAAACGAAAACAGACCGCGTAGACGCAACATTTTTCGGGAATTCTCAGACAGTATTTTTAGACGAGAAAATTGACCAAAATAATTGCAGCGCGTCATATATATCTGCTACCTTCAAAATGCCAGCATAATGCTGGCTTTTCCGTTTTTTAATAAGGAGTTTTAACACATGAATATTGTTGCACGCTCGCTAGGCATTACTCTGATAGCTCTCGCTAGTACCACTACCCACGCAAAAACATTTAAATATGACCTGCTTGGTGTTCATTCTTTTAATGGTGTCATCCATTATCCCGAGTTGGATTTTAGTCAGGCAAAATCGGCGATATTGACAGTTAATAAAGATCCACTTTCACCTGATGTACAAATCAGCTCAGTAGAGGTCACCTTTCCTAACGCAGCAAAACTATTGGCAACAGGATTTAAAAAAACCGAGTTTGGCAGTTACCGCGCAGTAGTTAACAATGTGTGGATTTATCGGCAAGTTATTGTAGAAGTAAGGGATACCGACTTTAACTACGCGCACCCAGCGCCAGTTTCCATTGAAGTTTCAGTTTCCGAGAAATCCGTATTTATTCAACCGGAAGAAGATCCCAAAGGGCACCCACTATTTCATGCTGGAGGCATGTTGCGCGACATTACTGCAAACAAAATAGTAGATACAGAGTCGGTGATTATTGATGGAAAGCGCGTTAATTTATCGCTAAAAGAAAATATGAGTTTTGCTTCGCCGGACACAGAAATTAACGGAGCCCGTGAAGGCTTTGTTATAGATACCCTATGGATGGGTAAAGGTCAGAAGACGTTGTATGTACCTGCGCCGGTACCACAAGGTGAATTTGATCGCTACACTGCCATAGGACTGGTGATGGAAGAGGTTAATGGCCCAGAAGGTAAAGAATACTTTTTTAGCGTGAAATTCACTGATTCCATGGGCGGCGAACATCTCAGCCCAAGCTTGCCTTTAAGGCACCTGTTAGACACGGCATATAACTCAGGTTTTTAATCGACCTCATCACTCAAATAAAAATTGTTAGTTCAAAAAAAACCGCTGACTTTCATCAGCGGTTTTTTATTTTCATCGCAAAAGGTGATGCGCGATTAATTACCATAACTCATCAAACGCTGGTAACGGCGCTCAAGCAGAGCATCAATTGGCTCTTTGCTTAAACGATCGACTTGAGCGACTAATCGCTCCTGCAGTTTTTTCGCCATATCATCCATATTGCGATGAGCACCACCCAAGGGTTCAGGAATAGTTTCATCGACAATACCCAAGTCTTGCAGAATTTTAGACGTAACGCCCATCGCCTGTGCTGCTTCCGGGGCCTTAGCTACGGTTTTCCAAATAATATTGGCGCAGCCTTCAGGGGAGATCACGAAATAAGTGGAGTACTGCAACATGTTGAGGTGGTCGCCCACGCCAATTGCCAAAGCACCACCCGACGAGCCTTCACCGATTACGGTACAAACAATCGGAGTGCGCAAACGGGACATAACAGCGAGATTTTGCGCGATAGATTCAGAAATACCGCGCTCTTCCGAATCGATGCCGGGATAGGCGCCGGGAGTATCAATCAGGGTCAGTACCGGGAGTTTGAAACGCTCGGCCATTTGCATCAAACGCAGGGCTTTACGGTAACCTTCCGGACGTGGCATGCCGAAGTTGCGCATCACCTTTTCATTAACGGTGCGGCCTTTTTCTTCACCAATTACCATCACCGGTTTACCATCCAAGCGTGCTACACCCCCGATAATTGCACGATCATCGCCAAAATGACGGTCGCCATGCAGCTCGTCAAACTCGGTAAATACGCGGGAAATATAGTCAGAGGTGTAGGGGCGATGCGGGTGACGGGCGACTTTTACAATGTCCCAAGCGGTAAGCTTGGAATAAATAGTCTCAGTCAGCTTGGTACTTTTTTCGCGCAACTTGGCGATCTCATCAGCAATATTCACGTCAGAACTATTGCCAACCAGTTGCAACTCTTCAATCTTGCCTTCGAGTTCGGCGATGGGCTGTTCAAAATCCAGATAATTCAGATTCATAGCGAGCTCTTGATCCGGGTAGGAAACTACCATTTTGACTTATAGGGTAAGTGCTGCAGCCTGCTATTGGTGGCTTTTTAGCCAGCCGGACAGGTAGCACAATTGGGTCGCTACCTTACGCGAAATGGGCAATTTAGTCGATCTTTTCCAGCCGAAATGAAGCGGGAAGCAGAGAGTAAACCCTGCCACCAAGGGAGGGATTGATGTCCACCCGATCAAACCCTATATTGCTATGCAATCACTACGAAGAAGGGTGCGCCACAGAAAATGGAGGTCGATCGCGTGCTGGCGAGAAATAACTGCCATTATGGTGTTTGAGCGCCTGCAAGATATGGCGACGATTGATTAACCCCACCAACTTACCGTGATCAACAACTGGATAGTTTTTTGGTTTGTTGCCAAGCATAGTTTCGGCGATTTCCAGAATGCTGGTATCGGGTGTTACGCTCAGCACATCGCGCCGCATGATGCTGGTTACTTGTGCAGAATCCTCGGCGTAGAAAGCGCTATTTAACATTTCTTTCATGCAATCCTGCTCAGAAACGAAGCCAATTACGGTCATGCTCGCATCAACTACCGGCGCGCCAGTAATGTTCCATTTGAGTAAGTGCTCAACCACCTCACGCACACTGGCATCTGCTGAAATCGCCTGCACACTTGCCTGCATATAATCTTTAACAAGAATTGATGACATATTACTGCCCTCCATCATCCAATTTTTTTAGCCTTTCAATTAGAGTCTAGATGGATCTGGCAGCGGCGAGAGACGGAAAAAGTCTTTTCAGACTATTTTTTAAGATCAAATTTATATAAAAAATATTGGAATAAAAAGCCGGGATAAAAAGAAGGCTGCACATTGCAGCCCTATTTCTGGATGAGTCTCAAAACCAATTTAATAAACCAACCTGACTTTGGTACTGCCATAACTATCGCGCAACCGTTGCAACAATTCGTCTTCCGGACGCACATTCCACTGACTGCCGAAACGCAATTGCGCACGCGCATCGCTACGCAGATAATCGACCACAATTGCACAGCGCGCATCCTGTTGTGGTGACTGCCGATAGGGGTCGAGCATCTCGCCCAATTCACGGGAAAAACCTGCTGGTAGCGCACCCGACTCCAACTCAAGCCATAGTTCACGCACTTTTTCCTGACGTACATCAGCAAGCAGGCGCAAATTATCAGCACTCATTTTTAACATGCCGCTGAAGTCATCGTACCTAACCTGTCCACTGATAACGAGCAAACCGTCTTTTGATAAAACATCCCGCGAGTTATTAAACGTTTCAGCAAAAAGTGTAATGTCCATGCGGCCGGTGCGATCATCAATTGTTAAAATCGCCATATTGTCACCGCGCTTGGTTCTCACGATGCGTTGCGAAATTACCAAACCTGAAATTGTTTGCATTCCCTTATCGGGTTTTAAATTGGCAATACGCGAGCTTACTAAATGACTGAGTTCGCTTTCATATTCATCAATCGGATGACCGGTAAGATATAAACCAAGAGTTTCTTTTTCCGCATTCAAACGCTCTTTCATCGTCCAGGTGCGCACGCGGCGAAAATCGCTATAGACATCGACATGAGAATCATCGCCGGCGATTACCGCGCCGAATAAATCCATCATGCCCGCATTGGTATTTGCCGTCGCTTGCTCGGCCGTTTTAACCGCTTCGCCCATCGCCGCAAACATCACCGCACGGTCATGGTCAATATTGTGTTGTGGTGTTTTACTTGTAGGGCCAAGATTATCGGCAGCACCAGAGCGGATAATCGCTTCCATTGCACGCTTGTTTACTTTGCGTTGATCAACGCGTGCGCAAAAATCAAATAAATCTTTAAAAGGACCACCTTCATTGCGCGCAGCAATAATGGATTCAACCGGGCCTTCGCCCAAGCCTTTAATCGCACCCAAACCGTAAATAATTCGGCCAGCATCATCAACCGTAAAATGAAACTCGCCAGAGTTAACATCTGGTGGTAACAATTTTAATTTCATGGTCCGGCATTCTTCGATAAAGGTAACAACCTTATCGGTTTTATCCATGTCCGACGACATAGTCGCCGCCATAAAATGTGCTGGATAATGAGCTTTTAGCCAAGCGGTTTGATAAGAAACAATGGCGTAAGCAGCTGAGTGGGACTTATTGAAACCGTAGCCTGCAAATTTTTCTACCAAATCAAAAATTTTAATTGCAAGCTCTGGATCAACCCCTTGGTTTTTTGCGCCGGTTTCAAATACCTCACGCTGCTTGGCCATTTCTTCCGGTTTTTTCTTACCCATCGCACGGCGCAACATGTCTGCACCGCCGAGTGTATAACCGGCGAGCACCTGCGCGATTTGCATTACCTGTTCTTGATAAACGATAACGCCATAAGTCGGTTCAAGTA
The DNA here is from genome assembly GCA_964499225.1 of uncultured Cellvibrionaceae bacterium. Lineage (GTDB taxonomy): Bacteria > Pseudomonadota > Gammaproteobacteria > Pseudomonadales > Cellvibrionaceae > Cellvibrio. The sequence continues at coordinate 181 of CAZCJR010000052.1, read as the reverse complement.
CCGGCTTTAAACTTTGATGTTGGAATTTTGCATCGGGATAAGCAACTTGCGCGCGACCGTGTTTACGGTTGATAAAATCGTCCACCATGCCCGACTCCAAGGGGCCAGGACGAAATAGCGCCACGAGTGCGATCAAGTCTTCAATATTATCTGGCTGCAAACGTTTGATCAGATCTTTCAT
>CAZCJR010000051.1:0-31726 GCA_964499225.1 uncultured Cellvibrionaceae bacterium | reverse complement strand
ATAAAAAATTAATCATTTTGTGTATTTTTGGGTTTTTACACAGTCTCGGCCGAAAACGGTAGGATAGCGGGCTGATCGCTCGGGTGCATAATTAATGACGAAATTAATCGGGTGTAATTGAACAGCGGCCACCACATAAATTGAGTTCTAGCTGATGGATGGCGTGTTTAAGACGCGTTTTTCTACGGTGTTTTTAGGCCACAATGTGAATCATAGATATGGCGCTTTTCGAATTTAAATTAAAACCGCTCAGAGAAGTAATGCCTTGGGGAGAAGAACCTGAATTAAATCTGCATTGGTTCGGATTAACAGACGGCATATATTATATGAATGTAGGTGAGGATCAGTTATTTCGCTCATCAAAAGAAATGTTACTACATTGGAAGAATGAATACCCTGATCTAGACATTAACCTCGCGTATGTAGATTACCAAGTTGTTCGTTTATATGAAGATCTATTAGAGATATTAGCCGATGTTAAGCAAACTATACCTGCTGAGCTTCAGCAATATGTGGAGAGTCAAAAAAAACACGAATGCTGGAAAAAAGAATTATGGGAAATTTTTAATTCTACAGAGGACGATGAAACTGAGGATTTATATTATTTGGCTACTGAGTGGTGGAATCGTTGCCGAAGCCTTTCTACGGCGCACTTGAACAATGGACAAAATATATGGTTGTGGAGAACTGAAAACACAATACATATCCGATGGGAAAATGAATCGATAAAAATCGATGGAATCCAACCCTGGACAGCTGTGCGAGGAGATTTCGAATTATCGATTGAACAATTTGAGGAGGAGGTCAGAGCGTTTCACTATCGACTTATGAATGACATGGCAGAGCGGATTGAGGAACTAAAAACTAACAATCCAATTCCACACGTAAAAATTGATCTATCTTCTCTAGAAAAAGAGCACGAAGAAAGAAAAATGTCTTTGGGGTACGCGCTAAACAAAACTCCACATGTAAATAATTGGGACGAAGTTGTTGAAGCGATCAATAAGCTATTACGGTTTAACAATTGACTGCAGTAGATAATTCGTGAGGCTGACGCTGCAATCGTCTTTTCTTCTTAAGAGATTAAATTAATCTCAACTTCTACTTTTGGCCGACTACAGTAGTTGACATGCAGCCTGATTTGACCGTAACGCCTCGCACCACCACAAAATCCACATCAGTAGCGCAGTCGAAGAAATAACTTACCCGACAACTATAAGGAAAACAGATGATCAACTTTAAATGCAGCGGTATGTTTTTAGGTGCATGTTTACTATCAATATCATCTTTTGCAGCTGATGACTCGAAAATTAAAAAGCCAATCACAATAAAATCTGTGCCTTACAATATGCATATAAATAATCGGCTTGGTGAAGTAAAGGTGAAAGCCGAGCAAATCGAAATAGTAGCCCTAAAGGGATCTGATTTATTTACCGATACAACAGGTGCAAAAAATGCAGACAATACACCAAGACTATTATTTGTACCTGAAGGTGATTTTATTTTCTCTGCCAAGGTTTCAGCTAAATTCGGCGAAACGCCCTATGATGGTGGAGCATTAATTGTTTATGCTGATTCCAAAAATTGGGGAAAGTTGCTTTTTGAGCGCTTCAAATCAGGAAAAATTGGCATAGCTACAACCGTTTCAAAGGGCAGCGGGGATGATGCCTACCACGGCACCACGGATACTAGTCACCAATATTTGAAAATTGTTAGGCACGACTCTTCTTATATATTTTATACATCACAAGATGGCAAGGATTGGAATTTTCTACGCCACTTCGAATTGAAATCTACGGCACCAGTAAGCATCGGCTTTACTGCTCAGGCACCTATAGCTGAAAGTTTTACTGCGAACTTCTCAGATGTGAAATATCGAGCAGGAAAGCTTATCAATTTTTGGCAAGGCGAATAATCCGCTTCTCCTGTTACCTTATTAGAGAGTAATTTTTGGAACATTTTATACAGCTATGCCAGCTTTCAAATTTAAAAAAATTGCTGTCAGAATTGCTAGCAAAAATTGTAGTGTTTCACTCGGCGTTTAAAATGAAAAGCAGCTGCAAAAAAATGTTTTAAGGTGGCCTATAAATTCGACGATTGTGCGAGGGGGTGTCGGCGGCGTGCAGTGCATCTGCGAAATGGAAATAGAGCCACACCCCGCTTCAGGCAATCAGTTACTTTACGCAGCTAACGACGCCTATGCCGCACTGCGGGTGTACCTACAGCTACTTAACAGCCCTGAGCTTCCCAACCTAAAATAGGTAAATAAAGCCGATGCCTATTTCGGCCTCGTAGTCACTACGGGCGATTGGGCTATCACGAACCTCACTACCAAAATACTCAAAAAGTGCTTCGCCGTGAATCTGCCAATTCTCACTGATGTAATGACGATAATTGTAATCAATCCCGATCGAGCGTAATCCACTATTTAAGGTGGTCTCATCCAAGCCGGATGCAGACGCTTGGCCTGCATTTACGCCGAAACCATTGTTGGCGTATTCGCTGTCGTGAACAACCACAACGACATTAAGTTCAGAACCGGTGCCGTCGATTTGGTCGCCGAAGCGGCGGCCCAATCCAAATAGACCAAGGTTTCCGTTATCCCCCGTCACGACACGGCCAACTAGCCAGTAGCGCCAATCTGAATCGAAAGCGCGACGCGCTTGCAGCACCAGTTCAGCGCCCTCCTCTTGATCACCGAGTCCGTCCAACCGACCCTCGTCAGAATCACTTTCCTGACGACCTTCATCAAAGCCTACGAGCGCCTCGAACAACCAGGTATTTGCACGAACACCACGCCAGCCGAGTGCTTCACCGGCAAAAAAGAAAGTATTGTCACCCTTACGCCATTGCACTCCGCCAGCAGGCTGGATTTCCGCTCCAAATTCGTCTGATCCTTCATAGGCGGTTTCATATTCAACACTCAATCCTAACCCAAAGCTCCAGCCATCTTGACCTCTGGAGAAATCATCAACTGAAGGCAAAGGCACCAGCGCTGCATTGTTGTCTTGCGCTAGTGCTACTGGAAAAAAACCATGGGTGAAAACAATCAATAATATGCAGGTAAGGTTTTTCATATAGATCCCATGTCTGTTTTTCGTGAGACAGCTTGCTGAGCTACGTTAGTAGAATTAGGCTAGAGCGGTTTTACGCGAGATTTCTCTTGAGCGATCATTCCCCCCGTTTTAATGACCGCTTTTTCGAACGAAATGGTCTATATTTTTTAAGGCCGGTAATAACTTAAAATTTACTGAAAGAACAAACAATCAAACACAGAGTTCACTATGAGCCTAGCCGAAATAGCAATTTTATTTTCAGTGATGACTGCGTTAGCAATGGTTCCCAGCGCTAGTGTTGTATTAGTTATTGCACGGTCATCTACTGCTGGATTTAAACACGGTGCAGCAGTTACCGCAGGAATAGTGACCGGTGACCTGGTTTTTGTTTTTCTCGCTATTTTGGGAATGACGGTATTGGTCGAAGTGGCAGGGAGTTTTTTCTTGTTGCTGCGATATTTGGCAGCAATCTACCTGATTTGGTTTGGCATAGGGATTTTGCGCGCTAAGCCTTCATTGCCGGTAGATATTTCTGCTCGCCCACCTGCTAAATTAACGACCAGTTTTCTCTCCGGATTAATTCTCACCTTGGGCGATATAAAAGCCATATTTTTCTACGCGAGTTTGTTTCCTGCTTTTATTGATCTGACCACCATAAAGACTTTGGATATTGCGATTCTCAGCATGCTAACGATTGTTGCCGTTGGCGGTGTCAAATTAGCTTATGCGTATTCAGCCAGCAAAGTGACATTTTTAAGCAGAGAGTTTAAAGGCCAACGAGCGATAAAAATTGGCGCTGGTAGTTTTATGATTGGCGCAGGTACATATCTCATGGTAAAAACCTAAGAAAATTTCAGGTAGTTAAAGTCCTGATGTTGGTTTTATTCTGCGAAAGAAATCCACCAACCCAATTGAGGCTCATTATGCGTATACACCTGCCTTCCCTTTCGATGATTGGTTTTTTAATGTGTTGCAACCTTGCCCATGCAAACGAGGCCTGCCTACTCGAATCACAAGGCACCATGATGGGCATAAAACTGGATATTAAAGATTGCATGCAAAATGCAGGGCTTGCTGAGGAGAATTTTAAAGCGCAGTGCGAAGGCATGTCCCAAGCTGCGGTTGCGATGGGCGGGCCAGCGGCCAAGATCACTTACCTCGCCAGTTGCCCGGTGCCGTTTCAAGCCAAGTGTGACAATACCAAAGCCGCAAAAACTATTTACTTTTATTATAAAAGAGCAGCAGATGAAGCCGCCGGTATACAGTCGGGCTGCGAGTTAATGCAAGGGGTTTATACCAAAGGAACCTTTGATTAAATCGCCAGATCAAGTGGGCGCGCAACAGACGCGCCCACTACATTCAACCTACTTGATTGCCGAAAAATCAGTAGCCACTAAAAACGTTGACTCAACGCCCGCCACTATAGGCCCGTTGGCTTCACTTTCTGTGCGAACTTTTATCCACTCCGGATCAGCAGCAAATGCTTTCCACGCGGCGTCTGCCGCAGCGCGGTTTTTGTATTTCAAAATGTAATGCAGTTTATCGCCATTTTTTTGTTCTATTGGCAGCCAATAACCGACGTTCTCCATGCCATGGCGCTCAAAAAGTTTGGTGGTGTGATTTTTAAACCGCGCGAGCAGATCTGGCATTTTTCCGGGATGGGTGGTGTAAACACGTAACTCAAAAACGGGCGCATCATCGGCAGCGAGAACAGGGGTAGTCGCAACAATGCTGAACAAGGTAATTAGCGCGCAGATTATTTTTTTCATGGGAATAAATGCCTGTATTGGGATAATTAATCTAGAACAATTTAGTTTAAAAACTGGCCCAGAAATTACCTCGGGCTTGGGCAGCATACTACCAACATACATACCCGGTTAGTCCTACCGGCATACAGATAGCAACAGGATTTTACTTTTCCTGACAAACTATCCCAATAGAGCTGAACAGGCTTAACAGCAATTATGGCAATGGCAAATAAGAGCCCGATTAAGACTGGAAAGGGGTGATGGTATGCAGCGAGGTAGGTAGCTAGGTAGATGGATAAATTGCGCAGAGATTTTTATCTTGTTGAGTGGATTTGGGCTATCTTTTCCATTAACCGATTGCTTCGGTGAGCTATTTCGCGCCCCAAAGACTACATGGGCGAAGTGCCACGCTAAACCAAGAATCAACATAGCAAGTTGCCTGATACACGCCCTCAGCTACTGGAGCCTATTATCATAATGAAAAGCACAATCGCTTTCTTTGTTTTCGTCTTGGTAATGCACTCGTCTCTAGCAGCGCCAGAAAAGATTTTGCTGGCAGCAGAAGACGACTGGTATCCCTATTCTGCAAAAGTTGGCAATACGGTCGAAGGGCGTTCGGTTGATATCATCAAGGCAGCATACGAGGCTGTCGGGGCTGAACTGACGTTGGATATAGTGCCCTTTAATAGAGGCTTTATCCGGACCAAGGAAGGACGTTATGCGGGTGTGTTCAATGCGGGAATCAATGATGATGTGCGGCGCGACTACCTGATTCCGAGAAACACGATTGCGCTGAGCGACCAAGTGGTGGTGGCAAGGTTCGGCGAGTCTTTTCAAAATAGACATTCATTCAACAACAAGCGGTTGATGCTGACTCTCGGCTATACCTACCCCAACGACATTACGGATGACCATCGGAATCACGTCAAGCGCACTGTTGCGGATATCAATAATTTGAGAATGATAAGCGCTGGTCGTGCGGATTTCACTATCATCGACCGGCTTGTTTTGCTATCAATTTTTCAAAATGAACCGGACCTTAAGCAAACATTGACGATTGTCGGGAAACTCGAACCCCACAAAATTTACGTCTTGTTTTCAAAAAATGACAATGGGAAAAGAGCATTGTCATTGTTCGATCAAGGTATGGACATTATCGACGGCAATGGAACTTTAAAAAAAATCGTTGATACCTGGGAATCAAGGTTACGTTAAAAACCTTTACGATTGCCACTTACCAAATGGCTCAGGTTATTAAGCAACTCCCTGAAATTTACGAATTAAATTCAAACGCGGTTTTTATCACTCAAATTAGCGATTTAGTCATAAACGTACTGTAAGGATCTTCTGCATAATCGCCAAAAGGCCCACAGTATTCAAATCCAAAACGTTCGTAAAGTTTGCGGGCCGGGGTAAAAAATTCCTGCGGTCCTGTTTCCAAGCTCAGGCGCTGGTAATGCCGCTCAGCAGCAACACTCAAAATATGCTCCATAATCTTTACCGCCACACCTTTGCCGCGATACGCCTTTGCAGTGCGCATGGATTTGATTTCTGCGTGGGTCGCGTCTAATTCTTTAATCGCACCGCAACCGGCTAAATGGTTTCCGTCCCACACCGACCAAAAAGTAATGTCAGGTTGGCGCAACTTTTCCAAATCCAACGCATGTACACTTTCGGGTGGCGATACCGAGTACATATCGTTCAGATGCTCCGTTAATATCTGCGCAACTTCAGGGCCGCGTAAGTCATCAGTTTTAATCAACATAATCAGTTCCTTTTATTACATTTACGGCTTTACATTATTGCGCTGCGCGTTAACCGCCTGCTCGTATTGGTCTTGCGTCCACACATGCCTATTGCACATGCTTTTCAATTTATAGCCCGACAACTCTTTCTGTACAAGCTGTATCAATTCGGCTGATTGAGCCTGATTGCTAGCGTTACCCAGAGCTTTATTAACAATCTCCCGACCAAAATTAGCAAGTGCAATTTTGTCGCCAGCGAGACTAATCACGCTCACATACAAAAACTTATTAAATGCTTCGGCAAACTCTTCCAGGGTGGGATTTGTATCGCTTAGCCCAGCGCAACTCGCTACCAATTCCGCACAAGAAATTTCAGCGCCCTTATCTGCATAAGAAAGCCCGAGCAAGATCTGTGAATCCGTGACTGTGAACGTATGCATTGCATATCCGGTCAATTTGATTTTCTTACTGTTGGGTTAAATTATTCATCCACTTGCGACTGATAATACGCCTGATCACCGGGATAAACTTCAGCCCGTCCTCCAAAAACATCAAGGCATAAATATACACAAACGATAGCTTGGTCAGGAATACCACGGCGATATAAATAGGTAAACCAAATACCCACATAACAATAGTGTCGGTGATTAAGGTGAAGCGATTATCGCCGCCAGCGCGGAGCACACCAATAATGCGCATCATATTGATAATTTTTACCCAGACCAATAAACAAAAAACGCCGAGGGTGTTGAAGAGCAGATCGGTAGATTTTTCATCGAGTTGATCAAAAATCAACAGCATCCAAGGGCGCGCGAACCAAAGTGCTGTACAAAAGAAAATTAACAATACAAAGGTGATGCGATCAAAAAATTTATGTAGTTGCCAGGCGGTTTCATTATTGCCAGCACCCAGCTCGCGTCCGATCAATACTGCTGAGGCATTGGCAAGGCCCACGAACAATGCAAAGAACGCACTTTCAATCGGGACGATTACACCCATCACCGCGAGCGCTTCAGTGCCCGCAAAACCAGTGACTAAATGATAAGTCGAGTTACCCACTGCCCAGATAGCGTAGTTCGCAACTAAGGGTAATGAGAAAGCGAGATAGCGGCTAATTTGAACCTTATCCAAGCCCATGCGCAATTGCGCAATGCTCAACGCAAAGCCATGTTTTTTTGCGTAGACCCAGCCAACGACAATTAACAATTGTAAAAAACGCGAACCCAATGTTGCCCATGCGGCACCGGCAACACCTAATTCGGGAAAACCCCAATTGCCGCCAATTAAAGCGTAGTTGCCGAGAATATTTAATACCGCCGCAAATACACCGGCCACTAGTGGCATGGTGGTACTGCCCAGTGCGCGCAGCGATGCTTCGTAGATTACGATCCATTGGGTAAACAACAATGCCGGTGCGGTGATGATGAGATATTGCGCGGCGAGTGCAACAACGGTTTGATCCGGATTAATCCAACCCACCCAAGTGTTAGAGGCGAAACCAAATACCAACACAAATGGAATCATCACCAGCGTGCCCACTAGAAGAGTGACCGCAAGCGAGCGCTGGCAACTGACAAAATCTTTTGCGCCTATATATTGCGCGACCAAAATGCTGCAGCCCGTTGCCAGGCCGCTCATCAACACCAATAGCAGGAAATGAATTTTCGCAGCCAAGCCCACTGCCGCGATTGCGCTGGAACCAAGGTCGCCCACCATGATCACATCGGCCATGCCCAGCAGGGATTGCATCAACATCTGCGCGGCAACGGGCAGCGACAATAAAATCACACTGCGCCAGAACGCGTGTTTATCATCGAGGGAAATGAGTTTGGGGGAAGAAACCACGTGGTGCTCCGGAGCGGGAAAAGCAAAACCGCATTATAGAGGGAATTGTATCGGGCGATTGTTAATAAGTGGTAAGACGCTGCGCTTGTGCCAGGTTCAGTTTACGCGCAGCGCAAAGCGAGACTGTTTATAGAAAAGTGAACGCTCATGAGTAAAAAGTGCTACACATTCACGCATAAGTTCGGACGATTTTACCATCTTCGGGCTGACATAATGGGCGGAACGGCTAGACTCTTTAGCAAATGCCTTACTCGTAGCACCATCCACCATTTGCATCCAAATAAGCGCAGCACCCAAGCAACATCAATAATAAGCAACGGCGATATTTATCTATGACAACCCCTGCCTTAAATCACCCAAGTATTCCACAGCGCGTCGAGTTAGTTGACGCCCTACGCGGATTTGCCTTGATGGGAATTTATCTCGTCCACTTTATGGAGTATTTTGAACTCTATTGGATCAATCAAGACCCGACCTTCTTGCACAACCTCATCTTCTTTTTGTTTGCGGGAAAAGCCTACGCAATTTTTGCACTTATGTTTGGGCTGAGTTTTTTTATCATTATGGATAATCAGGCAAGAAAGGGTGTGAACTTTAGTTATCGCTTTGCGTGGCGTTTAGTTATTTTGCTCGCAATTGGTTATATACACACCCTGTTTTATCTGGGCGATATTTTGTCGGTATTGGGCGTGATCGGTTTAAGTTTGCTATTTGTGCAGGGCATGAGCAATCGCTGGCTAGTCGCCCTCGCCTTACTCTGCTTATTACAGCTACCGTTTTATTATCAATTTTTTGCCGCACTCAATAATCTGCCCGGCGCTAATGACAACCCCGCTTTCTTTTCACTCTTTGGCGACGTCTACGCCGCTATTGAAAAAGCTAGCTTCAGTGAATTGCTGGTGCTTAATGGTAGCGATGGACTCTACGCCAAATGGATATTTTTTGTGGAGTCAGGCCGCGGCTTGCAGTTAATAGGATTATTTCTGATAGGTTTAGTATTGGGGCGTATTGGTTTTTTCACCCAAGCCGAAAAGTTTGACCGCAGCCGGATTAAAGCCTTGGGGATTGCGCTGCTCGCCGTAATAGTGTTGTACAGCCTCGATAAATATTTCGCCCAATTGTCTGCGAATTTCTTTCAGGAAACAGGTATGGCGAAGTGGTATTTACAACAATTGCTGGGCGCTTATTTAAGTACCGCGATTATGGCCAGTTTGGTACTGCTGTTTATTCAATTTTATGTATGGCAGCGCAGTGGCAAACTACTCAACCTGCTCGCGCCCTGTGGCCGCATTAGCTTGAGTATTTATTTGGTTCAGTCGTTGGTTGGCGTGCCCCTATTTTATCCTTACGGTCTGGGTCTGTATAAAACCTTGGGGCAGACCAACAGTTTGATGCTCGGCATCGCTTTTTATGCATTGCTTATGGTGTTGGCACATTGGTGGGTAAAGCGTTTTTACTACGGCCCTGTGGAGTGGCTATGGCGCAGTGCAACTTATCTGACAACCGGCGTTCCATTTAAGCGAAAGACAGAAGCGCCGACTTAACGAGGATGAATTAATTTTTGAGTGAAGACATACCGCCATCAACATGGAGAATCTGACCAGAGATCCATGCAGCCTGAGGCGATAATAAAAACGCTGCCATAGCGGCAACTTCTTTAGGGTCGCCTACTTTCTGTAAGGGATGACGTTTGGCGGCTGCATCCATTTTATCGGCCGTATTTAATAATTTTTCCGCAAGCGATGTATTCGTCAATGAAGGTGCAATGCCGTTAACCCGAATCGCAGGTGCCCACTCCGCAGCCAAACTTTTTACCAGGCCTTCAATCGCCGCTTTGCTGCTGGCAACGCTCGCGTGAAAGGGCATACCGAGGCTTGCAGCCACACTGCTAAATAATACGACACTGGCGTGATCAGATTTTTTAAGCAAAGATGCAACTGACTGCAAGGTGCGCACGGCACCGAGCAGATTGATGTGAAAATCTTGCAAGAAATCATCTGCCGATAAGCGCGCAAAAGGTTTGAGGGTGATACTGCCAGGGCAATAGACAACACCGTCTAGCACCTCGGGCAAACCGTTGAGATCGGGAGTTTTTTCAGCAGGGTTGTTTGCGATACATTGCGCACCGGCAATGTCAACCGGGTTGCGCGCCCAGATGGTGACGCCGTGGCCTTCACCAATGAGCTGCGTGGCCAGGGCCGCGCCAATTCCACGCGTGCCGCCTACAATTAAATAATGTTTCATGAATTTTTCTCGTCATCAGCCGTCAGGATAATTAGGCTTATACGAACTCAGGATGGATTTGGATCTTTATTCTTTGCCTATCACGCGAAAGCGCCGCTCCAATCGATAACCTTGTTTATCGATAATCACTAATGTGTGTAAGCCAGGTTCAAGTGCGGCTTCACGCTCGTGGAAGACTTTGGTTTCACCGAGGAATTCATCATCCAAATGCCACAACAACTGCGCAGCGGGATTGCGATGGACTGCCTTTAAAATCACGCGACTGCGCTTGCCATCCAAATCCATTGGAATATAAATGCGGCTTTCTTCATTGGGGTAAACCAACTCAATGGGCTGATCTTCATCCACTTGCAACAAATCAGTTAAACAATCACTGCGCCAGGGCGGCAGGGCTTTGTATTCGCTATGATGTTGGCGCCAATAAAATTCTTGTGTCGGCGGCAATACAAACCAATCCTGCGCGCGCATATTACTCACAGTTTCACAGCGACTGTGCACACGAAATTGTTCGTTGCTGTCGAGATGAATACGGCGATGATATTTGGTGACTTTATCGAAATGACTGGTGGTAGGAATTTCCATATCCATCGGCTCACATTGTCCGCCAGTGAGATAGCCATCATCTTTACATACTGAAATTGTTTTCAGCGCGTGCGCGGGTCTGGCAAACCAGTTAACGCTGGGTAGCGCATCGAACACATCAAATAAAATGGGCGCAGCGCTGCTTTGACCGCTGATAAAACTCGCGGGTTCGCCGCCGGCATTGCCGACCCACACACCGAGTGTGTAGCGACCATTGCTGCCTATTGCCCAAGCGTCGCGCAAGCCATAACTGGTGCCGGTTTTCCATGCGATAGTTTGACTGCCGGAAAAATCGCGCCAGTAATTGTCATTGCCTGGGCGTGCGACATCAATCAATGCCTGCAAAGTTAACCAGGCGGCGCCTTGTTGGATTACCGGTTTAATCGATGATGTGTTTTGTTGCAGTGCTGTTTTATTTTCCAGTGAACTTTTATCTTCCACCAATAGTGTCGGCGCGGGCTGATGGATATCGCCATCGCGCGCGCTGGCAGCGAGACGGGCATAAATGCCGGTGAGATCCCACAGGGTTCCCTCTGCCCCACCCAAAATTAATGTGAGCCCATAATCATCAGCGGGACGAAATAAAGTAGTCATGCCCATCGTCTGCAAATTTTCTTGCAACCGACCTATGCCGTAATCGCGCAGCATCCGCACCGCGGGAATATTTAAAGAATGCGCCAACGCAAATTGCGCAGGCACTGCGCCGCGAAAACTGCGGTCGTAATTTTTGGGGCTGTAACCGCCAAATTGCGTGGGGACATCGGGAATTAAACTGGTAGGCGCCAGCTCACCCTCTTGCAGCATCAAACCATAGAGTAATGGCTTCAAAATACTGCCCGTGGAGCGCGGGCGCTGTACCAAATCCAGATCGGGTGCGTAACGCTGTTGTTTTTGCCATGCCTGATTACCGACGTAGGCAAGCGTTTCCATTCGTTCGTGATCAATCAATACCAGTGCAATATTATTCACACCTTCATTGGCTAAACGCAGACTATGGCGCTCGGCGACTTGCGCCGCAATACGCTGCATAAACGGATCAATACTGCTGTGAAATAAATGCTGTGTGTTATTTCGCTTTTTTAAGGTAGCCAATAGATGCGGCGCGAGTTGCGGGAGCGATTGCGGCCGCTCGGGCAAGGGCTCGATTAACGCCAGTTGCAAATCCAGATCAGAAAAATAATTTTTCTGATGCATGCGCACCAATAAACGATCACGTTTTTGTTTTAATAAATCGCGCTGACGGCCGGGGTGAATTAGTGCAGGGCTGTTGGGCAACACTGCAAGCAAGGCAGATTCGGCCCAGGATAAATATTCCGGCGCACGGCCGAAATATCGCCAAGCCGCTGCGCGTAAGCCAACAATATTTCCGCCAAAAGGCGCATGGCTGGCATAGTGAATTAACAATTCATCTTTGCTAAACCGCCATTCCAATTGGAACGCCCTGCCCGCCTCTAACAATTTGCTGGTGAGACTGCGCGAGGGCAATTTTTTACCTTGTTGTTGATACTCAACCTGCCGCAGCAAACGCGCTAATTGCATGCTGATCGTACTGCCGCCACTTGTGACCTTACCTGCGCGCAAATTACCTTGCAGTGCACGCGCAATCGCGAGAGGATTTATTCCGGGGTGACGGTAGAAATGCCGATCTTCAAATAACAACAGCGATTTTTTATATTTATCGGGCAGGGCTTCAACCGGCGCAAAACGCCACTGCTGATCAGCAGCGATACCCGCGCCCAACAAACTGCCGTCGCGAGCTAACAAGAGTGTCGCATAGGGCGTTTGTGTTAAGGAGGATGGCAAGGGCGCAAACTCTAATGCCAGCAGCGCCGATAGAGTAATGCAAAAAAATGTGCTGAAGATTTGATAGTAACGCAGACGAAATTTACTGCGCAATCCGATCCAGTGATGGGAGTTGCGCAGCGATACTAACCGGTGGAGAAAACTGTGCACGGGAATCCCTTGCGCGAGCAGTTGTTATTTGTTGTGACCAGCGATTAACAAACTTTGCTGATAATAATCGGCGCTTTTTTTATGGTCGCCTAGCTTATCCATCAGACGCGCCAATTCAACAGTAGTTTCCAGATTCGGCTGTTGATTCAAACTGCGTTGAAAATATTCGCGCGCGAGTTCCCACTGCTGGTTGCGCAACATCAAACGACCCATGCTAAGCAATAGCGCGGGATCTTGTGGTTTGCTTTTCAGCCAACCTTCAACTGTACGGATTTGGGCGTGAATTTCTTTTACTTGTAAGCGGCCGTAGAGACTTACCAATGGCTCATACCAATTACTAGACAGCGCTTTACGCACAATCACTTCGGCCTCCTGATCTTGATAATTTTCAGTCAGCGCTTGCGCATAAGCGGTAATCACCGCCGGCATTTTTTGTACGCTGCGAGAATAGGATTTCCACAAATTTTGCAGCGCTGGTAAACGCTCAGCAATCAGCAAAGATTTACTTTGCTCGCTGTGCGATTTCATTTTTTCACAGGCAAGCAGTACTTCCAATGCTTCGAACTCGACATTGGACAAGACTTTTGCTTTGCGCATCATTGGGAACAAGTCTTCCAATGCGCGCCAATTTTTCTGGGCGATATAAATGTGGTGCATTAGGTCCAGCACTGCGGCCTGGCGCGGCATTTTGATGTCAATGGGTTTTAGGATTTCAATCGCTTTTTCATAGCGACCCGATTGCACATGCAAACGCGCGCGGGTTAATGCCACTGGCAATTCGCTGTGCGCAATCGTCAGGGCCTTATCCAAAATATTGTCGGCTTCAGCTTCATCACCCATTTCAAAGCTGCTGCGCGCGGCAGCAATATAATTGGCTAGTGGATACTCCACTTTATCGAAAGTGCGCACCAATTTTTTACGCGCCTCTAACCAATCACCGGTAAGATAATCAACCATGCCTGTTGCCGCGCGTTTCTGTGCACGCTCAACACTGCCAAATAAAAATATTTCCCGGAAACGGCGCACCATGCCAACACCACCAAGCATTACTTTACGCGTCAACCAGAGCGCCACATAAAGCAGTGCAGCAACGAGTGCAGCAACCCATAGGGTCATTTCAATCGTTTTAGTACCGTAGGCAATTAATAAATAGCCGTCTCCGCGCCAGAGTAAAAACACTACACCGCAGGCGAGCAGCAAGAAGAAAACGGCTTTTATCAGGCGACGTCTCATTAGCGCACCCCGCGACGTGCTGCGGCCATTTTTTCACGCTTGGCAATATAGTCGCCAAGAGCAGAAGTAGAGTTACTGAAGTTGGTGAGATCGGGCGAAATCTCTTCCCGTTGCAAGGCCTGCAACTCTTCCAACACTGCGGTCGCTTTTTCATTAAGGCTGTAATATTGATTAATCCAATTCTGTGCCTTTACCAAACTTTCCTGATAAATATTTTCTTCATTACGCAGCAGTGCTACCTGCGCTTGCTCCAGCATCAAACGTAAATTTTGTTGTAAATATTTTTGCTCTGAAGGCGGCAGGACAGCATTAATGGTTTTGCCATGGTCGCGCACACGCACATATGAACCTAATTTGTTTAGCAGTCTATGAAAGTTGCGAGTGAGTTTCTGTTTGAAAGTTTCATCCACTGGAGTAACGTCTTCTTCTAATATATCTTCCTGGGTACCTAGCGGTTCTATAAAAGGAATCGCATCAATCTGGTTGGACAGCGCCGACAGACGCAGATAAATCCCTTCGCGGTCAATCACACCAGCGAGTTTCAGCACCGCAATTTCTTCAGCCAGTAGCTTACGCACACCGACTAAATCAGCTTGGTCCATATCCCGCAGTACATCATCTGCAGAGATGGCGAGCGCGAGCGCATTTTGGCTATCTTTTTCAAGCAGAATACGCTGATCGGCTAGACGCAATAAATATTGCGCCTCTTGCAACTTCCACTCATCCCGATTGACGCTCGACAGCGACAAGATACGCGCATTGCTACTGTCCACTTGCTCGGCTAAATCATTCATGTTTGCCTGAATTGTCGCTTGCTGTTCGACAAACTCTTTTTCAAGGTTATCCTCTAACAGTCGCTGACGGGTTTCCACAGTCTGCGCCTGCTGCTCAACCTGATTGCGCAAGCTGTCGATAATTTGTTGTTGGCTGTTGGACTGCTGCGAGACAAAAAATGCTCCATAACAAATCGCCGCAACAATCAGCACCACAAATAACCATATCAACGCGAAACTGGCCGTGTGTGTTTTTACTGGCGCAGTTGTGCTCTTGGCTGCCGCGTTGTTGGTAGATGGGCCGTTAGTAGGCGATTGAGTAATTGTATCTGAATCAGTCACTGTGTTAATCCTGTAATAAGATGCACTCTTGCGTGCGACAATAATCTAATAAGGCCGCCGTCATGGCGTTATCGGTAGCGTTTTCGGCGCAGATAATTTGTGTAAATCGCAATGCCTGCGCGGTCTCAACAATTCGCTGGCTCGGCACCAGTAGGATATTGTTTTGCATCCATGTGTGCGCCACTAATTGTTCGGTTGGCGTTAATTGCGCGAATACTGCCAGCAAATTTTGTAGGCTTTCGCCACTGTGCAAACTAAAAATTATCTGGTTATCTGCAGCTCCTGTGGATGCAATCAACTGCAGCAATTGTTCGCGCGCGATGACGGGTAAGCCGCGCTCATACAATTCACAATAATCGACGCTGGCACCGCGCTTGCGCAATTCCTCGGCGAGATGACCGCGCCCACCGCAGCCGCGAAAAATCAGAATTTTTTCGCCATCAACATTCTGCAGATGTTCTGCGCTTAATAAATCTTCACTGGTCATTCCACCGCTGGCGCTCACTGCCAGATCTTGCACCGCAACACCGTAGCTGGCTAATTTTTTTGCGGTGGTTGCGCCTACGGCAAAATAATCGATGCCCATCGGCAATTGCGGCCAATAATCTTCCAGCCATCCCATACCGTAATCAACGGCATTCTGGCTGACAAAAATAACTTTCTGGTAGAGATCAAAATCCAGAATTTTATTTTTGATCGCGCGAATTTTATCGTCTTCCGCAACTGCCGAAATTTCCAATAAATTTAAACGTGCGCAGCTAAAACCCACGGCTTGCAACTGTTCAGCCCAAGGAGCAGCCTGAGTTTCTGGCCGGGTGATAACAACACAATAATCTTGCGGTGAAGCGACCATGGTTTATTCCGCGTCTGCGTAAACCGCTGCGAGAATTTTATCGGCACCGGCTGCTAGTAAACGCTCGGCCAATTCAACGCCCATTTTTTCTGCATCGGCCACAGGGCCAGAAATTTCATCAAATAACATCTGGCTACCGTCAGGTGAGCCCACCAGGCCGCGCAGCCACAAACTGTCGTCGCGATGGATAGCATAGCAGGCGATAGGCACCTGACAGCCACCCTGCAAATGGCGATTCATCGCGCGCTCAGCGAGCACTTGCTCAGCCGTCGTTTGATGGTGCAGCGGCTTGAGCAATTCGGTTGTGGCTATGTCATCAACGCGACATTCGATACCCACCGCGCCCTGCCCACCGGCAGGCAAACTTTGCTCGGGAGTAATGTAATCGCGAATACGCGCTTTCAGTTCGAGCCGGATTAAGCCCGCAGCGGCGAGGATAATGGCATCGTACTCACCATCGTCTAATTTCTGCAGACGTGTCTGTACGTTGCCGCGCAAAAATTTAATCTGTAAATCCGGGCGGCCTGCAAGGAGTTGGCATTGGCGACGCAGGCTGGATGTACCTACTACCGCGCCCTGCGGCAACTCATCGAGTGAATTAAAACGGTTGGAGACAAACGCATCGCGCGCATCTTCACGCGGGCAGATAACCGATAGCCCCAAACCTGCGGGGAAATCCATGGGCACATCTTTCATGGAATGCACGGCGATATCCGCATCACCTTCGAGCAGTGCCGTTTCGAGTTCTTTGACAAATAAACCTTTGCCGCCGACTTTGGCGAGGGGGACGTCGAGAATTTTGTCACCGCGGCTGGTAAGCGGAACCAGTTCAACCATCAGACCGGGATGGTGTTTTTCCAATTCGGCTTTGACATATTCTGCCTGCCAAAGAGCAAGCAAGCTTTTACGGGTGGCGATACGCAGCGGGCGCGTGGCGGAGTAGGTCATGGTAGAAATCACACTATTCGAATAATAGTGGCCATGATAACACTCTGACTTGCGATAGGGATTGGCGGATGTTTGCGGAGGCGGAATCTGTGTCAAAAAAACGCCAGCGTTGCGGGCTGGCGTTTTATGCAAACTGCAAATTTGAACATTGCGTGGGCTTATTGGCCCGCTTTCAGCAATTCCCAATATTTTTCGTAAACCAGAACGGTATCACCCAGATCCTGATGGAAGCTGCCTTTGGCAATATCTTCCGCCGCAGGGAATACGGTTTTGTTGTTGCGCAGGGCTTCATCTAACAGAGCTATACCAGCAGTGTTCGGAGCGGCGTAGCCCAATTCTTCGATGGCAGCTTTGGCGCTTTCAGCGCGCAGCATAAAGTCGATGAACTTGTGCGCGTTGTCCACGTTGGCAGCGCCTTTTGGAATCACAAAGCTGTCAACCCAAAGTACGGCACCCTCTTCCGGATAAATGTACTGTAGATCTTCCATCTCTTGTTGCGCCATGTAGGCTTCGCCGTTCCAGATGGCGCCAATGCTTACGTTGCCTTGAATCAATGGAGTCTTGGGCGAATCAGAGTTGATGACTTTGATGCTTGGCCACAGGGTTTTCAATTGTTCGTAAGCCGCTTTGATTTCTTCTTCATTGGTGCTGTTGTTTTGGAAACCGGCAACACGCAGTCCAACGTAGAAGTTGTCACGGACGTCGTCCATGATCATCAACTTGCCAGCGTACTCAGGCTTCCACAAATCAGCCCACTTGGTGATTTTGCTGGCATCAACATCTTTGTTGTTGATCGCAATTGAAGTCGCGCCCCACAGGTAGGGAACACTGAAATCATTATTGGGATCGTAGGGCTTATTCATCATATTGGCGTCGAGATTGCCGTAATTCGCCAACAAGTCTTTTTTGATCGGCTGAATCAAACCTTCTTTGCGCATCTTTTCAACGTAGAAGGTCGATGGCACGGCAACGTCATAACCCTTGCCTTCCATCAGTTTGATTTTGGCGTACATGGCCTCGTTACTTTCGTAAGTGGCGTATTCCACTTCGATACCAGTTTCTTTGGTGAATTGTTCCAAAACAGCCGCAGGAATGTACTCAGTCCAGTTATAGATCACTACCTTTTGCGGACCAGTAGGTGCGGGCGCTTCTGTCGCTGCAGGTGTTGCAGCGGTAGTGTCAGCAGGAGCTTGGGTTTCGGATTTTTCGGAACATCCACTAATTAATAAGGCTGCGGCCAAGGCCAACCATTTTTTCATCTTATTTATCCTCACGTAAGAGAAGTTGGGAAATAACAACCAGAACCAAAGAAACAACTAACAAAATCGTCGAAATCGCATTTACCTCGGGTGAAACACCCACACGCACCATGGAATAAACCTTGAGCGGCAATATTTCATAACCGGGGCCAGTGACAAAGGCGCTCACAATCACATCATCCAATGACAGGGTGAAACTCAACAACCATCCTGCCGCAACGGCGGGCAACGCGAGCGGCAGAATAATTTTCCAGAAAATGCTGCTCTCGGATGCACCTAGATCCCGTGCTGCCTCCAGCATTTTCATATCGAACCCTTTGAGGCGCGAGTAGACCGCGACTATCACAAAAGGTAAACAGAAAGTGATGTGGCCGATCACCAGAGAGATGAATCCCAACTTGATGCCCAGCGCCATAAACACGATCAGCAGCGAAATTGCCATCACAATTTCCGGTGTCAGCATGCTCACAAACACCATGGATGACAGCAGTGCTTTGCCCTTGAACTGATAGCGATGTAATGCAACAGCAGCAAGTGTGCCAATTACTGTAGCGACACTGGCAGCTACGATGGATACCGTGAGCGAATTGAGCGCGGCGGTCATCAAACCGTCGTTATTCCAGAACTTCTCGTACCACTTGAAGGTGAAGCCGCCCCACTTGATGCCATATTTGGATGCATTAAAGGAGTTCACTACCAGCACCAAAATGGGGATATAAATCAGAATCAGGATTAGCCCGGTGAATCCCCATCTAAAAATCGGAGCCATTGAGTCCTCCTTGTTTATTCACAAAGCGTGCGGCACGAAAATACAGCCACAACATAAAGCCGAGCAACACAATCAGAATCACACTGAACGCCGAGCCAAACGGCCAATCGCGCGTGTGCAGGAATTGGGTTTTAATCACATTACCCAGTAACAGATTTTTCGCACCACCGAGTAGATCAGAAATGTAGAACATTCCCATCGCGGGCAATAACACCATCAAACATCCGGCAACAATGCCCGGCGAGGTTAGCGGTACGGTGATATGCCAGAACCGACTCAAGGGACCCGCACCCAGATCTTTGGCAGCCTGATGCAAACGCACATCGAGTTTTTCCAGCGCCGAGTAAAGTGGCAATACCATAAACGGCAGCAAGATGTAGCAGAGACCCAGGATAACCGCGAATTGGGTGTAGAGCATTTGCAAGGGCTTATCGATCAAACCCAACCCAAGCAATGATTTATTAATGATGCCCTGATTGCCCAAAATAAATTGGATCGCATAGGTACGCACCAGCGAGTTGGTCCAAAACGGCAAAATCACCAAAAACAAAATCACCGGTTGCCAGCGCTTGGGCAAGCTCGCTATCGCCATCGCGAAGGGATAACCCACCAGCAAACAAAACACCATCGCGAGCAACGACATGCGCAGCGAATCCCAGAGTACGCGCAGATAAAGCAAATCCAAGGTGCGCACATAGCTGTCGACATTGACCGGCAAGCTCACTGTAGACTGGGGATCACGCGTTAGAAAGCTGGTGAAAATCACCAACAAGTTGGGGAAAAAGACAAACAGCGTCAACCATACGCTGGCAAGTCCGATTGCCCAAAACCGAAATTGGCCAGTGCTAAACTTCATGGGGCAACACCACTTCCCAGCCCGGCACCCACTTGATCGCCACTTTCTGGTTCAAGCTGTAATCGAACGAAGGATCGTCCTCGTCAAAAAATTCGCTGGCAATCATTTCCATGCCCGACGGCAACCGAATTAGCGAGTCGAGCGTTTTACCTTTGTAATTGCGCTCGACGACGGTGCCGACCAGATACTGGTCAGGATGCGGATCATCGATATATTCCACGCGAACATCTTCCGGGCGCAACAATACATTTACCTTATCGCCCGCTTTGAAATTGTGCTCTGCATGCAAACGCCATTGCAGGCCTTCAACTTTTACTTCGTATTCGTGATTGCCATCAACCGCGACCACTTCGCCGTCCAACTGGTTAATCTCGCCAATGAACTTGGCGACGAATAAATTCGCAGGCTGCTCATAAATCTCGCGCGGCGTACCTAACTGTTGCACCTTGCCTTTGTTCATCACCACCACGCGGTCAGACATTGACAGCGCCTCTTCCTGATCGTGGGTCACATAAACGAAGGTAATGCCGAGCTTGCGCTGGAGGCGTTTAAGTTCAATCTGCATTTGCTGACGCAATTTATAATCGAGCGCGGAAAGGGATTCATCGAGTAACAGGAGCTTGGGGCGATTGACTACCGCGCGCGCGATTGCAACACGTTGCTGCTGCCCGCCAGAAAGCTGCGCCGGTTTGCGTTGGGCAAACTCGCCCAGGCGCACCATTTCCAGCGCCTCGGTAACACGGGTTGCAATTTCTGCTTTCGCTACGCCGCTCATGCGCAAACCGAAGGCGACGTTATCAAACACCGTCATATGCGGGAACAATGCGTAGCTTTGGAAAACAGTATTAATCGGGCGCTTTTCAGCTGGAACCTGGCCAATATCCTGGCCGTCCAATTGGAGGTTGCCGGTATCCGTATCTTCCAAACCGGCGATCATGCGCAGCACGGTAGTTTTACCGCAACCTGATGGACCTAAGAGCGTAAAGAATTCGCCGTCAAAGATGGTGAGATCGAAATTATCGAGAACTCGATTACTGCCATAAGTCTTGGACAGATTATTGAGAATCAGCAGGGCGCGCGGTTCATTCACCTCGACAGAGCTCCTCTAGTTATTTAGCAAGGGATCAGTAGTCACGTGCAAGCGCGCTCGGGACGTTTAAGGTCAGCAAAATAAAAAAACAGTAGGATGCGAACCTACGCAAAAGAGGTGCCATTCTACTCAAATGAGCAGCTAAAAATCCAGCATTCGACTGCGCAAAAAAACGCGCACGAAATGCCGCTAAACCTCTGGATTTAAAGCAGAAAATAGCTGGGCAAACGAACCGGCAAAAAACGAATCGGCCCCAATGCGGGGCCGATAGCGGAAATAACCTTGTTAAATGGGACGACCACCGTAATCCGGTGTCGGCTTTTTGGGTGGGTCAGCAGTCACATTGGGCTCGACTTCATTGATCTTACCCCCGCGCGCAAGGAAGGCCGCGATCTGCGCTTCCAACTCTTCGCGCGCTTTCTGGCGCGACGCTATGCTGAAGTCTTCCAGCGCTTCGGACTCAACCACTTTTGTGGCGGGGGCAGCGTAACTCACTTCGTCACTATCGAGTGCGTCGTCCACCTCATCAGCGTCGTCCTCCCCTTCTACGCCGGTGTCCTCGATTTCTTCGTCATTAATGGGGTCTTCATCAGTCATAATGTCACCTGAAAACTTGTACAATGTAAGTTCTTAGTATTTTCGGCCCAACCGAAGCTTAGCTCAGTTCAACAAAAGCTCCGGCTAATATATAGCGCAGACTCTTTTAAACTTCATGATATTTGGTAATAAATTCTAGGCTTTTTTTATATTACCGGTAGCCTCTGCGGCGGATTTTAGTTATTAACCTTAAGCAAGTCTAGCGCTCGCAGCAAGCGTGAAAAAAAGTTACAGCAAGTTTGATCGATTGCCGATTCCTTGCACATTAAACACCCATCATTAGATTAATTATCAACCCCCTATGAACTTCAAACGACTCGCAAAACATTTTCCAGAACTGGCAGCGATGACACCAGCGGAGCAAGAAGCAATGCTTGCCCGAGCTTACCAGAATACTTTTGCCGCTGAGCACAAAATGAAAGTCTGGCGTAACAACCTCATAAACGCTGCAGTGATGGCAAGCCTGTGTTTTCTATTTGTACTGGTGATTAGGCCAGCACTTGGCATGTCGCAACAAACCAGTGCAATTGTTCTAATGTTAATTGCACTTCCAGCGTATTTTTTTATTCAGCACCGCCGTTTTATTAAACAACTACGCAGCAGCCTACAAAAACTTTTACCATAAAAAAACGCCACTAACTGCGTGGCGTTTTTTATAGTTGACAGCGTGCGATGAGCACCCTGCTGTGCTGATTAATTACACAGCATCAGAACCGGTTTCACCGGTGCGGATGCGGATAATTTCATCAAGCGGAGCGATGAAGATTTTGCCATCGCCGATTTTTCCGGTTTGCGCTGCTTTAGTAATAGCTTCTACCGCTTGCTCAACCATTGAATCGTCAACAGCCAATTCAATTTTTACTTTCGGTAGAAAATCTACAACATATTCAGCACCGCGATACAGCTCGGTGTGGCCCTTTTGACGACCAAAGCCTTTTACTTCGGTAACGGTCATACCTTGAACACCTACGTCTGACAATGCAGTGCGCACGTCGTCAAGTTTGAACGGTTTTACAACAGCGGTAATCAGTTTCATTATTAATTCCTTTGCTGGAGTCTTGTGAATGCTGGTGCCGGAAAACCCATGTCGTCTTACGATGAACCTGAGCCCGGGAACTTGAGGTAAAGATACACCCAAGCTTCACACATCAACAACAACTTTATAGCCGGTAAGGTATTTACTCACTGTCACAAACAGATTTGTGACAGTGAGTCGTTATGGTTATTTGGAGCCGGTGAACTCTGGGTAGGCTTCCATACCGCATTCTGAAAGGTCGACGCCTTCGAACTCGTCTTCCTCAGATACACGGATACCCATTACCAGTTTGATCACAAACCAGACAACCAGGCTTACACCGAATACCCATCCGAAGATTACCGCAGCACCGACCAATTGACCGAAGAAGCTAGTGCCATCTGCGGTAAACGGAACAACCAACAAACCATACAAACCGGCAGCACCGTGGACAGAAATCGCACCAACAGGGTCATCGATACGCAATTTATCCAAGCCAAGAATACTGAACACTACCAACACACCGGCACCCACACCAATCAAGGTAGCGGTCAGCGCGCTTGGGCTATCAGGGCTAGCGGTGATGGCAACCAAACCGGCCAAAGCGCCGTTGAGGATCATAGTCAAGTCAGCTTTGCCAAACAGCAAGCGGGCTACAACCAAGGCACCGATCAAACCACCCGCTGCAGCAGCATTAGTATTCAGGAATACCATGGCAACGGTATTAGCGTTGGCGATATCGCCTAATTTAAGTACCGAACCGCCGTTAAAACCGAACCAACCAAACCAAAGGATCAAGGTACCCAGAGTTGCCAAAGGCAAGTTTGCACCAGTGATTGCGTTGATTTCACCTTTAGGGCCATATTTGCCCTTACGTGCACCCAGCAGCAAAACACCAGCCAAGGCAGCAGAAGCACCCGCCAAGTGGACGATGCCTGAACCCGCGAAGTCTTTAAAGCCAAATTGATCGTCAAGATTCAGACCAAAGACGCCTTCGGCACCCCAAGTCCATGAGCCTTCCATTGGGTAGATAAAGCCAACCATCACCAATGAAAAGAGCAGGAATGCCCACAGCTTCATACGTTCAGCAACAGCACCTGACACGATTGACATACAGGTAGCTGCAAACACGACCTGGAAGAAGAAGTCGGAAGCACCGGAGTAAATAGAACCACCAGTAAAGCCATCTTCGCGCTCGGAGAAACCTTTCAGCGTTTCAGCAACATCTACGTCGCCAATACCACTGAGGAAGAAGCTACCACCGTACATAATCGCATAGCCGCAGACGAGATACATGGTGCTGGCAGTAGCGTAAAGAACAACGTTTTTGGTCAGAATCTCTGTGGTGTTTTTAGCGCGAACCAAACCCGCCTCAAGCATGGCGAAACCGGCCGCCATCCACATTACCAAGGCACCGCATACTAAGAAGTAAAAGGTGTCCATAGCGTACTGAAGATGATAAATATTCTCTTCCATTGGTTTTTCCCCGTCTGTTTATTAAAAGTGAATTACAACGCTTGGTCGCCGGTTTCGCCGGTGCGAATACGCACCACCTGCTCCAAATTGGATACAAAGATCTTGCCATCACCAATCTTGCTGCTGTTCGCAGCCTTACTGATGGCCTCAACCACTGAGTCAGCTTCAGCGTCTGAGACGGCAATCTCTACTTTGGTTTTCGGCAAAAAATCCACCACGTACTCTGCCCCACGGTAGAGTTCAGAGTGGCCCTTCTGACGTCCAAAACCTTTTACTTCAGTCACGGTCATGCCGTGCACACCTATATCGGAGAGGGCTTCACGCACTACGTCCAACTTGAACGGCTTGATGATCGCTGTTACCAATTTCATTCATCGCGCTCCTGAAAAAATTCCCGCACCCGAAGGTGCAGGAAACACCGGAAAGACTGTCTAAGTGAGAGTAGATGCTGCAAAAATCTGCCAAATCCGATATCCCTTCCAACACAGATACTGCTAAAGCAACGATCCTGACCGACATTAATTACTCAAACGAGATTTTGCACAGAGCAGGCCAATTTCATTAAACCTTTATAAAACATTAACTTAGGACATTTCACTACGCCCAAACCGAAAAATATCCAAGTTCACATACAAGCACTGCACCACTTTTGACCAACCACCCAAACGACAAGCACCAAAATAGACCAACGACACCAAAATCAACAACGATGCAAAAAGTCGCTTGCTGAACCAAGACCTGTGAAAGTCGCCCGGAACGGATGCGGCACCGCCTGAGAAGGGGTAGACTACAAAGCCTTACCAACCAAATATGAGGGTGCAATGCTGAAGAATATGGCGCAACGATTATTGGACGAGCTGCAGGCGCAACTCCCTACTAACGACCAACTAATTCCCAAGCGCGAACTCGATATAGCCCTGCAAGCGGCACTGGCACGGCTGGAGCTGGTCACGCGTGAGGAGTTTGATGCCCAGACTGCCGTGCTGCAGCGCACACGCCAAAAACTGGAAGCGCTTGAACAAGAGTTGGAGCGACTGGAAAAGTAATAGGGAGAGCAGTCAGCAATTGTTTTCTGCCGCCTGATTGATTTATAGTCGCCGGAGATTGCGCTGCAAGGTTCGCAGCGCAGCGAAAAACCTGTTCAAAAATAACCACAAGGATTGTCAATGTCACTCGCCATCGTAAACTCGCGCGCAAAACTCGGCATTAATGCCCCCCAAGTTACTGTTGAAGTTCACATCTCCAACGGCTTACCCAGCCTGTCCATCGTCGGACTCCCCGAAACCGCAGTAAAAGAAAGTAAGGACAGGGTGCGCAGTGCGCTGATCAATAGCCATTTGGAATTTCCCGCCTAACGCATCACTGTGAATTTAGCGCCTGCCGACCTTCCAAAAGAGGGCGGCCGTTACGATTTGCCCATCGCACTCGGCATACTCGCCGCCTCTGGGCAAATTCCGTTGGATCAACTGGAAGGCTACGAATTTCTGGGGGAACTCGCGCTGTCAGGCGAACTGCGGCCCATTAGTGCCGCGCTCCCTGCCGCGCTCGCCTGTGGCGATGCCGCGCGTGACTTGATTATTAGCGGCGCCAACGCTAAGGAGGCGGCCTTTAGCAGCATCACGCGCGTATTTGGTGCAGAAAACCTATTGCAGGTTTGTGCGCATTTGCACCAGCGTGAGCAGCTGCCGCAAGCGGTGGCCGAGCAGGATAGCGACAGCTTTAGCGATGACCCGCTCGATATTCTCGATGTAAAAGGCCAATCGCAAGCTAAGCGCGCCTTGGAGATTGCCGCCAGCGGCGGTCACAACCTACTGTTTTACGGCCCGCCGGGTACCGGCAAAACCATGCTCGCCAGTCGCTTACCCGGAATCTTGCCGGGGTTGAGTGAACGGGAAATGCTGGATGTGGCCGCGATTTATTCAGTTGCCGCGCAATCGCAGGATTATCGAGGGCGTCGCCGCCCCTTTCGCTCACCGCACCACACAGCGTCTGCAATCGCACTGGTAGGTGGCGGCAGCAATCCAAAACCAGGGGAAATTTCACTTTCCCACGCGGGGGTTTTATTTCTGGACGAGCTGCCCGAGTTTCCGCGGAAAGTACTCGAAGTGCTGCGTGAACCGCTCGAAAGCGGCGAAGTGAGAATATCGCGCGCGCGCAGTCAAGCTTGCTTTCCAGCACGCTTTCAGCTGGTCGCGGCGATGAATCCTTGCCCTTGCGGGTATCACGGCAGCGATGCCAATCGCTGCCGCTGCACGCCGGATCAGGTGAAGCGCTATCGCGATAAGATCTCTGGCCCACTGCTCGACCGCATCGATATGCATGTCCCCGTTCGCACCCTGCGCCAGGGTGAGTTACAGAATAAAACCCAGGGCGATAACAGCAGCACCATACGGGCGCGGGTAGAACTGGCGCGAGCACGGCAGATTGCGCGGCAAGGTAAAGCCAATCATCAATTGAGTGCACCGGAACTGGAACACCACTGCGTATTAACAGAAGGTGACAAAGCACTTTTGGAGCAGGCGATTAATAAATTGGGCTTATCAACCCGCGCCTATCACCGCGTGCTCAAATTGGCGCGCACACTCGCCGACATGGCCGAGCGCGAAAATGTGAATACAGTCGATATCAGTGAAGCATTAAGCTACCGCACCCTTGATCGCCAGACAGGCAATTAAAAGAATCGCCAGAGCAGTAGCCAATAATTAATTGAGCATCAGATGTTGGTGCGACGCGGACACCTGCAACCAATTGATGATGTCGGCGTAGGATTTGGGTGCGGAAAAATAATAACCTTGCATTAAGTCGCAACCCATTTCCTTGAGCCAATCTTTTTGCTCTTTGGTTTCCACACCTTCAGCCACCACCAACTTACCAAGATTGTGCGCGAGCATAATCATGGCTGACACCAAGCGTTTGTCGGTATGGCTGCGATTTAATTCCTGCAGAAAACCCAAATCGATTTTTACCGTACTGATCGGTAACCGTTGCAGATGCAAAAGTGATGAATTACCCGCACCAAAACTGTCGAGCAAAAAATTAATGCCGAAAAAAGATAGCGGCCGCATGCACAAGGACACCAGCTCAATATTGTCAGCAAAAACAGTTTCACTAATTTCAAACTCGATATCGCCGGGCTGAATATCGTTGTCGGCAAAAATGCGTGCGACTTCGTGCACCAGATTGTCATCTTTGAATTGGCGCATGGATAAATTAATCGCCATCATCAAGGGGCCATCCCAAAATTCCTGCAACAATTTTAAATCGTTACAAGCTTGGCGTATGGCCCAGTAACCCAGAGCATTAATGATGCCGGTCTCTTCTGCCGTAGCAATAAAATCGCTGGCATTCACAATGCCAACGCCAGGTTTATCCCAGCGCAACATGGCTTCAAGCGCGATGACTTTTCCCGTAGTGACATCAACACGCGGAGTGTAGTGCAGTACAAATTGTTGTTTTTTCAGCGCTGCGCGCAAATCGGCTTCAAGCCGCAATTGGCGACGCACGTCCTGATTCATCATCTCGGTAAAAAAGCGATAGCTACTGCCGTCTTCCTGTTTGGCTTTGTACATCGCCATGTCGGCGTGTTTAAGTAAAGTGTCAGCGTCGCGCCCGGCTTGCGGGTAAACCGCGATACCAATACTGCAACCCACCACCACTTCATGGCCATTAATTTCTGCAGGCTGCTCAATCGCCGCAATGACTTTTTCGGCGATATGCGCAACATCGGTATTGATCGCAATTTTTTGCAGCAGCAAGGTAAATTCATCACCGCCCATCCGCGCGACTGAATCGCTGCGGCGCAAGCAGGCATTCAAACGCTCGGCACAAATACGGATAATGGCATCGCCTGCATCATGGCCAAAATTATCATTAACTTGTTTAAAGCCGTTGAGGTCGATAAACATCAGCGTAAAACTGGCGTTGTCGCGCTCGGCTAAATGAATGGCATGCTCAAGGCGATCGCGAAATAAAATGCGATTGGGCACATCGGTAAGTGGATCGTAATGGGCGAGGCGCGTGAGATGTTGTTCAGTTTGTTTGCGTTCGATGGCGTAGCGCAGCGTGCGCTCCAATAACAAATGATCTATTTGACCTTTAATTAAATAGTCCGCCGCGCCCGCACGAATTGCCTCGCGGTCAACTTCGGTTTCCATCTCATCGGTCATTACTACAATAGGTGTTTGGCAGGCCTGCACGCGCGCGGCATTGAGCAGGTCGCGGGCACTGGCGTCGCCCCAGTAATAATCGAGCAACGCCACATCGAATTCTTGCGTCAAAATTTTATTGAGCGCGACATCCAATTTATCGCACCAAACAAGCTCGTATTCCACCTGGCGAATATGCGACAACACTTCCGCGATGAGCAGGTACTCGCCCTGTTCACGGTCGATAAATAAGATTTTTATCTTGTTCTCCATCGCTCTCTATCCCTTAAACGCCAACTTGGCACTAAACCCCGCACCAGAAGCAGACAATGGTAACAGCCGCCCCAAGCAAACTAAACGCTTTGCTATATAACAAATAACCGCTACAAACTTTCCACTCTTGCCTTGTGGTTATACCGGGCAAGATCGCCGTTGCAAGCACCGGGATCGAGATTACAAAAGCCAATAGGAGCTTGTTAGAATGCTCGCCCATCTGCTTAAGGCCGCCACAGTGACCCAACTCAATCCACGCCAAAAAGAAGCCGTGCTTTATATCGATGGCCCCTGCCTGGTATTGGCCGGAGCGGGCAGCGGCAAAACCAGCGTGATCACCCGCAAGATCGCCTACTTGATCGAACAGTGCGATATGCCGGCGCGCCACATTGCTGCTCTTACCTTTACCAACAAAGCCGCCCGCGAGATGAAAGAGCGCGCCAGCAAACTGGTCAAAGGCAGCGCCTCCAAAGGTCTGACCGTTTCGACCTTTCACAATCTCGGCTTGAATATCATTCGCCGCGAACACAAAAGCCTCGGCTTTAAGCCCGGCTTTTCCATCTTCGATTCCGAGGACGCCCGTTCCCTGCTCAAAGAATTGATGCTCAAAGAGGGCGATCTGGATAACGACCATTTAGATCTGGTGCAGCACCAAATCTCCAACTGGAAAAATGACCTGGTAAACCCCGCACGCGCTTTGAGCATGGCGCAAAGCCCCGCTGAGCAGACCATCGCCATTATTTACCAGCGCTACAATCAGGCACTGCGCGCCTATAACGCGGTGGACTTTGATGACCTGATTCTGATTCCGGTGGAACTCTTCCAGACCAATGCCGAGGTGCTTGGCCGCTGGCAGCGCAAAATCCGCTATCTGCTGGTGGACGAATATCAGGACACCAACTCCAGCCAGTATCTGCTGGTACAACTAATTGTAGGTGATCGCGGCGCGCTCACGGTGGTGGGTGACGACGACCAATCCATCTACGCCTGGCGCGGCGCACGGCCGGAAAATATGAGCCTGCTCAAACAGGATTACCCCAACCTGCGGGTGATCAAACTGGAGCAAAATTATCGCTCTACCAGCCGCATCCTGCGCGTGGCCAACCATCTCATCGCCAACAACCCGCACGAATTCGACAAGGCGCTCTGGAGCGAAATGGGTCTGGGCGACCCCATCCGCGTGCTGCGCTGCAAAAATGAAGAGGCCGAAGCCGAGCGGGTTGCGACCGAAATCATTACCCAGCGCATGCAGAAACAATATAAGTTTCGCGACTTTGCGGTGCTTTATCGCGGCAATCATCAAGCGCGCCTGCTGGAGATGAAACTACAGCATCACCAGATTCCCTACAAAATCAGCGGCGGCTCCTCATTTTTTGCCAAGACCGAGATCAAGGACGTGATGGCCTACCTGCGCCTGATTGTGAACCCGGACGATGACAACGCCTTTTTGCGCATCATCAACACGCCGCGGCGCCAGATTGGCACCAGTACTCTGGAAGCTTTAGGCGGTTACGCAAGCGAACGTCATATCAGTTTATTTGCGGCGCTCGATGAGCTGGGCTTACAGAGTCGCATTCCCGAGAAAAACTTTGAACGTTTGCAGCGATTTGCGCACTGGATCAAACAAGTTACCCACAACAGTCGCGGCGACAAACCGGTCGATGCGATTCGCGAGATGTTGAGTGATATAGATTACGAAGGCTGGCTGCACCAAAATTCTGCTAGCAGTAAAGCAGCGGAAAAACGGCTGGAGAATGTGTTTTATCTGATCGAGTCACTGCAAAAAAGCCTCGACAAAACCGCCAATGATGATGAAGAGGAGGGCTCACGGATTGAGGATGCCATCGCCAAGTTGGTGCTGCGCGATTTATTGGAACGGCAGGAAGAAGAGGATTTGAGCGATCAAGTGCAGCTGATGACATTGCATGCATCCAAAGGTTTGGAGTTTCCCCATGTATTTATGGTCGGCATGGAAGAGGATTTATTACCTCATCGCAATAGTATTGAAGACAACAACATTGAAGAAGAACGGCGCCTCACTTATGTGGGTATCACCCGCGCCCAGCGCACCTTGTCGATGACCCTCGCGGGCAAGCGCAAACAGTTTGGTGAGATGAGCGAAACCACCCCCAGCCGTTTTTTGGATGAGTTGCCAAAAGACGACGTGGAATGGGAGGGGTTTGGTGAGCAGAGTGTGGAGAAGAATCTGGCCAAGGGTGAAGAGACTTTATCCAGCTTACTCAACTTATTTGACTAGATTTTCTTTCAGGATTTAGCTCTCTGAAACAACAAAGGCGGCACAGGGCCGCCTTTGTTGTACAACCATTAGTGGTTACTTACTGCCTTCCACCATGTAATCCACTGCAGCTTTGATTTCATCATCGCTGCAAGCGGCACACATACCTTTGGGGGGCATGGCATTAAAGCCAGCGATGGCGTGGGTGTAAAGCGTATCCTGACCTTTACTCACGCGCGGCGCCCAATCTGCGGCGGTTCCAAACTTCGGCGCGCCCATCAGACCGGGCGTGTGGCAAGTACCACAAAAACCGGTGTAAACATCCTTACCGGATTTAGGGCCAGCGGCAGCAGCCGGTGCGGGTGCGGCAGCGCAGTCATCACCCTGCATACAGGTTTCGCCCACGGGTGCAATGCGCGCTTTCACTGCATCGTCAGCGATTGCAGAACCGGCAACCAGGCCGGCAACGAACAGGATTCCGAACAATTTTTTCATATGGCTCACGGCGTTTTCCTCGTTAGTGTTAGGCCGCTGAAACTATGCTCCAGCGTGCCCGTTATAAATTCAGGGGATCACATGATCATTGGGCGCGCATTATAGCGGCAAATACCCACACAGGCGATGGCAGTATTCAATAGTCGATACAAGTATCTTATGGCGATTTGATCTGCCAGTACCAACTGTTATG
>CAZCJR010000050.1:0-33000 GCA_964499225.1 uncultured Cellvibrionaceae bacterium | reverse complement strand
TCGTTTACAAGGTCTAGGCTTTGTCGAAAGCCTGCAATTGATCCTGATCGCCGGTTTCACTGGATTATTGGGCGCGTGGATCGCGGTGACGCGGCATTTGTACCTGATCCAGCCGCGCTAATTGATGTTTTCTATCGTGCCAATAGACGGTGCAACATCTGCGTAAAGTGAACTTTTTGGGTGCTGGCGGAACCAATAAGCGGGTGATACACTCGGGCAATATTGAATTTGGAGGTAAATATGAGCACAAGCACAAGTCTGCAACCTATCGGCATTTTAGCCCCTGGTGCAAACCTGAATGCCTATGTTCAGGCAGTCAGCGCTTTCTCTATTCTCACCGTTGAGCAAGAGCAAGAGCTGGCCCGCGATCTGGTCACCAATGGCAACCTCGACGCTGCCCGTAAACTGGTTATGGCGCACCTGCGTTTTGTGGTGCATATCGCCCGCTCCTACAACGGTTACGGCCTGCCGCTGGGTGATCTGGTACAGGAAGGTAATGTCGGCCTGATGAAAGCCGTTAAACGTTTCGATCCGGATAAGGGCGTGCGTCTGGTATCGTTTGCCGTGCATTGGATCAAAGCCGAAATCCACGAATTTATTCTGAAAAACTGGCGCATCGTTAAAATCGCCACCACCAAAGCCCAGCGCAAACTGTTCTTTAACCTGCGCGGCGCCAAAAAGCGTCTGGCGTGGTTGAGCAATGATGAAGCCCACGCTGTGGCGGCAGACTTGGGTGTTGACGTCAAACAAGTGCGCGAAATGGAAGGTCGTTTGGCCTCTTATGACGCTGGTTTTGATGCAGGCGAAGATGACGAGGACGATGGTTATGTAGCTCCGGCTCACTACCTCGAAGACAACCGCTACGACCCCGCTGTGCGTTTGGAAGAATCCAATTGGGAAGAATCCAACGTTAATAGTCTGGAAAAAGCGATGGAAAAACTGGACGACCGCAGCCGTGTCATCCTGCAGCGCCGCTGGTTGAACGATGACAAAGCAACCCTACACGATTTGGCTGCAGAGTATGGTGTTTCAGCCGAGCGAATCCGCCAGCTGGAAAAAAATGCGATGAATAAAGTCAAAACTATGATGTTGGAAGCTTGACCCTCGCTTTTTATGCATCAAGAAAAGCCGCGCATAGCGCGGCTTTTTTATTGTCTGTCCCATTATAAAATTCATTTTCGAAGGTGTTATCGTGGCGCGACTTTTTTTAATGATCGCCGCTATTAGCGGATTTTTCGCTGTAGTTATAGGCGCGTTTGCCGCTCATGGTCTTAAGCAAATACTTGCCACCGAAGCGATTGATGTGGTTAAAACGGGAGTGCAATACCAGATGTACCACGCCCTTGCATTGGGGCTGATAGCACTCTGGCTTAGCCATAAACCTAATGCCCGAGGGTTAAAAGCCGGCGGTGTAGCCTTTATACTGGGCAGCCTGTTGTTTAGCGGTAGCCTCTATGCGCTGGCGCTGGGTGCCCCGCGTTGGTTGGGGCCAGTGACGCCGCTGGGCGGTCTGTGTTTTTTAATCGGTTGGTTACTCTTGCTGATAGCCGCATGGCGCTCCAAGCCTGCCGATTGATTTCTTTTACTCCATAACTGTAGCTTCTATGTCTGAATTACCTGAGTTAACCCCCGATATCGAGTCGGGTGAAGAAGGGTTTCTTATCAAGCCCGAATTTAAACCCAAATCGATTCGCAGTTTTGTTATCCGCGCCGGGCGCATTACCGTCGGCCAAAAAAATGCGTTTGATACTTGGTGGCCGGTGTTTGGCTTGAGCCTGTTTAAGGGACCGATTGACCTAGAGCGGGTGTTTGGTCGTAAGGCACCGCTAGTATTGGAAATTGGTTTTGGTATGGGCGATTCGCTGCTGGAAATGGCGCGCAATGAGCCGGATAAAAATTTTATTGGCATCGAGGTTCATCCACCCGGCGTTGGCCGGTTGATTAATGTGGCGGGTCAGGAAAATCTTACCAATCTGCGCGTCTACATGGCCGATGCCATGGATGTGCTGGAGGATTGCATCCCCGATGGCTGTATTGATCGTTTGCAGTTGTACTTCCCCGATCCCTGGCACAAGAAAAAACACCACAAGCGCCGGATTCTACAGTCAGCCTTTGTTCAGAAACTCCGCCCTAAGATAGCCGCCGGCGGCATTTTCCACATGGCTACCGACTGGCAGGCTTATGCTGAGCATATGTTGGAAGTGATGACTACTGCGCCAGGTTTCCTGACCGAGTTTACTGAAACAGGTTACGCGCCGAGGCCGGAGTATCGTCCAATCACCAAGTTTGAAAAGCGCGGTGAGCGCCTCGGTCATGGCGTTTGGGATTTGTTGTTCAAAAAAACATCGTAAATTGGCATAAAGTGCCTTAATTTGCTAATGTAACCACCTGAAAATAATCATGAAATGGAGTTCTACGGACAATCAGCTTTTAGATCGGTAACTATCGATACGTTTTACAAGCTTTGGCAATTAATCAATCGAGGGAATCAGATTGTCTTTTGGAACCTCGCTATTTTCTACGGAGAACATACTC
This sequence comes from uncultured Cellvibrionaceae bacterium, assembly GCA_964499225.1. Lineage (GTDB taxonomy): Bacteria > Pseudomonadota > Gammaproteobacteria > Pseudomonadales > Cellvibrionaceae > Cellvibrio. The sequence continues at coordinate 30,465 of CAZCJR010000050.1, read as the reverse complement.
AATGAAACACACACATGTACTTTTATCCGCTGCTATTGCAGCAGTAATTTCAAGCGGCGCCAGTGCTGATAATCACAAAGTAGAGATCCACGCTGACGTTGGCCGCACCTTTTTTGAAGAGCCATTGGAAGACGCTAACAACTGGGGTCTGGGTGTTGGTTTTGCCCTGACTGAAAACTGGATGTTAGATCTGGTCGCCAGCCGCTGGGACAGTGAAACTCAATCCGGTGGTGTAGATGTTGATGGCACCCAATACCGTATGGATATGCTTTACCACATCAATACAGAAAGCGCATGGCGCCCTTTTGTTGCCTTCGGTGTGGGCGACCAAAAGCGTGAATTCAATGCAGCTGATGCCTCGTCTGAGCGCGATACCTTAGTTAACCTGGGTGCTGGTCTCAAGCGCAGTCTCGGCGATAACTGGCAGTTCCGCACAGACGTACGTGCGTTCAATAGTCTCGACAACGAATATACCGACTTGGCTGTTACAGCGGGTCTTGCTTACGCGTTTGGTCAAAAATCTGAGCCGGCGCCTATAGTTGCTGCTGCACCGGTAGAGGTTGATAGCGATGGTGACGGCGTTTACGATTCAAAAGACCAATGCCCAAATACTCCAAAAACCCACAAGGTTGATGCAGTGGGTTGCTCGCTGAAATTGACCGAAACAGTAGCAATCGATTTGAAAATTACTTTCGATACTGCAAAAGCGATTATCAAGCCTGAGTTCGAAAGCGAAGTGGCTAACCTTGCTACGTTCATGAACCAGTACGCAGACACCGTTGTGACAGTAGAAGGCCACACTGATAGCCAGGGTTCTGATGATTACAACCAAAAATTGTCACAAAGCCGTGCTGATTCGGTGAAAGCAGCGTTGATTACTAAACACGGTATCGATGCAGATCGCGTTAATGCAATTGGTTACGGTGAAGCCAAACCGGTTGCAGACAATATGAATGCAACTGGCCGCGAGCAGAATCGTCGTGTAGTAGGGCAAGTCTCTACCAAAGTGACCACGACTGAAACTCGCGATTAATTCGCTGGTGAGTGACGAAAAACCCGGTCGGCGTGCCGGGTTTTTTTATGCCTGCAAGTTAATGAGTTCGGCATAGCCCGCACGGAAATCCGGGTAGCGAAGTGCATAACCGCTCGCCAACAAACGCTGGTTGCTAATCCGTTTATTGCCGCGCTCATTCATCGCATCAGGTGATATAAAATCCTCCACATCCAATTGCCCTGCAATCCAACTCACTACCTCAATCATTGGAGTTGGTGACGAATCACTCGCCAGATAAACCGGTGCAAGTTCTTGCGTACACTGCAGTTCGATCACGTGCGCGAGCACCCCGGCGCAGTCATCGGCATGGATGCGGTTAGTGTAGTGAGGGCTGGCCGATGCGCGCTTTTGTTTTACCTGCTCGATCAGGCGATTGCGGCCGGGACCATAAATCCCGCTGAAGCGGACGATGCAGTGGGCGAATCCACTTTGTTGGATGATCTGCTCTGCCTCCAACAAGCGTTTGCCACTAAATCCATCAGGCAAAGTGGGTGAAAGCTCATCCACCCAGCTACCGTCGCTTTGGCCATACACTCCAGTGCTAGAGACAAAAACCACCAATCTCGGCTGCCGCTGGTGATGTTTTAATCCCGCCGCCAGATTGCGGCAGGTTTGCACATAGGCCCGTTCATATCCCGCATCGCTGCGTTCAGCAGGTGTCATGCTAATCACAATGAGATCAACCTCTTCTCTGCCAAGAATGGCGTCGAGTTGGCCGGATTGAGTGGCGTCACATGCCACATACCGAAGGCTGGGCAAGTTCTCCGGTGGATTGCGTCGCAAGCCGGTAATTTGGTAGCGATTAGGGTCGAGTTGCTGCGCAAGTCGTTGGCCGATATCGCCACAGCCGATGATTAATAGCTTTTCTTGTGAAGATGCGTTAATTGTCATTTGATAAAAGTCGCCAATCTGATAGTTTTAGGCTATTCCCAGAAGTCTTAGTAACGGAGCTGCATTATGACCCTGACCGAATTGCGCTATATAGTCACTCTTGCCCAGGAACAGCACTTTGGTCGCGCGGCAGATCGCTGCTACGTGAGCCAGCCGACCCTGAGTATCGCGGTAAAAAAATTGGAAGACGAGCTGGGCGTAGCACTGTTCGAACGCACTAAATCCCGTGTCCAACCGACCCCGCTTGGGGAGCAAATCGTAGCTCAGGCAAATTTGGTGCTGGAGCAGACGGCGGCGATCAAAGATCTCGCCGACGCTGGCAAAGATCAGCTCAGCAGCCCCTTATCAGTGGGCGCGATTTTTACCATCGGCCCCTATTTGCTGCCCAAGTTTATCCCCCATTTACAAAAAATGGCGAGCAAAATGCCACTCTATGTGGAAGAGGGCTACACCCACAATCTGCGCAAAAAACTGCGTAACGGCGAGTTGGACGTGATTATCGTGGCGCTACCCTTTGTCGAACCGGATGTGGTTACCCAGGCGCTATATGACGAACCCTTTGTGGTGCTGATGCCCAAAGACCATGCGCTCGCCACCAAAGAATTTTTGCAGCCCGATGACTTGAATGATCAGCAGCTGCTGTTGCTCGGCGAAGGCCATTGCTTCCGCGATCAGGTGCTCACCACTTGCCCAAGCCTGCAACATCAGGGCGATGCCAATACCAGCAACGTGCGCACCGCCGCCGAGGGCAGCTCACTAGAGACCCTGCGCCATATGGTTGCCTCAGGTCTCGGCATAACGATTCTGCCATCCTCCGCCGCTGAGAACTCGCATTATACTTCTGATGTTCTGGTTACCCGTCCTTTTGTCGAGCCATCGCCGAGCCGCACCGTTGCACTCGCCTGGCGCGCAAGCTTCCCTCGCCACAAGGCGATAGATGCTTTACGTGCGGCGATTAAAGCCTGCCGCCACTGATCGTAGCGAGTAATGTCTACTTTGGCATCTACGAGTGATAGCGGTAAAACCCTCGACCAAATCCCCGCCAGCGCCTTAAAGGGCGTTGGCGCTAGTTTGGCTGCTAAATTGGCGAAAATCGGCCTTTTTAGCCTGCAAGATATCCTTTTTCATCTGCCTTTGCGCTACCTTGACCGCACTCGTGTTACGCCGATTGGCGCAGTGCAACCCAACGTCAACGCGGTGATTGAGGCGGAGGTGCGCGCTTGCGATATCGTCTTCGGCAAGCGCCGCAGTCTGGTGTGCAAGGTGCAGGATGGCACCGGCACGATTACGTTGCGCTTCTATCATTTCAACAATGCGCAAAAGCAGCGATTGGTAAGCGGTACGCGCTTGCGGATTTTTGGTGAGACGCGCCGTGGTGCCTCTGGGTTGGAGATGTACCACCCCGAGTACGATGAGTTGAGCACCGCGGCGGCGCTACCGCTGGAACAGTCGCTCACCCCGATTTACCCTGCCACCGAAGGGCTGACCCAACCGCGTATGCGCTCGCTAGCCTTGCAAGCACTGACTTGGTTGGATAAACACGCGCTCAAAGAACTGTTACCGGAGGTGGTGCGCCGTCAGCTCAACCAATCTTCGCTCGCCGATGCTTTGCGCTATCTGCATCAGCCGCCGACTAACGCTAATATCCAGCAGCTAATGAATGGTGAGCATCCTTATCAGGGGCGGCTGGCATTTGAGGAGCTGTTAGCGCACCACCTGAGCTTGCTGCTGTTGCGCCGCGAAACCCAGGCCGATGGCGCAACCCGCCTGAATTTGGATACGAGTTTACAGGCGCAATTTTTGGCGCAGTTGGGATTCAATCTAACTCGGGCGCAAAGCCGCGTCGTCGGCGAAATCGCCACCGATCTAGCTAAGCCGATTCCAATGTTGCGGCTGGTGCAGGGCGATGTTGGCTCGGGCAAAACCGTAGTGGCTGCACTCGCTGCCTTGGCCGCCGTCGCCAGCGGCAAACAAGCGGCAATTATGGCGCCGACGGAAATTCTCGCCGAGCAACATCGCCTCAATTTTGGTAAATGGCTTGCGCCACTAGGCATTCAACTCGGCTGGCTGACGGGTAAGTTGAAAGTAGCGGAGCGGCGCACCCAGCTGGCAGCTATCGCCAGTGGCGAGGCGCAAGTGGTGGTTGGCACTCATGCGCTGTTTCAGGAGGCGGTGGAGTTTGCGAATTTGGGGTTGATTGTGATCGATGAGCAACATCGCTTCGGCGTGCATCAACGCTTAACCCTGTCGGAAAAAGGCTCTAATAGCGATGAAAGTCGGCGATCCGGCCTACTTCGTCCGCATCAGTTGATTATGACTGCCACACCTATCCCGCGTACCTTGGCGATGAGCGCCTATGCCGACCTCGATTGCTCCGTCATCGACGAACTGCCACCCGGACGTACGCCCATCACCACTGTAGTGATTAGCGATAACCGCCGCGATGAAGTGGTTGAGCGGGTGCGTTTGGCCTGTGAGCAGGGGCGTCAGGCCTATTGGGTGTGCACCTTGATCGAGGAATCCGAAGCGCTCGAAGCCCAGGCGGCAGAGGCGACGGCAGCAAGCCTTACCGAATCCTTGCCACATCTGCGCATCGGTCTTATCCATGGGCGCTTGAAACCGGCTGAGAAAGAGGCGGTGATGACAGCATTTAAAGCGAATAAGTTGGATTTGCTAGTCGCGACTACCGTGATTGAAGTGGGAGTGGATGTACCCAACGCCAGTTTGATGATTATCGAAAACCCCGAACGGCTTGGTCTCGCCCAGTTGCATCAGCTGCGCGGACGAGTAGGGCGCGGTTCTACCGCGAGCCACTGTGTGCTTTTGTACGGTTCGCCCTTATCGCACAACAGCCGCGAGCGCTTGCGAGTGATGCGCGAAAGCAGTGACGGTTTTTATATCGCTGAGCAGGATTTACTGCTGCGCGGCCCCGGCGAAGTGCTGGGCACCCGTCAAACCGGCGAGATGCAATTCAAAATCGCCGATTTACAGCGCGACGGTCATTTGTTGCCTGAAGTAAAAGATGCAGCCCTCCTATTGATGAGCGATTACCCGCAACTCTGCGGCCAAATAGTGCTGCGCTGGTTGGGTGAAAACCAGCGCTATTTACAGGTTTGATAGCAGCTCCAAACGCAGGTTTCAACCAGCTTTGGCGGATGATTCTTCTTGCGTCTGAGAACTATTCCATTGTTTGGCAGAGTTATTGGAATCTTGCTCCAGATTGCCCTGTGTGCCTCCAAATCTGAACTATGCTGATATAGATCGTCTGCCGGGCAGCTATGTACTCCGCGAATTATGTTGTTTAACTAGTATGATAATTGCTTTTACTCAATTACACTCGTTGAACCCAAACCGTCCGGAGTCATTTAACCCCATGCATATCAACCACTTGGAACTAATGAGAGGAGTAGGCCGTGTCAGTCCCTACCAGTGTTCAATCATTGCTCAACAAGCAAAATGTGCATTATCAGGTGTCTGAGGTGCCGGTGAATGAGAATGAAAGAGCGCTCTGGCATGACCAGCATTTACGCACTATGAGCGCAGCCAAATCGGTAATTCTGCAGGACGGTAAAGGCCGAGTGCAGGTCATTTTTTCTGCCGACCGCTTGCTTGATCTTAAGGCAGTGAATCGCCAATTGAGCCGTGAGTTGCATGCCGCCAAGCCGGAAGATATCCAGAAATTCTGTCTCTCCCACAACCTGCAATCCATTCCAGCACTGCCCAAATTGGCTGGTCTGTTGACCCTCATAGACCGGAGCTTGGTGGACCGTAATGAACTTCTGGCGGACTCGGGCGATGAGAAACAACTACTGCGTTTCAGCCGCGAAGAATTCCAGCAAATTATTGATGATGCGACTATTTGCGATATAGCTGTGCCGCTTGAGCCGCTGGAGATCGACGATACCAGCAGCAGCGATTCCGACCAAATTCTGGGTGCGGTACGCAATTTTACCCAGCTGCGTGTGAAACAACGCTTGGAAGAAACCCTCGAATTACCCCCGTTATCGGACACCGCCCAGCGCATCATTAAGCTGCGTGTGAACCCCAATGCCGATATCAGCGATCTCGCGCAAATCGTTGAGACTGATCCCAGTCTCGCCGCGCAAGTGGTGAGCTGGGCAGCATCGCCTTACTACTCTGCGCCCGGCAAAATTAAATCCATTCACGATGCCATAGTGCGCGTGTTGGGTTTTGATATGGTGCTCAATCTCGCGCTGGGTTTGTCGCTCGGCAAAGCCATGACCATCCCCAAAGAAGGCCCTCATGGCGCACTGCCTTACTGGCAGCAAGCGGTCTACATGGCGGCGACGATTGAAGGTCTGGTGACCGCGATTCCGCGCGACCATCGCCCCAGTTTCGGCATGGCCTATCTGTGCGGCCTGCTGCACAACTTCGGTTACTTAATTCTTGCAGAAGTATTTCCGCCCTATTTTCACAACTATTGCGAGCTGGCGGATACCAACCCCCATGTGGATCATCAAGCAGTTGAACGCCACTTGCTTGGTGTGACGCGTGAGCAGTTAGGTGCTGCGTTGATGTCGCTCTGGTCGATGCCGGAAGAAGTCGTTGTTGGTCTGCGTCATCAAAACAATCCGCATTACCAGGGTGAATACGCGGTCTACGCCAAGTTGATTTTTGTCGCACAACGTCTGTTGCACCAGCACAATATTGGGCGCGGCCCGAAAATGGCGATCCCGCCGCAAGTCTTTGAAGACCTGCATTTGGATCCAGAAAAGGCCTATACCACGGTAGCGAATATTATTGAGTCGAGCGATGACCTCAAGCATATCGCCCATGAGTTGTCACCGCACCACTAAGCGCTTGGCTCAGTGGCAACCAAAACCCCTTTTACGAGGGGTTTTTTTGTTTATGGCCTAAGCGGTTGTTGATGAGTATGCTGCAGGCTGTCCCCCAACAAGATCGAGTAATAATTTATGACAGATTTTCCTGCCGCCGATGCGGCTAAAATTTTGGTCGAGCGTCGCATTAATGGCAGCCAATCTGACCGTTTACCCGAACACTGCCGCCCGCAAAATCTGGAGCAGGCCTTGGCGATCCAGTCCGCCGTCACCGAGCAATGGTGTGAGCAAATGGACGACAGTATCGGAGGCTGGAAATGTCTATTGCCGCCGGAAGCCAAGCTGGTTGTCGGCCCGATCTACACTCGCACCATCGACTCTGTGCCACCCGTTAGTCTTTGGGTTAAAAATTCGGCAGATGGCGTTCGTGCGCGCATCGAACCGGAATTGGCGTTTTTTTTCGGGCAGGATTTGCCACCGCGCACCGGGCCTTACACTCCTGCCGAAGTCGATGCCGCAATCGCCCGTACCCACATGGCTTTGGAGTTGATCAACAGCCGCTACGCCGACCCCGCGAGTTGCGAGTTCCCCGAAATGCTTGCCGATGGTCTGGTCAATCAGGGCCTGTTTATCGGCCCACAGGTCGATTCCGCCAGCGCCCGTGGTGCGAGCAGTTTTACGGTGACCATGACCTGCGCCAATGGTGAAGTGATCGAGCGGCAGGGGCAGCACCCTAATACCCATCCGCGCGCGCCGCTCTATTGGCTGGCGGAATTCCTGCGTAGTCGTGGTGAGGGCATAGTGGCTGGGCAGGCGGTGATTACTGGTTCCTACGCTGGTGTGATCGAGGTACCGCTCAATACCGATATCCAGATCGACTATGCTGGTTTGGGTAGCATGCAGGTTAGTTTTACCGCCAAACAGACCGCTTAAGGAGTCATAATTAATGAGTCATGATGAATCAACACAGCCGTTTTTTTCCTGCGAAATTCCTGTCCGTTGGGGCGATATGGACGCCTATGGTCACGTCAACAACACGCTCTACTTCCGTTACTTTGAGGAAGCACGTTTTCTGTGGATGCTGGATAAAGGCGTCCCCCTTAAAGCCGATACCCATCCGGTAGTGGTCACGATTGGTTGCACCTTTTTGCGCCCGATTTTCCACCCTGAAACCCTGCGTATTGATGTGTTTATCAGCGAACCAGGGCGTTCCAGTTTTATGGTGAAATACAAAGTCTACACCGCATCCCAACCGGAAACTCCGGCGGCGGAGGGGTATTCCAAAGTGGTCTGGGTCAGCAGTGTGGATGGCAAATCAGTGCAACTGCCTGATCCGGTGCGCGCCTGGTTTGGTAATTGATCACAGAGTGCTATGTACTCTGCGCGTTCTGCAGTTCCTGCCAATGAATCTTATCGCTGTGATGCAGAAGACGCATTTTGCCCTGATGGTCTTCAACCAATGCGGTGCAGTTTTCGATCCAGTCGCCGCAGTTGGCGTAGCGTAAACCGCCCTCTTCACGCAGCGCTGGGTAATGGATATGGCCGCAAACAACCCCGTCGTAACCACGCCGTTTGGCTTCTGCCAATGCCTCTTTCTCGTAAGTCGCAATTGCTGCTTTGGCGCCTTTGATATTGCTTTTGATCAGCCCCGCGAGAGAGAAATAGGGGCGTCCAAATAATTTGCGCACGCGATCGGACCAGCGATTGATAAATAGCAGTAGCTCATAGCCGTGGTCACCCATCAAGCGCTTTAACCAGCTGTGATTGATATAAGCATCCATGGCATCGCCGTGCATAATCAGTAGGCGTTTGCCATCGGCAGTTACATATTCGTGTTCCTGCGCGATTTCGATCGGGCCAAATAACTGACCGCTAAAGTGGCGGATGGGGTCGTCGTGGTTACCCGGCACATAAACCACGCGCACGCCTTTGGCCGCCAGTTCGTAGAATTTCAACATCACTTGATAATGTTTTTGCGGCCAGCAGAAGCGACGTTTGAGCGACCATAAATCCACAATATCGCCCACCAGATAGAGGGTGTCGCAGTGGATATGGTTGAGGAAGTCGAGCAGGTAATCCGCTTTACAATCGCGGAAACCGAGGTGGATATCGGAGATCCACACGGTGCGCGCATTGATCAGGAAGCTGGTTGGTTTAGGGGTGTCGACGTGGTCGCTGCTAGCAGCAACAGGCAGGGGCGCAACAAGGGCATGGGCAGAAGGAGTCATAGTGCATTTCCATGGCTGTTTCACCCAAGTTTGCGGCGAACATGTGACGAAAACGCAACATTTTGATGAATTTTGGGTGACAGCTAGCCTGCTTTTTGCGCTGCACCGGCAATGCTAAGTTGATCATGCATTAGCCACTCCAAGACCGCTTGGCGGCTTTCGAGCATTTCTCTGTAGGTTTGCAACACTACCGGATTGGGATTGGGCTGCTGTTGCAAATGCTCAATTCGCGCGAGTAAAAAGTTGATGTCGTTTTGTACCTTCTCGGCAACTTCCGTGCTGTTAAAGGCTTCATTACCGATATTGAGAATTGTCATGTGGGCGTTGTCCTTGCTGATTTTGCCGCCAAACTTTGCGTTAGTGTCAAGGCGGGATGTTCCGCAGTATCCTCGAATCCTGAGTGTGATAATAGTCGCAATTCTCGCTAAAGCTTGTGCGATTTGGCTTACAAAACTACTGCTGCATTGCGATACATCAACAGCCTATGCCTGTTGTTTTTTCAATAGGGTCAGGCTGAAGAGTAGGGTAGCGGAGAGCACAATTGCAGGTCCCGCAGGGCTGTCCCACCAGAAAGAAGCCGCTAGTCCGGACAGCACAGCGATAATTCCTAGCAGGCTGGATACTACTGCCATCTGCTCAGGTGTGTGAGTCAAGCGGCGGCTGGCAGCGGCGGGGATAATCAGTAGCGCTGTAATCAGCAGCACACCTACCACCTTCATTGCAATTGCAATCACCAATGCCATCAATAACATTAGCGCTGTGCGCACGCGCGCGACGGGCACACCTTCAACCTGAGCCAATTCTTCGTGTACGGTAATCGCTAACAGCGGGCGCCAGAGCCACATAAGTGCGCCTATCACTGCCAGCGAAATAAGCCAGATACTGACGACATCAGCCTGGCTCACCGACAAGATATCGCCAAACAAATAGGCCATCAGATCGATGCGATTGTCGCTAAATACACTGACGCAGATCAGCCCGAGCGCAAGGGTTGAGTGGGACAAAATCCCCAGCAGGGTATCGGTGGCGAGGAAGCGATTGTTCTGCAGCGCCACCAAAATCAGCGCCAGCAGCAAGCAGCCAAGTGCGATAGCGAGGTTAAGGTTGATGTCCAATAAGAGACCGAAGGTCACACCGAGCAAAGCCGAATGGGCAAGTGTATCGCCGAAATAGGCCATGCGTCGCCAAACAGCAAAGGCGCCGAGCGGCCCAGCAACCAGCGCCACCGCGATACCGGCAAGTAAGGCGAGCATTAAAAAATCAGGCATGGTGATCGTGTCCGCAAGAGCTGGTGTGAATATGGGCAGGGTTGTTGACTTTGGTATGAATCACGTTGCCGTGGGCGTCGTGCTGGTGATCGTGGTGATGGGTGTAAATCGCTACCTGCGGTGGATTAGTCGCACCCACTGCTTCACCAAAAAGCGCGAGGTAGGCGGGGTCGTTAGTCACCTGCTCCGGGTGACCTTCGCAGCAGACATGTTGGTTCAGGCAGATCACCGTATCGGTCGTTGCCATCACCAGATGCAGGTCGTGTGATACCAGCAACACCCCACACTGGCGGCGGTTGCGGATCTCATTGATGAGTGCATAAAGCGCTGACTGACCGGTCACATCTACACCTTGCACGGGTTCATCCAACACCAGTAATTGTGGATCGCGCAAGAGTGCGCGCGCTAACAAAACACGCTGGGTCTCGCCACCGGAGAGGGATTGCATGGGCATATCCATCAGTTTATCGATGCCGGTTAGCGCCAGTGTTTCAGCCAGATCAGCGCGAGCTTTGCCGCCCAGAGCGAGGAATCGCGCTACTGTCAGAGGTAGGCTCGGCTCGATATGCAGCTTTTGTGGCATATAGCCGATACGTAAATCCGGCGCTTTGTCGATCGTACCCTCATCGACTTTGATCAGCCCGAGCACGGCACGTACCAGTGTGGTTTTGCCCGCACCATTGGGGCCGATCAGGGTGACAATTTTGCCCGCGCGCAGGGTTAAATCGGCGCGCTGTAAAATTTGGCGACCATTGCGCAGCACACCCAACCCGCGTGCTTCAATCAGATAATCACTCATGTTTGTGTCCACTCTGCTCAGGGTTGCTGGCGCAGTTGGCGCAGAGGCCGGAGACTTCCAGCGACTGGCTTTCCACCTGAAACCCCGCTTCTTGCGCAATGCCGATGATCTGGTAGCTGAGTTCTGGTTGATCCAATTCGATGGCGATACCGCAGGCGCGGCAAATCAAAAAATGGCTCTGGTGTTTGGTCGTCGGCGACGGGCAGCCGATAAACGCATTGAGCACATTGATCCGATGGATTAACCCTTGCTCCAGCAGAAAATCCAGCGCGCGATACACGGTCGGCGGCGCCACGCGGCGAGTGTTGGCCTTCGCCAGCATCTCCATCAAGGTATAAGCACCGAGCGGTTTGTGGTTTTGCCAGATAAGTTCCAACACCTGCAAACGCAAGTCGGTCAGCCGCACGCCACGCCCTAAGCAGAGCTGGCGGGCGGCCTCCAGCGCATCGCTGATGCAATGGTTGTGGTCATGATGGCTACAGGCGATGGGGGTGTGTTCCATAGATTTCTCTGGCTAGACGCGCCCAGCCAAGTGCATCAGGATCGAGCAGCTAAAGGGCGATGAAAATGTCCGGCTATGTTACTCTATAACCTTTCATCTGGCATGATTTTCACAGGATCGGTTATGGGGCATTGGGGTCATTTTTTGCGGAGCAGCCTGGCACTGGCGGGTGTGGCCTTTTTGCTGGCGGCACCGACGGAGGCAAAATTGCAGGTGTTGGCGAGCATCAAACCGTTGGCACTAATCGCTCAAGAAGTGGCTGGTGATCGGGCTGATGTCATTACATTGCTGCCAATTACTGCCTCGCCGCATGACTATCCGCTTAAAATGTCCGACCACAAGCGTCTGCGTTCGGCAGATGTGGTGCTTTGGGTCGGGCCGGAACTGGAGAGTTTTCTGGCACGTCCGCTCGGCAATCTTCCGGCAACCAGGTTAATTACCAGCTATCAATTGACCGGACTGTACTGGCCGGAACCAGCAATGGATGATCACCACCACAGCAACCACGCCCATGTTGGCAAAGACCCCCATCTCTGGCTCGACCCCCGTAACGCGGTATTGATTTCGCGGGCGTTAGCAGCGCGTCTGGCACAGTTGCGACCAGAATCCGCCGCAATATTTCACGCCAATGCAGAGCATTTTGCCTCCTCGGTCGAGCTACTGGATCAGCAACTCGCTCGACAGCTTGCGCCGGTCAAAGAAGTGGGGTTTGCGGTTTATCATGAAGGCTACGCCCATTTTGTGGGGCGCTATGGTCTACACCAAGTTGCTTATGTTACCTACACACCGGAGCGTCGGCCGGGGGCAAGGCATCTGCAAGAGTTGCGAGAAGTATTAGCCAAGGAGGGGAGATGTCTATTTATGGAACCCTACTACAAGGCGCAGGGTATGGAGGAGATGGCTACAAAACTTAACTTGCGAATCGGCTTGCTGGATCCTATCGGCGAGCAACAGGTATCCAGCTATCACCAACTGCTACAACAGCTCAGCCAGAGTTTTTTAACCTGCCTTGCGGATCGGCGTGATCACTGAAGCGTAGAAAGGTTTACGCATACTCACATCACGCGCTTCCAGCGCATCGAGTTGACGCTTATTTAGCTCCATAACAAACGAGTCATAGTACTGGCGGATATCTCTGTCAGCCGATGAACCGGCATCCCGCAACAGTGCCAACATCCCGTCCGGCGTCGCCATGCGATGCCGAGTTCCCGTTTTGTGATAAACGCAGCTCGCCAGTTGTTGCATGCGAAAGATAGCGGTTTGAGAAAAAATTAAGGTGTCCATGACATCCTCCATTACGGTTATAAGCGGTCGGGCACGATTTTACGAAGAAACTGTTCAGTATTTCAGCTTCACAACAGGATTCTAGGTCAAGAATTGAGCATTGCGCGGGGCTTAGGCGCCAGAAAAAAGGCAAATTACAAATTTGTGACTGGTACAAAAAAAGAGCCCCGCAGCGACCAAACAAAAAGTTATAAGGTCAAATGCAGGGCTAATACACGAGAGAAAAATAAGGGAGATAGTCCAGTCAAAACAACAGCTTGAAGAAAGCTCACTGCAGCGATGACTAATCGCTGCGGCTACAACTTAATTAAAGGGCGAACTCTTGCGCGAGTTTGGCTTCTAACTTTTGTTCGAGTTTGGCATTAGCCTTATCGTTCAGTACATCAGTCTTGGCAGCCAATTCTTCAAGGATACGCGCTTCCGCGTCTTCCCGGGTTTCAACCCAAGCTGTCTTAACGCCTAAATCGGCAGCAGCCAGAGTCAGTTCAGTGTTAGTGGCCTCGTCGGCAAAAACGCCGGTGGCGGTTAGTAGTAAAGTTGTAAATATCAGTGCGGTCTTTTTCATCGTGGGTTCCTCCGATGGTTTTTAAATCCAGTTGCCTTTTGAGCAACCTTTCTGTCTTGGGTTAAGGGTTACTTGGTAACAACGACAACTTGGTGAGTTCGTTTTGTTACCTTATGTAACGCATAGTAACAGAGATTTTAATTTTGCCTAGCCCCACACTAAACTTTTTAGTTATACATACCTGTAAAATGTGAATAAATACCGAAACTTAGCGCTATAAGGTGAGTTTTCTTTTAGGTATGGCATCTGGTAACACATTTTGTCGTCAGTAACACTTTTGCCCTGGTTGGCATTTTAGGTGTTACCTGCGTCACTAGTGGATGGGCGTTGCGGTTCGGCAGGCAGGCGTTTGGTGTATCCTGCGGCCATCAAAAACCGCCTTGAATGTAGATTTTTACTATGACCCAATCTTCTAATTCTCCCGCTCCGCTGGTGCTGGTTGATGGCTCCTCTTATTTATATCGCGCTTATCACGCCTTGCCACCCCTCACCAATTCCAAAGGCCAGCCCACCGGGGCCGTTAAAGGCGTAGTAAATATGATGCGCCGCTTGCTGAAGGATTATCCGCTCAGCCCCATCGCCGTTATCTTTGATGCTAAAGGCAGAACCTTCCGCGATGACATGTTCGCCGAATACAAAGCCAATCGCCCTCCCATGCCCGACGACCTGCGACCGCAAGTGCAGCCCATTCACGACATAGTGCAGGCCATGGGATTACCTTTGTTCGTGATTGACGGCGTGGAAGCTGATGACGTAATAGGTACGCTCGCGCGTCAGGCCACTGAGCAGCAAATGCCGGTGGTGATTTCCACCGGCGATAAAGATATGGCGCAGTTGGTAAATGAGCATGTCACCTTGGTAAATACGATGACCGAAACGGTGTTGGATATTCCCGGTGTCAATGCCAAATACGGTTTTGGCCCCGAGTTGATGGTCGATTACCTCGCGCTTATGGGCGACAAGGTCGATAACATTCCCGGTGTGCCCGGTGTAGGTGAAAAAACCGCGCAGGGATTAATTCAAGGGCTTGGCGGATTGGATACGATTTACGCGGATCTGGAAAAAGTGCGCACGCTTTCATTTCGCGGCGCGAAAACCATGCCGGAAAAATTAATTGAACATCGCGAAATGGCTTATTTGTCTTATCGCCTCGCCACTATTAAAACCGATGTGGAGTTAACGATTGCACCGGAGTCCATTCAGCTCGGCCAACCTGATAACAATCGCCTGCGCGAGTTATTTGAAGATCTGGAATTTAAAAATTGGGTAAAAGATTTAGGTGATGGCAATGTAAATTCTTCCGTTGTAATAACAACAGCGGATTCGCCAGAAGAAAACAACAGCGCACCAACTCCTCCAGCTGTACCCACTGATATTCGCTACGACATCATTACCGATAAAATTTTATTTTCAGATTGGTTAACACGTTTGCAACATGCGGCGCAGTTTTCGTTTGATACTGAAACGACTGCGCTGGAAATTATGGATGCAAAAATTGTCGGTGTGAGTTTCGCGATTGAAGCGGGCGTTGCCGCCTACATTCCCTGCGGCCACGACTACATGGGCGCACCGGAGCAGTTATCGATTGATTGGGTGCTGCAAGAATTAAAGCCGATTCTAGAAGACGCCGGAAAAATAAAAATCGGCCAAAACTTAAAATACGATCGCAGTGTGCTACTTAATTATGGCATTGAATTGCGCGGTATTGAATTCGATACCATGCTTGAATCCTACGTATGGAACTCCATCGGCAGCCGCCACAATATGGATGATCTTGCGCAGAATTATCTTGACTATAAAACGGTAACTTTTGAAGTGATTGCCGGAAAAGGTGTAAAACAACTTACCTTTAATCAATTAAAAGTGGAAGACGCAGGTCACTATGCGGCAGAAGATGCCGATATCACTTTGCGTTTGCATCAATTTTTTTGGCCACAGTTAGAAAAAATTTCTACCTTAAAATCGGTATTTGAAACTATCGAAATGCCACTCTTGCCAGTGCTCTCCCATATTGAGCGCAATGGCGCATTGGTCGATGCCAAATTGCTTGGTCAGCAAAGCATTGAATTGGGCGAGCGCTTGGTGCAGTTGGAGCGTAAAGCCTATGATATCGCTGGACAAGAATTTAATTTAAGTTCGCCCAAACAACTCGGTGTGATTTTGTTTGAACAACAAAAATTGCCCATACTGAAAAAAACACCTACCGGCACACCATCGACTGCGGAAGAAGTTCTGCAGGAATTGGCGCTGGATTACCCATTGCCAAAAGTGTTGATGGAATATCGCGGTCTCGCGAAATTAAAATCCACCTACACCGATAAGCTGCCGCTGGTGATTAACAAGCGCACTGGACGCATACATACAAGCTATCATCAAGCCGTGGCAGCAACCGGGCGTTTATCATCACAAGATCCGAACCTGCAAAATATCCCGATTAAAACCGAAGAGGGCCGACGCATTCGTCAGGCATTTATCGCCCCTAAAGGTTACAAATTGGTTGCCGCTGACTATTCGCAAATTGAATTGCGCATTATGGCGCACTTGTCCGACGACGCTGGTTTGCTCAGCGCGTTTGAAAAAGGCTTGGATGTTCACCGCGCTACCGCCGCCGAAGTATTTGGTGTGGGGTTGGATGGCGTCACGTCAGAAATGCGCCGCAGCGCCAAGGCGATTAACTTCGGTCTAATCTACGGTATGTCTGCATTTGGTCTCGCCAAACAATTGCATGTTGGTCGCAATGAGGCGCAGCAATATATTGATCGCTACTTTGAACGTTATCCCGGCGTACAGCGTTACATGAATAATATTCGCGCGCTCGCGCATGAGCAGGGTTATGTGGAAACCTTGTTTGGTCGCCGTTTATATTTACCTGAAATCAATGCTAAAAATAAAAATTTGCAAATGGGGGCCGAGCGCACTGCGATCAATGCGCCTATGCAAGGTACGGCGGCCGATATTATTAAAACGGCGATGATCAGAGTACAGGCTTGGCTTGATGAATCAGAACTCGATGCCAAGATCATTATGCAAGTACACGATGAGCTTGTGCTAGAGGTGGTTGAATCACAACTGGAGCAGGTGCGCACAGGATTAATTGAGCGCATGTCTGGCGCTGCTACACTTAAAGTGCCGCTGCTGGTGGAAACCGGTGTGGGTGATAACTGGGATGAGGCGCATTAATTGAATTGGGTGCTTAATCCGGCCGCAAGAATAAATGGTTGTAATAAACAGTTTGGAGAAAGTGAGTGCTATGAAAAATACATATTTTCGCTATCTCATACTTTCGTTTCTGTTGTTGTCATCACAGTGGGTTCGTGCTGAATTTATCGTCAGTCATCGCTCACCCTTCGAGTCGGGTGATAAGCACCATGTTTATAGCACAGAATTGTTGCGCCTTGCGCTGGAAAAAACGCGCAAAGAATATGGCAGCTTCACCATGCGGCCGATACCACCGCGCAACTATGCGCGTTCTATAAAAGCCGCTGTTGATGATACCTATCCCAATTTGATTATTGAGACGAGTTATGAGCAGGCGTTGACCCATCACGCAAAATTGGATTTTATTAATTTCCCGATGGATTTGGGGGTGCTTGGCTATCGTGCTTGTTTTATCAATCCCAAACTTAAGGCGAGCGGTGAAAAAATTGAAACGCTTGAGGATTTGCGGCAATACACTTTTGCGCATGGCGTGGGTTGGGCCGATACGACTATTTTTCGCCACAACGGTTTAAGGGTGCAGGAAATAGATAACTACGATGGTATGTTTTTAATGGTTATTGGCGGGAGGGTCGATTTTTTTTGTCGCGGTGTAAATGAAATTTTAGGTGAGATGGAGCAATTTAGTCAGCTAACGGAACTGACTATTGATGAGCAATTCCTACTGGTTTATCCGCTGCCCAGATTCTTCTATCTGAATATCAAGAATAAACTTGCTAAGGAACGCATTGAGTTGGGTTTGCAGCGCGCCTATGCTGACGGAACACTGCAAGCACTCTGGAAGGCGAATTTCCAGCCTAGCCTGGAGATGGTGAAGTTGCAGAAGCGCAAGATCATCCGGTTAGAAAACCCCTTGCTGAATGGTTTTGAGATGAGTTTTGAGCCGGATTTCATGCCTTTGCTGACCGTGCCTGAAGCCGCTGCACAGTCGAGATGAACCTATTCTTAACAATCAACGGATCGAATGGCTGTTTGGAGTTAAGTTTGCACATTGTATAATTGTTAACCCATTGTTTTTAATGGGATTTTGTGAATTAACAAAAAATTGTGCAAATTATTTAAAAATTGTTTGAACTAATCTGGAAAAGGGGGGGTCTGAGTTATGTGTGTTTTACGATCATGAGCTAACTCCTCCCCTAATGGCTTTTAAGCCAGCTGAGCGCAAAGTAATTTTAAGCTAAGCAAACCCCGATTTTATCGGGGTTTTTTTTGTCTGTCATTTAGGGGATTGGCTGGTAGTCATTTCGGTAATTGTGCAAAAACTGTTGCAATTACAAAGATTTACGTTTTCCCCCGAACTTTGTTTGATCGCCTCTAGTCATAACTGCAGCTTGCGCAATTAAGCTTTTCTCTCTTGTGATCTTTTTTCTTGACCTAGCCCATCTGGCATCACCCCAAGGGTGCCAGTTCTTTATCCGGTGATTCGTTGAATCACCGGATTTTTTTATTGCGGCTCAATTTCCTGGATTGCTTGAGTCTGTTCGGGTGCCAGCCAAGATTGTAATTTTGCTTTGAGCTCGTCGAGACCGGCATATTTCAATGCTGAAAAGCACTGGATACTCACCAGTTGATCGAGCTTTGCTTGTTTTAACTGCTTTTGCACCGCAAAGAGTGCGTTATTGGCTTGCATACGGCTCAGCTTATCGGCTTTGGTGAGCAGTATGTGTACTGGCATATTGCCGCGAATTGCCCAGTCGAGCATGGTGGAGTCAAATTCTTGCAGGGGATGGCGAATATCCATTAACAGGATCAGTCCCTGCAGGCATTGGCGTTTCTGCAGGTATTCCGATAAATCGCGCTGCCACTTCTCCTTTTGATCACGCGATACCTTGGCGTAGCCATAGCCGGGTAGATCAACCAAGCGCTGCGTATCGCTTACATTAAAAAAGTTGATCAACTGGGTACGTCCTGGTGTTTTACTGGTGCGTGCTAGCTTCTGGTTGGTTAACGCGTTGATGGCGCTGGATTTGCCAGCGTTGGAGCGGCCAGCAAAGGCGACCTCATAACCGGTTTCCGGCGGGCACTCGCGGATACTAGGAGCGCTCTTGGTGAAATAAGCCTTGGTAAATACGATCTCGGTCAAGATAATAACCCTTCAAAATAGTGTGTTATTAGCGCGTTGGTAATATAATGCCGCCGCTTTTACCGGCCGCCGTGCGCGCCAAAAGCAGGATTCATGCGGAATCAAGTGGAATTAGAGGTGCGATTGTAGCTTGTTGACCTGTCATTAAGCGAACCATCAACTAAATTCCTACGTATACTTGCCAGTTAGAGACGCACGCACCACAATCAGATTCATCGACCAAATCGGATTAGCCAATGAAACATATCGTAAGAAGTGCACTTTTATCGCTGGGCATGTTAGCCGTCGTGCAAGGCGCAGTGGCTGCGGGAGATGCTGCCGCAGGTGCAACTAAAGCTGCAGTGTGTGGCGCTTGCCATGGTGCAGATGGCAATAGTATGGTTGGCACCTTCCCGAAATTGGCTGGGTTAGGAGAGCGTTACCTGCTTAAACAGTTGATCGATATTCAAACCTGGGACTTGGAGCAAGACGCGGCCAAAAAAGAGTCGACGGGTCGCGCAGTACCCGAAATGACTGGCCAACTTGTCGCCATGAGCAAGCAGGACTTGGCCGACGTAGCGGCGTATTACGCAGGTCAAACGACCCAGCTTTCGGGCGCCAAGAAAGTCGAACTGCAAGTGAACTCAGGGATTAAGGTTGATGGATTGGAACTGGGCGAGCGTATTTATCGCGCCGGTAATATGGCGACCAGCGTGCCTGCCTGTACCGGCTGCCACGCACCGGATGGCAAAGGTAATGCGCCTGCCGCCTTCCCCCGCTTAAGTGGTCAGCACCCGGAATATATTGAAAAACAACTGCGCGCCTTCCGCGCTGGCGGCCGAACCAATGACGGCGATGCGATGATTATGCGTTCAATAGCCGACAGAATGAGCGATGCCGAGATTATTGCAGTGGCCAATTATATTGCTGGATTGAATTAACCATCGATTTGTCGTTGGTTGGTAAAGAAGAAAAAGGCGACTTCGGTCGCCTTTTTCATATCTTTGCTTTACAGATCTGGTCGAGCGCTGGAGAATCCCGCTCCAGCAAATTGGAACTTGGCCCGGATTTGCAGGCCTAAGGCCGCAGTAATCCAGAATTAAGATCATTCGCACATTATCTATTCACAATAAAAGCACTGAGGAGTGAGTTATGCGTATTTTGGTAGCCCTGTTGGGTCTGGTTTTTTCCCTGAGCGCCTGCGCCGAAGAAGCCTCGACCGAGTATCAAGAAGGCAAGCACTATGAGGTTCTGGAGCAGGCGGTACGCACCACTGATCCAAGCAAAATTGAAGTGGCTGAAGTATTTGCCTATTCCTGTTCCCATTGTTTTAACTTCGAGCCGCTACTGCATGCTTGGGAGAAAAAACAGCCAGCCGACGTGTATCTCGCCCAGACCCATGTTATGTGGAATCCCCAGATGGAACCACTGGTGAGGGCGTATTACACTTCGATCGCGTTGAAGGTGAAAGACAAAACCCATATGGACATCTTCAAAGCGCTGCACTTGGAGCACAAACAAATTGTGACCGCTGAGCAATGGGCGGATTTCTTTTCGGCCTATGGTGTGGACAAAGCCAAGGCACTGAGCACGTTTAATTCCTTCGGCGTAACTAGCCAGACCAAGCAGGCTGAGGCGCGCGCGCGCGGCTACAAGGTAGCCAGTACACCCGAGATGGTAGTTGAAGGTAAATATCGCGTCGCCGCCCGGATGGCGGGTGGACATGCTGAAATGTTGAAAGTGGTAGATTTCCTGGTCGCGAAAACGCGTGCCGAGCGCGGAACTAAAGCCCCCGCCCAGTAACAATGAGCTGACTGTTTGTCAACAAAACCCGCACCGGGAAACCGGTGCGGGTTTTTTTATTGAAGGCTAATTTTTAGGGAGTGGTTATTTTGTGTCACGTAAAAGGTGATTCGGCGATGTCTGGCTATACTCAGGGATACCCTTAGTCCTTCAGTCCAGATGCAGCAGGTTCCACCTTTTTATGACAGACAATTCCGGCGATAAAAACAACTGGCGAGAGAAGTATCTCAATGCTCTGGATGAGCAAGAACAGTTAGAGAAAAAGTTTGCCAGCCAGCAGGAGCTGCTGCGCAGTGCATTGGTCAGGGTTAGTGTCGCCGCTGATGGGCAGGATGAAACACTTGACCTGATTATGAATAAACTGCGCGAACAACTGCGCGGCAACATGAGTGCGGTTGATTTCAATAGCATATTGGCGCAACTGGAAACGGCTGCTCTGGCATTTGAGCAACAGCGCGAACAGGGTGCGCAGGATATTCGCCAGGCGCTACTGGATACCACCAAACCCCTGCAAGCTCTCAAGTTATCGCGCAGCGTTAAAAAAGAACTTAACGACTACTTAACTCAACTCCCGCAGCGCAGCAAGAAAGTGCGCCTCTATCCGGTGTTACTGCAACAATTGGCCAAAATTCAGCAACAGGCGCTGAGCGAAATTGAGCAACCCAAAACCGGCTTGTTCGATAAAATTCTGGGCAGTAAAACCGGCACAAAAATAGATGAGCCCCGCGATGAAAGCGAAGAGAGTGTAATTGCCAATCTACCTCCGATGATCGACTTCCCAGCCGCGCGCGTAAGCCCTCTTACTAGTCATTTAACGCCAGAATATTCAGCGCAGATTATCCGCGTTCTCAATCAATTTTTTGCCAGCCTTGAACATGAAGCGGTCATCAAAAGTAAAGTCGAAGCCATGCATCGGAGGCTCGAGCAAGGCGTAAGTGTGGACAGTTTGCTTCCCCTGCTCGATAGCGTGCGCGATCTGGTGATGGAGGCCTACCTCGCGGCTAATCAAGCGTTCGCGACCTACTTAAAAAATGTGAATCAAGAGCTGGCCGAAATTTATATGTTACTCGGCGGCGCGGTAAAAAATACCCAAAACGAACGAGAGGCGTCGCGCAAGTTGCAAGCCGATGTAATGCGGGAGATGAGTGATTTGGAATCGACGGCCGCCAGTGCCACCGATATCAACCAACTTAAGGACACTGTGAAATCCCAGTTGGGCAATATTCGTCAAGTGATCGACCACTACCAGCAAACTGATCAGGCACAGCAATTTCTAGCCAAGCAATTGCAAACACTCGGCGCAAAAATTAAAACCATGGAGGTTGAGGCAGAAAAAAATCGCACGAATCTCGAAGCGCACCGCCAGAAAGCTTTGCACGACCCGCTCACCGAATTGCCCAACCGCGAAGCCTACAACGAGCGCGCAAGTGCGGAAGTGCAACGTTGGCAGCGCTACGGTCGCCCGTTAACCATTGCTATTTTTGACATCGATCATTTCAAACGTATCAATGATACCTATGGCCATCAGGCGGGTGACAGAGTAATCAAAGTGATTGGGCGCTCAATCGCCAAGCGTTTGCGCGAGGTAGATTTTTTCTGCCGTTACGGCGGGGAAGAATTTGTCGCGCTCATGCCAGAAACCGACAGCGCAACAGCGTTGGCAGTATTGGAAAAAGTGCGCGATGCAATTGCCCATGCCGCGTTTAATTATAAAGACCAACCCATGTCGATTACTTTATCCGTGGGTTTAACCGAATTTAAAACCGATGATAGTTTGGAATCCGCGTTTGAACGCGCAGATCAGGCGCTCTACACAGCCAAATCGAATGGCCGAAATCGCTGTCAGTTAACCTAGTCAGGAAAAGATTAATGAGACTCATAAACAATAGAATTTTAAATAGCAAACTATCAGGACATTTTTTTCTCGTAGCAGCATTGTTTATGTCGCCGTTCGTGCTATCAGCACAATTCGAATTAAGTGTGGTGGATGACAAAGGCAATCCACTCCAGGATGCTGTAGCAGCGCTGGTGCCCGAGCAAAAAATAGATTATGCCGCTGCGCCCACAGCGATTATTGATCAGCGTCAGAATATGTTCGTGCCGGGTGTACTGGCCATTCGCGTGAATACCCAAGTGCGTTTCCCTAACAGTGACGATGTTCGGCATCATGTCTATTCATTCTCTCCAGCGAAAAAATTCGAGTTGCGCTTATACCATGGTATGACAGCGGAACCAGTGTTATTCGATAAACCGGGCACAGTGGTGTTGGGGTGCAATATTCATGATTCCATGGTGGCTTATATTTATGTGGTAGAGACGGACTATTTTGCGGTTTCGGATGCTTCGGGGAAAATTAGCCTTGAGGCTCCAGCGGGAAAATACCAATTACAAATCTACCACCCACAGATGAATGGCAACTTCCCCGAGTCGATTATTACATTGGACGAATCACAATCCTTGAGTAGCGAAGCGATCGTCAATAATTTGTCTGCGGTGAAAACCTCCGAAACCACCGACGAATTTTCCGATTTATTTTAAGCAGAACCGCGCATGCCAAAATTTAGTTACCTGCTCAAACTGCTTACTTTTTTAATTAGTCTGGTTGTGATCCTGGAGGCTATTTCTTATCTAGCTACCCGCTTGGTGATCAAAAAGGCAGTTACTCAAAATGCCCGTGCTGAGCTTCTGGCGGGTGGTGAGCTGTTTACCCGCATCATGCAAAATAATGTCGAGCAACTCGCGGTATCGGTAAAAGTGCTCACCGAAGATTTTGGCTTTAAAGATGCCGTTGCTACTAACGATGAGAAAACAATTGCCTCTGCGTTAATCAATCACTCGGCGCGCGTAAAAGCCGATATTGGCGTGCTAATCAGTGATGACGGAAAATTAATCGCCAGTGATCAGTCGTTTGCTCTGAAAATTGTTGATGAATTCACAGCTCTCAAAGAACAAGCGCAACTTCGCGGACAAGCATACGACATTATTATTGTTGATGGCCGCGCGTATCAATTTGTAATGTTCTCGGTAAAGGCGCCCGTTGTAATCGGCCTGGCCGCAATGGGGTTTGAAATCAAACAAGGTCTTAGTGTCGATCTACAGCGCTTGACCGGACTGGAAGTGTCCTTTGTTATTCACGATGGCAAACAATACCAGTACCTAAGTGGCACCCAGCAAGAAAAAAGTCGAGCGGATTTGTTGCAGCAAATGCAAACAGAAAACAAGCAAGGCGAAGTATTTATCTATGATGAACTTATTTCATTGGCGGTGCCTGCCGCTCGTCAAAACAACCAACTACTCGCTGTACTGCAAGTTCCCCTAAGCCAGGTATTGGCACCCTTCTCGCGGTTGAATCTGCAACTTTTTTTGTTGGCCTTGGTGTTTTCGCTGTTGGCGGGAATTGCGGCGCTTTTTCTGGCGCGCAGCGTGACTCATCCGGTCAGGGTATTAGCCGATATAGCGCGCAAAATTGCCGGTGGTTTTTACAGCACGCCAATTGCAATTACCTCGCAGGATGAACTGGGTGATCTGGCGCGGGCGTTTATCACTATGCAGCAGGCGATTGGCGAGCGCGAGCAGCAAGTACTCTTTCAATCTGAACACGATCCGCTCACTGGCTTACCCAATCGCCTACGTATTTTTCCTGAGTTAGAAAGTGCAATCTCGCGTTCAGGCCCGCTCAGAGAATCGGTTTTTCTATTAGTGATTGATATTAAAAATTTCACTCAAATCAACGATGAACTCAGTCAGGAAATCGGTGATGCAGTCTTACGCGAGGTTGGCCAAAAAATTGCGCGTATCCTGACTCACGGTGAAGTTTTGCGTTTAGGTAGCGATGAATTCCTCGCGATTCTGCTGGCCAGTGAAAAAGCGCGAATTGCTGAGCTAGTTGAACTTATTCACACCGCATTCAAAACACCGCTGCTGGTAAGTGGCTTACAAGTGAGCGTCGAGGTGAATATTGGTTTGGCAACCTATCCTCATGATGCGGAATCGGCAGAGTCGCTGTTGCGACGTGCAAATTTGGCATTGAATGAAGGGCGCAGCAGCGAGCAGCGCACCTGTTGGTATGAGCAAGGTTGGGATGAAAAACATTTGCGTCGCTTGCATTTGTTTCGCGAGTTTGAGTCGTCACTCAACGCCGGTCATATCAGTTTGTATTACCAGCCGAAAATTAATCTGGAGAACCCGAATACCCTGGGCGCAGAGGCGCTGGTGCGCTGGCGTCATCCGGAAATGGGTTTTGTCAGCCCGGATGAATTTATCGGGGTAATTGAAAGCTCGGGACAAATTACCCTTTTAACGCGCTGGGTATTAAAAACGGCTATCGTCCAGTTGCGTGTATTGCTCGACGAAAAAATAAAAATTACCTGTTCTGTAAATTTATCTGCGTTGGATTTACTGGTCGATGATTTACCAGCCTATGTCGCCGAGTTGCTGCAATCACATAAAGTACCGGCCGAGAATTTATATCTGGAAATTACCGAAAGCGCGATTATGCGTGAGGCAGATAAATGCTTGCATAATTTGCGACGTCTGCGCGATTTAGGTGTGACCTTATCAATTGATGATTTTGGCACCGGCTATTCGTCACTATCGCAACTTAAAAAATTGCCAGTCTCCGAGTTAAAAATTGATAAGTCATTTATTTTAAATTTAGATACGAGCGCGGACGATCAATTAATCGTGCGCTCGACTATCGATCTCGGCCATACCCTGGGCTTAAGTGTAACTGCAGAAGGCGTTGAATCAGAGGCGATAAAAGCGCTGTTAAAAAGCTATGGCTGCGATACCGCGCAGGGCTATCTCTACAGCAAGCCATTACCGGCGCAGGATTTTATCCAATGGGTTCACCAGTATTTAATGGAATTGGAGGCATGACGATGAACCGATTTATCTTCCCATTTATTGCGGCCATTTGCTGTTGCCCGACACATGCGGACACTCTCGATCTGGAAAGTAAAAACCCCGTTTCGCGCAGCCGCTTATTAGCAACTGGCGGTGCAAGTACGATTGAGGGTACCGCTGGCGGTGGTATTGTGCCTATGGCCGTGCTTGCCGGTTACGGTGCGCAAGAGGAACAAAGTGCGGTGGCGTTTGGCAGCTATGTGGATACAGGTGATTATCAATTGGAAGTAGTGGGTGGCAGCTGGAGTTGGCGCAATCGTGTGGAGCTGTCGATCGCGCAACAAAAACTGAAACACAATTCGCTAACTGCTGCGTTAAGTTTACCAACAGATTCGATCAGCCAACGTATTATATCCGCTAAGGCCCGCGTTGCGGGCGATTTGATTTATACACCCATGCCGCAAATCAGCATTGGTGTGCAACATAAAAAGAATCTGGATTTTTTAGTGCCCCGCGCCGTGGGAGCAAAAAAAGATTCGGGTACCGATGTGAATCTGACTGCGACCAAATTAATTCTTGGTGGATTTTTTAATCGCAATTTATTGCTCAATGCCAACCTGCGTTACACCAATGCCAATCAGACCGGTTTAGTGGGTTTTGGCGGCGATAAAAATGACGATAAAGAATTGCTGCCGGAAATGTCCGTGGGTGTGCTGTTGAATCGCCACTGGTTGGTAGGCGCAGAATATCGGCAAAAACCCAATAATCTATCTTTCATTAAAGAAGATGATTGGCACACGGCATTTATCGGCTGGTTTCCCAATAAGCGCATCGCGCTGGTAGCGGCCTATGTTGACTTGGGCGAAGTGGCGACATTTAAAAATCAAACCGGTTGGTACCTGTCACTACAGGGGAGTTTTTAAAAATGAAAAAATTATTCACCGGTATTTTTCTGAGTATCTTTTTAGTGGCTTGTGTTAATCAGTCCAGTCCGGAGCAATCGCTTTACGACGCGCTGGGGCAATACGAGGGTATTACCAATATTACCCATCAACTGATTTTGAATATCGCCAAAGACGAACGTGTTAAGCACCGTTACAAAGGCGTCAACATGAGTAAGTTCAAGAAAGGTATGTCCGATTATGTTTGCGCGGTTACTGGCGGGCCCTGCGAATATACAGGCGATAATATGAAGGTGGTCCATGCTGGTCACAATTACACCAACACCGAATTTAATGCGATAGTCGATGATTTAATTTTGGCGATGGAGCAGTGCAATATTCCGGTGACCACCCAAAACCGTTTGCTCGCAAAATTAGCACCTACCTATAAAGATGTGGTGTATCAGTAGCGTATCTAAACTGCATCTGATGAATTAACACTAATTAACCTATATCGACAAATTTAATATCACCTCTGTGCCAGCATAGGTTTATGCTTTTGTGTCACTTGGCTACAAATTTTCCGCTAACAATCCACACAAAAAACGATACAGCATTCACCTATGAAAACTCTAATGAAAAGGCCTATGAAAAACCTTATGACAACCCCGATAAAAAAATCTATTTATACACTGAGTTTGCTCGCGACAGCTATCGCGTTTTCACACGCCAGTCTTGCTGACGAATTAACTATCAACGATAAAGACTATTTTGAAATGCAGGGGCTTAATGTCACTGTGTTTAGCGATATTTATCCCGATGGACACCAGACCGGTGTGACTGTAATCCAGCACGGCAGCCGCGTTGCTGCCAATGGCGATGTGCGTTTGGAAATTTCACCGGGGCAGTGGTCGCCGGTGCCGGTGGGTGGCAAACAAACGGTTGATAAGAAAGCACAAACGATTACCCAATCACTTTCCTATCCAGACCCGAGTAAAGATCGCAAAGGCTTTAACCCGATCATCTATCCCGATCTGAAATTTACTTATGAAGTAAAAGTCACCGCGTTGGATAATAATCAATTCAAAATCACCGTGGATCTGGAAAAACCATTGCCTGCCGAGTGGGTAGGGAAAATCGGTTTTAATTTTGAAATTTTCCCCGGAGAGTTTTTTGGCAAGTCATGGCTGTTGGATGAGCACGCTGGTATTTTTCCACAGCAACCCAACGGCCCGCTGATCAATCCGCATGGTGAATTTTTAACAGCGCCCTTGGCGACTGGCAAAAAATTAATTGTTGCGCCCGACACCGACAAACAGCGCATGACCATTGAAAGCAAAACTGGCGCGTTGGAGTTGTGGGATGGCCGTGCCAATCACAACAACGGCTGGTACATAGTGCGCGGTGTTATCCCCGCTGATAAAACGGCCGCTGCATTGGAGTGGGTTGTCACTCCTCATGTCGTAAAAAATTGGATCTACGAACCTGTCATTCAAGTATCGCAGCTCGGCTATGGCACTGCCCAGCCGAAAAAAGTGGTGATCGAACAAGATAAGCGCGATACCAAGGCCTCCGAATTAAAAATATTCAAATTAAGTGAGTCGGGTAAAACTCTGGTGAAAAAAGCCAAGGTAAAACCCTGGGGTAATTTTTTACGCTATCAATACATGACCTACGATTTCTCCGACATCAAAGAACCGGGCATGTACCAAATCAGCTACCGCGACAAAATGTCACATGCCTTTAAAATTGGTGATGAAGTTTTGTCGCGCCATGCATGGCAACCCACGCTCGAATATTTTTTGCCGGTACAAATGTGTCACATGCGCGTCAATCAAAAGTATCGTGTATGGCATGGTATTGATCACCTTGACGACGCCATCATGATGCCGCTCAATTTTAATCATATCGACGGTTATATTTCTGACGATAGTACGCGCACGACATTCAAACCGGGCGACCGTGTGCCCGGCTTGGATGCGGGTGGTTGGCACGATGCGGGTGATTACGATCTACGTGTCGAATCGCAGATGGGCACTGTCTGGTTGCTCGCCACCATGGTGGAAGAGTTTGATTTAAATCACGACGCGACTCTCATTGACCAACAGAAAAAACTGGTCGAGATTCATGTGGCAGATGGTAAAAACGATGCGCTGCAACAAATCGAACACGGTTTGTTGAGTGTGCTTGGTGGTTACAAAGCCATGGGGCGTTTGTATCGCGGCATTATCGAACCGACTATTCGTCAATACGTATTGCTCGGCGATGCTATGGTGCAAACCGATAATTTGCCTTATGACCCATCGCTTAAAGACGGCGAAGTAAAAAATGGCAAGTCCGGCACGCCGGATGATCGCTGGGTATTTACCGAGGATCATCCCGAGCGCGAATTGGATGCCGCAGGTGGTTTGGCCGCCGCTGCAAGGGTTTTAAAAACCTACAACCCACAAATGGCAAAAGAAGCGCTGGAGGCGGCGCAAAATCTTTATAAAATCGCTGCGCCTAAAACCAAGCGACAAGACGTGCGCATTTTCGCTTTAGCAGAATTAATTCTGGCAACAGATGACGATGCTTATCGCAATGAATTGATTAGCCTGCAACAGCAGGTAGTTGCAGAGATCGATAAAACCGGTTGGGCAATCGGCCGTGTTATGCCATCAATTAACGATGAAAAATTTGTCACCGCCGTGAATAGTGCCGTGGACACTTATCAACAGCAAGTACGCGAGCGCGCCAAAACTGAATCGCCCTACGGTGTTCCCTACCAGCCCAATATATGGGGCGCAGGCTGGAATATTCAGGAGTTCGGCGTTAAGCAATATTTCTTTCATAAATCCTGGCCGCAATTTGCAGGCACTGATTCCTACGTGAATGCACTCAATTTTATTTTGGGTGTGCACCCTGGCGATAACACCCAAAGTTTTGCTTCGGGCGTGGGTGCCAATTCGGCGCTGGTTGCTTATGGCGTTAACCGCGCTGACTGGTCATATATTCCCGGTGGTGTGATTTCCGGTACTGCGTTAATTCGGCCGGATTTACCAGAATTAAAAATTTGGCCATTTTTCTGGCAACAAACTGAATATGTGATGGGCGGCGGTGAGGCCAATTATATGTTTTTGGCGCTGGCGGTGGATAAGTTGAATCAAGTCAAAAAATAGCAGCACTAATAAGGGACTGAACAGAAGATTCCAATATCCTTCTGTTCAGTCACTTGGAGTTTTGCTATTGCGCTAGTGCAATATTTCGTTTTATGAAAGTCAGGTGATCGGGCAGATCTTTAACGGTATTGGCAATGCTTGCCACTATCATCTTCAATTCCTTTTCGACTAATTGCTCATCAAAATCATCGACTACCGGGTGGTAATAGGTTGGCTGGATATTGAACCCGGAAAACATGGCCAGCCAACTATTGATGCTAAAGAAATCCATATCGTCAACTTGTGGCTGGCAGGTTTGCTTGAAATGTTCGATACGTGCGCTGAGCGTATCGGGAATGCTCATAGTACGGCATTCATCCCAAAAGGCTTGGCCGTGACGCTGGTTGGCATAGTAGTGCAGGATTAAAAAATCACGCAGTTTTTCTTGGCGAATACGCAGATTGTTATTGACCGTATTGACGAGCTGTTGGTTGTATAGGTTATTGGGGAAATGGTTGAGCAGTAGTGTAAGACTCGATTGAATTAAATAAATACTGGTGGATTCAAGCGGCTCCATAAAACCACTTGCTAGACCTAAGCAAAATACATTTTTATTCCATGCCTGTTTACGCATACCAGTCGTAAAGCGAATAAATTTTGGCTCAGCGAGTGCATCGCCTTCCAGATTTGCGCGCAATTTTTCTGCGGCAAGCTCATCGGAAATAAAATCACTGCAGTACACATAACCATTACCAACACGATGTTGTAGCGGAATTCGCCACTGCCAACCGGCTTCCATCGCCAATGAGCGGGTGGCAGAAGCCGGTGCAAGTTTGCTCGTGCAGGGCATGGCCACCGCGCGGTCGCAGCGCAGCCATTGGTTCCAGGTTTCGTAGCCGGTTTTTAATGTCTGCTCAGTCAGTAATCCTTTAAAGCCGGAACAGTCAATAAAAAATTCGCCTTCGACTGTTTCACCGTTATCCAAACCCAGAGATTGAATAAAACCGCTATCGAGACATTGATTGACTTGCTGGACATTGGCTTGGATACGTTTAACGCCCAGTTGTTGCGCTACGCCACTCAGGTAGTTCGCAAACAATCCCGCATCAAAATGAAACGCATAGTTAAAGC
>CAZCJR010000049.1:0-33160 GCA_964499225.1 uncultured Cellvibrionaceae bacterium | reverse complement strand
CACAAACGCAAACGGCTATCGCGCACTTCTGGCGCTATGCCATCTTTCAAAATCGGGCAAGCTTCGTAGAAGGTCATATACAAACTGGCGATTTCATACAAATAAGTACACAGCAAATGCGGCATGGCTTCGCGTGCGACTTGATCCAACACTTCGCTAAACTGCAGGAGTTTAATCGCCAGCGTTTTTTCCTGTTCTGTGCCGATCAAAATCGCATTGGTGAGCGATTCCGGTGTAACACCCGCTTTGCGGAAAATACTTTGCACGCGGGTAAATGCGTATTGCAGATAAGGTGCGGTATTACCTTCAAAACTGAGCATGGATTCCCAGCTGAATATGTAATCATTGGTGCGGGTTTTACACAGGTCGGCGTACTTCACCGAGCCAATGCCTACCTTGCGCGAAATTTCCGCGATTTCATCGGCAGATAAATCTGGATTCTTTTCGCTTACCAATGCACCAGCGCGTTCAACAGCTTCAGTTAATAATTCAGCGAGTTTAACGGTGCCGCCGGTGCGGGTTTTAAAAGGTTTGCCGTCGCTACCCATCATGGTGCCGAAAGCTAAGTGCTCAAGACTTACGGATTCATCGACAAATTTTGCTTTGCGCGAAAGCGTGAATACTTGTTGCATATGCAGCGATTGGCGCGCATCAATAAAATACATAATGCGATTGGCTTTCAGTGTGCGAACACGATAGCGCAGTGCAGCCAAATCGGTGGTGGCATACAAAAATCCGCCGCCTTGTTTTTGGATGATTACTGGTGAAGGGTTGCCTTCTTTATCAGCGAGTTCTTGCAGGAATACGACTTGGGCGCCGTCGCTTTCTACCGCGAGGCCTTGCTCCTGTAGTTCTTTTACCACTGGTGTTAAATCGTTGTTGTAAAAGCTTTCGCCGCGCACATCGTCATCTTTCAGGGTGACATTGAGCTGTTGGTAAATTTCCGTGCTGTGATGCAGGGAAATAGTTTTGAATTGTTCCCAGAGTTTTAGCATCTGTGCATCGCCAGATTGCAAGCGCACAACATATTCGCGCGCTTTATTGGCGAAGGATTCGTCATCATCAAAATGTTTTTTGGCTTGCTGGTAAAACACTTCCAAATCTTTGAGTGCCATGGCTTCATCGCCTTTGGCTCCCAATTGTTCTTCCAATTCGGCAATCAACATTCCGAATTGTGTGCCCCAGTCGCCCACGTGGTTTTGGCGAATGACATTGTGACCCTGGAATTCCAGCAAGCGGGCGAGAGAGTCACCAATGATGGTGGAGCGCAAATGTCCGACATGCATTTCTTTGGCGAGGTTGGGGCCGGAATAATCGATCACCACATTTTGCGGGGCAGCAACTTGTTCAACCTGCAGACGTGCATCGCTTTGCGCTTTGGCGATCTGCTCACCAAGCCACTCGGGTTTGAGGTCGATATTGATAAAACCCGGACCAGCGATTTCTATTTTGTCGGCAATGCCCGCTAAATCCAGAGCGGCGACGATTTTGGCGGCCAGTTCGCGCGGGTTAGTGCCCATGGCTTTGGCTGCGCCCATGGCGCAGTTGGCTTGGTAATCGCCAAATCCGACTTTTTTGCCGGGGGCAATCAGGGCGGGCAAATCGGCGGGCACACCTACGGCGGCCATGGCATTGAGGACTTTTTGGTTCAGTAATTCACGGATATTCATAGGGTAAATTCAGTCGCTGCAGCTAAATACGGAAGGTGGCGAATTGTACCCGCCGAGGGTGGGTGATGCCATCTTTTATGGGGTTGTCTATACTCACCCGGCTCCCTTCATTCAACCGTTAATCCAAGAAGGATCCGACAATGATAACTAGCCCTATACCCCAAATTCTTACCCAGCTCGATAACCGTGTCCTGACCCTGAGCCTCAATCGTCCTGAGCGAAAAAATGCGCTGACCCTCGCCATGTACGGTGCTTTGGCCGATTTGATTAAGGCGGCTGATGCGGACAACGAAGTGCGTGTGGTGGTACTGACTGGCACCGATGAGTTTTTTACCAGTGGCAATGATCTGATGGATTTTATGAATGAGCCGGAAATTCATGCTAATCACCCGGTCGTGCGTTTTATGGAATCCTTGCGTCACTGCAGTAAACCGGTAGTTGCGGTTGTGCGCGGCCATGCGGTGGGCATTGGTACCACTATGCTGTTGCATTGCGATCTGGTTTACGCCGCTGATGATGCGCGCTTGCAGTTGCCGTTTGTGAATTTGGGTTTGTGCCCGGAGTATGCGAGTAGTTATTTGGTGCCGCGTTTGGTCGGCCAACAAAAAGCAGCGGAATTATTTTTATTAGGTGAACCTTTTTCCGGCGCCGATGCCGCAGCACTGGGCTTGGTGACTAAATCTGTTCCCTGGGATGAATTGACTGAATATTCGCGCGCGAAAATCGCGCGACTCGCGTTGCAGCCACCGGGCGCCGTGCGTCGCACTAAAGCGTTGTTGCGTGCAGCAACCAATGTCGCGGTAGATTCGTCATTAGTTGCTGAATACGCGGGTTTTGCTGCGGGCTTGGCATCTGAGGAATGCAAAGAGTCAGTCACGGCATTTTTTGAAAAGCGCGCACCGGATTTTTCACGTTTTTAATCGGGCGCAATAAATAACAGGGCGCAATAAATTGCGCCCCTACATGTGTTGTTATTGTTATGTAGGGGTTCAATTTATTGAACCCGTTTATAGAATCTCGCTTATAACTAACCCATTTTTCTCTTTTTTCCGGGATGTGCACATGACTTTTACATTCGATTTCAAAAATAAAAACGTCCTCGTTGTTGGTGGCACCAGCGGTATCAATCGCGGTATTGCTGAAATCTTTGCCAAAGCTGGTGCGCGGGTTGCAGTGGTGAGCCGCGCACAAGAAAAAGTCGATGATACGATTCAATCGTTAAAAAATTGTGGTGCTGCTGATGCCCGTGGATTTGCAGCCGACGTACGCGAAGCTGAAATGATTAAAAACGGCGTAGCTGAAATTGCAGCAGCTTGGGGGAATTTCGATGTGGTGGTATCAGGCGCAGCGGGAAATTTTCCGGCGCTGGCGATGGGGATGTCGCCCAATGGTTTTCGCTCGGTAATCGAAATTGATTTGCTCGGCACTTTTCATGTTATGCAAGCTGTTTATCCGCATCTGCAAAAACCGGGTGCTTCGATTATCAATATATCGGCGCCACAAGCAGAAATACCAATGGCAGGGCAAAGCCATGTATGTGCCGCTAAAGCCGGTGTGGATATGATTACGCGAACGTTGTGTTTGGAGTGGGGCGCAGAAGGTATTCGTATCAATTCAATTATTCCCGGCCCAATTGATAACACTGAAGGCATGAAACGTTTGGCGCCGAATGATGCAATTCGCGCTGCAGTAAAAAAATCTGTGCCGCTGCAACGCATGGGTTCAACCGATGATATTGCCAATGCTTGTTTGTTTTTAGCGTCGGACTTTGCCAGTTATATTACCGGTGCAGTAATTCCAGTAGACGGTGGTTGGGCGCAGGGCGGGGCGGCTTTGGTGGGTGCAGGATTAGCGGAAATGTTAAAAGCCACGCCAAAATAAATGCTGATTTATAAGCCACTTTTCATAGGCAAAAGTTTTTGTGAGAACCGGCAGAAATTGTAGACCAAGTCGCAATTCTGCTGGTTGAATAAATTTCAAAGCGATTGCGTCTTGTCGCTTATCCATGCAAGCTGTGCCCCGCTAACAACAAAAATCACTAATACCCATTCGTAGTCGTTTTCATACTAATAATAAATTTCAGACGTTCTGTTCAACCATCAATAATTTTTTATTCAACGGCGAGAGAGTCGGGGCTAGATCATCATGCCCTGTGTTATTTGGTTCTGCTAAAAATATTTGGCCTGGTGGTGTGGTGCTCTTTAAAAATAACAACCCCCCATCCATTATCTGCTGTCTTTCAAAAGGAGATGTTATGAAAAAAAATTCCCCCATAAATATTTCACTGGCTAAAAAAACATTAGCTGCTGCTATCGCTGTTCTTTCCACGTCGGCTTTTGCCTTGTCGCCCCTCGCACCGCCGGTGATGACCGTTGAAGGCGGAAAGTTATTAGACCCCAATGGTAAGCCATTCATTTTTCGCGGTGTGACGATTGATCACATTCGTGCTCCTGAAAAAACCCTGCAGGCGTTGAAAGATATTGCTGCATCAGGTGCTAACTCCGCGCAGATTGAAATTGCAATTAAACCGAAAGCCGATGGTTCTTATCTTAGTAAGGTGGCTGAAGAAATACGTGAGATAGTTCTCGCCTGTAAAGAGGCCAAATTGGTGTGTGTGCTGGAAGCCAATGATTCGGCAGGTTACTTCGAGGTTGAAGGTGGTCTGGGGCCTGAGGTAGTTGCTTCATTTTGGAGATGGCACGAGATTAGAGACGCGCTATATGACGCACAAGGATACGTTATTGTCGGTATCAGTAACCAACCCTTGGCTCCGGTGTTTGATTTTGAAAACTACATTAACCGCATGCGCTGGGCCATAAGTGAGCTCGAGTTCACCTATCGCAACATGGTGATAATGGTTGATGGGAGTAATTGGGGTCAGGACACTAATAAAGCAATGCATGCACTGGCTAAACGAAACTTACAATCAAGCGGTATTTATCAAAATGTTATCTATTCCATCGATATGTTTGACGAGTATTTACAGCCTGAAAAAGTGCGTGATTACATAGCGACGTTTAGCGAAATAGGGGCGCCGCTCGTCGTAGGTGGTTTTGGGCCAGTACCTTATTATCATCCCCACCATGGAATGCCAATTCAGACAGATGCCCCACAATTACCGACAGCTGCAGTCATGCAATATGCGGAAGAATTTGGCGTAGGTTATTTTGCATGGAGTTGGAGCGGCAACGGGAATCCTGCGCTGGATGTGGTTATTAATGGGAATCCAGACCATTTGACTGTTTGGGGAAATGCATTGTTTAACGGTGTAAATGGGATTAAAGCAACAGCTAAACCCTCCTCGATTTATGTCAATTCAAGCAGTTCATCTTCTGCGACTTCCAGTAGCACGCCAGCAAACCGACCACCGGTTGCAATGTTTGAAGCCTATAACAGTTATAGCGGTTCTTGCACCAATGGACGTATTACCGCCACCGCCACTGGTAGTTATGATCCTGACGGTGACGATTTAACTTATTCGTGGAGTCTTAGCGGTAATGGCGGAAGTGCGACTGGATACAGTACCTCCTTCCCAAGTACATCTGGGGTTAGTCATCAATTGATGTTAACCGTCACTGATAGTAAAGGGGCTTCAGTAAGCTTAACGAAAAGTGTTAGCCCTATTTATATCGATTGTTCCAGCAGTTCCAGTTCCAGTGTTCGTTCGTCAGTAATAAGTTCCCATTCAAGCGCTAATGTTGTCTCAAGTAGATCGAGCAGCTCTTCCAGCTCTATTAGACCCTCGAGCATTTCGAGTTCATCGCGCAGTTCAATCAGTTCATCGCGCAGCTCTTCAAGTTCACCGCTGATATCTTCTGCCTCATCCAGTGCGATTTCCCTGAATAATTGCAGCTACGTTATTCAGAGCCAATGGAATAACGGTTTCACTGCCGTGATTCGCATTAAAAACAATCGCGCGCAACCAATCAGCGGTTGGAATGTAAATTGGCAGTACGGTGATGGGTCAAAAATCACTAATCTTTGGAATGCCTCGCTTACAGGCAGCAACCCTTACTCGGCTAAAAACCTGGGTTGGAATTCAACTATTCCGCCGGGGCAAACGGTTGAGTTCGGATTCCAGGGTAGCAAACCTGCAGGCGCGGCCAGCGTTCCTGTGATTACCGGTAATTCATGTCAGTAATACCTCCAGCACTTTCGCTCGCGGGGATTGCTCCCGGATTCAGTTCTTGTTGTTCTTAAATGGAGAATAAAAATGAAAAAAAAGATGTTAAGTCAGGTTATAAAAAATATAGCGGTCGTCGCTGCCTCATTGCCATTTGCTGTTGCTTCTTTTGCAAATTGGACAATTGATGGCAGTCAGTTACTCGACTCGAATGGTAATGCGTTTGTGTTTCGTGGCGTGACCATTGACCACACGGCAGCTCCAGAAAAAACAATACAAGCAATTAAAGATGTTGCAGCATTGGGCGCAAACTCAGCCCAGATTGAGTTTGCGATTAAGCCTGTGTGGGTCAGTGGCGAATTTCCCCGCAAAATCATCCTTGAGATTCGCGATATTATTCAAGCCTGTAAAGATAACAAACTGGTCTGTGTATTAGAGGCAAATGATGTGGCCGGTTATTCACAAGCAGCTGGTTCATTGAATCCAACTAACACTGCGTCGTTCTGGGGTTTGGGTTTTAACGAAATTCTGCAGGGGGCACAGTCACATATCATTATTGGTTTTAGTAATCAAACATTTGATTCACATTACACTGTCTATGATTATGACGTGCGTATGAGGACTTACTTGCAACAGCTAAGTGATTCGTTGCCATACGGATTCATGATTTTGATAGACGGAAACAAATGGGCGCAAGACACCGACAAGGCCATGCTCCAATTTGCGCAAAAAAATAAAGCTGAGGGGGGATCTTTGTCTCAACGCCTTATTTATTCTGTTGATATGTTTGATGCCTACACAGACCCGCTAACTGCACGCGATTATATTGCCAGTTTTGCAGAGGCAGGTGCACCGTTGGTAATTGGCGGTTTCGGTCCTACACCTTATTATCACCCCCACAACCTTGCCCCTCGCCCTACTGTCCCTGTCATGTTGCCTGCCCAATCGATAATGCACTATGCCGAAGAATTCGGCACAGGTTATTTCGCCTGGAGTTGGAGTGGTAATCGGAATGGCGGCTTGGATTTGGTAACAGATTGGAACTCATCGGCCTTAACGCAATGGGGTGATTTAGCGATTAATGGTGTGGATGGTATTAAAGCAACTGCCAAGCCTGCGTCGATTTATATGAGTTCAAGTAGTTCGTCTTCCAGTAGCAGTGTTATTGCTAATCAGAATCCCGTCGCAGTGCTTCAAGGTGATGTTAAACAGGCGAGTTGCGGTTACGTAGGTGCTGAATTGTCGGCGGCAAACTCGTTTGATCCTGATGGTGATGCATTGACTTATGAGTGGGAGGTTTATAATCCTTTTTCATCCAGTAGCAGCTATTACTCTGGGCCCACATTGAGTTATGGAATGCGCCCGGTTACCAATTATCGTTTCACGTTGACTGTGCGTGATGGTAAAGGTGGCGTTGCTTTAGCGACTAAAACTCTCTCCCATTCGTACTCTGATTATTGCATCGGTTCCAGCTCGTCGATAGTCAGATCGTCAAGTTCATCGATCAGATCATCCAATCCGACTGTCTCATCCAGTTCAATTCGATCGTCTAGCGTTTCCAGTTCTTCATGGAGTTCATCCAGTTCAATACGCAGCTCATCCAGCTCAGCGCGCAGCTCCTCCAGCGCTATTGCCACGGCGAGTTGCAGCTACATCATTCAAAGCCAATGGAATAACGGTTTCACCGCAGCCATCCGAATTAGAAATAATGGCACCCAGCCAATCCATGGTTGGAATGTGGGTTGGCAACAGGGTGGTGGTTCTAACGTCACAAATTTATGGAATGCATCGCTCACGGGCAGCAACCCTTATAGCGCAAAAAACCTGAGCTGGAACTCAACTATTCAGCCAGGGCAAACAATTGAATTTGGTTTCCAGGGTAGCAAGTCGTCTGGCCCGCTTGTAGTGCCGCCAGTAATTGGCGATCTCTGCAAGTAACAACCCGGAATTATTTTTATTCTTGCCCCGCTGGGAGCGGGGCTTTTTTTCACTTGGTGATGCCAATCAAAAACATTTTTGGCCAGTTTTTTCCAGTAATCCAAAACGCATTGCGTTTTTCATCCCATGCAATCCCATTTAGAACCTGCTCGCTATTGCTGAGTTTCAGTTTTTGTTTTACGCCGGATAAATCCAGTTCACCTACCGTCTGACCCGTCGCCGGATCAATTTTAAGAATACGATCCTGATACCAGATATTGGCCCAAATAAATCCTCGCGCATATTCCAATTCGTTTAGCTGTGAAACGGGTTGCCCCTCATTGATGATTTTAAGCTGGCTTGTAACGGCGAAATCTTTCACATTATGAAAATAGAGTGTGTCACTTCCATCGCTGCGGATGAGTTGTTCGCCGTCGGTGGTTAAACCCCAGCCTTCGCCATCGTAGCGCAGACTTTTTTGATAATTGAGCGTTGCTTTATCGTAAATCAGCAGGGTTTGTTCCTTCCACGTAAGTAGATAAAGCTTATCGTCTACAAGGGCCAGCCCTTCGGCAAAATAGTGCGCTGGCAGGTTTTGCTTTTTAGTAAAGGGTGCCGATATTTTTGCCCATGTACTTGCCGGTTCCGCAATGGGATAAACCGCCAGGAATGATTGGTTGTAAAGCCCGCTACTCTCATAAAAATGATCGCCATCTACTAACAGGCCTTGGGTGAACAAGGTTGGTTTGTGGGTGCGTTCAGCTAGTATTTCAAAAGGGATTGGCGCTGCCGCCTGAGCTGTCGCTGCTAGCAGGTTCGCTATACACAGCAGGCTGGTGCACAATAGTGCGCTAAGAAACTGGTTCACTTGGTTTGTCCATCGTAATTTTTGAAAGGCTCTAATCATGAAGCGTTTACGTTCGTTTGTCAGCATTACCTTGATCGGTGGATTTATGGTAATCCTGCCAATTGCGATTTTTTTGTGGCTAGTAGAATGGTTGCTCGATGTGGTTCGCTCCATTATCCAACCGCTTAGCCATTGGTTGGTTGAACAGACTGCTTTTACCAATCACATTGCCGATGTGCTGGGTGTTCTCTTATTGCTCTGCGCGTTTTTTCTGATTGGATTATTTATTAAAACCAGTGTAGGCGAGTGGGTGCATGATCAACTCGACGCATGGTTAACGCGCCTCGCGCCGGGTTATAAAACGATTCGCGAAGTGGTCTCGCAATTATTGGGGGGCGAGGGCAATACGTCGTTATTGAAAGGCGAAGTTTGCCGGGCTTACGTTATGGGGCGGGCGGCGGGTGTGTCTGTGACGGCGATTGTCACAGCGAAACATGGCAATGGCGATTACACCGTTTACGTTCCGACCGCGCCCATTCCGACATCCGGTTTTGTATATCACTTGTCGGCAGAGTGTGTTGATCTGCTGCCGCATATAAGTGTGGAAGCGGCCATGCGCACCGTGATTGCCTGCGGCAGCGGTTCCCAGGTGATTTCGGAAACCCCGCCGAATGCCTCCAAATTGGAATACACAAATAACGAAAAAGGCCAATAATTGGCCTTTTTGTGAGGATCGTGGACTGTTAATTATTACTTTTTCTTGGGCGTTTTAGGTTTGGCCGGTGCTTTTGAAGGTTTGGACTCTTCGGTTTTCTCTGCTGCAACTGCCTTAACTGCTTTGGCAGGTTTGTCCCCCCGCGTAGAGATCAGTGATACCTCAACTGGCGGCAGTTTGGGGCTTTCGCCGCGCTCCCGGCTCTCTACATAATTCAGCGCGTCGGTCACCGCCTGGCTGACTTTGCGTTCGATTTCCATCATGTCTTGCGGGGACATAAAAAAGGTCATGTCCACATCGTGGCGAATATAGCGCGGTGGCATGCGGTTCAAGGCAACGCAGGCTACATCGGCGAGGAAGTCCCGGTCACCCTGCTGGACCCGCTCGCTTTGGTCGTGCACTTCCTGCACTACCAGCCGCTCGTAATAGTTATGCAGAAAATCGACTTCATCGTCCAGAATATAGGGGCGGTTGGTCAGCATGGTATTACCTCTCTTTGTGGAATGCTTAGGAGTATAGCCAATTACCGGCAAAGTGCAGGGCGCGGCGTTATTCACCGACTAATCTCGCCAGTGGCCGATAAGCGCGCGACAGGGCAGTGGCTTTCCCCTAAGGTTGCAACATCACCACCAACATCCTCAAGGGGTATTCATCATGGCGAACACTAATCCCAAACAGCGCGTTGTGATCGGCGCTTTCATTATTATTATTGGCCTGCTTGCGCTCATCGATAAATTGAATATTTTTGAATCGCTGCAGTTTTTCCAATTTTGGCCCACGGTATTTATTGCTGTTGGTATTCTGAAAATACTCCATTCAAAGGCGCGCTCCAGCATTCTTATCGGTGGCGGCTTGATTTTTGTCGGCGTTGTTTTAACGCTGAAACAACTGGGCCTCTTGAATATCAATTTATGGGATTGGTGGCCTGTAGTATTAATCGCTGTGGGTGCTCATATCATTTTTAAAGATCGTGGGGCTGATACTAACAGCAGTGCATTTTTATCCGAGGCGGAGGTGTCTGATGATAATTCGACTCTGGATATTAGCGTGGTTATGGGCGGTAATAAAACCGTTAGCAATTCACAAAACTTTAAAGGCGGCGATATCACAGCGATTATGGGTGGTGTTGAATTGGATTTACGCGGTGCTTCAATTCAATCGGATGCGGTACTTAATCTCTGGGCTACTTGGGGTGGAATTGTAATTAAAATTCCTGCTGATTGGACTGTTGTCAATCGCGGTGCGGCAATCATGGGCGGTATTGAAGACAAAAGTTTTTCGGCCCCCACTGCGACAAAACGCCTGATAATCACCGGTACGGCGATTATGGGTGGTGTGGAAATCAAAAATTAAACTCTGACAATTATGCATCCAATATTATCCCAACTACGCGCATTACTCTGGTATGTTTTTGCCTGGATTACTGTTGGCATTGTGCTGGCAGTGATACTTGTAGAGATGCAGTCGGCCAGCTGGAGTAGCGCACTTTTATTTGCGCTACCCGCCGTACAGTTATATGGATTTATCCTGACCTCAGCCTACTACGTGTGCCGCTCGTTGCCTTTCCCGCAGCGCACTGCGTTACGCATTCTAATAGTATTTGGCAGCGCTTCACTTTTATCATCTGTAGCTTGGGTAGGGTTGTGTGTATTTTGGAATAATATTATTGGCGGGATGGGAGTTCCCGCGGGCAATGTGTTGATCGATCGCCAATTTACTATTTTGTTGTTTATTGGCGCCGTCTTGCTGTATTTGATGTCGCTTCTTGGCCATGACGTATTCATCGCTTTCGAAAATATTCGCGGCGCAGAGCGCCAACAAACAGCTAGCCAATTGCTGGCCCGCGACGCAGAGCTGCAAATGTTGCGCAGCCAAATTAATCCGCATTTTTTATTCAATAGCCTTAATTCCATCAGCGCGCTTACCGCAATCGATGCCGCCGCCGCGCGCAGCATGGCGATAGAGCTGGGTAGTTTTTATCGGAAAACATTGGCGATATCGGCGCGGCAGCAGATTTCCTTGAGCGAAGAAATTGAGCTTTGCGAACACTTTGTGGCGATTGAAAAAATTCGCTTTGGTGAAAAGTTGCAAGTCAGCTGGGCGGTTGAACCAACCGCATCGGCCGCACAGGTGCCCGCCATGTTTTTGCAGCCGCTGCTGGAAAACGCCATCAAACACGGCATATGCCATCTTAGTGATGGCGGCGCTATCGAGGTAAAAAGTTTCACTAGGGATACACGATTACATATTGTGATTGAAAATCCGGTTGCTGAGGAACCCTCGATTTCAAAGGGCACCGCGACCGGCCTTAAAAACGTGAAAGCACGCATGCTAAATTTGTATCAGGAACATGCGCGTGTCAGTTGGCAGGAAGCAGACAGTCGATTTAGTGTGGAAATCATTATCCCCTTCGAGCTTGCAATTGCCGGGAGTGCAAATGAATAAACCCTTGCAGCTATTAATCGTTGATGACGAACCCTTGGCGCGACTATTGATGCGCGAATATTTGATCAAGCACACCGATATAAATATCGTTGGCGAAGCTACCAATGGCATGGAGGCGGTTGAGTCGATTAACGAGCTCGCCCCCGATCTGGTCCTGCTGGATATTTTCATGCCCAAGCTCAACGGGCTAGAGGTGCTGGAATTAACCGGGCGTACCCAAGGTGTGATTTTTACGACGGCCTATGATCAATATGCACTGAAAGCATTTGACTTACATGCGGTAGATTATTTGTTGAAACCTTTTTCACAAGCGCGTTTTGATGAGGCGATCACGCGTGCCCGCAAACTATTGGATGCGGCACCAGTCAATATTCCGGAGTTAATGGCCGATACCAAACTTGAACGCATTGTGGTACGTGATCGCGGCCAGATCCATATTATCCCGCTGGCGGAAATTGATTATGTAGAGGCACAAGACGATTACATCAGCATTCATTGGAATGGAAAATCGATTTTAAAAACCCAGAGCCTATCAGCACTGGAAGCGCAGTTGGATACACAGGAGTTTGTGCGCATTCATCGCTCGGTTATTGTTAAACTCAACGCGGTGAAGTGTCTGGAACGCATCAGTAAAGACGCGCAAGTAGCCGTGTTACACAATGGATCAAAATTACCTGTTAGCCGCGCAGGTCATGAGCGGCTAAAAGCGTTTGTGGCTCAGGGTTAGCGTTTATTTTTGATGAGGTCGCGAATTAAAAACCGCGCCGGATTCAGTGCATTGGTTAGTTCACGCGGTAAGGGTAATACTTCCTGATTAATCTGTGCCGCAAGTAATTCTGCACTTAGCGGTGTATAGGCTAGGCCGCGCGAACCATGGCCGATATTAATAAATAATCCTTTGTGATAAGCCCCCGTTTTATGAATCGCTGCGCGCGCATTTTTGCGCAGCAGTGCGAAGTCTTCCAGCATGTTTTGTTCATTGGGTACGGCGCCCACCAGTGGTAAGTAATCGGGTAGGGTACAGCGAAATGCAACTCTTCCTAGTAGATCTTCTACTGGCAATTTCTCCCACTCATCCAGCAATTCCGGCAAAGGCGCACGTAAGTTTTCCAAATTGGTGCGATGGTCTTCAGCGCGCAGCTCACGCGTCTCTTCTTTTAAATTAAAGGTCGCACCGGT
Source organism: uncultured Cellvibrionaceae bacterium (assembly GCA_964499225.1). Classification (GTDB taxonomy): domain Bacteria; phylum Pseudomonadota; class Gammaproteobacteria; order Pseudomonadales; family Cellvibrionaceae; genus Cellvibrio. Next base: position 20,264 of record CAZCJR010000049.1, on the reverse strand, counting down.
GCAATGCAGACTATCTACGGCGGGGCCGATATAGCCCTCACTACAAATAAGCGTTTTTAAGCTGCCGCTGCGTGCCGTTTTTGGCAGATAAGTAATTTGCCCGCGAATGGATTTAATCGGCAGATGTTGTGTGAGCCCAAACGATTTTGCATCGGTGGCATTGGCAATAATCGCCACTGGAGCGCGCAGTTCAGGATTGTGATTGATTTGCCAATTATCGCCATCCCATTCCAATGTCAATGCTGAGCAATCCACGACGACGTTAATTGCAGAGTGATTTGTCAGACTTTCGCATAGTTTTCGGGGATTAATCCAGCCGGCCTTAGGAAAATACAAGGCGCTCTGGTTCAGCCTGACGCCCGCAACAGCAGTCGCCTGTGCTGCATTCACAAATTGTACTAACTCATCAGCTGCGGAAAATTTTTCGCGCAGCTGTTCATGTAACTGTTGTTCCGCTTCACAATGCGCCAATTGCAATACACCACATTGCTCACCTATATCATTCCAGCGTGAACAATAAAATTGCTGGGCAAATTGCAGCGCGTGCAAATTGAATTCCGCTTGCACTTCGTTTTTGGGCGATAACTTTGCATAGAGCACTCCCTGTGGATTGCCCGATGCTTCTTGCGCAAGTTCAGCGTGGCGTTCCACCAAGGTAATCTTCCAGCCGCGCTCCGCCAAGGCGCGCGCACTGGTACAGCCCGCCAGACCACCACCAATAATCAATGCGTGTTTCTCAGCTGGGGTTGTGGCAGCAGCATCAATAGCCCAAGGCACGGGGTAGGGTGAGTAACTGCGTGGCAGCAGAGCGTCTTGATGATCAATGATTGGTTGTTGCTCCATGCACGCTTTTACCATTTCGCGTTTGCGCCCAAAGCCCGGCACTTTTTTGATGTTAAATCCGGCAAATTTTAAGCCCTGCTTAACGATCGCCGCTGCACTAAATGTTGCTGCTGTAGTGCCCAGGTGGCTAAGCTGACGAATCGCGGTAAACAATTCGTCGCTCCACATTTGTGGATTTTTTGACGGAGCAAAACCATCCAGAAACCAGGCATCAATTTTGGCGCAGTGACTAGCGAATGCGGGATGTGGAGTGGCGAGGAGTTGCGTAAAACCTGTAGCAGCATCGTTAATAATTAACGTAAGTTTAACGCGTCCATCCATAAAGCTCAGCCGATGAAAACCGGTGCCGACAAACACCGGATAAGCATCGATCAGTTTGGCAGTGAAATCACTCAGCTCCGGCCAAAGTGCCAGCGCGCGTTCTAAATCGATTTTGGTGAGCGGGAATTTTTCTACGCTGACGAAATGCAACTGCGCTTGGGGCGGTGCAGCGGTTACCCACAATTGCCATGCCGCTAAAAAATTCAATCCCGAACCAAAACCGGTTTCGGCAATGGTGAAATGTTCACCGGCATTAAGTTGCTGCCAGCGCTCAGTGAGTTGGTTGTGCTGCAAAAAAACGTGGCGGGTTTCTTCCAATCCATTCGCGCGGGAAAAATACACATCGCCAAATACACTGGATACAGGTTGACCATCTTCATCCCATTGCAATTGGGCGTGGTCGATTTTGGGTGAATCACTCACAGACCAAACTCGTTAATTATTTGTGCGCACCACTGTTGGATGCGCGCGTCGCTCAACTGGAATTCTGTTTCATCATCCAACGCGAGGCCGACAAAATACTGTTGATCGGGCGTGAGTGCCTTGGATGCTTCAAATACATAACCCGCACGCGGCCAATAACCACAAGGCGTTGCACCGCGATGGACTAATTTACTGTGTAAATAACCCATAGCATCCAAAAACCATTCGGGGTAACCCACCTGGTCGCCGAGGCCGTAGATGGCAATTTTCTTGCCGCTAAAATCGAGCGAATCCAACTCATCCCAAATTTCTTCCCAGTCTTCCTGAAGCTCGCCGTAGTCCCAGGTGGGAATACCAAAAATCAGGAAATCGTAAAACTGGGTTTGAATTATCGGCGTGTCGGCGATATTAAAAAAATCCACGCACTCTTCGTCGAGAAGGTTGTGCAGTGTTTTGCGGATTTTTTCGCCTGCCATTTCGGTATAGCAGGTTGAGCTGCCGTAAAACAGGCCGATGGATTTTGTTTCACTCATAGTGGTTCACTTACGTTTAAGCAGTTGCAGCTAATTAGGTCGTGCAGCGGAAATTGATTACAACAGTTTTACCCAATCCTGCACCCATTCGCGCGCAAGTGTCGCTGCATCATCACCGCTACTCGCATCCAACACCAAAGGCTCGCCGATGCGCGTAGCACCCAGGTCTTCAAAGGCGGCATCTAACATGCGCCCGGCCTCGTTGAAGGTGGTGTAGCAGCTATCGCCCAGATTCACCACCCGTAACGGCGGCCAGCAATACGTGGGTAGTCGCGGGTTAGATGCAAATAAAGCGGCTGGATGTTGTCGGGCAATTCGCCCGAGCCGGTATTGGAATGGCACAGCAGGATAATTTCATCGGCGTCACGCGCCAGATCTTCCGCGCGCGCGTAGGTATTCAAGCTGACTTCATGGCCGAGTTTGTCCAGCTCTTCGCCGAGAATTTCTGCCACTTGCTCGGCACCGCCGTAGACACTGCCGATAAAAATCTGAATCTTGCTCATAACAACGTCTCTTTCGTTCTTAGGGGGTGGCGTGACTTCTGAATGCTAAAGCGCACCAGCATAACCTAACTGGCGCCAGGCTTCATAAACCATCACCGCTACCGCGTTGGATAAGTTCATGCTTCTACTATTAGCAGCCATGGGGATGCGTAGTACCTGGTCGGCTGGGAGCGATTCACGAATCGCCGCTGGCAATCCGCGCGTCTCGGGGCCGAACAATAAGTAGTCGCCGGACAGGAATTGCGCATCGCTGTGGCAGCGCGTGCCTTTAGTGCTGAGGGCAAAAATCCGGGTCGGTTTTTCATCGGCTAAAAAATCGGCCCAGCTCTTGTGGAGACGTAGATCCTGCGTCTCCCGGTAATCCAATCCGGCGCGATTTACGCTTTTCTCATCCAGCTTAAAACCCAGTGGCTCAATTAAATGAAGCTGGCAGCCAGTATTGGCGGCGAGCCGGATAATATTTCCCGTGTTGGGCGGGATTTCTGGCTCAAAAAGAACTATGTGCAGCATTTGGCGTTTTTTACCTTTATGGTCTATGTTCTCTATTAAAGGTTATGTTTGCGACGTCAATTATAAGCAAGAGTTATTAGCTGTCCTGCACAATATTTTCGTTCGGGATGACTTTTTGTACGACACGCCTTTTCGAAAAGTACATGCCGCAGAAGCACGATTATCGCAGAACCAGAATCCGAGAGCCTCGATTTGAAACAGCTTGTGGAAAAAGTAACCAATATTCTGCGCGGCGCAAAGCGCCAGAATCAAATCATAGGTGTGGACTTTAGCACCGCAGGGGTTGCTTTAGCTCACATCCAGCGCTCCGCGAGCCAACAACCTCGTTTGGCCAATTGCGATTTCATTCCTGCTGAAAGTGGCATTGAACTGGCTGATCTTTTGCGCAGCCGATTGCTCAAGTTGGGCTTGCTGGGTATTCCGTGCAATCTGGTGTTGAGCCCCGGTAGTTATCAATTGATTTTGGGTGAAGCCCCCAAAGTTCCCGCAGAAGAATTAGCCGAGGCATTACGCTGGCGAATTAAAGATTTAGTGCAGTTTCCCATTGCGGAAGCCGTGGTTGATGCCTTCCTTTTGCCGGAGGATAGTGCGCGTGGCACCAACCGTATGGCGTATACCGTAGCCACCCAGCGGAAGAACATTGAAACGGTCGTTGCCACGGCAAAAGTGACCGGACTGCAATTAAAAAATATTGATATTCCCGAGTTGGTTTTACGCAATCTGGCTGAGGCCTGTTGCGATACCAAACGCGGTGTGGCCATTGTGAAGTTGCAGCAGGGCGGCGGCAGTTTACAAATTATTCGCGATGGCAATTTGTATTTGTCCCGCCAATTTTCGCTTTCTTATAATGCAGGTTTGCTTGATGACTTGCCTGGTGAGGCACTGGTATTGGAGTTGCAGCGCTCCCTGGATTATTTCGAGCGGCAGATGCGTCAGGTTCCGCCTAGCCATATTTATCTCTGTGGCGAAAATGTTACTGCCGATAAATTAACGCCCGGGATTCGTAACGCACTCGCCGTTTCGATAAATTTACTTGATCTCAGTAGTGGCATTCAGATTGCCGACGCCATTCCCGAACATATTCTGTCGCTCTCGTTGTCGGCGATAGGCGCAGCCTTGCGCCAAGATCAAGTGGGGCAAGACTGATATGCAACAGATCAATCTATACCTGCCGGAATTCCAACCCAATCGCGAACCCTTGCGCAGCATTCAAATGTTGTGGGGCCTGGGTTTATTTATCTTGTTACTAACTGTTGTCAGCGTGTTGAGTGCCAAGGCTAACCACAAACGCAACATGGCGTTAGAGCAAAGCCGTGTTGAGTTGCAACAGCTAAAGGAAAAAGTTACTCAATTGGAGCAGCAGCGTCCACGCAATAATTTGGCAGAGCTGGATGCGCAGATTGTGCAATTGACCCAGGAACTGGATCGGCGCGGGCAGATTTTCAATATCATTGCGAGTAAAGATCTTGGCAATAACACGGGCTTCTCCTCGCATCTACAAGCGCTGGGCCGACAGTCTTTGGACACATTAAGCCTTTCAGTGTTCTCATTACAGCATGGCGGAAATTACGCCGAGTTCGCGGGAAAAACACTAGCAGCAGACCAAATTCCCCTGTATATCCAGCGGTTACGGAGCGAACCTGCTTTTACCCAAGCGGCGTTTGGTGTGTTGAATATCGAGCCGGTAAAAAACAACCAAGGGCTATTTGATTTCTCACTTGCCAAACAAGCTGTGGCGACTGGCGATGAACCCGCGGCAAAAACAGCTGTGCAAATGTTGCTTGAATTAAATGAACAAGTGCGAGGTGCACGCTAATGTCACCGACGATCACTAACATCTTGGAAAAAATCGATAGCCGTATACTGCGCGAGCGAGTGCTGATTTTTCTTACGCTCTTGGCGTTAATCTTTCTGCTGTGGAATTTTTTAGTGCAGTCAACATTTGACCGGGAGCGAGACGCGTTGCAAGCTGAAGCGGGCAGCATTGCCACTGAACGTCAAACATTGGAAACCCAATTGAGCACTTTGGCGATGGCCATGGCAAGTGACCCGGCTATCGCAAAAACCAATATTATCCGCAAACTCAATACCGACATTTCCGACGTTGAAGCACGTTTGTCGGGTTTATCGCAAGGGTTAATTAGTGCGGAACAACTGCCGAAAGTATTAGAAGAGGTATTGCTGCGCACGTCTAGTGTAAAGCTCTTACAGGTACGTACGCTGGCGGCAACTGAGTTGCAACTGGTTACCCCGATGCCTGAGGCTAACAACGAGAGCAAACCAACTGCAGGTGGTACGGGCGTATATAAGCATGGGGTATTAATTCGCGTTGCAGGAAATTACTCGCAATTAATTCAGTTGATGACTGAAATTGAAGCGCTGCAATGGAAATTTTATTGGGAATCATTGGACTACACCGTTACGCAATATCCAAACGCAGAAATTGATATTCGCGTATTTACCCTGAGTTCAGAGGAGGGGCTGCTCGGTGTATAACTTTCTCTCAAGCGCCTTTTGTGTGCTGCTTTTCAGTGTCAGTGCTTATGTATGGGCAGATAACAACAGCAAAGTTGACGTGCGCGACCCGACTACGCCTTTGGGGCATGTTGCTCTGAGTGCAACGGATAGTGACGCGCAGAAATTTTCTTTGAATTCAATATTGATCAGTCCCCAGCGCAAGCTGGCTATCATTAATGGCGCTACCTTGCGCGAGGGGCAGCTAGTGCCGGGATCGGGCGATGTAAAAGTGCAACGCATTTCTGCGCAGGCGGTTGTTCTGCAGCGGGCGGATCAAACCTGGGTGCTAAGGTTGTCCCCCAGTTTTACGAAACGGCATTAATCGATTGAACAAAATATCCGAGGCAGTGACGATGTTCACCAACCCCAAAAAAATATCCTGTTTTGTGCTCTCGGCATTTATGTTGAGTGCCTGTAGCTCTACGGATAACCGTGACAAACGTTTGGTTACCGAAAATGTGATCGATAAAGTAGTTGAGCAACAGCGCGATCAAAATGCTGCGGCTAAAACCGTTCCACCGGAGGTGAGTAAAGCGCTGCTTGATAATCAAACCTTGGCATCGGGTGGACTGACAAAAACTAACTACGAACGCTTTGATGTTTCTGTGCGCAATGTTGCAGCGAAAGATTTTTTCTTGGGTTTGGTAAATGGTACGGGCGTTAATGTTGTCGTGCATCCAGAGGTGAGTGGCAGTGTAACACTCGATTTAAAAAATGTGACGGTCGACGACGTGTTGCGTGTTACACGCGATATTTATGGTTATGAGTACAAAAAAGATCGCGGTATTTACACCATCTACGCCAACGCCATGCGCACCGAAGTATTCCAGATTAATTATTTGGATGTGCAACGAGTGGGTGTTTCTGACACAAGCGTAATGATTGGCCGCGCTCAAACCTCAGGTAATAATTCAAACTCCGGTGGCGGCAATAGTGGTGGTAATAGCGGCGGCAATGACAATGCAAATTTACTGGGCATGATTGAAAGCGCCGGGCAGGGCGAGAATCGCGGAGGTGGTTCTGCACTTACTCCAGGGTCACGCGTGCAAACATTAAATCGCACTGATTTTTGGTCATCGCTAGAAAAAACAGTGGTGTCAATTATTGGTGGTCAAACAGAAGATCGGTCAGTGATGATTACTCCGCAAGCGGGTATGGTGGTGGTAACAGCCATGCCACATGAACTCAGTGCTGTACGTAATTTTCTTGAGCGCTCCGAGCTCAGTATTAAACGGCAGGTGATTTTGGAAGCAAAAATTCTTGAGGTGCGTTTAAACGAAGGGTTTCAGGCCGGCGTTAATTGGAATGCAATCAGTGGACAAATCACCGCAGCAAAGAATTTGCGCGATGGATTCAGTTTGAATACCGATGGAAGCTCTCCGGTAGATGAGTTCAGGGACCTGGAGGTAACGGAAGTGTTCAGAAACTCTGATGGTACTCGCGGGTCAATTAGTTATGGCGATCGCGAGCGCATAGGTGGAACTGTCGCCGGTTTAATTCAGGTAACTGACATCACCAAATTACTCTCCTTGTTAGAAACTCAGGGTAGTGTACAAGTACTATCCAGCCCCCGCGTTTCGACTGTCAACAATCAAAAAGCGGTAATTCGTGTGGGCTCCGATGAATATTTTGTGACAGGTATTTCCAGCAACCAGACATCCAACGCAGCAACCACAACCAGTACACCCAACATTGAGCTATCGTCATTTTTCAGCGGTATATCACTCGATGTGACGCCGCAAATTTCCGACACTGGCGAGGTGATTTTGCATATCCATCCTGTGGTAAGTGAAGTAACTGATCAACAAAAAGTATTTACCGTGGGTGATCAGGAGTTTGCACTGCCCTTGGCGTTACGCGGCGTGCGCGAGTCAGACAGCATTGTAAAAGCGGCTAATGGACAAGTTATTGTGTTGGGCGGTTTGATGACTGAATCAACAAATAATGTCGATGGAAAGCGTCCTGTACTGGGTGACATTCCGGGAGTCAACGCATTGTTTCGCACCAAAAACAAACGAAAGTCAAAAACAGAATTGGTTATTTTACTCCGCCCCATTGTGGTGGACGATAAAACCTGGGATGCACAGCTCAATGAAGTTCAAGGTAGCATGCAGCGTATGGGCGATGCTTACCGAAGCCAGTAGTGACCACCTGGAACGAGTAGATATGAATAGCAGACATCAAATGTTTGCATAAGAGGCTTGCTATGTACCGTCAACATTTTGGATTACAGGAGCATCCCTTCTCGTTAACGCCGGATACGCAATTTTATTTTAATAGCCAAAGCCACCGCGAAGTATTAAGCACATTATTATTGGCTCTGCGCCATAGCGAAGGGTTTATTAAAATTGTGGGTGAGGTGGGCACAGGTAAAACCTTGCTCAGCCGAAAACTGTTGGCCAGCCTCGGTGATAATTATATTACCGCCTATATTCCCAACCCATTTCTCACACCTGATGAACTGAAGTGGTTTTTGGCAGAAGAAATTGGCATCGCTTATTCACCCGAAATTCCCTCTTATCAATTGCTGAAAGATATCAATCTGCGTTTGGTTGAACTCGCGCAACAAAAACGGCAAGTGGTGTTGGTTGTGGATGAAGCGCAAGCCATGCCACGCGAAACGATTGAAGCGCTGCGCTTGTTAACCAATCTCGAAACGGAAAAAAGCAAACTCTTGCAAGTTGTATTGTTCGGGCAACCGGAACTGGATGAATTATTGGATCGCCCGGATTTGCGCCAACTTAAACAGCGCATCGTCTTCGCCGAGTATTTACAAACAATTCCTCGCGCAAGCTTGCCGGATTATCTCGCCTATCGGTTGAGTTCGGCCGGTTATCGCGGTGCATCCTTATTCTCTTATTCCGCAATCGCACTTTTATATAAAGCCTCGGGTGGTGTGCCGCGTTTAATTAATGTGATGGCACACAAGGCGATGCTCGCTGCCTATGGGCAGGGGTTGAATCGTGTTAATCGCAGCCACATGGTGCGAGCGATTACCGACACCGCAGAAAGCCGCTCGTTAGGCCGATGGTTAGCGCGGCGCGATTACTGGTTGTGGCCCATGTTGGCGGCCAGCGCAGCAGCAGCGATTGTCATAGCTCCGGGTTTCCTGGGGGGCACCTAATGAGCTTGCTTAACGACATGCTGCGGGATTTATCGCATCAGCAATCAAGCGTAGAAACGGCGCCAACTGCGAATCAAGCGGCACTGGATTTTAACGCGCAGGAACAGCGTGAATTATTTTATAACACCAGTGCAGCAAAACCTTTCCCGCGTACGCTTGTACCAAGTCTGTTGGTGTTTGTAGTGGTATTGGTAATACTGGGTTTGTGGAAAATGGATTTTTTTGCACGGTCAAATACTGACGCGACAACAACAATATCGGTTGCTGCGCAAGAAATTATTCAACCCGCTGCGGTGAATCCACCGGTAGTTGAATCGACCAAAGCCGGGCAAGCCACAGAATCCACGCAGCAGGTGCCAGCTGAATCAAACCCACTCTCTGAGACCATAGATAATAATTCAGTCGTACCTGAACTTGGTGAGCGGATTGCGGCGCTGGAATCTGCTATCACGAATTTATCGGTGGTAGTCGCCACTGCAAACATTCAGTCGAGCAATAAATTCGTTGGTGCTGAAACGGTGGTGGATAAAGAAAAATTCTCAGCAACATCCGCGCTGGAAAACCAATCAACACTGAAAGTGGAACAAGGACCCGAAAAAGTTGCACTAGAGTCACCCGCTTCCGTAAGTATTCGCGAACCCTTTGTACAAGCAACGCCAGAACCCTCTGCGGAGCCCCAAACAATATCCGTGGTGGAAACGGGTGAGCCGCAATTGTCAATTGCCCCGAATGTTAAATGGCAGGATCAGCAGCAAGCGCGGCAGGCGAATGAATTAGTGGCCCAAGGCCAGACGGATGTCGCCATAGAAAAATTACAGAATTTTATTAGTACGGCAGATCAGCCACGCGAATCAGTAAAAGCGTTACTGGATATTTTTGCTATGCAAGAAAATACCAGTGCGATGCAGGAATTGACTGCACAAACGGATTATCTATCCGTTGTTGAGCAGACTTTTTATGCGGCGAAGATAGCGACTATTCAACAGCGAGATGAGCAGGCCATTCAGCTGTTGGAAAAGCACTTGGGCGAAGCTGAACGCAATGAAAATTACCGTGCATTGCTGGCGGGCTTGTACCAACGCACCGGTATGCATTTGGAGGCGGCTAATCACTATCGCCGTTTGCTAAGCGTATTTGGTGACAAACCTGCTTATTGGCTGGGCTTTGCCTTAGCGCAAGACGCACTTAACCAGCCGCAGGTGGCCGCGCAAGCGTTTCAACGGGTAAATCAATATGCTGACTTGCAGCCTCAAGTGCGCACTTATGTCCAGCAGCGAATCGCTGCGCTACGGCAATAAGACCGGCAATAGCAACGGCAACAGCAACAGCAACAGCAATAATGACAGGAACAGTAACCATTGGTTAACGAGTTATGACTAACACATTCGCACAAAAACGTATTCGTATCGGCGATTTACTTGTCGAGAAAAATATGATTTCAGAAAGCCAATTGCAGCATGCCCTGCAAGAGCAAAAGCTCACCGGCCGGAAACTGGGTGCCACCTTGGTGGAGTTGGGTTACGTTGAAGAAAATGCACTGCTGAGTTTGTTATCGGCGCAGCTCAATATTCCCTTCGTAGAATTAAAACAATTTCGGTTTGATCGTGACTTGGTGCAAAAATTACCGGAGACGAGCGCGCGTCGCTATCGTGTGATGTTGCTGCGCGAAGATGCAGATGGTTTGTTGCTAGGTATGGCGGATCCAACCGATATTTTTTGTTTGGATGAATTGCAGCGCATTTTGCCAAAAGCCATTAAACCCGCTGTGGTGCGTGAATCGGAATTGCTGGATATTCTTGATATCGCCTACACCCGCGCTAGTGAAATTGCCACACTAGCCGGTGAGCTGGATGAAGAGTTGCAAGAGTCGGCGCTGGATTTAGCTGATTTCGCCGTAGATGCTACGGATAGTGAAGCGCCAGTGGTAAAGCTCTTGCAAAAAATATTCGAAGAGGCGATTAACACCAAGGCTTCAGATATTCATATCGAACCCGATGAGAAGGTGTTGCGCATCCGCAACCGCATCGACGGCGTATTGCTCGAGCAAGTAATGAATGAGAAACGGATTGCGTCTGCATTGGTGGTGCGCCTGAAACTGATGTCGGGCATGGATATTTCCGAAAAACGTTTACCGCAAGACGGGCGTTTCAACTTGAAGGTAAAACATCACAATATCGATGTGCGTATCTCCACCATGCCGGTGCAGTTTGGTGAATCCGTAGTAATGCGTCTGCTCGATCAGACCGATGGGGTGCGCTCATTAAACAATGTAGGCATGCCGCCACATTTAATTGACCGCTTCCGCAAGGTAATTACTCGCCCACACGGGTTGGTATTGGTAACGGGGCCAACCGGTAGTGGTAAAACTACCACCCTGTATGGCGCGCTTTCGGAATTAAATAAACCCGAGAAAAAAATCATTACCGTAGAAGACCCAGTCGAATACCGCTTGCCACGTATCAGCCAAGTGCAGCTGCATGAGAAAATCGGTTTAAATTTCGCAAGCGTGTTGCGTGCAACCTTGCGGCAAGATCCGGATATTTTATTGGTGGGCGAGATTCGCGATGCAGAGTCAGCTGAAATTGCGCTGCGTGCATCCATGACTGGCCACATGGTGTTATCCACCTTGCATACTAATGATGCGGTGACTTCTGCGCTGCGGTTAATGGATATTGGTGTAGATGGTTACCTGGTCGCGACGGCACTCAAAGCGATTGTTGCGCAGCGTTTAGTGCGACGCATCTGCACAAGCTGCGTTCAACCTTATACGCCCGATACCAATGAGCAACAATTGTTAGCCACCATCGGCAAAGGCCGCGATTTTAGTAAGGTGCCTTTCAAGCAGGGCACCGGTTGCCCGCATTGCCATAACACTGGTTATCGGGGGCGCATCGGTATTTTTGAAATGCTGGAATTAAATCAAGCGATGGCGGAAGCACTGCGTGTGAACGACATCAACGGATTTACTCGCGCGGCTTATGCAGTTCCCAATTTTGTGACGCTCAGCGAAGCAGCGCTGGGTTATGCAATAGAGGGTACAACAACACTTGAAGAAGTGATGACTATATCGGCGCAAATTGATGATATTTAAAGTGTCAGGTACTAAATAACAATGGCAATTTATGATTTCAAAGGTCGCAATGTTGAAGGCCGTTTGATTACCGGACAGGTGGATGCGTCCACTAAGGATGCCGCTGTCAATCAATTGCTGGGGCGCGGCGTAACGCCGGTTGAAGTCAAAGAATTTATTGAACAGTTGAGTTTGTCCGAGCGTTTTGCTCGTGCCACCAATCGTGGGCGGGTGGAAACGGTTGAGCTGATTATGTTTTGCCGCCAAATGCATACCATTACGCGTGCGGGAATTCCGTTGGTGAAAGGCTTGCGTGGTTTGGCGGCGTCGTTGCGTAACTATACCTTCCAACAAGCGCTTAACGATATTGTGGAGCGTTTGGAAGCCGGTGTGGAGCTGTCTACCGCAATGCGCGCGCATCCAAAAATTTTCCAGAATTTATTTGTCAGCCTGGTTAGCGTTGGGGAAAACTCCGGTCGTTTGGATTTGGTGTTCAAACAATTAAGTGAATACATGGAACGCGATCTTGCGACCATGAAAAGTATTAAAACAGCACTGCGTTACCCATCCTTCGTATTAATCGCGATCTCAATTGCGATTGTGATTATTAATGTGAAAGTCATTCCCGCGTTTGCCGGTATGTTCTCCAAATTTGGCGCGCAGCTGCCACTGCCGACGCGAATCCTCATCGGCATCTCCGATTTTTTTGTTAATTATTGGATGTATGTGTTCGCTGCGATTGTGGTCGTGGTGGCTTGGACCTACCACTTTGTACGTACACCCGAAGGTAGCCGCGTATGGGGGCGCAAAAAACTGCGGTTGATTGTGGTTGGCGATATTATCGAACGTGCTTCACTCGCCCGTTATGCACGCTCATTTGGTTTGATGTTGAATGCCGGGTTACCGCTTTCAAATGCGTTGGAGTTAAGCGCGCGCGCGGTTGATAACCCTTATCTCGGCGATAAAATTCGTGGCATTCGTGCTGGCGTTGAACGCGGTGAAGGTTTATTTCAAACTCATTTAGTCAGCGGCATGTTTACACCCTTGGTGCTGCAAATGATTTCGGTAGGGGAGGAGAGTGGCCAAGTGGATGCGCTGCTGGCCGAGGTCGCTGCCTTCTATGAAAGCGAAGTGGAATACGATGTGAAACAACTGAGTGACAGGATCGAGCCAATTATGATTGTGATTATGGCAGGTTTTGTCACCGTACTTGCCTTGGGCATTTTCTTACCCATGTGGGATATGTACAACATCCAAAAGTGAGGCAATTTTTATTCAGGCTTATCACCATGGCAGATTCGAGTTTTTTGTTACAGTGATCGTTATCGCGATCGTTGCGCTAGCCGCATTGGGTCGTTATTCCTTAATGGCTGATGACGCGCGAATTTTGCGCCTCGAAATTATATCCCACCATTTTATGACGGGGGCAGCCAACGCGCGGGCGCAGTTTTTGGTAACGAACCTTGGCGTGAATAAAGGTGAGGCTGGCGCGTTTGGCCTTGAAGGCAAGATGTTCTATTTTTCTGCGCAGGGTTGGCCGGTATCGGTTAGTGGGCCGGTTGCCGATAATTATCGACCCAATGACGACGATTGCTATCAGTTATGGATGTTGCTGTTGCAAAACCCCGCCGCTGTTACCCAAGGTGAAAAGGTAGAAAGTCGCGATGAATACCGTGCATTTGCGCAGGCTAATAACTGTCGTTACGAATTTACCGATGGTACTGCGTATTTTGATTATTACCCTTTGGATGGCAGGTTAGTTTTCACTCGCGCGCCACTCTAACTCGCTCAGAATAATTAATTCATAAACTGGCATTCTTGCTAGCTTTAGCTATATTTCGTTTTAACCAAATGTGTTTTTGTTCGTAAATACCATAGCGTTTTATGAGCACCAAGGATGTCCAACCTATAAGGCCGGTTTTAGCGAGCCAACCCCACAACGTTTACCATTTTCTTTTTAATAGCGCGGAGCTTTGTTTATGAAACAACAATCTGGTTTTACCTTGATTGAATTAATTGCGGTAATTGTAATTCTCGGGATTTTGGCCGCGACTGCACTCCCGCGTTTCGTGGACCTATCAACGGCCGCTGAAGAGGCGGCTACCCAAGGGGTTGCGGGTGCTTTGGCGAGTGCTGCTGCATTGAATCATGCGAACACTATTGCCAACAACGCCGGTTTAACTCCGGGGACACCAGCGCCAATAACGGTCGATAGCTGCGATGATGTGGCGGGTCTACTGGAAGGTGGTTTGCCAAATGATTATGAAGTTAACACTACTGCTGTTGCTGCTGATACTGTTGTAGATTGTATCGTCGCATTTGACAGCAATGGTAATGGTGCGTTTGATGCGGGCGATACACCTACTGCAGGTTACAGAGCATATGGTGATGTTGTTGTCCCTTAAGATCAATGTGTAATACTATTTCAAAGACTAAAGAGTCGCGAGGTTTCAGTTTAATAGAATTAATCACTGTGATGATTCTGTTAGGTATCGTATCGATTACGCTTTTTAGTCGCATGGGAGCAGCAGGTACAGCCGCTGTTCAATCAGGCCGCGATGATCTCATCGCGGCCTTATTTTTTGCGCAGCAAACGGCGATGATGCGCCCCAATATTACCCTGGTCATTACGACTAACTCGATCAGCGTTCGCGAAAATGGTGCGCCTATTGTAGGTACACATTACCCCCTAGCAATGCCAAAAGGGGTTGCTCTTAGTCCTGCCGGCACATTGAGTTACGACAAATTGGGGCGAACAGCAGCAACTACTATCAGCCTTACAGGCTCTGGCAATAGCAGCGGCGTTTCAGCGAGCATCAGAGTGGAGGCGAGTGGCTATGCCTTTGCTAACTAATTCATCCAAACAAAACCTGCGCTTCCATCTCGGTGTCAGTTTGATAGAGCTGGTTGTATTTATGGTGGTGGTGAGTATTGCGTTGCTTGCACTCGTGGGAGTTTATCGCCAGGCAATCGTCGGTAATGTTGACCCGATTATCCGTGTGCGTGCGTTGGAGGCGGCACAATCAAAGCTGGATGAAATTCTTGCGCTTAAGTATGACGAAAAAACCCCTACTGGTGGGATTCCTGCTTGCGATACTGGTCCTATCCCTGTTATTTGTGATGATACTCCTGATGCCAATATGAATGATGTGGATGACTATCGGGGCTGGAGCGATACTCCTTACCCAGGTTTCAACCTAAGCGTTACAGTCACCACTGCTAATGACATTAAATTAATCACAGTCAGTGTAACTACTCCAAACGGCGAAACTATTTTGCTCGCTGCCGAACGAGCAAATTTTTAATGAAAAATTTCCTGTGTAAAAATAAGGAAGTTTCACCAAAAAAGAAAGCGTTTCAGTCGGGTTTTACGCTGATTGAATTAATTACTGTCATTGTCATTCTCTCCATTCTCGCCACTATCGGCACCAATTTTGTTGTTCAGGCTACCGAGTCTTATCAGAGCACCCAAACGCGCGCGTTGCTTGTTAATACGGCGCGGCAGGCAATGGAGCGGATGACACGCCAGCTACGTGGCGCCTTGCCTTATTCAGCGCGAATTGTTAATGCAGGGCAATGCATTGAGTTTATGCCGATAGTCGGCGGTGGTAATTATATCGATGGTAATGTGGCCACATCTTTTGCCGATCCGGTTCCGGACCTGAGCAATGGCGCCCCGGCCAGGAATCAAATTAGTGTTTCTCCTCACACACTTACAACAGATTTTGGAGTTGCTGCGCATGTGACCATTGGTGCGCTTTCTGCGAATGAAATTTACGTGAGCCCTTATGTCTCGCGTGCGGCGTACAATTCGGCCTCCACCTCAACACTGCTGCAATTGAACACAGCCAAGCAATGGCAACGTAATTCAATTAACAAGCGTTTTTATCTGCTCGCTGATCCGCAGGCATTTTGTCTTGTGGGTAATGAGTTGCGTTTTTACCAGAGTATTCCGGTAACTAGTGCGGCGGTGGATTTAACTTCAGCGAGTTCGATAATTGCACGCAATGTTGCAAGTGCTAATCCCTTTGTGTTGCAGAATGGAAGTGAAAATCGCAATACCCATGTGACTATTTCACTGGATTTCTCCAGTGGCGGAGAAACGCTTAATTACACTCAGGGGGTATTTATTCGTAATGTTCCCTAAATCTTCGCGCGTAAACAACTCTACACATCAGCAAGGCTTTCTCTTGCCGCTTGCACTTTTTATTTTGGTGGTGATGGGTGTGCTTGCGCTGACAATTTCGCGCACCAGTATTCAAACCCAAACCTCCAGCATCCAGGAATTTACTAATATTCAGGCGTTTTATGCGGCGGAAAGTGGTGCGCAGCGCGGCATGCAACATTTATTTTTGAATGCGGCGCTGCTGCGCGCCGATGTCGATGGCCGCTGCGCGGGTTGGAATCAAACTATCAATTTTACTGCTGCAGGGCTCAGGGCTTGCACTGCACAAGTGAGTTGCGCATTTGCAACAGATGCTGGAAATATTCGGAGTTTCTATACGCTTACCAGTGTTGGAATTTGTGGCCCAGATCAATATCGGGCGGAGCGCAGTATTCAAGTCGGCTCTTTTATGGAGCAGTAATCAATGGGTGAATTAGTGAAGATGAAAAAATCTACTCGCGTAGTATTGGCGATCATATACGGGTTGCTTGCTGCTGCTTCATCTATCGCCAATGCTGCAACCTACAACCTTACCAGCGGTTCCTATCCCCCGTGTAATACCAGTTGGAGTGTATCGGGCACCACCTACACCTGTACTGGCAACGGACGTGTCACGCTCGCGAGCGGTGATATATTAACGTCCAACACAACAATCACGATCTCTGCGGATGACGGTATTATTCTCTCCAACAATACTATAGGCAGCGCTGCAAACCGCATAAACCTCACCGCTTCCTACGGGCCTATTCAATCGGGAAATACCAATACAATTTACGGAAACATCACTGGCGGTAGCAGTAGTGTCACGTTGATTAATACCACCTTGGTTGGATCAATTTCGACCGGCGGCGCTATTAATTTAACTGGTGGAAGCGTGAGTGGATCGGTTAACAGTTCCAGTAATACTGTTACCACAACAAACACAGTGATTGGCGGTGCGGTCACTGCGCTCGGAAATATTAATATGACGGGCGGAAGCGTCGCCGGGTTAGTGACCAGTGTGGGCAACACCATTACCACCAATGGCACTAACTTGAGCGGTGGCGCCAGAGCTCAATCGGGAATGACGATTAGTGGTGGAACACTCGCGGGAAATTTCGTGATGAACCAAAACAATCCAATCGTTCTCGCTGGCGTCAATATGACCAGTGGTAGCATCTCTGGCGCAAGTACTGTCACAATTCAAGGTGGTAGCACCTTAGGTTCCGGATCATCCAGCATCACAATTTCCAGTACCAGCGGCGCAATTACAGTGAATGCTTCTACTGTTTACGGAAGCTTGACTGCGCCCGGTTACTCCACCGTTAATATCACCAATGGCGGCGCAGTTTATGGAACCTGTACACCCAACTCGACACCCGCCAATGCCTGTAATAATACCGCCACGCTGGTGGATCACTATCGAATTTCACACAGCGGATCAGGAATCACCTGTGCGGCAGAAGCTATAACAATTCGCGCCTATAACAACGTGGGCAATTTAGTAAATCCACCGAATGGCACTACGATTACGCTCACCACTGCACCCGCGACCGCTACTTGGAGCGGCGGCAACACTGTCACATTTAATGGTAGTACCGATACAGCAGTTAAATATTTACGCCAAACCACTGCGGCAACATTAAATATTAATGTCACTGACGGTGCTAAAACCGAAATCGCGGCGCATGACCCTAACATCACCTTTGTAAATGCCGGATTGCAGTTTTCTCGCGATGCTAGTTTTAATCCGATTAACACGCAGATCGCAGGCGTCACCAACAATAATTTTATTTTGCGCGCGATTCGAACTGACAGCAGTACGGGTGCCTGCGTTGCGCAAACCACCGGCAATCGCAGTGTCAATCTCGCTTATGAGTGTCGCAATCCAGTGAGTTGTATTGCAGGCCAGACATTACGACTCAACAGCATTGCAGTTGCTGCGAACAACAATAACGCCGTACTTAGTTATCAAGCGGTTAACTTGAATTTTAATGGGGCAGGGATTGCGAGTATTCCGTTTAGTTATTCCGATGTCGGATTAATTCGCTTGCACGCGCAATTAAATCTCACTGCCAGCGGGAATGATCCGGCAATTACGCTGATTGGCAACAGTGGTGAGTTTGTGGTTAAGCCGCATACGCTCGCGACCCATGCCATCACTAATTTGGCTAATATAAGTAGCCCGCAAACTACCAATTCAGGAGCTGGCTTTATTGCGGCCGGCGAAAAGTTCAAGGTGCTGGTACAAGCACGCAATTCCGCTGGGGCAGTCACCCCTAACTTTGGCAATGAAGTTGTGTCAGAAAAAAATAACATAATACTGACTGCGTCGACGCTGGTTTATCCGACGGGAGGCACCCCCACTCCGCTAGTTAATACGGGTAGCTTTTCTGCAACAACACCCACAGGCACATTTGTTAATGCTGATATGCAATGGAATCAAGTTGGCAGTATTAGAATTAGCCCAAGGTTAGGTGACAGTGATTATTTGTCGGCTGGGGATATCTCAAGTAGCAGTGATGGCGGTATCGTCGCGGGGCGTTTTTATCCCGATCATTATTTTTTGGTGAGCGGCTCTACAGCTACGAACAGTTGTTCTAGTTTCACTTACATGGCCGACCCAAAAGTCACCCTGAATTATATATTGCGGGCACGCACAGCCGCGGGTATTGTCCTTACCAATTACGACAATAACGATCAAACACAATTTTATTCTGCTGCTATGGCGACACCGTTGTACTCAGCAGAAAATGCGAACAGCGGCAATGGTGATGCAATATTTAATGCACGCGTGAGTGTCCCTGGTACGAATTGGAACGATGGGGTGATGACCGTGAATACTGCCGCTGCAAGCTTTGCGCGGCAGGCTCTGACGGCAACTCCGGATGGCCCATATAGTAGCTTGCAGTTGGGTGTGGGGATTATCGACACCTTCGATTCGCGTAGTTTAATTGGTCTTACAATGAATTCTTCAACAACGGGAATCTGTGGTGGTGCAGGTTGTAATGCGATTCCTATAGGCGCTACTTTGGATGTGCGCTACGGCCGGTTACGTTTGGATGACGCCTTCGGTCCGGAGACCGCAAATCTCCCCGTCAATTTCGTAACGGAATATTGGCTTGCAAATAGATTTGTACCGAATCTCAATGATGCCTGCACAACAATTTTGCGTAGTGCGGTTACCTATCCTGCTGGAAATATTTTAACTCCCGCAAATTTAACGGTTGGTTTATCGGGTGGAAGTACAACCGGAAACTACGGTGGATTAAGTGCTACGGAAATCGCATTTACCAATGGCGATGCTTCACAATTTTTTAGTGCGCCAACAGGCGGTGGAACAGGTAGCTTTAATGTAACCGTTGATCTTACTAGCTATCCCTGGTTGCGTTTCGATTGGAATCAGGATGGTAGTTACACGGATGCCAGTTTGCCTCAAGCGCAGTTCGGTTTTGGCAGTTATCGCGGTCACGATCGGGTGATTTATTGGCGTGAACTATTCAATTAAAAGAAACGATGTAATTAACAGAAGAAAGTTATGGAAATGACCATCACTACCCCAAGTCTATTATTTCCGGCAATTTCATTATTGATGTTGGCCTACACCAATCGTTTTGTGACATTAGCCAACGTGATTCGCCAATTAAGTAATTTGGAAAATGCACCTAGTCGCGATATTGTTATTCGTCAGATTGAAAACCTGCGTATTCGGATGACGGTTATTCGATTGATGCAAGCATTCGGGGTTTTGTCGTTTGTGTTTTGTACGCTGTCGATGTTTTCCTTGCTGCTTTCATTTCAAGCGGCGGGGATGTATCTGTTCGCGGTCAGTCTGATTTTGTTGGTGGTCTCGCTGTTGTGCTCGTTTTACGAGGTCAATATTTCCACAACTGCGATCAACATCGAATTGGAAAAGTTTGATGAGGAATTGAAAAAGCGGAAGCATTGATTAGCGATGAATGAGCAAGCAAAATGAACAAGGGCCACTATTGTGGCCCTTGTTGTTGGTGCGGCGGGATCTAATTAGTGCGTTCGGTGGATGACTCCAAGCGAATGTCAACGGCCAGTTCATCGGCAATCTTATCCAGATAATCGTAGAGCTCATTCATATCGACCGATTTGGGTACTTCAATTATCCCCGTGGCCTCAAATAATGGCTCACCCGACCAGGGCATGCTTGAACACGCCGTTTCCAGCTCGCCCATGTTAATATGCCGGGCAGCAAAAGCTTGGGCGATTTCCCGTACAATGCCGGGTCTGTCATTGCCTACGACGC
>CAZCJR010000048.1:27824-33498 GCA_964499225.1 uncultured Cellvibrionaceae bacterium | reverse complement strand
CCGGCCACGACTGATTGCAAACGTTAAGATATTGTGCTGGAGGTTGTACGCTGTATGCCCAACCACCTCCGTACGGACACTGGACGCTGTTGAACACTCCGGTTATGACGAGGTTGGGCGGCACCGCAACCCCATAACTAACACAGTAGACTTGAGCAAACGCTTTACTTGAACCTAGCATTGTCATCAGCACGACGATCCCAAAGATCAACCTGGCTTTCATTTAAAACTCCTTATTTTGAATTGATGTTACGAATCGAATGATTTCGCAAACGCATTATACACATTGCTGGTTGTCACGATTTGCCGACGATCCGTAGCCCCAGAACATTCATGTTTTATCCAAAGACCTAAATCAACGCGATAATAGGTCTTGCCATGTTCTGGTTACTGCGTCTCCCACTCAATTTCGCTGCTATTGAGTTGAGCTATTTAGATTCTCCCGGCAAACGGAAATCGTAGGGTTAGTCCAAATTGTTTTTCCGGGGACATATCCTTTTTCATCTGCATAAGCATTTAATGCAAGCGAAAAAATTAAAATTGACAATGCTACTATTTTGAAAATTTACTAATTTCAATTTACTTCTCCTTTAGTTTAAGTTATCGCGCACCAAGCGAAAAGTGTTCCTTCTGCTCAAGGCGCCGGGCATTGTACGTCATGTTTTTTATTCAAAAAATGCTGTTTGAGACTTTTGCGTAATTCGTCTGGAAAGTTTGGTCAGGTGGGCCCATCAAAATTGGTCGAGACAGCATTAGTGCTCACGCACGCACCATGTTTGAAAGTATGATCAGGAGGGGGATTATTTTCGTGCTTCTTTTATCAATGCGCGACAGTTTGCATTTGGTGCATCGCCATCTTCCACAAATGCAAGCAGTGCCGCAAAAGGCGTTAGCAGTGCGCCCAGGACTACAGCCGCAGCGCCTCGGCTGGCGGTTTTTTCTTTGTCGATTCCGATTGATGGGGACTTGAGATTCCCGGTAATGGTAATGGGAATACGCAGCGAGAGCAGACTGGTGTCTTTAGGTTTCGCGTCCAAACGCGCATCAATCGCTTCGTCTTTTAAATTGATATCCACATTGCCAACCAGCAACGAATCCCTGGTATCCAGTGCCACCACATTCGATGTTAGCATTCCATCTTTGACGTTAAAATTCATTACGCCGCAATTAATACGGGTAGCTTTATCTTTGCCCACAAAGAGCGGCAACGCTTGCCCCAAATCCAGATCAGCTGCTTCGATTAGCAGTAAACTGATTTCGCCCCCCGACATGATCAACGCCAAATCACCATTGCTGGTTGCCAGCACATCGGCGAGCGATGCGCCTTTACCAGCGAGCGTTACTTTTCCGCCGAATAATCCGTGAGTATTGGCTTCAAAACGTGTGTCTTTAAAAAATTGGTTCAGATTTAACTGCCGTAATTTTAAATTAATATTCATCGGCGGCATTTCAGGATTAGCATCAATTTCGATGCTGCCTTCAACCCTGCCATCGGCAAGCACAAGATTAAGTGGATCGAGTTTTAAAATTCCGTCGCGCAAGTCAAAGCGCACATTCATTCCTTTAAACGGTAGGCCCGGCGCCTCTACTTTGACAGCGTTTAAACGTATATCAAGATCGGTAGCAAGCAAGCGCTCACGGCTCAGCGGAACATCGGGAATTAATTTTGCGGACGGGGTAGTTTCACCTTCCGGCGCAAGCCCAATAAATCCCCCGAGGTCAGCTGCGTCCAACACATTTGATGTTAGATCTGCCGTTAAAAAACCGCGCTCGCCGCCAATGTCATACGACAGGTTGCCCGCTAAATCACTGCTACCAACCTGCCCTTTAAAATCACGATAGGCCCATACCGCGCCCGATTTTGTGAGCTTACCCTCTAGGGTGTAATTCGGCGTAGGCGGCAGAGGAATAGAGGTGAGATAGAAAATATCGGCGAGGTTAGCACCCTCTATTTTTAATAAAGCATCGACACCCTCGAGTTTAATCGGATCCTTGAACCGGCCATCGACCAGTACTTTTGTCTTACCCATTTCAAGTGTGAGCCGCAATGGAAACGACACAGATGCATCGCGCAATTCACTGAGTGAGCCGCCGTTTGCCGTAATAATGAAATCTTGTTCCTGTAATCTACCTTTTCCACTTAATGCGTAACCCTTTTCAAAATCGGCATTGGCAGCAATAGTGGCTTCATCATTTGCCGTGACTGAATCCAATTGCAAATCCAGATTCAAACCTTTGAGGTCATCTTTAAAAATGATATGACCACGGCTAATTTTCAAATGATCGATGACAGGAAAATTAAAGCGACTATCGGGAGCCACTACATCATCGGGATTGACAGATGTAAGCGCAGGGAAATGCCAATTAGCGGCATCAACGGATTTTCGCTCCAAATAAATTTCCGGTGCGGTGATCGTTATTTCACTGATATCGATATGGCCGCGCAGTAAGCGGAGTGGTTTGAAATGCAAATCAATTAATTCAACGCGAGCCATATCGGGCTCGCTGAAATCCGCGGCGTTCTGCAAGCGCAGATTTTCAATATTTATATGGGTATAACCCCAGTGCCAATCGACCTTGACCGCGCCATCCACTGATATTTCGCGCCCCAAGGTTTGACTTCCTTTGACCTCGATCAATGCGCGCAGTAGCGGTTCGGAAAATAATAAGATGCACAGTACACTCACGACAAAAAGCGCCACAACGGCAGTGAGAATTCCAACGGCCGTCGCGACGAAGGGGCGCTTACGAAGATGAGCGATGAGCATAAAAAGTCCATGGTAAGGTTCAGTCTAATCATCGCTGAAAATCGCTTCCGGCTCTGTGCGCAGACGCACCTACCCCAAATTTTCCATCCCGTAACACCCTCACCTTTGCAGAACGGTGTGCAGCAAATAGGGCTATGATGACTTCTAAATCCCCACCGAAAGGAAACATGCAATGAAAGTCGCCGTGTTCAGCACCAAACCTTACGACCGCGAATTTTTAGCGCGCGCCAACAGTGCACTCGCCCAACCCCATGAATTACTTTTTCATGAAACCCAACTCAATCCACATTCCACCCTGCTTGCACAAGGCTGTACTGCCGTCTGCTGTTTTGTAAATGACCATGTAGATGCAGCAGTTTTGCAACAATTGGCCGATGTGGGCGTTAAATTAATTGCATTACGCTGCGCCGGTTTTAATCAAGTAGATTTAGTTGCCGCAAAGAAACTCGGCATAGTCGTCGCGCGTGTCGCTGAGTATTCACCACACGCAGTTGCCGAACATGCACTGGGGTTGATCCTCATGCTCAACCGCAATTTACATCGCGCTTATCACCGCGTGCGTGAAAATGATTATTCACTCAACGGTCTGCTCGGATTTGATCTGGTCAATAAAACCGTTGGCGTTATCGGTACCGGAAAAATTGGCGCCGTGTTCGCGCGCGTGATGCAAGGTATTGGTTGCCGGGTGATTGCCTTTGATCCCCAGCCCGACCCGATTCTCGCTGCAGCCGGTATTAGATATGTTGCACTCAATGACCTATGGCCCGCTGCCGATATTATTTCCCTCCACTGCCCGCTCAACACCCATACTCATCATTTAATCAATGCCGATAGCATTGCGCAGATGAAAAATGGCGCGATGATTATTAACACCGGTCGCGGCGGTTTAATTGATACGCGCGCGGCGATCACTGGATTAAAAAGCAAAAAAATTGGTCACTTGGGTTTGGATGTGTACGAAGAGGAAGGCGATTTATTTTTTGAGGACAATTCCAATCTCCTGCTGCAAGACGATGTGTTTGCACGTTTACTGACATTTCCCAATGTGGTTATCACCGGTCATCAAGCGTTTTTCACCCGCGAGGCACTGACTGCCATCGCCGATATTACGCTCGCGAACATCACCCACTTTGAGCGCGGTGAAATAGCGCAGATGGTGGTGGTTGATTAACACACCCCCCTCCCCGATTTAGTCATTGAACAGAACTACCACTAAATAGAATTCACATTGGACCAAGCCATGAGCAACACAGCAGAGACATCCGCAAAAGATCCACCGCCAATAATCGACAACGCCCACGCCCAGTCACCCGACGATTTATTTACGTTACTTTCTCTAACTCCTTCCAGCGCACACGCCGGCCTCACCGAGGCAGAAGCTGCAGAACGCCGCCAGCGCTGGGGCACAAACCAGTTACCCAGCACGCCCCCCACTCCCGCCTGGCGCCGCTGGTTGCGGCAATTCCACAACCTGTTTATTTACGTGTTACTGGTCAGTGCGGCCATCAGCATGGCGCTGCAACACTGGGTGGATGCGGGGGTTATTCTGGCGGTGATTCTGATCAACGCCGCCATCGGCTATGTGCAAGAAGGCAAAGCAGAGGCGGCACTGCGCGCGATTATGTCACTCAGCAAAAGCCTGTGCATGGTGGTGCGCCAGGGCGCGGGCGTGAGTATCGACAGCAGCCAACTGGTGCCGGGCGATATCGTCATGCTGCAAGCGGGCGATAAAGTGCCGGCGGATTTACGTTTGATCGAATGCAAAGAACTGCGCTGCGACGAAGCGCTGCTAACCGGCGAATCCCACTCTGCGTCAAAGACGATAGACACACTACCCCCAGAAACCCTGCTCGCCGAGCGCCGCAATATGGCGTATATGGGCACCCTGGTCACCCAAGGGACCGCACGCGGGCTGGTCATTAACACGGGTATTCGCACTGAAATCGGCGCGATCAATCAGCTGGTGCAGTTAGTGGAAACCAGCATAACGCCGCTCCAGCGCCAACTGGGCAAACTCGCCCGCCAACTGACATTGGCGATTCTGATTGTTACCGCTGCAACTATGGTATTTGGCATTCTGGTGCGCGACTACACGCTCGCGCAGATGTTTCAAGCCGCGATTGGCATTGCCGTAGCGGCCATTCCCGAAGGCCTACCCGCGATAGTCACCATCGCCCTCGCCTTGGGCGTGGGGCGCATGGCGACAGAACATGCACTGGTGCGCCGCCTACCTGCGGTGGAAGTGTTGGGTTCGGTTGATGTGATCTGCACCGATAAAACCGGCACCCTCACCGCCAATGCCATGACTGCTCGCCAGCTAATCACCACCACCAACCACTACCTGATCAGCGGTGAAGGCTATGAACCGCGCGGAGAATTTCGTCGCAAGGGTGAGCGCCAGCCCATCGCACTAGAGGCACTCAACGAAGACCCGCAGCTGGCGCAAGCCTGCCGGATCGCGCTGGTTTGTAACCATGCCAACCTCACCCGCGACAACAATCGCTGGCAGTTGCACGGCGATCCGACTGAGGGCGCACTTTATGCGATGGCGCTAAAATCCGGCCTCACTTCCGCGCAGGCACAACAGCAATGGCCACGGTTGGATGAGTTGCCCTTCGAATCTGAAAAACGTTATATGGCCGTGTTGCACGGTTTAGACGGCGACGCAGGCAATAGCAATCACCCACAAGCCGTAGCAATCAAAGGCGCGCCCGACCGCCTGCTGGAACTTTGCCAATGGCAACTGGGCGCGTCGGGCAACGAACCGCTGGAACCTGCCTACTGGCAACAACAACTCAACCATTTAGCGACGCAGGGCATGCGCGTGTTGGCGCTAGCCTATAAAACCCAGCCTGCTGATCAGCAACTTACGCATCAGGATATGCACGAGGGTTTGGTGATGGTGG
>CAZCJR010000048.1:0-27798 GCA_964499225.1 uncultured Cellvibrionaceae bacterium | reverse complement strand
CCCGCCCCGCCCCGAGGCCATCGCGGCCATCAATGCCTGCCATAGCGCGGGCATACGAGTGATGATGATTACCGGCGACAACCCGGTCACAGCGACGGCCATTGGCAAAGAACTGGGGCTTAACGCCAAACAGGTGATGACCGGCGCCGAGCTGGATCTGCTTAGCCCGGCCGATTTCAGCCAGATCGCTGAAACTGTGGATATTTTTGCGCGCACCAGCCCCGCCAATAAATTGCAGCTGGTAGAGGCATTGCAAGCGAGTCATCACACAGTCGCCATGACTGGCGATGGGGTTAACGATGCGCCCGCCCTGCGTACCGCCGATATAGGTATCGCTATGGGTATGAAAGGTACGGATGCGGCGCGCGAGGCAAGTGCGTTTGTACTGACAGATGACAACTTTGCCACTATCGAACGCGCCGTCGCCGAAGGGCGCCGGATTTACGACAACATCGTCAAATCCATTGTTTTTATTCTGCCCACTGGCCTTGCCGAAGCCAGCGTGATTGCACTCGCCATCCTTATGGGATGGTTGCTGCCCGTTACCCCGGCGCAAATTCTATGGATAAACACCGTCACCGCCGTCACCCTTTCACTCGCGCTGGTATTTGAGCGCAGCGAGGCCAATATCATGGCGCGCCCACCGCGCCATCGCGATCAGGGCATTATTAATCTGGCGCTGCTGTACCGGATTCTGTTGGTCGGTGCTTTGGGTGCGACAACGGTGTTTTTACTCTTTGGCTGGAAGCTGCAACAGGGCGCGAGCATCGAGCATGCGCGTACCATCGCGGTTAATGCGCTGGTCATGTTTGAGTGTTTTTATCTGCTTAGCGTGCGCACGTTTTACAACTCCATTTGGCATCCGCGCTATTGGCAAGGCATAGGCCCAAGCCTGTTGGCGATTGCGCTGGTGCTCGGCTTTCAACTGGTGTTTACCTATCTGCCCTTGAGCCACAGGCTTTTTGCCGTCACCGCCATGAGTGCTCAGGATTGGTTGATCGTCGCGCTCGCCACCAGCCCGATTTTGTTGCTTATCGAAATAGAAAAAGTCTTAACACGGCGCGCGCAAGCACACCGCCGCCAAGCCGCTCACTAAGGAAAACGCCATGCCCAGCTTTGAACGCCTGCTACCCGAACCATTACTGATACTGGAAGAACTCGCCTCCGACTTGCATTGGAGCTGGAACCACGCCAGCGACCAGCTATGGCGGCGCTTGAATGCGGAAGTCTGGGAGCAAACCGGCAACCCGGTAAGCGTATTGCAGCTCACCAGCGGCGCTGAACTGGAACGGTTGGCGACAGATGCGGACTTTCTGCAACAGCTGCAAGAATTGTTGCGCGCCCGCGAAGATTATTTGCTCGACCCAGGTTGGTACCAGCGTACCTATCCAAAAGATGTCGTGCGCGGTATCGCCTATTTCAGTATGGAATTTGGCCTGTGCGATGCGCTGCCACTTTACGCGGGCGGTTTGGGCATGCTCGCGGGGGATTACCTTAAAACGGCGAGCGATTTGGGTGTGCCGCTGGTGGGCATCGGCCTGCTGTATCAGGAAGGGTATTTCCGCCAGAGTATGAATCGCGATGGCTGGCAGGAGGAGACTTATCTCTACAACGACCCCGGCAGTTTGCCTATTCAACCGCTGCGCGATAGCGATGGCCGCTGGCTGGATATTGAAACCGGGTTTTTATGTCGCCGCGTGCGCTTTCGCATTTGGGTCGCGCAGGTCGGAAAAGTAAAACTCTATCTGCTCGACAGCAACCACCCCCTTAACCAACCGCGCGACCGTGGTATCACCAGCCAACTCTACGGCGGCGGCACCGAGCTGCGGTTGGTACAGGAAATCGCCTTGGGCATTGGTGGCTGGCGGCTGATTGAAACCCTCGGACTGGATATCGACATCTGCCATTTAAACGAAGGTCACGCGGCCTTCGCCACGCTGGAGCGAATTCGCAGTTACTGCGAAAAACATGAAGTGAATTTTTGGGAGGCGCTTTGGGCGACACGCGCCGGGAATTTATTTACTACTCACACACCGGTCGCCGCTGGCTTTGATCGCTACCCCGCCGAGTTATTGCGCCGCTACGCCGGAGAATCCGCACTGACGATGGGCGTGACACTCGACGATGTTCTGGCACTCGGGCGCGCGAACCCCAAAGATGAAAACGAGCCCTTCAACATGGCCTACCTCGCCATGCGCACCTGCGCGCACAGCAACGGTGTGAGCGAGCTGCATGGGCGCGTGAGCCAACGCATTTTCCAACCGCTGTTCCCGCGCTGGCCGGAACGCGAGGTGCCGGTCGCCCATGTCACCAACGGCGTACACGTGCCGACCTGGGACTCGCCCGAGGCCGATGCCATCTGGACGCAGCTTTATGGCAAAACCCGCTGGCGCGATGACCTGCACAAGCTCGATGCCCTTACCTTGCAAAATAGTGACGCCTCGCAACAAGTAAGCGACCAACAACTCTGGCAGATGTCCGCCGCCGGTCGCGCGCGTTTAGTGGACTACGCCCGTCAGCGTTTTACCCGCCAATGGCGACATGAAGCGACCACTGTGAGCTGCGCGATTCCCGAGCAAATGCCGCTCGACCCAAGCATTCTCACGCTGGGTTTTGCGCGCCGCTTTGCCGAGTACAAGCGCCCGGATTTGCTACTGCATGACCCTGATCGTCTCGCGCGAATTCTGTGCAATGCGCGCCATCCGGTACAGTTAATTGTCGCCGGTAAAGCGCACCCGGCGGACACCATCGGCAAAACCAAACTGCAGATCTGGCAGACGTTTTTGCAGCGGCCAGAAGTCGCAGCGCATCTGTTATTTATCGAGGATTACGACATCAGCCTCGCGCAGCATTTGGTGCAAGGCGTGGATGTGTGGATCAACAATCCGCGCCGCCCATGGGAGGCCAGCGGCACCAGCGGCATGAAAGTATTGGTTAATGGCGGATTGAATTTATCCAGTCTGGATGGCTGGTGGGCCGAGGCTTACCAACCGGAATTCGGTTGGGCGCTGGGCGATGGTAAAGAACATGGCGAAGAGTACGACGCCGCCGATGCAGAGCAACTTTATCGCCTGCTCGAAGATGAAATAATCCCGCGTTTTTACGCGCGCGATGTAGAAGACATCCCCAAAGAATGGATTCAGCAAATGCGTAACAGCATGGCGCAATTAACGCCGCGCTTTAGCAGCAACCGCATGTTGCAGGACTATGTTGAGCAGCATTACCTGCCTGCTGCCAGCGCATTTCACGCGCGCACTGAAAACCAGTCGGCGCTCGCAAAAACACTCAATCAGTGGACGCGACATTTGCACTTGCACTGGCACGAAATTCATATCGGTGAGCGCAGCGTCAGTGAAACCCAGACCGGCTGGCAGTTGGACGTGAACATCTACTTAGGTGCGATTGCACCGGAAAATATTGCGGTGGAAGCTATCGCCGATAGCAAAGGTACGCAGCCCGCAGAGCGCATCAGCCTGACGCTCGCTCGCGCCGGTATCGCCAATACTTATCAGTACAGCGGTTTGCTACCGCAAGATCGCCCCGCCAGCGACTTCAGTCTGCGCGTAATTCCCGCCCATCCGCAGGTGCGAGTGCCGAGTGAGAACGCGCTGATTTGTTGGCAGACTTAATCATTAATCACACGACTGGTTAACTGGCGAGCCACCAGCCAATAAGACCAGCGGCGCTGCAATAAAGCAGCGCTGGCACCAGCGTGAGGCGGATAATCTCGCCCTCGCGCCCAACCAGTTTTACTACTGAAGCCGCCGCGACCACATTCATCACGCAGATCATATTGCCTGCATTGGAGCCGAGCATTTGCAAGGCGAGAATCACTCTTGGCGATAAATCGCTGGCGAGCGCGGCGTCTTGCTGCAAGCTGGCGAACATCATGTTGGAGAAGGTAGATGATCCGGCGACAAAGCTGCCCAGCGCGCCAATAAACGGCGCCGCTAATGGCCAATTAGAGGAAAAAGTCGCGGCGGCGAGCTGCCCCAATTCCGTAGGCATAGCCGCAAGATCGGCGCTGTTTACACCGGAGTTGATGAAAATTCGCACCATGGGCACAGAGGCACCCAAGGCGATAAGCGTCGGCCACATGCGTCCGAGGGATTCGCGCCAGACTGACGCCGTAGTCAAAAGCGGCAGGCGATAAAACAACGCTACCGCCAGCGCGACCAGCACAAACAAGGTGCCGGGCAGATACAAGGGCGCGACGCGCGTAGAAATGGTTGTACCCAACAGCTGATTAAAATCCACGGAGACGGATTGCAGCAGCGCCTTAAATGGAAAAGCATCCACCCGCGTCAGCACCAACAATCCCGCGACGACAAGATACGGCAGCCAAGCCGCGAGCAAACCCATGGGTGCTTTACCGTCGAGCGGAACAATAGCCCCGCTCGTTTCAGTATCCTCCAACACCGGCAAACGCCAGGGCGTAGCGGGCAATAACCAACCGCGCCGCGCCACACTCACCACTAACGCCAAGCCCACCAGCGCGCCGAGCAGACTGGGAAACTCCGGCCCCAAAAAGCGCGCAACCGCGTAGGCGGGAAGCGTAAACGCCAAACCGCTGAATAGCGCAAATGGCCAGATCGCCAAACCCTCGCGCCAGGATTTATTCGCGCCGAAAAAACGGGTGAGTAATGCCAACATCAATAAGGGCAAAAAGCTGGCAATCAGCAGATCGATACCGCTTGCGGTCACCGCTATCGCCTGCAATTCGCTCGCACTAATACCGGGAATGCCCTGCCCCAGACCGACAATAACCGGCGTACCTATCGCCCCGAATGAAACAGGAGCGCTATCGCCGATCAATGCCATCACCACTGCTGCCATGGGCGGAAAACCCAATGCCACCAGCAGCGGCGCACCTATCGCGGCCGGTGTACCAAAGCCGCTGGCACCTTCAAGAAAAGCACCAAATAGCCAAGCGATAATAATGACTTGCACGCGGTGATCGCGCGATATGCCGGAAAATCCATTGCTGATTACCGCCAAAGCGCCGGTCGCCCTGAGCGTGTTGAGTAGCACAATCGCGCCGAACACAATCACCAGAATGGTAAACGCAATTATCCAGCCCTCCAGCACCGAAGCAGCCAATTGCACCCCGGGCATTTTCCACACCCAAAACGCCGCCACTGCCGTCGCGAGTAAACTCAACGGCATGGCGCGCGTAGCGGGTAAACGCATAACTACTAGTAGTAACAAAACGGAGAAGATGGGAACAAGCGTGGCAAATAACTGGAGTGGAGCCATAAGCGAACCCTGCGCAACAATTTGCATTTAATACGCACAAGCCTAAATGCTTACGCGCACGGCCGCTTTGCGCTAGATCATGAGCCCCGGAGTTTACACATACGTGAGGCGTCGGCGCGCAAACAGCAGCGTTACCGCCCCCAGAAGCATTAGCCACAGAGTGTCCGGCTCGCGAACTGATACGGGATCGGCGATGCCCATTCGTACAATCGCACGCCCAATCCAAACCTTACCTCCCAGTATCGTCAAGGCGGGTCGCATCATGCCCTTGGCATCGAGATGGGTTATGCCGCCCTCTTCTATGTCTTCCATCAATATGCGGCCAAAGGAGCGCCCCTGACCTATGTTCAGCATGAAAAACGGCCGGTCAAGCACCTCTTTGTCGGGATAATCCTGCAAGTCGCGCAGTTCAAGGGTCAAGCTTAACGAGGTGTAAGGTGTTTCAGGAACATAACCGTATTGAGTCAGATCGTGTGTCCAGGCAAGCCGGTCATTGGCTTCCAATGTCCGGTTGAAGGTGATGACATCTTCGATGATGTAAGCCTTGGCAAGTGGCGCACAGGTTAGCAAAACGACTGATCCGATCAATGATAAGAACCGATTCATACTGTATCTCCTTGAATTTGATGAGGGGGACGATCACAAACAGCACCGGACAGACGCAACATCCACACCAGCTTTAAATAGCACCTTGAAAACAATACCTTAGTTTTTTGGCCGATTTTTTGATGGTGTAAAAACGCAGTGATGTTGTAAAAAACGCGCGAACTAATTGCACATAAGGAACAATCAAACGACCAATCAAGTGAAGTGACCGAGGTCGCCAAGCCGGAGTAGCGATTAACAAATCCTCACTCGGGTAGAGTGACGCCCGGTGTTATAGTGCGAACCACTTTTTGCTAACCACGCAGCACTTTTTCACAACCATGCACCTGCTCCAACTGCGCTGCTCGTGCGCCCGCGCCATGAAAATATCGCACCTTGAGAACCCCTATGCTTGCCAATGATCTAACCGCTCCCGCCACACCAAGTGCTGGCATTCCTGCACAAATGTCCACCCGCCTGGCGTTTTTAATTACTGGCCTCGCCATGTCGGCATGGGCGCCGCTAATACCTTTTGTAAAAGCGCGCCTTGCGATTGGCGAATCCACGCTTGGTTTATTGATTCTGTGTTTTGGAGTTGGCTCACTACTGGCGATGCCTGTCACCGGATTGTTAGTGAATCGCTACGGCTGCCGTCGGGTTATCACCACTACTTTATTGTTGATGTGCATTAGCTTGGTCTGCCTTGCCATTTCTCCCGGCATTCCCGGCATGGCAATTAACCTGTTGATTTTCGGCATGATGCTCGGCGGCACCGATGTCGCCATGAACATGCAAGCCGTAGTGGTGGAAAAAGCCAGCGGCCGCGCGATGATGTCGGGCTTCCACGGTTTTTATAGTCTGGGCGGGATATTCGGTGCCGTGGTGATGAGTGCACTTATGTGGCTGGGTTTATCGCCCTTTCACGCACTGCTCTGCCTCACCGCTGTGCTCTTGCTGATGCTGGCTTACTGCGCAAAAGATTTATTACCAAAAAATAGTAATGAAAATACCAGCGGCGAACGCGAACCTTTTTTTGTATTGCCGCGCGGCAAAGTATTACTGATCGGCAGCCTGTGTTTTGTTGCCTTCCTCGCCGAAGGCGCGGTACTGGATTGGAGCGCGGTATTTCTCAATACGTTGCGCGATATCGACCCCGTCTACGCCGGTTTAGGCTTCGCCTGTTTCTCGGTTGCCATGACTATCGGCCGCTTTACCGGCGATAAAATCGTCAACGCACTCGGCGGCACCCGCGTAGTGCTCTGGGGCGGAATCTGCGCTGCAGTTGGATTTTTATTTGTAGTATTTATTCCGTTTAGCGCCGCCGCATTTATCGGTTTTACACTCGTCGGGGTGGGCGCATCCAACATAGTGCCCGTGCTATTTACCGCCGCAGGCAACCAACATTCCATGCCCATGGGCTTGGCGATCGCCGCCGTGGTCAGTATGGGTTACGCAGGATTGCTGGCCGGGCCAGCGATGATTGGTTTTATCGCGGAGTTGAGCAGTTTGAATGTATCGTTTGGGATTGTGGCGCTTGGGCTGTTAGCTCTGGCGGTGCTGGCTAAAAAGGCGACCAGCACCACGCGCTGAGGTGCTGCTTGCGCTCTCGTGGGGGTTGTTTTTGGTCGCCGCGGGGATAATGACTCTAGGTAAGTGACCATCCTGATCCTTAGCCCTGATTTTTAGCCTGATCTTTAACGTCATAATAAAGGCATAAAGGTGGTTCTCAGGTAGAATGCCGCCCCACTAACTACTACTCCAATTGTGTGGATGGAAAGATGACTAAAAAGACCAAGATTGTAGCGACCGTTTCCGACCTTAAAGGCGACGTTGAATTTATTACCCAGCTGTATAAGCGTGGCGTTAACGTTATCCGCTTGAATACCGCTCACCAAACCCCGGAAGACACGGCTAAAGTGATTGAGAATGTCCGCGCAGTCAGCGAAAAGCTGGCGGTACTGGTGGACACTAAAGGCCCCGAGATGCGCACCAACCTCAAGATTGAGGAAGATTTAACCATTAAAACCGGTGACAAAGTCACTTTCCGTGCCGATGGTTTAGACGTGCCGACCACTCGCGAAGCGGTGCAGGTCAACTACCTTGGTTTTGTTAAAGACGTACCCGTTGGCGCCCGCATCTTGATCGATGACGGCCTGTTGGAGCTGGTGGTCGACAGCAAAGACGAACAAGCGCTTTACACCACTGCCTTAAACAACGGCAAAATCAAAAAGAAGAAGAGTGTTAACGTCCCGGGCGTTGTAATCAGACTGCCTTCGGTGACCGAGCGCGATAAGACGTTCATCGAAATGGCGATTGACGCTGGTGTTGACTTCATCGCCCACTCGTTTGTACGTAACAAGCAAGACGTACTAGATGTACAAAACATTCTCGATGCGAAAAACTCGCCGATTAAAATCATCGCTAAAATTGAAAACCGCGAAGGTGTCGAAAACCTCGATGAGATTTTAGAAGTCGTTTACGGCGTGATGGTTGCCCGTGGTGACTTGGGTATCGAAATCCCCGGCGAAGAAGTCCCTCTGGTACAAAAAGATATAATCCAACGCTGTATTAAAGCGCGAGTGCCGGTCATTACGGCCACACAAATGCTGGAAAGCATGATCCAAAATCCACGCCCAACCCGCGCCGAAATTTCGGACGTGGCCAATGCCGTTTTAGATGGTACCGACGCATTAATGCTTTCTGGTGAGTCAGCTTACGGCGACTATCCTTTTGAAGCCGTAGAAACCATGGCACGTATTGCTGCTCACGTGGAAGAGAAAACCGCCAACGGTATTAACTTCGATTCCGAAACCGATAACCTGCAAGAGTACATCTGCAAGCAAGTGGCCAAATCCGCACGCGACCTTAAGGTTGACGCGATCATAGTGCCCACTTCTACCGGCTCTACTGTTCGCCAAATCGCTTCTCACCGTCCTGCGGCACCGATTTATGCTGCGTGCTATACACCTGGTGCGCTGCGTTTACTGTCATTAAGCTACGGCGTTCATGCCTATCTTGTAGATGCTCCCGAGCGAGCGTCTATTATTAAGACATCAATCACTCCGCTGCTTG
This sequence comes from uncultured Cellvibrionaceae bacterium, assembly GCA_964499225.1. Classification (GTDB taxonomy): domain Bacteria; phylum Pseudomonadota; class Gammaproteobacteria; order Pseudomonadales; family Cellvibrionaceae; genus Cellvibrio. The sequence goes on along the minus strand of CAZCJR010000048.1, from coordinate 18,885 downwards.
AAAATAAAACCTTAACTAGCGAAAGCTTGGTGGTTATAGCAAAAAGTGCTCCCGGTGCACCAAAAGGCGAAACCAACCGTATGGAAATCAACACAGTAGATTCTTTCTTAAACAAATAATTTTTTTTGTTTAATTGCTTATTAAGCCCTCGCGCGCAACGCTGAGGGCTTTTTTTTGCGCGAGATTAATGGCCTAAGCATAAGTCCAAGCTAATATCCGCGTGATCTTATTACCCTGTTTCATTTCAATTTCACGCACATCACTTGCGGCAAGTTTTCGCAGCAGCTTTTTAGCGGGAGCAAGGTTTTCACTTTTAGACACAAGCGTGGTAAACCAGCGGCACTGAGCTGAAAACAGTCGGCTCTCTTTTATCATCGTTCGTAAAAATTTTTGCTCGCCGCCCTTACACCACAACTCTGCATTTTGGCCACCAAAATTCAAAGTAGATGATGTAGCGCCCACCCCTAAATTATTTCGCTTTTGTTGATTTACTGTTAACGCTTCTGCCAATGACGCATGAAAAGGTGGGTTACACACACTCACATCAAATTTTTCATTCGCCTGAATAATGCCAGCAAAAATACGCGATTTTTCTGGCTGAAGGCGTAAATCTATAGCGCTCTTAAGGCTGGGGGTTTTATCAATAATCGCCGCCACATTCGCCAGTGATTGCGGATCAATATCACTCGCAACACACTGCCACCCATATACTTTGCACGCCAGCAAAATATAAATTCCATTAGCGCCGGTACCTATATCAAGCAATTTAATGTCACTGCCAGCACCAACTTTTTTATCACCCTCTGCGAGCAAGTCAGCAACATAATGCACGTAATCCACCCTGACGGGTATTGGCGGGCACAGAAAACCCTCGGGAATACTCCAACCAACAATTCCGTAATCTTGTTGCAACAACGCTGCATTCAGCGCCTTCACCGCATTAGCGTCTGAAAAGTCTATTGAAAGATTTCCATAAGCATTCTCTGCTACAAACGTTTTCAGTAGCGGATAAGTGTTAGCTAATAATTCAAAGTCATATCCTTGCCGATGCACGTTTTTAGGATGCAGACCTTTTTTAAGAATTACATGCTTATCGAGTGAATCGTTCTTGTGTGTAGTCACGGGTTATTTCGGCGCTCTGGGATAATGGGATTATTGATTGTGCGGTTTGAATATACTCGGATGATTATACGGAACATCGCGGCCAAATAAGTCAGGTAATATTCAGTGCTGCTAAAGCCAGAGCATGTGCTAATTAGCAAAAGATTGTTGTACTGCAATCACTTTGCGAGAAAATTACTCACGAGGTGGAATTGTCTGGGTAGGCAATTACGGGGTTGGCGGCTTTTTGAGCCGTCTTAAATTTAATATTGTTCTCAATTGCAACAAACCAACGTCTCCTGTTAACAACTAACTCTCCAGCACTTCCTATCTCGACGGCCCTTTTAGTGACCGAGTGCATAACGTTTACACCTATGGTAGAGGCAACACCGTCACCGATCTCAACTACAATATCAGTATGACTTTCATACCAACCGATAGCGTTGGCATTCTCGAAATTAACCTCTTTATCACCGCGCCAATAACCTATTAAATCGCCCTACTTCAATTTATATCCTTTCAAATCTTTTAAAAGCTCATCCTGCGCACCCTCATTTCCTGCTGCTGCGCCAGAGGATTTATCCAATCGCTTTTTGGCCTGATCTTTGGGCGCTGAATTTTCTTCTCTTTCTTTCTCATAAAATGACTTTATTTTAAAAACATCTTTCATTAATTTTAAACTTGCTTTTGATCCACCTGCCAAGGCAGCCCCATGAAAAATATTCAGCAGCAACTCAACGATGAGTGAGTTAAATGTTAAATACTCTGTCTCTGAAACTTCCCGATCAAAAATGATGACAGTAATGTCAAATCCAGAAAGCCAGGCATAAAAAGCACCAGACAATAATGCGATATTAACTCTGATATAATCTTTTTCCTTAGCCCATCCAATAAACCATTTTGTCTCAAACAAAAGAGAAAGAGCGCGTTCAATTACAAAGGAGGCAAAAACGAATTGCAGCAACGCGGAAATGAAATTCCCAAAAGCTTGCTCGATATCCAATGGCTCACCTCAATCAGCTCTACAATTACTTTACACATTTATGAATATTAGAAAATAATACTCCGCTCGGAAATCATCAACGAGGCAATCGACTCTGAGTTCTTTTTGCCAACGGCATAAGAGGATATTTTTCTAAATTGCATAGTCATCATCGAATCGATAAAACTTAACAGGATATCCCCCCCATTCGGGTTGTAAATACACCCAAACCCCAACTAAACTACCAAAACAACACAATTCAGCCACAGGATCTGGATCATGGGCGGATATGAGCTTGGGGATTACGAGAATCGGTTGATTGCAGCTATTTATGAGGCGGCGCTGGATTCAACGAAATGGCGAGTAGTATTAGCTGAGGTATGTAATTTTATTGATGCGGACGAAGCATCGCTGTTGTTTTACGATCAACAGCACAGTCAGCGAAATTTTGCCATTACAGCACATAACACCAATACCGATAATTTTGTTACGCAACGTTTAGGCAACGAAGTTCAAAAAATAAAAACGATTTTTAAAGACTCCCCTCCTGGTCAGGTTTTTACATCCGCGGAAATCTCCTCGCAACTTGGTGTTTCCTACGAAGATTATATTGGCGCTCCTGCACAGATTGCCGACCTCAAAGCTTATGAACTGCGCGTGGCCATACCTCTGGTTCTAGGTGATATTATTTATGCCGTAATAGGATTTCATTGCGATAGAGAAGCAGGGCAGTTATCGGAAGCAGCAATTGGGTTTATTCAGAAATTAAGCCCCCATTTTGTGCGCGCCATGCGTATGCACAATCATTTAAGCGTGTTACGTACAGAAAGCGACTGTTTATTAGAGGCAATTAAACGTACCAACCTTGCCGTGTTCTTATTGGATGCTTCGCTGCGCGTGGTGTTTGCCAGCCCTGAAGCGCAACGCGTCCTTGCCAGTCACCCTGCGCTTAGTTTGAATCGCAACATGCGTTTGCAAGCTCATATTCATAAAGAACAATTGCGACTCGAAACAATCCTTGCGGAATTTTTAGATGAAGGTTTCCGCGCGAGCCATGTTGTATCAGAGGGGATAAGTTTACCGTTATTACATCCTGCCAAGGCACACCCGCTGAAGCTCAACTTCCTACCTATCAAACATCAACGCGTTGGCCTGCCCGATAACCTGCCCTGCCTCGCGGTATTCGCCAGCGATCCTGAGCGGCAGCGATTTATCTCTCCGCAGTACTTACAACAGGCGTACGGATTGACGGTAACGGAGACGCAGCTCGCGCAACTGCTCTTAAAAGGTTTGGGGATTGCCGACATCTCCGATGAACGCGGTACGTCGCAAGAAACAACGCGCTGGCAGATGAAACAGATCATGCATAAAACCCAGACTCACTCCCAAACCGAGTTGACGCGACTGCTCACGCTGCTCACCAGCGAATTCACCAGCGACAAACCACGCCACTCGCCTGGCGACGAAAGATTTAGTTAGCCGCCCCACCCATTTGGGGGGTGCTGCCGTGTGACTGACATCACTAGTATTGGTTGCGTACAAGCTTGTGCGCTGCACAACCAAACCTCAGGGACTGTTATGAACTCATTCTTTCAGCCCGACGCTAAAATGGGCTCCGAAGCCACCCTCATCAATACAATTTATGATGCTGCTATGCACCCGCAATTATGGCCGCAGGTATTGGAAGCAATCCGGATTTTCTGTGGCGCCGATCAATGCACAGTCTTCTATTACGATGGCATTGAACGGGAGCGAAACTATGCAGCAGCGGCTCGGCTGAAAGTCCAAACGCTGGATTTGTATCTCGATGAATTTATCGCCCCGCAAGCAGAACAAATTAATAACCAGTTGCGCTGTTTGCCCGAGGGCAAGGTTGTCACCGACAACGATATTTATTGTTTATCGGGAAAAAGCTACGCACAACTTGTCGGTGCCAAATATATGCAATGCCTTTGGCCAAAATTGCATTTTCAAGCGGGCATGGTTTTATTTCGCAGCGCAAGCGGCAGTGCAGGTTTGGGTTTGCAAAACCTTGCAGGTTCGCCACCATTGACCGCCGACAATATTGAGCGCTTACAAAGACTAAGCCCCCATCTCATTCAAGCTATCCATATTCGCCAGCGTATTAATCTATTGGAAAAAGCCAATCACGCATTTGAAGCAGTTCTGAAACATCTGCGCTTGGGTGTTGTTTTACTCGATGAGCTAGAGCAGGTTACCTTTATCAATCCTGAGGCTATGCGCGCCTTTTCAAAGTGCATCAATATCCAGTATCAACTACACAATCGTTTGCAAATTAGCGCGCAGCAGGTGGATCAGATAGCCCCGCTTTCATCCAGCTCAAAACAAGTGGACAATAAAAAACGGAAACTTGCGAATAATGACTCCTGCTTCAAAATCGAATACCCCAAAGGCCACCTAAAGTTGAGCTTTTTTACACTAAGCAAAACTCTTAGGCGACCCGATATCCCTGAGGTCGAGCAAGGCCTACCCATCAATACGCAGTATTTGGTATTAGTGCAGGACTCACTGCGGCACTGTGATTTGCCGATTCATTATTTAAAACAGGCTTATGGTATTACGCCCGCAGAGAGCGACCTTATCGCTCACCTTATGAATGGATCAACACTGATAGAAGCTGCTGAGAAACGTGCCGTCACACATGAGACAGCGCGCTGGCAGATGAAAAACATAATGCAAAAAACCCAGGTGCATTCACAGACGCAATTGTCACAGCTTATGTTGTCACTCATGGAAGGATAAGGGGTGCATACTGCACGCCTTATCCCTTTCTGTTGTTTTTATTACGCCATTCTTATTCCATTGATTTCACCAATTTATTGTTTTAAAACACTCTCAAGTGATGTCAGATCAGATACCGGATTGGGCGGTGCTATGGCTTGATCGGATTCGTTGTCCGTCAAGGTTGCTTTAATGATCGTGGTAATCCGCTCAAACTCAGCCTGACTAAACTTGAAATACATATCCCGATCATTGCGCTTCACAAAATACTCGTTGTCCGCTTCGATAAACTCATATTCAAATTCACCGGCAGCAGATTTAAGGATCGTTTTTGTTGTTTCGCCCTGTGGTACTTGAGCGGCCACTTCCTGCACTTGCAAGTTACTAAATGCAGTGGTCAATTGCGTTGCTTTGGTTGCATTAACTTTATCTGCACTAGCATCTTGATTGGCGGCAACAAAACTCCAGCTATTGTCAGTCTTTCGGATCTCATAATCTGCTGCTTTGATCATGCTTGGATCCTTAACCGCAAGAAGATCTTTCTGAAGCCAGTCTTTTGCCTCAACCGCAAACTCAAATGCAGTTAGTTCGACAGCATAGACCTGATCTTCACCCTCACGGCGCAAATGATTTTTTTTGAAGCCAGGGCTGGTACCTAACCAAATGTCTGCCTTTTTGCTATCGCCATGAAATAATTCGAGACGACGCTGAAATTTGGTTCCCGCTACTTCAAATCGTTCATGGCTGCTTGCGGTATTGGTTACTGGCCAAGTCAATGTCGTGCCATCCAGTTTTTGCAATATCTCATCCAGTTTTTGCCTATCAACAGGAAGTTGATGCAATTCAGGCAACTGCCATTCGTCGCCAGTTTTTTGCAAGGTGACTTTGTTGTTAGCATCCTGAATCACCAAGCGGTCTACGTCCGTTGTTTTTATTCCAAGCAGTGGTTGGGAGTTGACCTGCTCGCGCGAATTCTGTTGGTAGGCAAACACTCCAATCATTAACAAGACCTGCAACACCAACAAAATGGTTAGTCGTCGCTGCCATATTTTCAGGGACGATGCAGTCTCCACTGTCTGTGTCTGCTCCCGTGCGTTTGTTACATCAATAGTGACTGATTGATTCATCATAATTACCTCTAGTCAGAGAATTTTTAAAGCGCAATTAGCTTGCTAACCATTGGCGATATTGCTGTTCACGTGCACGCTTGATGCGGTGTTGTATGAACCCGACAATCGCCAGTGCCAGCAATGCCAGCGCATAATTCAAATATTCCCAGAATGCCTGAGTGCTTTGCTCCAGCGTGGGCAAGGTACGGTTGAAATTGCTGCGCGCGCGAATGCTCGTCAAGCCTTCATCCTCCAGCGCCCAATCAAGGGTATTAGCCATTAACTGCAAGCTATTAAGGTATTGGCCACCGTTCGCCATTCCAGCCATGGACACGACCGCATCGCTTAGGAAATCGTTTGAGCTAAACAGAATAATGCGTGCGGAATCTGTCGAGTGTTGAATAACGCTGCCAATACTGTTTGCGACCTCGACATTACTGCTTTGCTCATCTGTGGTTGTGACATCGTCCTGTCTCAGGAGAGGGGATTCTTTTCCAGCAAAAAAGGAATCAAAGCGACCTTGTGAAATCACGCCTAACAATTGTGATTTTTGCTCACCTGTCGGTACATAACGCGTAATACCTTCACTGGTAATTTGTGGGGCTATATTCATATCGCCACTCAACCAGGATTTATCCGAGCTGCGCAGCAACTCAGTTACCTTGCGCGATTTTTGTTTTTCCGCGTCTAAAACGATTGGCGATGCCCATGCGATTGTTGTTTGCGGCAAACTGTTGGTGATGGCACTTTCAGCACTCAAACCATCATCACGTACATCAACAAAATAGGGGTAATCGAGCATACGCATTTCCTGTACGCTGAATCCGCCGATATTGCGGTTAACCGGTAACGGGAAAGGCACACTTTGTTTATCCATCACTAACTTCTCGTCAATACTCAAGCCGTGATGTTTTAACCATGCACTCATACCACTCTCCTGCTTTTGCAAACTCAGGCTACGCTGGCTTAAAGATGCAGCATAAGGCGAAGTAGCAGCGATAACAGTGCCGCCTTGCATCAAAAATTGGTCGACTGCAAATAACTGTTTCTCGTCGAGCTCTTTAGGTGCAGCTAAGAAGAGCACATCGGCTTCGCCGCTGACCGAACCATCACTCAAATCTTCACGCGCTATTTTCAATTCAGCGCCGAGAAATTGTTCCAACTGGCTAAATTGCGTACCCTGCGCTTGATAGTGATGCGCCATCGCGGATTCCGGTGCAACAAAGGCCACAGTCTTAGTGAAACCGCTGGCAAAGCGTTTTACGGCTGAGGCGAAATTGCGTTCGAAACTGCCCGCACTCATATCGTCCAACGGAATTTGTACCACTTGGTCGCCCTGCGCGAGGGTCATGTAAAAATAGAAGCGCTCGTTGCTCAGCAAGCTAGTGGCCATCGGATTAAAACCGTAATCCTGTGCAATTTGTTCACCCACTTTTCCGCCGTCTGCTGCCGGGTCTACAAAATTGACGGTTAAACGATTGGCCGATTTTTCCTGCTGATTTTTCACCGCGGTTTCTACGGTACGTTTAAAATCCTGCAGCTGTTGCGGCAGAGCAGCATCTGCAGATACGTAAGCGTTAAACACCAAGTCGCCTTTAATCGTGTCAAACAAATTGCCACCAGCTTGGTAGCTGTGCAGGACTTTTTTAATTGCACGGGTCAGGTCGTGTTCGGGATTGCGCAGCTTCACATCCAGATCAGCCTCGGTGCTGGTTTTTACTTCAATTAAATCGCGGAAGCCGAGCACTTGATATTCATCGCCGTATTGCACTAATACGTTGAAATAGGAGTTCACCACTGAAGCTTGATAGCGATCCGATATCTGGAACGGCACTGGTTGTATCGCGTATTTCTGGTTAGCTTCCTGTTCCAAATCCGGATTGGTTGCAGGGTCAACAAATTCGACACGCACCCTACCCTGACTTTCAATCTCATATTCTTTAATCAGGTCGCGAATTTGTGGCACCAGTGGCGACAAGAGTGGATGAGTTTTGCTGCTGAAATAACCGCGAATTAATAAGGGCTCTTGCAATTGGTTCAGATAATGCTCAGTTGCCGAGGAAATGGAATATTGATTACCTTGGGTCGCGTCTACCCGCAGGCTGTTGATTTGCCCGAGCCAAAGATTTGCGCCCAATGCATTCACCAACAATAAACCCGTAAGCACTCGCCAGCCTTGATGATGTTGTTTATTACCAGTCGCCGCCCAACGCTCACGCTCCAATGCAAAGGTGTTTAACGCGAGGAAAATCAATATCAAACTGATGTAGTAGTAGAGATCACGCATATCGATCACACCGCGCGTAATCGATTCAAACCGCGAACCTGTGCCGAGTAAACGCAACCACTCGCTCGCAGTGGTTCCAAAAAAATCCGTAATCGCTTTGCTGCCGAGCAAATAGAAAATGCCGCACAAAGCCACTGCGGTAATCAAACTTACAATTTGATTGTCACTGCGCGAGGAGACAAATAAACCTATGCTCAAATAAGCCGCCCCCAGCAACAGCGTTGCAATATAGCCCGCAACCACCGGACCCCAATCCAAATCACCCAAAATGGCTACAGTGATAGGCAGCGGTAAGGTGATCAATAAAGCAACCACTAAAAGCGCAACACACCCGAGAAATTTACCCAGCACAAAATGCCACAGCGGCACGGGTTGTGTGAGTACATATTCCAGGGTGCCACTGCGGCGCTCTTCGCTCCACATACGCATGGTTAGCGTGCTGGCGAGGAATATTAGCAGCAGCGGCATCCATTCAAACAACGGGCGAACATCCGCAATATTGCGTGCAAAAAATGCTTCGCCCCAGAAAAACGTAAATAAAGTAACACCCGCAAAGGCCGCCAAAAATAAGTAGGCAATTGGCGACGAAAAGAACAGGGATATTTCTTTACTGGCGATACGCGCAATCGTGTTTTTAGGCTGCATGGTCTAACACCTCCTTTTTATTATTTGATGGGTTGTTTTTAAACGGGAGATTGCTGTTCACTTCACGGAACAGACTTTCAAGATCACGGGTTTCAGGTTGAAGTTGATACAGTTCAGCGCCGCTACCGATCAGGGCTTTAGCGATGACAGCGCTAATCGTTTTCACATCGCCCGCCTCACCCAAATGTATGCGGGCACGCGATTCGCCTTGTTGACTATCGAGCAGATCAACCGCTTTTACGCCGGTAATTACATTCAGTGTTTTTTGCAGTGCCTCAGCGTCGAGACTGGATGCGAGTAGCAGTGAACGACTAATACGCAAGTCCGCGAGTTTTTCATCCAGCACCAGCTGCCCGGCACGCATCATTAGCACACGATCGCAGAGCGCATCGACTTCCTGCATAATGTGGGTGGACAAAATAACCGTGGCGTCCTTGGCAATCGCGCGAATAAGTTCGCGCATCTGCAAGGTTTGCTGGGGATCGAGACCGTTGGTGGGCTCATCCAGAATTAACAAACGCGGCTTACCCAGCAGGGCTTGCGCAACCCCCACCCGCTGTTTGTAGCCGCGCGATAAGGTGGCGATAGGGGCAAGTAATTTCCCAGCAATATCCGTTGCGTTAACCACGCGTTTTACTTCCTGTTGCTTTTCAAGGCCGCGCAGCCCTTTTAACTCGGCGGCATAATCCAGATACTCGGCAACTGACAACTCCGGATAAACCGGCAAGCTCTCGGGCAGGTAGCCAATTTTTTGCTGCAGCGTTTTTAAATGATCGGCAAGCAATTTTCCTTCGAAAAATATCTGGCCGGCGCTGGGCTCCAAATAACCACTGAGCATTTTCATCACCGTGGTTTTGCCCGCACCGTTATGGCCGAGCAAACCCACAATTTCACCCTTGGTGATGGAAAAATCGACGGCGTTGGCCGCGATAAAATCACCATAGGCGCGCTTGAGTTTTGACACTGTCAGCATAAAAGCCTCCCTAGAATGGACGTTTAAAAAGAAACAACAAAAGAAATAGGCACATCAACCTCCTTCATGCGAGGAAGTAATGAAAAAAGCTTTAGGAGAAACGCGGAATTAATTCGGGGGCGGCCGCCAATAAATGGCACGCCGGGAACGCAGCTGAGTGATCGCGTTATACATTGTTTTTTTCCTCAGTAACGGGATGATTCCCAGAAAACAATCGTAGTGAACGAAGACGCGAGCTTAGATAAGGCCTACAATAAAAAGTTCAAGAGCGAAGCACGCTGAAAATAATAGTAAAAAAATTTATAAATATTCATCCTGGAATAAATATTTATTATTAAAGCAAAACTTGAATCCGGCAGTGGCAACCCTAGATTAACCTCGTGATCGGTGTCGCTCGCGAGCCATCACTTATTAATTGTTTTTATTTTCTATCGCTTCCTATGGAGGATAATTTATGAACGCAATTGATCTTTCTCCCCTCTATCGCAGCACCATAGGTTTCGACCGTTTAGGTGCATTGTTAGATACAGCTCTGCGCGCCGACCAAAGCGCGGCTGGCTACCCACCGTACAATATTGAAGCAACTGGCGAGAACCGCTACGGCATCACCCTTGCGGTTGCAGGCTTCGAGCAGCACGAGCTGGATATCCAGACCGAGCGCGGCGTTCTCACTGTGCGCGGCAAAAAAGCCGAGGCCAGTAAAGAGGAGCGCAAGTATCTGCATCAGGGCATAGCCACACGCAGTTTCGAGCGCAAGTTCAGCTTGGCCGACCATGTCGAGGTGACCGGTGCCCAACTCAATAACGGTTTGCTGAGTATCAGTTTGGTGAAAGAAATTCCGGAGGCAATGAAACCCAGAAACATCGCCATCAATAACAGTGGAAACTTGATCCAACACAACGCTGATACCAGCAAAGCCGCTTAAGCCTCGGGCGGGATCAACACATCCCGCCCAACTACTTCCGCACCATAAATGCACCTCCCCTGCCGCAGACCTGACTCTATGTGCGGCGGGGGCTTTTTTATCCGCAGGAGTCATCGAATCGGGCCCAAAATCGCGTAAAATTCACTGCGAACTTTTTCCCAACTGATGCCCCCACTGCTGGATGACAACATGACTGCTGCGTTAACCCCCACTTTGCAACTCGCCACCGACCTGATCCGCTGCCGTTCGGTAACCCCCGAAGACGATGGCTGCCAGGAAATGATGATCAAACGCCTTGAGGCCATCGGCTTTAAAACCGCGCGGTTGCGTTTTGGTGAAGTGGATAACTTCTGGGCTATTCGCACCGGTGCAGACGGCGATGGCGGCCCACTGCTCGCCTTTGCCGGCCATACCGATGTGGTGCCCACCGGCCCTGAGGCAAACTGGAACAATCCACCCTTTGAGCCACACATTATTGATGGCATGTTGCATGGCCGCGGCGCGGCAGATATGAAAGGTTCGCTGGCCTGCATGGTTATCGCGTGCGAAAACTTTATCGCGCAACATCCTAACCACAAAGGCCGTATTGCATTTTTAATTACGAGCGATGAAGAAGGCCCGTCGATTAACGGCACGGTAAAAGTGGTGGAGTGGCTGGAAGCACAGAACACCAAAATGACCTGGTGCATCGTGGGCGAACCATCAAGCACCGTACAAGTTGGCGATGTGATTAAAAATGGTCGTCGCGGTTCGCTTGGTGCCATATTAAAAGTGAAAGGTATTCAAGGGCATGTGGCTTATCCGCATTTGGCCGATAACCCCATCCACAAACTTGCCCCTGCCCTCGCCGAACTCGCGGCCGAACACTGGGATAATGGCAATGAATTTTTTCCGGCGACCAGTTTTCAGGTATCCAATATTAACGGCGGAACCGGCGCAACCAATGTGATTCCCGGTGAAGTTGAAGTGATATTTAATTTCCGTTTTTCGACCGAACTTACTGAACAGATTTTACGTGAGCGCACTGAAGCGATTTTGGATAAGCACAAGGTGAACTACGACTTGCAGTGGATTCTGAGCGGCCAACCGTTTTTAACACCGCGCGGCGATTTGGTAAATGCTGTTGTGGATGCGATTAAGCTGGAAACCGGGCTGGATGCAGAGCTATCCACATCCGGCGGCACGTCTGATGGGCGTTTTATTGCACCCACCGGTGCCCAAGTGGTTGAACTTGGCCCCATCAACGCGACCATTCATAAAGTAAATGAATGTATTAGTGCTGAGGATTTGAATAAGCTGACTAAAATTTATGAGCGAACGCTGGAGAAGTTATTAGCTTGATGTAATCACATGTTCAAAAAGCCCCGGATTACCCGGGGCTTTTTGTTAGAAAGATAAATACTCGTAACCCTGCTTGTCATACAGGTTAAAAAAATAACTTTTAGTTGCTGCATCCAGCGGATTTTTACTGAAATCCAACACCGCCTCTTTGTTAAGTTTTTCTACACCTGTTACCGTCGTCAGTTTATTTTCTGTCAACAGTACCCACTGCAAATGGGTATTGTTCGATAAGTCTATGCTGGTAATTTGGTTGTAGACCCCCAACAATACTTGCAAGTCCTTCAATTTACTCACGTCCAGGTTGGTTAAGCGATTATCGAGAAAATTGACGTTGGCTAATTTGATGTTGAATGTTAGATCCAAAGCCGTTAATTGGTTTTTGTAGACCGATAGATTGCTTAGTAAGAGCAACATACTTATATCTAACGAAGTCAACTTATTTTCCATCAATCGCAGATCGGTCAGTTTTTTATTGAAACTGAGATCGACACTGGTCAGATTAAGACTACCAAGATTCAACGCGGTTAGCTCAGGTAACATACTGAGGTCTACGCCTGACAATAAATTCCAACCCAGTGACAAATCTGTCAATTTCACATTTTTGCTGTAATCCAGAGCGGTTAGCTGATTGCGCCCGACATTCAATTGAGTCAACTGATCTAGTTGGGCGATCTGCAAAGATTGCAATTTATTATCTTCAAGGTCGAGTATTTTTAATTTTGTATTCGCCGTTAAATCAATAGCAGCAAGCTGGTTGTTATCCGCAGAAAATTCGACCAGATTGACAAGGGGCGTTACATTGATCTGCGTAAGCCGATTTTCGCCGAGATCCAAATGAGTCAATTTAATGTTTTGACTTACATCGACAGAATCCAATTGATTGTCATGTAAATTTAAATGGGTGAGCTGCTGAAAAAAACCAAAATTCCATGAACCACTCAAGCGCGTACCGGTAAGAGATAGCGACTCCAAGTTGGGAAATAATGTTAGCTCCTCGTAGGAAGCAACAGGGTCAAATAAATTGCCGCAAACCAATGTGGTAATTGATGTGGCGTTTAGCGGGACAGCGCTTTTATCTTCCATCTCGGTAATACAGCGAATCAGGCCGCGATCCGTTAGTTTCAATTGGTCTGCTAATGAACCAATACGCACAAAACTGACATTCATTACGCAATTTTGGGTGATAGGCCCAGCGATAACTTGATTCCCATCCACCCGGCTGCCACAGCCTTGCGTTCCTGCCAATTTGTAATTGGCTTCCGGTTGCAAGCTAAATGTTTTGCTTTCACCTGAACTTACTTTTACAAACCCAAAGGGAGCAATACTTCCACCATTATTGAACAGCGCGTTGATTTCCAACTCAGTAGGGGTTGAAGTCTGGCTCGCACTGCTCACTGACATTGAACTCATACTGGAAACAGTCAGCGATGAACTACTGCTCGCAACTGACGATGACGTAGAGCTGCGGCTGCTGGAATCTGCTGAGGTATTTATTGACGAATTGGCGATGGAAGAATCGGCACTTGAGGAAATAGCGACCGCACTGGTGGCAGATGAACTTGCGATCGAAACAGGTGAAGAATTACCGCTGCCACCACAGGCGGTTAACGCACTGGGTAAAGCACACAAGATTATTTTTACTATTCTGGATCTCATCGTAGTTACCTCAATTTTTTGGCATCTAAATATACATATTTGTCATTCGCAGTTTACCACCCCGTCTACTATTTAGCCTCGCATCCCATCAGAAAATCTGTTTCGTTTTGTTAACATATTAATGTTTTTGACGCCAAATTATTCGGCGCATTTATTTTCGTCGTCCTCGCCACATTGGTCGAACCACTTTTCACCTCATCTCCTTTATGTCTGCGCTAACGCCAAAATCATGGCAACTAACGCGACAGAATTTGCAATTTTTCATAAAAAGCCGTTGAAAACAATAAGAAATTCAGACTTGTCATAGTTTTTGCTGATGCTTATTTGACTGCCGCCAATGTGTCGATTTTTTGAACATTTCTGTGCGTGCAGTATCAAGCCCACCTTTGCTCTTCAAGCAATTTTTGTCATTCAGCATTTGAAAGGAAGATGAACATGACTACCTCTTTTTTCAGCGAAGTATTGCGTATTCCCGGTGCCAAAGTCTTGAGTCGTGAAGAAGCGGCTTTTCATTACGGAGCAGACACAGGCGCGAGTGAACGCTTGCCTGCCGGTGCCATTGTTATTAAAGAAGTGGATGCAATTCAGGAAGTGTTAGCGCTCGCCAATGAATTTAAAGTCCCGCTCTGGCCAATCAGCGGCGGGCGCAATTTTGGTTACGGTACTTCGCTACCGGTCGACAGCCGCAGTTTTATTGTGGATCTATCACAACTGCGCCGTGTGTATATTGATGTGAAATCATCTACCGCATTAATTGAACCCGGTGTTACCCAAGCGGATTTGCATGCGGCGATTAAAAAAAGCGGTGCGGATTTATTAGTGCCCACCACCGGTGTTGGCCCCAACGGTAATATTCTCGGCAATGCACTCGATGGCGGATATGGGTTAACACCGATTACCGACCACTTCGATGCAATCAGTGAACTGGAAGGTTATTGGGGTAATGGAACCGAGTTTCGCCACACCTATCAAGATTTAAATTGCCCCGAGATGGCCAAACGCTGGAATGCCGGCACTGGCTACTCTTGGGCTGGATTATTGCGGCAAGGTAATTTCGGCATCGTCACCAAGGCGCGCGTACAATTGGCACGCTCACCAGAAGCAACACGGATTTTAGTATTTGAATGGAAAAGCAATGATGCGTTTATTAACAGTCAGACTGACTTAAATAAACTCACCGAGGATATTCCCGGCATCGGCGGCATTATTATGATGAACGATTGCCGCATTCTCTCCACCCAGGTCGATACACCACTGGCATCAACACTGACAGGTGAAGCTCGCGCAAATTATTTAAAACAACTCGCAAAAGAACGCAAAATTTCTGCATGGACTGGATTGGGCACCTTATACGGTTCACGTGCAGCAGTTGCCGGTTCAGTAAAAGATATTCGTCGTCGCTTAAAAAATTGCCGTGTGTGGAGTTTTAGCCCTGAGCAAATTAAACAGCTGCAAAAAATCCAAAACTATTTACCGCAATGGGGTTTCTCATCTCTGCGCCGTCACTTTGGCGCGTTGGTGAATACACTGGGGACTGTAGAAGGTTATCCAATTGTGGCGTTTTTGAAAATCGCCTATGCACTTGACCCTACCGCGAAAAAGCTCGATGTAAATTCACATCCCGCCAAAGATGGTGCCGGTATTTTATGGTACGCACCCCTGGTGCCATTTGCTGCAGATGAAGTAGAGCGCTATCGCACTGTAATGAGCAAATGTTTAACCGATAACGGGTTTGATCCACTGCTCGCTGTTACCTCGCGTTCATCGCGCACCCTGTCAGGCACGATTCCAGTATTGTTTGATCGCAAAAACCCGGAAGATGTAGCGCGCGCAAAAAATTGTTATCGCCAGTTGGTGAAAACCGGGTTGGAAAACGGTTGGCCACCCTACCGTTTGGGAATCGACTATATGGATATGATCGCCTGCCCCGCCGATTCTCCCAGCGCGCAAGTGCAACAGTTATTGAAACGCGCATTGGATGGAAATGAGGTGATTGGCGCTGGTCGTTACGAGCACGTTAAACCCGCTGCACCTTTTATACCGGCGACGACGGTTGTTCCAGCAATGCCGGTCAAAGAAGTGGCAAAGGCGGTGGGGAATGGGCAAAAAGTTATCGAGCCGCAACTGGATTACACCAAGGTATTCGGCTCTCGTTTAATCGAAACCGAATCTACCGAGGTGTAAGTATTCAATAATTTAATGTGGTAATAAAACCTGACAATAACGATACGAGAAGGAATTTCTCATGAACAAAATAATTGTGTAGCGCATCAGGGACGATGCCTATGCTCAACCTCTCTCTAATCTGCCTTCTTGCCCAGATTGACGATCAACAAGCTGCCGGTAAAGCGTTTTGGTTCATGGCAATACCAGGTATGCATGTCACAATCCCAGCGGTCGTAACACTTATCTACTAATTTTAAAAATGGGCTGCGACCCGGGTCTGCCAATACTAATTTTTTAACCCCTACACTAGCGGCGCGCTTGAGCATTGCGAGCCATTCATCGGTCAGTTCGTCCCAGAAACAAATATCACCGCCGACAATCACATCGTATTTGCTCAGATCCGCTTTTTTCATTGATGCCATTGCACCTTGGCGAGTTTTTACCGCTACGCCATTTAATTCGGCTTGCACATTCAAAAATGCAAACACGTCCGCATCCACATCTAACCCGGTAACAGCATGACCGTTGTTGGCCAGGTAGATCGAAGTCGGTCCCCAGCCACAACCAACATCCAACACACGGCTTTTTTTCTTCAGTGGATTGTGAGTAAAGTAATCCATTAACACGTAGCTGGAGTCCCAATGTTTATCGCCGTGCACACTGGGGCTATGTTCTTTTTTCAAGCTTTTGATCGCTGAACTTTTTTCGGTGTATAACCATATACCGTAGGTGTGAAAGGTATTTCTGGCGGGGGGGGCTACTAATTCTGGCACTATGTTATCTCGCTTGAAAAAGTTGGAGGCGGATTTATTGGATAGTCTTGATGATTGTATGACAAAAATAAGTCACTATTATGACGACTCAGTACAAATAAGCAGCAATAATCAAACCATAGCATCAGTCAGGAGTAAGTGGTAAGTTACCCTTCATATTTATCCCCGCAAAGCACCACAACATCATGAATACCATAAAACGTTTCCTGTTTTGGCCCCTCTTTTTCACTTGTCAACTTATCGCCCTTGCTTTGGTTAGCTGGCATTTGCTGGCGCAGTTCCACTTTACCTACCCTTTGGGATACAAGCTACTCGACCTTGATAGACACATCGCAGAGTTTGCGCCGCTCAATCATTACAAAGATGATTTTGAATTTTCAACACCAGAAGATCACTGGCGTATATTTGGTGAGATTAGCGATGCGGTGCAAGCAAGTGGCAAAGGGTTGCGTGAAATTAGCTATCGCCTAAAAAATGGCGAAACCACTGCCTTGATGCACGAAGCAGAAATTATTCATTTGCAAGATGTGGCGAATCTCATTGATGTATTTTATGTAACAGGATCACTGTGTTTGCTGGTGTGGATTGGACTCCTATTCCTCGCATATCAACTTAAATTAGCTTTACCACCGGTAAAAAAAATCCTGCTTGGCTTTTTATCAGGGTTCGCCATTATCGGCATAATCGTACTTATCATCGGCCCGACCGCTGTTTTTTATTGGCTTCATGTACAAGTATTTCCCGATGGACATCAGTGGTTTTTCTATTATCAGGATTCACTGATGACCACGCTGATGAAAGCGCCGGATATTTTTGCATTTATTGCCGCGCTACTTATTTTATTACTTGTTGCACTATGGTGTGTAAGCTTGTACGGCATCAATTACTGGCTAAAATCTCCTCCGCAACCAGCATCAAAAACCCGCTTCAAAAAACGAAAACCTTAAGCAGTTCTCAACTTTGACAGGCGATTCGGCTTATTAAGCTCGCGTTAAGCCAAAAAGCGCCCATACTGGCGCACCTGCTGTAGAAACAGCTGTTTACGTTAGCGAGGTTGAGCATATGAACAAGTCAATGATAATCGGTACAGTACTGGGCTTAGGCGTAGCCACCATGGGTGGCGCTATTGCTGGCTACCAATACGTAAAAGAGCCGGATCACGCAAAAGTGGTAAAAACCCTTGCGGTGACCAAAGAGATCAAAATTCCGCATGAAGAATGCGTGGATCAAACTGTGGTTCGTCAAAAACCGGTAAAAGATACCAATCGAATTGCCGGTAAAGTGATAGGTGCGGTAGTCGGCGGCGCTTTAGGTAACCAGGTAGGTGGCGGTAACGGCAAAAAAGTAGCGACGGTTGCAGGCGCTGTGGCAGGCGGTTATGCAGGCGATAAAGTGCAAGATAATATGCAAAAAGGTAATACCTACACCACGGTAGAACAGCGCTGCAAAACGGTTTACGAAACCCGTGAAGAAATTACCGGTTACGACGTAACTTATCGCATAAAAGACAAAGAGGACGTGGTGCGTATGCCTTACGATCCCGGCAGCAAAATTCCGCTTCAAAATGGCGAGTTAGTGTTGACAGCTCCGGCCTCAACCAACAACTAGTTTTAATGCTCCCAAGCCTTGCGCCTGGGAGCATTTACGCCCTCTTCCCACGCATCACACAACTCTGCCTCTAACTGCCAATCCAACTGGCCAGCCAAATTACCCATAAAAGTTTCAAACATTACTTTTAATATATAAAAACAAACAGATTTATCCTACCAATATCGCCCCAAAGACCAGCTTCCCACACCCAGTGTCAGGATAGTCAGGCAATATCGATTTTGTTAAAGTCGCGCTGGCGAATTCCAACTACTGCGCTTTCCCGACGATTACCTTGTAATAATAAAAGAGCACACAACTATGAAGCTATTTCTGAAACTTTTTACTGCGCTAATTCTGTGCAGCCATTTGGTGGCCTGCGTTCCGAGCACGCCTAAAACCCCAGCACAAGCACCGGATCAAAATCACGGTTTTACCGGCGCACAAACATCTGCCGATGAATGGTGGAATATCCCCTACCCACAATCCTTTGATGCTACGACACTGCCGCGCAAGCAAAGTTTGATTAAAGTGCAAGGCAAAGGTTTTGTTACTGCTGAAGGTAAAGAATTTATTTTTCGCGGCAGTGTCGTAGCAT
>CAZCJR010000047.1:0-33686 GCA_964499225.1 uncultured Cellvibrionaceae bacterium | reverse complement strand
GTAATCCAATTGATATCAATTATAAATTACTTAAAAAAATATTACCACTTGATCAAATAAAATTTGATAAAAGTATTAATTCAATAAATAAATTTATTGAAATAGAAAGTGAAGACATTAGAGAAGTTTATTTTGATTTTTTAAGTAAAGTTGATTGTAAATATTGTTTAATCTATAAGGTTTGATATAAGTTTCTTTATATCTTCTATATAATCAGTAGACACAACATAATATTCATCACACTCAATCATAATTTCATTTGGTTCAGTCATCATATTATATTCTACACCATCATATTTTTTATATGAATCTAATAATTTATCAAATTCTTTCTTTTCCTCTAATATAGTTTTTGCATGTTCAATGGCTATACCTCTTTGTAATCTTAACACATCAATTGTAAATTTTTCTAATAAATCAGGTGTTACTTCGGTTGTTTCCATATTTGTAATATATGAAAGAAATCGTTTACTATTATATAAAGAAACATCAGAGTAAAAATCTTCTATTTTTTCTGATGTGTAAGCTTTATAATCACCTATTGGAAAAAATAGAAATTTTGGTCCATATAAACTACCACCAATTATTATACTTGATGTAAAGACACACTCTTCTCTCAATCTAATTCCGAATTTATTTTCGAAAAAATTGTTCACATAATTATTCACATAGACATTTGTATCTACTGGTGTTCTATGTTTATCAACTTCAAGTTTTTCGATACTGATATCTTCGTCAATGTGCAGTCCTCTATACAAGAAATATTCTGGTATTCTTTTTTTAATTTTTTTGATATCTATTAAATATTTTTTACAATCCCTTAATAATAATTCTTTTATTTCGGAAACAATTATTGAAGATTCGTATGTTTTTAAATATTTCATATATTTATATATTAAAAAAGTCTTACATTTATTTTTAATATATAAAGAAAAACAAAAAACAAAAAAATGATAAAAAATTGGAAAAATTTCAATGAAAATAAGTCTACAATTGAAGATAAAATATATAATAACGCAATTAAAGAATTAGATGACACAAATTATATTTATGCTGGTAATTATACTGGATTGATAGATACCATTTTTTCTAAATCTGGTGTTCCAATCAAGATTATTTTGAAATAATAAAAACCGCATTGTGTGATAGTTTTTATGGTGGTTGTGAGCCTGAATTTACAACCGAAGAACAGTGGGATAATTATGAAAATATTAACAATGAACATTATTTTTACACTACTGAAATAGAAGAAAAAGAAAAATTAAAAAGTCTTACAAAAAATTCACCATATAAAGATAAAAACATACCATTTTTAATTTATAAAAAATAATTAAATAACTAAATCATCATCTACAATTCTATTTAATTTCTTTTCTCGTAGTAATCTTTTATAATATTCTTCATCAAGTTCTCTACCATTTATATAATAACCTCCAGTGATTCTATATCCTTTTCTATCATATTTAACAAAGGCTTGACCAGATGAATTATGTAAATAACCATTTTTCAAATGATAATCATAACTAACCGTCATTAAATTACAATAAATTTTAGTTATTTTAAAAAAATTATCGAATATAAATAATTGAAAATCTATTGGTTCTTTAAAAATAATAGTGTCAAGGTCATCAGAATCAAATAGAGAAGTCATATATTTTTTTTCATTAATATTGACACTGTATATCTCACTTGTTCTTATTTTGTGTATTTCACCTTTTCTGGTTGGTGTATAATTTTTTGGTAGATTTAATATTTTATCTTTTTTCTTAGCTTCATTAAATAAATTCATTCATTAAAGAATTCTTTTTTATCTTCTTATTTTAATGTTCTAGCTAATTTATATTCTCTAAGAAGATGTGTTGATTGTTTTTTCCATTCTTCAAGTTCCAATACAACACCATGTATATAGTAAAATCCTCTTGACCCATCATGAAATTCAATGGCTGGTCCAGTTAATCTATGATAAATACCGTCACATCTATATTCCCACCTATCTTTAAATCTTATTTTTTGTTCTTTTGATTTTTCAACTAACCAATCTTCTACACCAATTTCATTGATATAATAATCTTTTAATTTATTTTGTTTTTCTTGAACATTTGATATGCTCATTATTTCTTCATATATCATAATTAAAATTTTGAATATTTTACAATATTACCAACAAAATCATGCCACCATTGACCTATTGCTTGACCTGAAATTTCAGGAAAAAATGTTATCGTAGCTAATAATATAAATAATATAATCCACCATTTTCTTTTCTTTATGAAAGCATATAAATTTACCTTAAATCTTGATGATCTTTTCTTCTTTTCTTCTTCTTTTATTCTTAGGTCTTCCATAATTTTATTTTTATTTAAACTTTATATAGAAAAATAAATAAAATGTTTAATGATAAATTACAATAACATACACAATTCTATATTATTTTATGAAGATAAAGGGTTCAAAAGAATTGAATCACCTTGGACAGTATCAAAATATGTAGATGATATAACTAAACCATCTGATACAATTTCATTTCAATTGAAACACAATGATAAATGTTTAGTTGCATCAGGTGAACAATCATTACTGTATTTATATTTAAAAGATTTTTTACCAAAAGGTAAGTTTCAAACCACGACACCCTGTTTTAGATATGAGTCTTTTGATAATATACACACAAAATATTTTATCAAAAATGAATTAATACAAACTGATGTTGTTGATGAATCAGAATTACAAAAAATGGTAAATATTAGTTTAGAATTCTATCAAAAATATTTCACAAAGAAATTAACAGTAGTAAAAACCGAAATTGGATTCGATATAGAAATAGATGGAAATGAGTTAGGTAGTTATGGAATAAGAGAATGTGATTTTTTAAAATGGATATATGGTACAGGTTGTGCCGAACCAAGATTATCAACATTAATAAATAAATATAAATAAAATGGGTTATCACAAATCAGAAATAAAGAAAGGTGTTTATGGAGAATTTTCTAAAATAATAGAAGAATTTGATGAATTATTAGATGCTAAAAGACAAGATGATAAAATCTTACAAATAGTAGAATTTACTGATTTGTTGGGTGCGATTGAAGAATATATTAAAAAATTCAATTTAACATTGGAAGATTTAAAAAGTTTTTCAGATAAAACAAAAGAAGCTTTTAAAGAAAATAAAAGATGAAACTAACTAATCAACAAGCATTAGTCTTATTTGACATAGCAAAAACGGCAATGAATCATAAATCTGGATTTGCCGGATATTCAAATGAAGAAATAATGAAATTATTAAATAAGATAATTTCCCAACAGGATAATAATGAATTAATTGATTTTATTGAGGATAATACAGATAATAATACAGTAAATGATTTTTGGAATAGTTAACGATAACCACTGGCTAAACTACCACCGTAGAAATTACCTTTCAACCACATACCAGATTTAAAAGTTCCATCATAAAAATCACCATTATACCAAGTTCCTTGTTGCCAAGTGCCATTTCTCCAAATTGGAATTTCATCTTCATTTGAATAATATGCCTTTATTTGAATATTACTTAAATATAATTGTTGATTTATTGTTCCATCTAAATAAAATTTTATACCTATTCTCATTTGTGAAATAGCAGTTGAAACTAATGTAGGATTATATGTTTCTGGATAATAATAATAATCTTCTAAACCATTCATACCCCACATATCATCTAAACCACCATAATAATTTGTTTGTTGTGTACCATCTAATTTATTAGTAACTTGTATATTTTTATTTTTACCAATTTCGATATCATCATAAACACCATTATATTTATATATTGGATTTGTTATAGTACCACTATTATAATAAGCTGTATCGTAATCATTAGAGTAATAATTTGGATTTGTTCCTGTAAATTTTTCAAGTGTTAATTTTTTTAATGGTAACCAAACTAAATTATGACGATAACCATTATTGTTGCAACCATTCTTAACTATATCAGTATCGAATTTAATCGAATAACCATTAACTAAAGTTGTTGCTGTATTTAATATAAAATCAAAATCAAAATTAAAATCTTGAAAAAATATCGAATTTGTATCAACAGATAATCTATCACCATATAACCCTAAATATTTTACTATTTTTCCCGAATGTGTTGAATAAGTATCAGTAATTAATGATTTAACAACTCTATATTTTTGACTTGTTGTGACAGAATATGAGCCATTTGTACCTCCTGTTGCAATCACCTCACAAACAGAATTATATTGTTCATTTACATATCCTGGTGTTTGTTCAACATAAACATAATCACCAACAACAAATTCAGGTTTTATTGTTCCAATATATGAAACAAATTGCGGGTTTAATGTAGATGCAATATTCCAATTCGATTGTATTGTTCCTGTATATGATTGATGTTCATTAAATTCCCAAAATGTCATACCAGTACCATTACCACTATCTAATTTTATTTTTCGTTTAATGATAAAATCCATACTTGTCATAGCACTATTACAAATACCTGAATTCCAAGAATCTAAAGTCATAATCCATTCACTATTTGTAGAACCTGTAATCGTAGATCCAGTTATCATAGTAGAGACATTAAAATAACTTGATGATGTTGCATTTTTAATATAAACTTTATATTCATTCCATTCATCTATTTCTGAAAAATTATAACCAAACGGAACAGTTTTATTAATATCATTACCATAAGCTTGAAATGGTACATTAATTAATTCTAAATGTTTAAATGTTATCGATGAATATGATGGATCAACTGTAATTCCTCCTGATACTTTTGTCACTTTATCCGAACCACTCATAGTATTACTTACATAATCTAAATCAACTGTAAAATTATTAGTATTGCCGGATAGTATTTTCGAATATTTATTATTATATGACAGGTTTGTTTGTGTGAATAATATAATATCATCTACATAATAACCATGAGCTGGTAAATTCACTTGTAATTTACCACTATTATTAGTGTAACTATTTGGTTCTTTATCACCAACAATCGAAGAAACATCAATATTTATAGTTTGATCATAATATACCGTTTCGTAACTTGTATTTGCTGTATTGCTTGCTGTAACTAAATCCGAATCAGTTGTTAATGTTGGAGATATAGTATCACCAGACCATCTATCACCAAATCCAATAGATAATAAATCCTCATAATTATCTCTAACTGATACTAGTTGCGGTTCAACCCAAGATGTAGATTTCAAGAATCCAAAAATACCATTTTTCCAAATACCATTTTTCCATTCACCTTTTTTGAAATGACCACCATACCATATACCATTAAACCATGTACCATCATGCCAGATACTTAAATAATTATCTTTTGATTTAATTGGATTTTTATTTGCATCAGTAAGGTATCCAGAAAACCATTCACCATTCTTCCAAGTACCATTATACCAATTACATATAGCTGAATTGTCGGTAGTATTCAACAAAGTATTACCAAATCTACTAATAACATTTTCATTCAATTTTGTAAATGTACCATTCAACCATTCACCATTAATAAATTGACCATTATACCAATTACCATTATGCCAAGTGTGACCATTAAATGTACCATTATACCATAATCCATATATCCATTTTGAATTTTCAAAATAACCATTTATATGGCGACCATGTTTCCATATAGCATCATAAAATAAGCCATCTTGAAAAATACCATCAATCCAAGTAGCTAAGTTTTTTTCAGTGTATTGTATTTGACCACCAATTATATCACCAGCTATTCTATATGTTGGATATGTGTTTCCTGTATATAATTCATAATCAATCCAAGTTTCACCAGAATTAACACCAAATGTACCTCTAAAAAAAGTACCATTCAACCAAACACCATTATGAAAATGAGAATATATATCACCTGTTTGTTTAATGAAAAAATTTTCATTTATAACATCAAATTTATTTAAGTCATATGAATACCATAACCCATTTTTCCACAAACCATCATAAAAATTACCAGAATACCAAGTACCATCATACCACTCACCACAATACCAGTCACCAAAATACCACACTAAACCTCTACTATCTTCACCTACAATTGCATCTTTTACTTTAGCATTTAATAACCAATTATATTTTATTTTCACTTTTTCTAATGTCATACCATTTACGAATATAACATTAGATTTTTCAAAATCTACACCTTCTATATCTATTACTATTGACATTTTTTAAATTGAATTTATTTTTATTTCTTCAATAAAGATTTCAGAAATATTTGATGTTTTATAATGTATTGGTCTATTACCACCAATATATGTACCTCCTACAAAATCACCACATATAAACAATGAATCGCCTATAATTTCAAGTGAATTTATTTTCATTATTTGTGTCGATGTTTTTTCTAATAAACCAACAACTTTACCATTATTTAAATCTAATTTGGCTACATATGAACCAGTTCCATTAGAATATAATCTATATGAATCAATCATTGTCGTATTATTATAATAACCTGACATATAAAGATTTTCACCAAATCGACCATTATATATAATTATATCTGTGTTGTAATCATCATTATTTATACCACCTAATTCTTTAACCCATTTAAAATTACCATTTTTGTCAATTTTAACTACAAATATTTTCCAGGTCGAATTCGTACCATGTGATACACCATCAACTATAATAGAACCATTTGTTCTAATTGTCATATAAATATTATCATTGTGATATATCATTTTTTTAACAAAATTATAATTGTGAGAAGATGTATAATATATTGGTTTAGCCCATATTTTTAGTCCATCTAAATCAAATTTAGAAATAACAAAACTATAATATTGACTGTCTAAATTCGTAACAACTCTATCACTTATACCATTTGTATATAATAAACCATCACAACCTATATCAACCCTAACACTAGCATATATATATTCTTTATCAAAATCTTCTACGATATTAAAAGATTTCTCATCATTATAAACTGTGGTTAAAATATTTTTATTATTTAACCACGTTGTAGGTGTTGGTTGTGTTGAACCAAAAAATTTATTATACCAAAGAATCGTTTTAAAATCATCACTGTATTTAACTATAACACAAGTATTATTAGTAGTATAAGTATCACCTGTACAAATTTGTACTTCTGTATCATTATCAAATTTACTATAGTATAGACTACCTGAACCAGCAGGAGATGATAATGGTTTATCTGATGTTATAAAAACATAATTTAAATAATTAACATTTATTAAATCATTCACCAACACATTACCTTTAGTTGTTTTCCATAAATTTAAATATGTTATAGCCGTTGTTAATTGGTATTCAGTGTTATATTTAAATATATGACTATATTTTTGATTAGCGTCCCTAAGTAATGATGTAGATGTTGGTGTGAAACTTATATGTGCACCTACATTATTCGATATATTACCAATTGTATAACCAATATGATATGTATTTCCAGTGATATCAGATTTTATACCAAAATTATAAATTGGATTATTAGCACTTGTCTCAAATGTATAATATGATAAATTTTGATGTACTAATGTATTATCAAAAACTAATATATCATACGTAGTATCATTATTTAAATCTATTGTTGTTTGATTATTGAAAGCTAATGTTCTTCTATGTTTAACTAAAACGTGTAATTTATCATTTATTAATGTAGTTTTATATAAATGTGATTCTGGTTGTTGAACACTATTATACGAATTTGGTATTATGATTGGAAAAAAACATAATCTACTAACTCGAATATCATTTATTTTTTCAACTTTATATTTAACATTATGTAATATCATAATTTATATTATTTTTTTATGATGATGCTAATCCACTATATGTTGTTCCAGTA
Source organism: uncultured Cellvibrionaceae bacterium (assembly GCA_964499225.1). Classification (GTDB taxonomy): domain Bacteria; phylum Pseudomonadota; class Gammaproteobacteria; order Pseudomonadales; family Cellvibrionaceae; genus Cellvibrio. The sequence goes on along the minus strand of CAZCJR010000047.1, from coordinate 25,840 downwards.
TACCATAAATTTTCTACAACAGTTATAGCAATATTTTTTATATCTAATGGTATAGGCAATTTTGTTTTTTTATCAATACCTATATCAATTAATTCAATAGGTACATATGTCAAATTAACATCATCAATATGATTATAATCAGCATCAATATTTAAATTAAATATATCAAGATTAAATAAATCATTTTTTTGATATAAAATACCTGAAGATAAATTTCTTGCAAATGCGTTATCTTTTAATATTAAAGCATATTCAGAACATATTTTATTATATATATTTTCCGAATATTTATAATAATAAGAATGTGGATATTCTAAATATAGTTGATATAAAATATCTGAAATATCAGATACTTTACTTACATTAACGATATCATATACACCTGTACTAAATCCACTTAAAGCATCTATTCTTGGTTTTTCAACTAACATATATTCATCTGTTATTTCAGTGATTAATGTTCTTGTTATATCAGGATTAGTAAATGAATATGGTGTGTATATATCACCTAATAATTTTGATAATATACCAATATCAACATATGTATATGGTTTAAAATCAGATAATACATTTGTATTGGATGGTATTATTTTATATCTACTTGATTGTATTGGATAGTAATTACCACTCAATGTATGACCATCATTATAATTTACATATATTTCTTCTATTGTATAATCACCAGATAATATATTTGCATCATTATACATATTAATAGGATATGAACCTAATTTATTTAAAAATGATACTAACGTATAGTCTTGATATTGACTATTTGACGTAAATGTATATGCTGTTGTACTACCAGATATCTTATTTGTTAATATAATATTATTGAAATCAAAATAACGATAATAATCTGAATTTTTTGTACTTACTCTAATATCATTATATATGTCTAAAAAATCTAAAATTTCACCATATGGTGAAACATTCAAATAATCTGTAAAATTTGATGTTGTTCCTGAACAAAAATGTAAATTTCTAACCCTGAATCTATATGAATCTATACTTATTTCATTTAAAATCCAATCAGGTATTTCATCAACAATCAAATAATTAGAATTCATATTTTTAATAGTTGTTAAATAATTTAATGTTGATCCATTTGGCAATACTTCATTATCATAAAAATCAGTTTCACCACTCATTTTAATAGATATTAGAATATGATCGGATATTAAACTTTTTCCAGAAAAATCATTATCAATTACAAAATATGTATTACCACTCCAATTAAATATTGTTTCAGCACTTGATGAACCACTCATAGTATAAACTACTGTATTATACTGACTTGATATAGTATAATCATTATCTAAATATGAAATTGTTACAGAACTTGTTGGATTAAAATCAAAATAATCCCAATCAACAATTTCAGATAAACTTCTAGCAACTTTATAATTTGTGAATAAAATTTTACTTGGATTACTTACAGTATTACCGGATATATCATATGTAATAGATGTAACGGTATTAAATATATCATAATTAACATAATTCTTGATCATATAAGAATGTCCACTTGTAAATATTTTAGATTCACCAACGATTGGAAATTGATTACCAACATTATTAAGAAACCATTGTTCTTGATAATGTGAACCTAATTTAACATATACTTTAGCCCGATATGATTTTTCTCTTGTTGATAATAAATTAGAATTCACTAAATAATAATTACGATCAACAGTGTATATATCATTCGTTTCTCCTGAATTTTGATTTAATAATAATACTAAATGATTTGGTTTTAATTTAATACCATCTAAAATAAAATGATTAATTGTTAAATCCACATTTACACTAGTAGCAACATCAACACTATACAAATTTGGTATATATTCATCTATGATATTATATTCATTGTACATATTATTTGTTGATTTACCATCACCACTCATCAAACTTAATTCATATATATCATTCAAACCTCTCACATAATTATAACAAATTCCATTAAAACATCGTTGAAATTTAAAATACGAATCATCTATTTTTAAAGTGTTTCCTGATGTAAATATTTCTGTTCTATCAATTAAATTATATGATTGTGATTCAGTCAATTCATCATAATATATTTTTATTTGTACATCATGTATTTTTGATACTTGATAACCTCTACAGTCATCATCATAATAAGTATATAAAAAATATAAATCATTATAAAAAGCAATTGCTGAAGCTGAACCATGAAAATGATTTGTTACACCATAACCTCGATATACGTGTTGTGTTGCACCTATAATTAAACTAAATTCATTATTGTTTATTTTTTCTGGTGTCCAAGTAAATATCGGTGTTGTATAATGTAATGAAAGATCTCTTGGTATTACCCATGAAAACCCATCACCACCATAAATATGAGTTGTTTCAGTTTGTTCCCAAATACCTTTTGGTGGTATTGGACGTCCTGTTGGTGATGACAAAGATACAATTGGATTTAAGATTTCTTTTGTATATGGTTTAGCATAGTTATCAAAAGTAGATGTGCAACCACTATTATCAGATAATGTAACTAATTTATCATATGTGTAATGAGTCATATTTGTATTAAAATAACCTTGATCTATTGTGTCCCAAATACCAGTTCCATATATATTACCAGGAATATATGTTTGATCATGAATACCATATGCTGATTTATTTATCTTAACTTGTATACCTGTTATTGTTGCACCTGTTGGTATATTAAAATTATAATCCCATGTTACAATATTAGGAGTATCAAATATTTTTGTTGTCGGATTTCTATTAATAGATAGAATAGAAGCATAGTCATATGTACTACCAGAAACCGTTTTTACTTCATCTAAATTATTCCATATAGAATCTGGTTCATAATCACCATTAATATCTGGAACAGCATATATATATCTACTTGAACCAATTGGCTCATCGTAGTTTGTTATTTGTGATAAAGATGTATCTATACATTGTTTAATAGAACCTGGACTTTGCCAATCAGTAGATCTCTTTATATAAGATAAACCAGTTGTTAAATTATCATATTCTATTTGTTGTTTCCAAATCCAAGCCATTAATGTTTTATTTTTGTTTGGATTATATATTAAAATTGAAGACGTTAAAAGAAAATTTATTGATTTCATTTTTTTAATATATAAATTTAATATATAACTAAAAAATAATGAATTAAAAATGAAAAATCTATTTAATTATAAGTCTTTCTTAGCAGAAAAAAATAATTTTGTTAATGAAAAAAAAGCTGATACTAAAGTTTGTAAAGAATGTGATGAAAAAGAATGTAAATGTGAAAAAGATTGTGATTGTAAAGGAAAAAAATGTAAATGTGAAGGTGAATGTAAATGCAACGAATCAATTCTTGAATCAAATTCTAATTGTAAATGTGTATCAGAATGTAAATGTGAAGGTGATAAATGTAAATGTGAAAAAGCTTGTCAATGTACTGAAACAGTTGTTGAATCAATTGAACCAATTATTGAATCAGTTATTGAATCTTGTGAATGTGATTTGAATGAAGGATTATTAGGTAAAATCGAAAAATTAATAAGTAAAAAAGAATATGATAAAACATTAGATCATGTTATGTCGAAATTAGAAGATGATGATTGTACAAAAGAAAATGTTAAAAAGGCTATGAGTAATATGGTTTTTTCTAAATTGACTAAGAATGCAATAGATGATGATTCAATGTTTATGAAATCTCTAATAGATGAAATTTACAAAGATTGTAAAAAAGAATGTGATAAAAAATCAAACGAATCAATTGTTTTTGGAACAGATGAATGGAATAAAAAATATGGTGTTAAAGTTGATAAAGAAGAAACTAAAACTTCATTGAAATCTGTTGTAAATGAAACAGTTAAAATTAAAAATATTGAAGAATTCTCATTAAATGAAAAAGTTAATCAAATAATTGATGAAAATAAAATTCAAAATGATTTAAATACAATTAAAAAGTAATTATAAAAACAAGAAAAATAAAAATACTCATTGAAAAATGAGTATTTTTATTTTTCTAAATTATCCATAAAGTTTTTATATGAGTTTAGGTGGAATTTTTCATTTTTCATTTCAAATAATATAGTCTGTGAATCTACTTCTTTCATATCTACGAAATAAGCTATTATTTTACCATCTTTTTCAACAGTTTCAACATCACCAGGACTTTCTATTATAAATGATATTTTTTGCATGATATTTTCAACATCAGAAGGTTTTTTATAGGTGTTTATGATTTCTATTAATTCTTCACTATATTCATTGAAATATTTAACAATTAATTCATTTAATTTGTTATTATTATATTTTTCGTATGTTTTTAAATATCTCATAAATTTATTTTTTTACCTGTCTCTTTTTCCAACAATTCTATAAAATCATTAATATTATTATAATCTACGAACACACAAGGCGAATCTGTCCACATTTCATTATTTGTCGAAACATCTTCATATGAAGAATATATTTCATTCCAAGTTAATAATTCAACACCATTCAATTTAGGATCTAATATAGTCAAAATACATTTCCAAATATTATCATTATTTTCAAAAAAATATTTAAGAAATTCATGTACTTTTTCACTTCCGGCATACTTAATAGCAGCCTCCAACAATTCTATATTATTTTTTAACTCTTTGTAATTAATGTCTGATAATTCAATACCATACATATCAGATGTATATTCTAAATATCTAAAAAATCTGTCTATCGGCATGTTCTGATTTGTGAATTTTTCAATAGTTTCATTAAACGCATAATAAATATCTGTGGATGGTAGAATAGACCATCTAGAATCATCTTCTGGTATAACCACATAATGATTACCTCCTAAATTTGAATTATTTAAAGAACACATAAAAGATTTATTTCGTTTAGGATAATTTTTCCATTTTATAGAATTATCAATAATCAAATTATGAAAATTTTTATCATCTCTTGAAAATCTGTTTACTGGATCACTGTGAAAATAGTTAATACTATTTTTTGATGAAATATTATTCGTGGAATTATTAATTGATCTTAATACCTTAAATGGATGATTTATAAAATCTTGACAATGATTAATAACATAATCAATTGTTTCTTCGAGAGTCATAGTATTCATATATTTTTTATACAAATTTATTGTTTGTAATTCTCTATCACGCCATACACTATCCTCGAATGTTCTTAAATATTTCATAATAATTATATATATTAAAATTTTTTGTTTATATTTGTAAAATGAAAAATAAAGAATTTATATTGTGTGCGGCTATAGACTATAATGGTACTATTATTTGTGGTTATAGGCATGGTGATTGTTATGATATATTAACTTCTTTAATTGGAAAAATTGATACAGAAAAATTACCTGATAGAAATCATCAAGGATTTCTAACATCTTTAAATAGATATGTTGGTAGAGAAGAAGCTTGGATTATAGCAAAAGAAAATAATCAAATAAAATTTGGATTAAATGCAAGTGATCACGATGTAAAAATTAATTTTGGTGATGATTCTTTTTGTCATAATGAACCAAAATCAATGTTGATATCTGAAAATTTATATTAAATAATATTGCTTAAAAGTGCAATATTTTTAATTATTGCACTTTTAAGCAATATTTTAATTCTTTGAATCATTTTTATTCCAAGAACTTGGTAAAAAATTTATACCAAATTTAGTACCAATTTTTATTAATGCGATTAATAAAATAGAACCAAAAGGCAACATGAATAATGTTCCACCACCACCAATTTTTAAAGTATCTATTAATTGATCATAAACTTTTTTCATTTCTTCTTTGCTAGGTTTTTCACCAGAAGCATATCTTTTTAGTATTTGACCGGCTTCTTTATATTCGCCTACTTCTTCTTTGCATTTCTCTAAAAAATCTTTAACTTTATCTTTATAATTAGAGTTTTCTAATTTATCAGATATAGTATCTGATTTATTTTCATTTGTGTTTGATATCAATTCACTTTTAACAATAATATTTTTATCAAAAATAACAAAATTAACTTGACCTCCTTCTGTTATTAATACACAATCATATCCTTCACTTTCTATTCTATTTATATGATATTCTATTATTTCCCAAGTATCTGAATCCCAAGCAGCATTATTTTCAATCATTTCATCAAATGAATAATATGTTTTATCATTATAACTATCATACACACCATCTTTATTCCATTGAAACAGTAATTTCCAATGTTCAGGATTAAAAGAATCAAATATTTTCATTGGTTTTATTTCGGCTTTATAAATATATTTACCATAATCTTTAGCAAAATCTTTTGATACAGAAAAAAATATTTTATTATTTGTGTATGGTTCTTCATGAACACTTCCTCGATAAACCGTAAATGTTTCTATATCATTTAACCGATTATAATTAAATAATTCTTCAAAATTTTTAATATATTTCATAAGAGTATATATTAATTATTTCATTTGTAATCTTTCATAATCAATAATTATATTGATTCGTATGAGTAAATCATTTCTATCTTTATCATTAATCAATATACCTTTATTTTTCAATCTAACGATATCTCCGTTGTTTGTTTTTTCTGGTATATTAACTATTAGTTTTTTACCATCCAACTGTTCTAATTCATATTTTAAACCATTTATAGCATCTTCATAATGTAAATCTAAATCGTAAACCAACAAATTATTTTCTATTTTATAATTTTTAACATCTTGAAATATGACATTTAATTTAAGATTACCTCTTTTTTCCCTATAATATTTAGATTGATGTCCATAACCTCTTAAAAATTCTTCACTGGTTTGTCTTATTCTGTGTATATTATTTAAATTAAATTCTGTATCTTTTAATACAACTTTTTCACCATCATTACATGTTCCACAAGGTAACGAAAATACTTTACCAGCACCTTGACAATATTCACATTTTCTACCAAATCTATCTTTTCCACTACCACCACATATATCACAACTATATGATTCACTTCTTGGATCAAAACCGGTTCCTTTACAAGTTTCACAATGTAAATATCTTTTATATTGTACTCTTATTGGCGTTCCTCTATATACATCGGACATTGTAACAATAACGTTAATAACAATATCTAAATTTTCATGATATTCTCTATGAATATTTTCAAAAACTTGTCCAAATGGATTAGAATTCATACCACCAGTACCACCATGTCCAAAAAATGCTTTAAATATATCATCAAATCCACCCGTAGAACCACCAGAAAATGCCGAAAATGGATTAGGATTATATGATTTACCAAATCTACTCGATACATCGTATTGTTGTTTTTTAGTTTCATCACCTAAAGTTGAATATGCTTCTGAAGCCTCTTTAAATTTATCTTCTTTTGTTTTATCGCCTTTATTTTTATCCGGGTGATTTTCAATAGATATTTTTCTATAGTTCTTTTTTATTTCGTCTATATTTGTGTTTTTATCAACACCAAGTATTTGGTAATAATTTTTATCAATATTCATTTGATTATAATTTTATTTTAGTATTATTATATACTAATTATATTGAGTTTGTTTAATAAAAAAAGTCTAACTCTTGTTAGACTTTCATTTTTATCGTATTCTTTACCTGTTCCTATATTTTTAAGAACGTTGAGTAATATTTTTTTATATCTATTTATTATTTTTAATATATTTCAACAAAATCATCATCTATCTTTTCAATATTCTTCATGCCCATGTTTTTAGCAATATCTGTTAATTTATCACCAACTTCACCAAGACCTCTATCCCAAAATCCAGCACCGTGACCATTTCTAGTTAACCATAAATCATGTCCAATTTGTTCTGGATCAAGACCATTCAATAAATCACCAGCTTTCTCTACAAATTCTTTAATATCTTTTTTTGCATTTTCTTGTGATTCATCAGCTATATCAGATATTGCATATTCGTCCAATTCTTCTTCTGTCCAAAGCGCACATTCAAGATAACCTTGTAAGATAGAATTTATATATCCTGCTTGTTTACCAGCTTCCGAAAATTTCCTTTTCATTTTTTCAGCTTTATATCCAACTAATTCAGAATCTAATTCTCTATCATTTAAACTACCTTCAGTTTCTTCAAAAGATGGTTCATTTGTTTCATTAAAACTTTTCCAATTTTTAATTTTTTTCATTTTCTATTTATTATTTTTATTCTTGTGTTTCAATCCAATTTTCTTTATTCATATCTATATATTTACATAAATAATCCGTTTTCTTTACATCCTTACCAACATCCATTAATTGATGAAATTCATTAAAATCATATACTAATTTATAACTCACATCATTAAATACGAAATTGATATCTTTACCAATTGTTATTTTTTTGTATTGACAATAATTACTTGTATCTACTGGTTGAGTCTCAACTTTTTTCTTTTTTTTCAACATATTCAACATGGATGGTACATAAAGAGCCGGATTGAATTTTTCAAATGTTTTAATGTTTTTCATTTTTCATTCTTATTTTTATCATTAAAATCATTGAAACTCATCATATTAAGTCGTTGTAATTTTTTAATAGCACTTCTTCTTTTTTTGCTTTCTTTTGTTTTTAACATTTTGATATTTTGTTTGAAAGGTGTTTTCTCTGAACCTGGAGGTGCAAATTTTTTCGGATATTCTCCACCCATTACACCTGTTTGACCAAAACCTGGACCACCACCTATTGTACCACCTGCCCAAGCATTATCAGGACCAACAACAGAAGGACCTGGATAAGATCCACCACCAGAGAATGTATCACTTTCATTATAGAATGAAATATCATGTTTAGAAAGTCTATTAAATTGTTCTTCTGAAATTGGTGTTACTTTTGAAGCATGCCACGATGCTGTATCACCATCAACAACTTCAACATTAAATCTTAAGTCTTGATGTCTAAACCATGTTGGTTCGTAACTATAATCTTTTTTATAAGCGTAACCATTATTTGGACCACCTCTTCTATCTTGTTCATCATTAAATTTATCAACATATTTACTATATTCTTTTGCAATTAAATATGAACCAGTTCTAATCCAGTCTATGTTTAATATTTTAGCAATAGTACCATTATCATACATCAAATACTTCCAAGTATTTATATCGTATGGTTTAAAATCAACAAGATCTTCAATATGTTCGAATTTTTTTATATATTTCATTTTTGGTTTTTAATGTTTTATAATTATACAAAGTATTTTAATAATTTCTTTTGTTCATCTTTAGAGAAGTCTTCCCAGTAACCTGTTCCTCTCGTTGCATCTCTCCTAATGCTTGTTCAGCATATTTTTTTTATCACTCATACTTAGGTCTCTCCACCACTTACTTTCTGATTCTACTGATTCATGTAAATTATCACACCAATCAGAAAAACTTTCTATACTTTCTTTTGTAGATTTTTTCTTCTTTTTCCTATTTGTTTTCGTTCCAAAATATTTACCTTTATCATATGCTGGTATATCACCTGAACCAGCTGTTGAACCAGCTACATCACCAGGTATTGCAGATACTATTGGTGCAGTGACATTTCCCATACCAGAAGTATTACCAGCAGTTGCCGCAGCAACTCCACCATCTTCATTCAAAAAATTTAAAAATGATTTAACACTTTCGTTTGTCTTTTCTTCTTTTTTCGAATCTACACTATTATTTTCAATGGGTTCAGGTATTCTTGTTTCACTTGGTAATTCATTAACTTTACCAGTTTCTTTTGATGGTTGAGGTGATTTAACATTACTCATACCTTTTGTATTTCCCTGCGTGTTATTTGCAGTATTTTCGAATAAATTAAAGCTTATTATTTTCATTTATATTTTTTATTTTTATTTTGACCAAATTTCTTGGCAATATTTACTTATTATTTCTAATGTAAAATCATTTTTTTGATATTCTTTTTCATATCCAACATCATAGTAGTTACCTATACAACTATCATATATTTCTAAAATTTCAGATTTTGAACTTTTTAATAATTCATCAATTATATCATTTATTTCGTATGTTTCTAATTTATCATATACAGATATAAAATCAATTACATGTTTGAAATCATCCAAACTATCATGTATTTCTTCTATACTTTCAAATTTTTTTAAATATTTCATGTTTTCTGTTTATATTTCTATTATATATAAATTATTGAAATGCTTTTTTTATATATAAAAATAAAAAATACTAATGAAAAGACTTAAAATATTTGAAGAATTCACAAACGACAGTTTGGTTACAACATTATTAAAAAATATGATTCAAAGAGTTAAAATGAGCTTCAATGGAGAGAATAATATATTTAGTCAAGATGAACTACAAGTCTTAAGTCTAATTGATATTGAAAAATCAACCGTTAATGATGCAGTAGAGAAAAATATATTGATGACTTTTCAAGATACCGAATATAATATTAATGTTATGTTTGTTATTCAACCTTATAGTAAAAAAGACGAAGTTTATAAAGGTTCAATAAAAATTGATTTAATTGATTTAGAATCAACTGATTTTGTTATTGGTGGTCATTATAATATTGAAATAGTTGAGCAAGATAGAGGAATTAAAGTTAAAGAACTATCAGAAACAGAAACACAAGTACAAACTCAACCACAAGCACAAAGTCAAGATCAAGAAGGAACAAAAAGTAAAGCTGGATTTACCATTTTTGAAAATTATATAATCGAAAAAGTATCTGCATTGAAAGAAGATATAGAAAAACAAAAAAACGTTGAATAATTATGAATATAGTGACTAATAATACCATGTTAAGATTTTTTAAAAAAATTAATATTTTTAAAATTGATCTTGGATTCAATCTTAAAGGTAGTGTTAATATGAAAGCCGGAAAAGGACCAGAACCAACAATAAAGATAAGAGATGAATTTATTAAAAAATTCCAAACTATGAATGGTAATAAATTTATTAGAAAATATGGTGAAATAGGTTCATTGAAATTTTATGAAGATAGTTCTGTATTAGGGATGGAATTTCATGTTTATGATAATGATAAAATATATGAAATTGAAGCTTCATCAGAAGATTTATTGAAAGATGCTGGTGTATATTTAACAGAAGTTTTAAAAATGATAGAAGATGGTGTAGAAGATACAGATGAGGATCCAGAGTTCGATATGATAAAAAATGTATCTTATTCTAATATACCGGAGGATGTTCTTAGACCAGATATAAAATTACCAAGAGATCAATATATTGATGCTATGATAAAAAGAAAAAAATTATTAGATAAATTATAATGGGATTAGGAGATTTAATAAACAGCACCAAAAATGATATTGGTGGTGCTGTAAAAGAAATAGTACACAGACCGTCAAAAGATAAAAATGCTGATGGCAGTAAAGGTCAAGCTCCTCCAGGCACTTTAACAAAAAATGTTAAAAATAATGGAGCTTTAGGCTCTATTTATACAAATCCACCAACAACAAATCATCCAGGTTTAGGTGATATATTCACACAAGATAATCCTGGGGTTTTAACTAATAATGTTGGAAATAACGATTTAAACACACCTCGTTTTATACAGGATAATCCTGGTACATTAACTAACAATGTAGGAAATGTTGATTTAAATACACCAGTTTTCACACAAGATAATCCTGGACTACTAACTAACAATGTTGGTAATAATGATTTAAATACACCAGTTTTTATTCAAGACAACGCTGGTGTATTAACAAATAATGTTGGTAATAATGATTTAAACACACCAGTTTTTACACAAGATAATCCCGGTATTTTAACTAACAATATAGGCAATAATGATTTGAATAATCCAGTTTTTGTTCAAGATGCACCAGGATCACTAACTAATAATGTTGGAAATAATGATTTGAATGATCCTGCATTCGTTCAAGATAATCCAGGTATTTTAACTAACAATATTGGTAACACACAATTAAATAATCCTGTTTTTGTTCAAGATAATCCTGGTGTTTTAACAAGTAATATTGGTGTTGATTTAGAAACAACATTCATACAAGATAATTCTGGAGTTTTAACTAATAATATCGGAAATAATGATTTAGATGATCCAAGATATATCCAAGATAATCCAGGTGTTTTAACTAGTAATGTTGGAAATAATGATTTAAACAATCCTGTTTTTACACAAGATGCACCAGGAACATTAACAAATAAAGTTGGTAATAATGATTTAGATGTTTTATTTGATAATGAGCCACAAAATAATAACATTGGTAATAATTTAAATCCGTTATTTGTTAATCCTGAAATAATTGATAAAACTGAACAATTAGGTGAATTTACTCAGTCTAAAGCTGGTGAATTAACAAGTAATGTATCTAATTCGGCTATGAAAAGACCTATATTCAATAATAATGTAGATAATAAGAATATAGGTAATAATCTAAAACAAACACACAAGAATCCTGAAATAGTTGAAAAGACTGTTAAACCTGAAATTCTTTTTGAAAATCCTATCACAAAAAGAAAAAATGAATTATCTGAAATCACATCAAAAATGAGATTAAGAAAAAACATAGGAAATGATTTAGGAACAATTTAATTTTACTCCTATTAATCACATAGGAGTAAAAATTACTCTTTTTTACGCCTATTATATTTTCAATATTAAATATTTTTTCATATATTTGTAAATTATGAAAGGAATACCAAAAATATCAATAAATAAAAATACTATTAAAAATAACAAGTCAAGAGGTTATTTAATAAGAGTTAATGAATATGACATTACCAAAAACATCATGGAATGTTGGACAAAATATAAAAATGGTGAGTATACAAAAGAAGAAATGAATGATTGTATTCCAACATTATATCATTTTAGAGATTTTATGAAAGTTGGAAATGTTTTTGAATATAGTACCTGTGTTATAGAAAATGCAGGTTGGAATTTCAATGATTTTAAAATTATAACAGAAAACGAAGCTAAACAATTTTTACGAATTAAAAAATTAAAAAGATTATTATGAGAGAATACATTAAAAAAGATATGTATATGATTGAAGATTATATTATAGTAGATGATAAATATTTTGATATTGATATTGAAACATTAATTGATACATATAAGTATAAATCTGATTTGGAAATAAAAAGAGAATTGAGAGAAAAGAAAATAAAACGAATTATGAATGGAGTTAATTAAAAATATGTTGAAAAAATTTACACTTTGGTTATTAAGATATATGTTGAATAGATCATCATTTTATAACAGACAATTTAGAATTGATGTTTGTAAAGAAATACATTATTATCACAAGAGACAATTCAATGAACAAACAGGATTAGGTAGATTTTATGATGCTTGTGGAGATATGTTTGAAGCCGCACCAGAATTGATGTTAGTTGAAAATTGGGATGTTAAAGGTGGTGTTAATAGTATGTTTGATGAAGTGAAACAAGAGTTGAAAAAAGAAATAATTAACAAACCAAGAAGAAATAAATTAAAAAGAATATTAAACAAAACTATATGAGTTACAATTATGAAAAATTTAAAAAGTATTTAAGAGAATTAAAATTAAAAAGATTATTATGAAAGAAGATAGATACGAATATAATTCATATATGATTATTAATAATAAATATAACTATGATGAAATCAGATCATTAGTTGATTCATATATGTATAAATCTGATTTGGAAATAAAAAGAGAATTGAGAGAAAAGAAAATAAAACGAATTATGAAATGAAGATAAAATCAGAATCAATCATAATAACTACCATTTGTGAATATGATAATAAGCATTATAAAAGAGTATATTGTAATAATACTAATGATTTATCAAAGCCTTACTCTTACTGGTTAATTCGTGATTATTTAACTAATGGTGACTACAATGATTTAACGATTGATGTAGAGATAGAATTATTTCTAGAAGAAATGTATCAAAAAGAAGATAAAAAGGATAAAAGAATTAAAAAATTAAAACGAATATTAAAATGAAAAGCTACCCTTCGATAGATTATTATAATCGGGGAATATTAGGAACCCACGTTTACGCATTTGATAAACTAGATGGAAGTAATATTCGCGCGGAATGGTCTAGAAAATTATCCAAAAAATCAAGTCATACAAATGGATTTGAAAAATATGGAACACGAAAACAATTAACGAGTTCAACCGATCCAACTTGGGGTCAAGCCATTAATATGTTTAATGAAAAGTATTCTGAAGGTCTTGATAAAATTTTCACAGACGATAAAGAATTAAGAAATGCGAAAACAATTACTGTTTTTGCAGAATATTTTGGTCCAAATAGTTTTGCTGGATGGCACGATCCAAAAGATAAAGAAGATAATAAAATGGAAATCGTTCTTTTTGATGTTGATGTTTTTCAAAAAGGTATCATAAAACCTAAAGATTTTATCAAAAAATTTGAATTTCTTGGAATCCCAAAAATAATCTATGAAGGTATGTATAATCAATCTCTAATTGATGATGTTAGAAATGGTGTTTACGATTTAGTAGAAGGTGTTGTTGTAAAAGGTATAACTAAAACTAAACGAAAAGATATCGAAAATGTTTGGATGACAAAAATAAAAACAATTACATGGCTTCAAAAAGTTAAAGGTATTCACGGTGATGCCAAATTACTAGAAGAATTAAATGGTGATAAAAGTTTATTGATATGAAAAACATTGATGAACAAATACAAATATTAATTAATATGAAATTCATATTAAAATTAGAATTAAATTCTAATTATGGTTTAAATCCATCATACAATACAAATAAAATGAATTATGTACTTGATAAAATGAATATGTGTAGGGAAGAAATAAAAAGTTTAAAATTAAAAAAATCAAGATTTGTAAAATTAGAAAGGATATTGAATGAGAAATAAAATCAAGAAGTTGAAAAAAGTTGAAAAATTAATTTTAACTAAAATACCATTTGTATCCGATTACATTTTTAATGGAACATCTGGTAGTATAAAAATGTTATTAGATAGTAATATTCATATTTATATCGAACTTCGAGATAATTTGATGTATTATGTTGCATTATCAAAAGTTGATAAAAATGATTTTTCAGATGATTTTTTTAAAAATTATAAATTAATAAGTCACCATGTATTCGAAAGAAGAGAAATATTAAAATATATCACAGATACAATAAATAAAGATGATGATCATATTTTTTTATTAAGAGAAGATAAATTAAAAAGAATATTAAAATAATAATATGAGTAAATGTGGTAAAAACATAGAAATATTAAAGACCATTGAGTTTTTGAAAAGTAAACCAGCTGGATTTGAGTACATTAGCATTAATTACATATCAATGATAAAAAATGGTTTCATTGTTCGTTTTCAAAGATGGCAAACATATAATAAACCCAAACGACATCCAGTATATTTAGAGTTGTGTGATATATACAATTTTGATGGAACATTATTATTCTGTAATGAAAAAGAATTGAATAATTTTTTTATAAAACCGTTATGTGGAACATTCAAAACAGATGATAAATATGAAGATGTTATCAAAGTTCTTTTAAGACAAAAGAAATTTAAAAGATTATTGAATAATATTTAATATATAAAAGAAAAATATTATATTATGGGAAAAATTACATACAGAAAATTCTTTTATGAAGGTTATAAATATACTACATTATTTTTATTTGTATTAAGTATATTATCAATTATATATGGTGAACCTATAGGTGCTTTGGCATTTGTTGGTATAATAGGAATTGTTATATTTGGTTCTTATAAATCTTGGAAAAAGAAAAATTTTTCTTAAATCACACAATTTATTTAATTTATTCATAATAAATGTATAAAATATATACATTTATTGTGCATTTTTTTGTTTATTAAGTCAAACAACCATTTTTTTTTAATATATAATTCCAAAAAACAAAATTATATGTCAAAATGGAAATACGAATACATTTGGTTGGATGGTTATAAACCTGAGCCTAATTTGAGATCAAAAACAAAAATTTTAAATGGTTTGGTTGGAGTTGATAATTTACCTAATTGGTCTTTTGATGGTTCTTCAACAAAACAAGCTACTGGAGATAAATCGGATTGTATATTAAAGCCTGTTAGGATGATTAATGATCCAGTAAGAAAAAACGCATTTCTTGTATTATGTGAAGTTCTTAATCCTGATGGCACACCACATAAATCAAATACAAGATCGAGATATGATGATGATGAAGATTTTTGGTTTGGTTTCGAACAAGAATATACATTGATGAATCCTCAAACTGGAAGACCGGTTGGATTTCCATTAAATGGTTTTCCAGAACCACAAGGTATGTATTATTGTGGTGTAGGTTATGGTAATGTTAAAGCAAGAGAATTAATAGAAAAACATCTTGATATTTGTATAGAGGCAGGATTAGAAATGACAGGTATAAATTTCGAAGTTATGTTAGGTCAAGCAGAGTACCAAGTTCTTGGTAAAGGTTCAAAAAGAGCTAGTGATGATTTGTGGTTAAGTAGATATATTTTATATAGATTAACTGAGGAAGCTGGATATAGTATTTCACTACATCCTAAGCCAGTAGTATCTGGAAATTTCAATGGTTCTGGTTGTCATTGTAATTTCTCAAATACATTGATGAGAGAAACAGGAGGAGAAGAACTAATGAAAAGTATATGTGATAAATTAGGAGAAAGACATACAGAAACAATGAAAGTTTATGGTTCGGATAATAATTTAAGATTAACAGGTGAATTTGAAACTCAATCTATGGATAAATTCTCATATGGTGTTTCTGATAGAGGCGCATCAATTAGAATACCTATTTCAGTACCGGCTGAAAATTGGAAAGGCTATTTAGAAGATAGACGTCCAAGTTCTAACTGCGATCCATATAAAGTTACAAAAGTTATTGTTGATGCTGTTAGAGATGTTCCAATTATCAAAAAAATCGAAAATTTAGAATTGTAAAAACAAACATTATTATATTTTCTAACTATAAATCCTAAAAAATTATAAGAAGAGATATAATTAAGTTAAAATGAAGTTGAATATTTTCTATTAACAATATGAGAACAAATTTCGTCTAACCAACCATTCTTAAATGCTGAACTATATGCACTTCCAGAGTTTTTTTGAAATGAATATCTAGATTTATATTTTATTGATTCATCTTTACAACGTTCTTTGGTCCAATAGGTAGTATGTTTTCCATTGTATAATCCACCTACACTACCTGTTTTTATTTTATTCAGAATTTCCCAACCATCATTTTTATATTTTTTAACGTATTCGTTCTCTTTTTTTATAGCTAATTCTTCCTCTATATAATCAGTCAATTGTATTAGTTTATATTTATTACACATTTTCAAGTGTTCATAAACTGAACCGATTTTTTTTGTGTTGATGTTTTCTAGTTTTTATGTTTTTTGTTAATCCAACATATACACATTTATCATCAAACTCATAAGCATAAATACATCTATTTTGTTTTTCATATTTTTTCATATGATAACATATTTCATCTATCCATTTGTTTTTCAAAGCAGCATTATAAGAACTTGAACCATTTTTATAATCATTTCTAATTTTATATTTAATGGCTTCTTCTTTACATTCTTCTTTTGTCCAAGGTTTTCTAACTCTTGTCATATGAGAACACACATCATCCATCCAAAAATTTGTGTATGATGTACTAAATGCTGTACTACATTTTTTCTTAAATTGCTTTCTTGTTTTGTATTTAAGTGCTTCATTTTTACATTTTTCATATGTCCAATAACCTTTTGGTTGAGAGAAAGTTTCCATATGAGAACAAATATAATCTAACCAATCATTATCTAATGATATTTTATAGGCATGTTGGTTATTATTACAAAAATCACTTCTTGAATTATATTTAAGAGCTTCTTCACGACATTTATCTTTTGACCAATATCCTTTTTTATTTCTTGTACCATCTTTATTTTTCTTAATGTCATCTAACCATTCATTTTTAACACAAGTACTATAACAAGATTTATTATTTTTTCTAAAATCTTTAATATTATTATATTTTAATGATTCTTCTTGACATTTTTCTTTTGTCCAGTATCCTTTAGGTCTTCTACTCATATTATTATATATAAATATATGAAAGTCAAAAAGTGGTAAGTTTTATTTATTTACAACATTTATAATATTTTACAATACAAATACAAAAACATAAATATATGGCAAGGGAAAAGATGTCACAAGAAAAAAGAAAGAAAAAAATATCAATTTGTTTAGATCCTATTATAATAGAAGAATTAAAAACTTATCTAAAAAACAACAATATAAATAGGTCAAAATATATAGAAAATTTAATAAAAAAAGATTTAAAATAATGGATTTCATAGAAATATCTAATATAATATTTGATAATAGAACAAAATATAAAAATGTATCAGATAATGATAAAATAAATTCTTTCTATATGATAAATAAAAAATTATCAATAGGCAAAATAAAAGAAAAAGATTTATATATCATATGTCAAACATTAAATAATAAATATATATGTAGAGCGTCTGCTCTTGATATATGGTTCTTATTTTTCAAAAAAATAAACCAAAAAGGAACACCTTATTTTTGGTGGGCTAAAAATCCTAATCCAAAAACAAAAGAAAAGAAATTACCAAGTGCTGACAAAATATTAATAATGGAATATGAAAATCTAACTGAAAAAGAATACGATTTTCTATATGAACATTACAGAGATGATATTGAATATAAAATAAAATTATTGAAAAGATTAGAATGATGGAATATATTTACATAATTAGTACACAAAGAGGACAAGGTAGTCCTGAGATATTTTCGATTTGGTCAAATAATGATGATGCAATTAAATCATATTATAATTATTTTATAATAAACAAACATGAATATTTAGATTTTATATACTTGTATAAATATCCTATTGGAAAAAATTTTTGTGGTGATGAAAAATGGAGTAAAATAAAATTACAAAAATCGTGTAAATTTAGAGTTAAATTTAAATCTTTTAAAGATTTGAAAAATGAATATGAACAAATAATTCGTAGTAATAAATTAGAAAGAGTATTAAAAATAAATGATTAGAAAGAATTTAGAAGATATGGAAATATATAAATCATGGAAAATAAAATATAATTTGGAAAATTATGACTCCTGGAAATTTTGGAGTATGTGTTTTGATGATTATGTTACAGATTCCATTTCATCTAAATTAGATGAATGTTTTTTATATATGGAAAAAAATTTATCTTTTACTGAAGATATCACATTTTATATAATACCAATAATAATGAGGGCTCTTAATGAGTTTAAATATGTAGAACATTTTAATGTTAAACGTTCAATTGATTTAATATTGCTTGAATTACCAGACTTATTAGAATATTATAAACCTTTAAGAACAACATTTTTTGATGATGAAGCAGAATCTTGTGCTGTAATGGCTGAAAAATTAGTTGAAATAGAAACAAATGTAGTAAGAACAGAGAAATTAAAAAGATTAATATGAAAATAGGTGATAAATGGTACAATTCAGAATTTAAAGTATCTATGACACTTTTAGATTTAGAAATACAAAATATTAAAAAAGTTAAAGTGAAATTAGAATATTATAGTGGTATATTAACTGATTATGAAACATATTTAGATATACCAACATATCTTTCTTGGATAAGAAATGAAGGAGTTGTGTATGATAATTCTATTATTAGACAAAAAAAATTAAATAGAATATGTGGTACTTTTCCTATGGCTCAAATTTAAATGTAAATAGAATGAATGAAAGAAATGTAAAATTCAATCAAATCATTCCAGCTAAATTAGAAAATTATGAATTAAGATTTAATAAGGTTTCTAAAAAACAAGGAGCCGTAGCAAATGTTATGTATAAAGAAGGTTCTGTTGTTGAAGGTGTTTTATATGAAGTTGACTCATTAACACAAATGGATAAATATGAAGGCTATCCAAATCACTATGATAGAATTATATTAAGAATAAATGATGTTGAAGCTTGGGTTTATGTAGCTAAAAAAGAACATATTCAAGAAGGATTAAAACCACAACAAGAATATTTAAATCATTTACTTGAAGGAAAACAATTCCTAAGTAAAGAGTATTTTGAAAAATTAGAAAGAATAAATGAATAAATGGTTTTCACAAAAATTAAATAAAATTGTAGATTTTAAATGTTTAGGTCCAGGAACAGGATCAACATTTATGTATCTTAATGATGGTTACTTATATAGTGGTAAATTAATAAATGTTTACTTATTCACAACATTTGTAACTAATGATATAATCGAAAGAACTGATAATCCTAATCCAAGCAAAAAACTGAAAATGTTTTTAAGAATAAAAAAATTAAGAAGAATAAATGAAACAGTTTGAAAAGTATGTAGCTATCAAAGAATGTCCTACACATAATGATGAATATATGATATCATATATAGATTACAATACAATAATACCTCAATCATCTCAGATAATACCTCAATCATCTCAGATTAGTTCTCCATTATATACGGTTGAAACTAAATTAAGAAAAATAAATATATCAGAAATAAAAAAATTAATAGTAAATAAAATTGTAGAATTATCAAAGAAAAATGATTCTGTAAAACTATCATTAAAAAATTCTAAATATAAAATAAACTCAAAAATTAGAGAGGCATCTTATAATATTGCGATTGAAGGTAGATTTGGTGAAGCTAATAGAATGTTAATCTCGACTTACAATTATAATAAATATTTTTTTAAAAACGTTTTTATTCATACTGGAATTGAAATTATATTTGATGATTCGGTTACAGATATCATAATATATAGAAAAAATGAACCTGATCAACCTGGTATTATATTAATTCACAATAAAGAAATGTATGATATTTTGAGTATTGGACTTTATCCTGAAAAACATTATGTTAGAATAGAGTGTGATTATAGATTAAAAAAATTAAAAAGAATATTAAAATGAAATATCTAACTATTGATGGAATAGATTATGTTAAAATTAAAAATGATTGGTGGAAGAAACCTGAAAAATCAACAGCATTTTTATGTATAAAATACTTAGATAATTATATAGAATTACATAGAATATTAGAGATAACACAAAGAAGAAATAAATTAAAAAGAATATTATGAAAAAAATATTAGATTATTATAAATTTCAATTGAATGAGATGTTATTACACACAATGACACCAACTCAAACAGAACATCATATAACATCTGTTATTTTTGCATTAAATAATAATGAAATATCAAAAGAAGATTTTAAATTATATTTTGAAGGTAAATTTATGATAATTGAACTAAAACATAATTATAAAAAGAATGATGAATTAGATACAGATAAAATACACTCTATACTCACATCTATATATTCAACAGGTTATTTTATTAGTCAATATTATTTATCAACAAATAAACTGAAAGATAAAATGGTAAAATCTGAAAATATTTTTATAAAAGAACTAAAAACAAAAAACATAATAAGTTTTAAATTTAAATGTGAGCCTAAATGGGACAAAACTATTAAGAATATTCCGGATACAATATACCACATTACATTAAAAGAAAATACAAAAAATATATTAAAGTATGGTTTAAACCCATCCAGCGGAAAAAAGAAAGGTTATCATCCAGAAAGAAACTATTTTTGTTTAGATATAAATGATGTCGAAAAAATGAAAATGAGTATTCATTTTCAAAATACTATAAATAAACACAGATTATCAAATAAAAAATTAGAATATGATTTATTAGAAATAGATACTATTAATTTAAAATATAAGAGTTTCGATAAAAAAGAGTATGATATTGTTTTTTATAAAGATGAAAATTCAGATGGTATTTATACATATGATTTAATAAATCCAAAATATATAAAAATAAAATAAAAAAGAATTATGAAATAAAGTTAGTCGGTTATCAAAAAAAATAATTAAAAAATTATGATAACAACAATAATTATTACAGCCTTAGTGAGTGTATTTATAACTTTGGTGGTTGGCTATTTTATATGGTCAGGTATCGGGGCACATAAGCTAAAAAAACAGGTCAAGGATAACAAAAGTGAAATTACAAGCCATGAAGAATGGATAAAAAGTGTAGAGAACAATATCGAAGAAAAAAACACGAATATCTGGAATAGAGTCAATGATTCTGAAAACAATATTTGGAAAAAAGTCGAAGATACTGAAAATAAACTTTACAAAAGAAATGAAGAAGGTGAATTAGAACTTCATAGTAGAATTGAAGAAGTTTTAAAAGACTTCGCTAACTATGATGAAGAACTTCATAGAGAATTAGATAAACGATTTGATAAAATATATCAAATTATTTCAGAACAAAAAAAATAAATGAATATAACCGACTAACTATATTCATAAAAGTAATAGAGAACTTATGGAACATAAACAATTGATAGACTACACTCTCTACACTCTTAAAAACTATATCATACCGGATACAGAGAAAGTAATGTTACTAACCAATAAACTATATGATGAACTAAACAACTCAACCATAGTTATAGATGGTGATAACTACGAACTCATAGATAAACATATAGTGAATTTAATAGAAGACAAACTTAAAGTATATGTTATATTAAAGAAAATATAAAATAGATGATGGATATTTTGCACACGACAATTAAACCATTGGAAATATCTGGTACAAAAGAATTTATTGAAGAAAAGTTCAAAATTAAAATAAATGGAGAATCACAACGAGAGGATTGATATCGATCAC
Source organism: uncultured Cellvibrionaceae bacterium (assembly GCA_964499225.1). Taxonomy (GTDB): domain Bacteria; phylum Pseudomonadota; class Gammaproteobacteria; order Pseudomonadales; family Cellvibrionaceae; genus Cellvibrio. The sequence goes on along the minus strand of CAZCJR010000047.1, from coordinate 3,168 downwards.
GATTATTTGGATATGATGAATCACAATTTCACACATGCAATTGATAATAATATGGAATTAGTATATATGGGTTATTATATTGTTGATGATAATTATATAAAAGAAATGTGGGTTGAGAAAAAAAATTGGAACAAAGCTTTAGATGTACTTATTGATGGTGCATCTAAAATAGAAGAATATGAATATGCTATTAAATTTAAAAAAATGAAAGATATTATTTAAGAAATATTATAAGTTTTTATCATTTTAGGTAACCATTCATCTGTTAAATCCATACTAATAAATATATTATTATTACCAGCTTTATTTATACTTGTTATTGAGTGTGAATTGATATTATATAATTTTCCTTTTTTGTGATCCCATAAAAATAAAAATTTCCAAGGTAATGTACCATCAGTACTTTTTAGATAATTGTGTATTTCTAAATTTGTATTTTTGATAAGAATAATATATGGGTATTTACCATTATATTCTCTTTTACTTCTATACATTTCAATGTCTGTATTTTGAGCTGGTTCTTTAACTTGAATTGTTATTTCATCGGCACCTTTATTTGCAACAATATCGATACCTTGTTTATCTTCCCAAGGTTGAGCTGGTCTGGCTGAAGTAAATATATTATTATCAGTTATAAATTTTATTGTTCTTTCTTCTCCTTTATTAGCTCTATTTGTTAAACCATTAATCGTGTTGTACCATTTGATAATGTTATTTTCTGTGAATAATACTTCTTTATTTTGTATTAATTTACTAAGAATATTTACATCGGTTGATTTTATTGCCGCACTACCAATAATAGGATTAAAATTATTTCTCATAACTGTAAAGTTAGTTGGTATCTGGCTAAATGGTCTAAAAAAATCAGATTTTGTTAATTTAGGTATTTCCAATTTTATATTATTTAATAATTCATTTTTACCATTATATTTATATATCCAAACAAATAATAAAAATCTAACAAGTGTTTCATATGTAAGTGTAACATAAGTTCTTTTAAATTTATTTGTAATAGATTCAGGAAAATTTCTATAACCTACAGATACAACTTTTAATTCTTTTGTTTTTTGATCTTCTATGATAAATGATTGACTTAATAAAAAATCTCTACCACTTACATTCTCGTTAAAGAAATCGTTAAATTTTGTTTTCATCTATTTAAATATTTATTTTTAAATCTTTCTATTTCTCTTCTCTGTTTTTCATCTTCTATATCTTTACCTTTAAATCCTTGTACCATAAGATCATTACCATCTACTTCAAAACCATCATTACAGTATCTAATGAAACTTTTTGATAACTTTAATTCTAAATGTTTATGATCAACAAAATCTATTAATAATTCATCATCAATATGATATCTGTCTTTTAATTTAGCTAATCTATATATAGATTCTATATAATATGTTTCGATATAATATTCTTGTAAAAATTCCATTTCATTTATTAATGATGTTGGAAATTTCAAAGTGTTTAATATTTTTCTACTCTTTTTAATATTTTCTTTCCACAATAAATCTAAAAATATGATAGCATTTGATAAGTATTCAATTTTTATATTTGTTGTTATTTTCATACCTGGAAACATTTGTACCCACATATCATACTCAGTTAATAAATCAATATATCTTTCCATTATTTTTATATCACTTTGAGCATGTTCCATAACTTTATTCCATTCTTCGTGTATTCTCTCTTGTGATACATCTTCTTTTATACTTATACCTCTTAGTCTATTATCATCTTTAATCGCTTGTGATGTCGCAGGATCGATTTTACCACCTGTTCTTGCGGCAAACCTTAGGCAACGAAGTATACGAAGTCGATCTTCACGGAATCTATCAGATGGTAATCCAACACATCTAATTATATTATTTTTAATATCTTCAACACCACCAACTAAATCAACTATTTCTTTTTTATTTATATCATAGAATAACGCATTGATTGTTAAATCTCTACGAAGAACATCATCATCAATTGTAATATGATTTCCAATTTCAACTTTATCTTCATCACCTTTAGTATCTCTACCACCACTTATATCTTTTCTATATGTTGCAATTTCGTGTCCTGCTGGTTCATCATCAGTAAATATTCTAAGTACTCCAAAATTTGCACCTTGTTCATCAGACACATTCCAACCTTTCAGAATACGTTTAGTTTCATCTGGTAGAGCATTGGTGACGATATCAAAGTCGTGAGGTGTTTTGCCTTGTAAAAAATCTCTAACAGCGCCACCGACCACAAAAAGGTCTTTTCCGACATTGTGAAATAATTTTGCAATTTCTTCTATATCTTTAGGTATAGTAATATTCGCTGAAATTTTATTTTCATTTACGAAATCTTTATATGTTTTTAATATTCTTATCATAATTTTTATTTTATATCAAAATAATCACCAATATATGGATCATTTTTTGGTTTTTTCGTTGATTTTTTAACCATATCCCACATCGAAGTATCTTTATATTTATTCATTTTTTCTTCCCAATTTTTAACATCTTTTTCATTATATTCATCAACATAAAATAATTCATGTATAAATTTAACACCATAATCAGGATTTCTTAATTTTAGTTTAGAATCAACATAAATTATAGGATTATCTGATAATGTTTCCATTGGTCCACAAAAAGTATATTCTTCACCTTCAACAAAAATAGGAAACCCAACTTTACCATATTTCAAGGCTTCTTCTTCACTATAACCATTGAATATAAGATTTTTTGCATTCATATAAGTTGTGAATGTTTTCTTACATCTTATTTTCTCAACTTTATTTTCGTTAAAATCGTCAAATTTTGTTTTCATAATTTAATTTTATTTTTTAGTACATTGCTCCTGGTGGTAAAGGTGGTGTTGGTTCGAATTCTCCACTAACCTTATTATACCAATATTCTATATTTTTAAATTCTCCTTCATTTTTAAATTCTTCCATTTTCTCACGTAAAACTGTTCTTAACGGTTCTGGTGGATTAAATGGAAAATGAAATCCCATACTCATAGCTTTTATATACTCATAAATATCATCTACCGATTCCAGATTTCTTACTTTTTCGTGCATATCTTTTTCAAATTCTTCATCTGTTAAATTTTTAGCATCAGGAAAGAATTTACTTTCATTTACAAAATTATTAAATTTCTTCATTATTTTTTAATTCTTTT
>CAZCJR010000046.1:30841-33963 GCA_964499225.1 uncultured Cellvibrionaceae bacterium | reverse complement strand
CTTCACTAATAACAGCTATATTAGTTCTTAATGAAAATTTTTGGCATAACTCATTAACTGATTAATAAGCTCATGTTTTTCAGCATCACTAATAAAACTCGAAGTAAAACTGTTGTGGGCTAGCAACAACGCCTGTTCACGCGTTAAGGGAAACGCATCTGCAAGCGCAAAATAATTATCATTAAGATACCCACCAAAATAGGTGGGATCATCAGAATTGATCATCACACGCACTCCAGCATCCATCAATGCAAATAAATTGTGATCGGCCATTTTGTCGAACACACATAAGCGCACATTGGAGAGTGGGCAAACAGTAAGAGGGATTTGGGTTTCGCGCAGGTATTCCATCAGCTTCGGATCTTCATCGGAGCGCACGCCGTGATCGATGCGTTCGACTTTCAATAAATCAATCGCTTCCCAAATATAACTCGGCGGACCCTCTTCACCGGCGTGGGCGACTATGCGATAACCTTCGGCGCGAGCGCGGGCGAAGACTTCAGAAAATTTACTGGGTGGATGGCCGAGTTCAGAGCTGTCCAAACCTACGGCGATAATTTTATCTTTCCAAGGCAGGGATTCTTCCAGCGTTTTCATCGCGCTCTCGGCGCTTAAGTGCCGCAGAAAATCCATGACTAACTTGGAGCTAATGCCCATTTTTGTTTTGGCATCGTCCATTGCGAGCAAAATTCCGCTAATAACAGTATCAAAAGCGATGCCGCGCTCAGTATGGGTTTGCGGGTCAAACGACAGTTCTGTATGCAGAATATTGTCAGCCTTGCACTTGGTAAAATAATCCCACGTCAGATCGTAAAAGTCCTGTTCGTATTTCAGTACCGATGCGCCCTGGTACAACAAATCCAAAAAGCTTTGTAGATTAGTGAATTGATAGGCAGCTTCAATTTCCTCCACGCTGCTGTAGGGCAGATCCACGCGATTGCGCTGGCCGAGCGCAAACATCATCGCGGGCGATAACGCGCCGTCAAGGTGCATATGCAATTCGGCTTTGGGTAAACCTGCTAAAAATTCGCGCGAGGCGAGCTCAGTTAATTTCTGCACGCCAGAAAAATCGGCGGGAATCACAGATGGAATCATAAGCGCTGCTCCTTAACCTTCATGAATATTAATAGCCTTCTTGACTGTAGATAGTCATGGCCGTATCCACACCGGCGTTAGCCGTTTGCGAATGACCGGCACGACGCAATACTGCCTCTAGTGCAGTGAGTGTTTGCAAGACTGCATCTTTGCGTGCGTTGTACCCCATGGTGCCGATGCGCCAGATCTTGCCATGCAGCGGGCCAAATGAAGTACCGATTTCAATTCCAAAATCATTGAGCATACTGCTGCGCACCATTTCACCGGCCACGCCTTCGGGAATATAAACGCCGACAACATTGTGCATTTTATTGGATTGATCGCCGAATAATTTTAAATTCATCGCCGCTAAACCCTGCGCCATGGCCTTGCCATGAATACGGTGGCGCTCAATTGCATTTTCAACACCTTCTTCCACTAAAATACGAGCGCATTCACGTGCACCATAGAGCATAGTAGTGGCTTCGGTGTGGTGATTGAGGCGCTCTTCACCCCAGTAATCCATGATCATGCCTAAATCAAAATAGTTTGAAGCGATGCGACGACCGCTGCCTGCGACATGATTGTCGGTGCGAATACCGGCTTCGATATGGCGGCGGTTGCGAATGGCCGCAACCGCTTTTTCGCTGAGTGTAATTGGCGCACTGCCTGAAGGACCGCACAAACATTTTTGCAAACCGACGGAAACCGCATCCAATTGCCACTTGTCCGTTTCAAATGGATTGCCGCCGATGGATGCAGTCCCATCGGAATAAAATAATACGCCGTGACGCGCGCAAATTTCACCGAGGTAATCGAGCGGTTGCAACATAGTGGTAGAGGTATCGCCCTGCACTATCGCGAGCACTTTGGGTTGAACTTGTTTAATCGCCGTTTCGATTTCGTCGGGCGTAAATACCTCGCCCCAGTCTTTGTGAATTTTGTGTACCTCAGCGCCGCAGCGTTCGGCGATTTCGCAGAGCAAATGGCCGAAGCGGCCAAACACGGGAACTAGAATTTTATCGCCCGGTTCAATCAGCGAAATTAATACCGCTTCGATACCTGCACGCGACGTGCCATCGACCAATAACGTCCATTGGTTTTTGGTTTTAAATACACCGCGATACAACGCCATGGTTTCATTCATGCATTGTGTCATCGCCGGATCATATTGGCCTACGAGCTGTGCAGACATTGCGCGCAATACGCGCGGATCAACCGTGATTGGCCCCGGCCCCATTAACAAACGCGGCGGCGGCGAGAAGGGGCGCAGTAGCGCTGGATTGACGCTGTACTGATCTGACATTTAACGGCTCCTGACAACTGCTGATGGCTTTTAACAACTGCAAACAAAACACGAACGCATCGTGTAAAAAGTTTTGCAAACTCAAGCAAATACTTGAATCAACATACGGCCACCGCTGATACATAAAAAAATCGCGAAGACACGTTTTAACATCACTGGATCAAGTTTAGATCCTATCCACGCACCCGCAGGTGCAAGCAACACGGTGAGCGGTACGATTAACGCAAACCCCGGGAGATTCACCATGCCGAGCATGCCTTGTGGTGCGTCGGCCGGAGTCTCGGCGAGCAACATCGCGGTCGCACCGGGAATTGAGATTAATAAACCAAAAAAGGAGGCAGTACCGACCGCGCGATGCGGAGGATAATTACACGCATTAAGTAAGGGCACGCCGATAGTGCCACCGCCAACGCCCATCATCACCGAAAAAAAACCAGTGATGCTTGCCATCAAACCCTGCCCTGCCATACCCGGTAATTGTTGTGCGATGGGCGCCGCTTTTGCGCGAAATAACATATTCGCTGCGACGATCAATGCAACCACACCAAAGATTGCGCTGGTCACCTCGCCTTTAACTTTGAGTGCTAACGCACTGCCAGCAATTACACCCACGACCATAAACGGCCACCAGCGTTTGATCAGCGCCCAATCCACATTGCCGCGTTTGTGATGCGCGCGCACCGAAGAAATACTGGTGGGCACAATCACCAACAATGAAGTCGCGGTGGCGACTAACATGGCT
>CAZCJR010000046.1:1746-30831 GCA_964499225.1 uncultured Cellvibrionaceae bacterium | reverse complement strand
TGTCGCCGCGCCTATACCAAAACTTTGCAGCACAAAAAATAATACCGGCACTATCACTATGCCGCCGCCAACGCCGAGCAAACCGGCGAGAATTCCTGCGCAGGCGCCCGTCAGTATCATCGCGATCATGGTGGGCAACCACTGGCTTAAAAATTCATTCATCGACCATGCCCCGCACAGCGGAAACAATACCCGCACCGTCACTGCGCGGATCACTCGCGGCAAGCGCATTGCCATCGCCGAGACTTACAACAGCACCCGCATGCCCCATGATCTCACTACGCGCGGGAACTGCTTTGATCGCATGATCGCGCGCACGCAAATTATTTCCGAGTAGATCAACCAAATCCTGCTCCATTTTTAAATCGTGATTGTTATCGCCCCAGGTGCGACCCAGCAGCCAGCGGCCGCGACTGATCGCCTCGTTGAGCGAAAGGCCATCGTACAGGTAGCGGCTGAGCAGTGCCGCTTGAGTTTGCGGTTGGCCTTCACCACCCATGGTGCCGTAACTGATACGACGGCCATCGTTCAAGAGTGCAAATGCCGGGTTGAGCGTATGAAAAGGTTTATAGCCAGGCGCGAGCGCATTGCGATGACCAGCCTCCAAACTAAAACCCACGCCGCGATTGTTCCATACCAAACCGGTGCCGGGGATCACCACACCCGAACCAAACTCCCAATAAATACTTTGGATAAAACTTACCATAGTGCCGGTGTTATCCACGCATCCCATCCACACGGTATCACCGGGTTCGGCGACTTGTGGCCAGGGCAAGGCGCTGCCGGTGATGACGGCGGCCAGTTGGTCGATATGTTCATCATCCAGCAAATCATTCCAGCGCTCGCTCAACCGGCGCGGGTCGGCAACTTCGCGGTCGCGAACTAAAAACGCAAGCTTGGTGGCTTCAATCAAACCGTGTACGCGCGCAGACTCATCCCACCCTGGATTAAACAAGCGATCATAAATCGCCAGAATTAATAGCGAGGCCACACCCTGAGTCGGCGCGGGTAAATTAAAGCACCGACCAAAGCGGGTCTGCACTGCGAGGGGTTTTACTTCTTGGGCGCGATAATTTTGTAAATCAGATAACCGCAGCGGGCTGCCGAGTTGCTCAAGTTGTGTGGCGATATAGTCTGCAAATTCGCCGCTACAGGCAGATTCCAAACCGTGATTCACCAGCCAGGTCAGCGTGGTCGCCAAATCGTGATTGGTGAGCATTTCGCCTTCAAGCAGCGGGCGGCCGTTGGGCATAAACACGCGCTGGTATTCCGCCTGTTCAGCCAACTCCACCAACACTTTCCGGCTGGCCGCTGCGAGGCTGTGCGTCACCTTGATGCCCTGACTGGCAAGTGCAATCGCGGGCGATAACAAGCGGCTCAGCGGCAATTGGGCAGATGATTCAGCGGCTATATCGCGCGCCTTCTGCCAACCAGCCAGTGTGCCGCCCATGTTCACAGTGGCAAGTGCGCCACGGCTGGGAATCTGGTTAAAACCCTGCGCTTGATACCAACTGATACTCGCCAATTCCGCCGCGCAGCCGCAGGCGTCTATCGCGCGTGGCGTTTCACCGGGTTTATGGATCAACCAAAAACCATCGCCAGCCAAACTGTTCATATGGGGATACAGCACGGTGATGGCAGCGGCAGCGGCGATCATCGCGTCAACCGCACTGCCACCTTCACGCAACACATCCAGCCCGATTTCAGCGGCTTGGGCGTGAGGTGCACTAAAAGCGATGGCATGTTGAGTCATGAGTGAGAACCACATAAATCGATGGCCAGTTGCAGCAGCGCTTTATCACTGCCGCGTTTTCCGAGCAGCGAGACACCACAGGGCGCACCTTGATCAATCAGCACCGGCAGATGAACTTGCGGCAATCCGGCGAGACCTGCGGGCGCGGTCAGCCCCATCAACTGGCTGCGATAAGTATCCATCCAACGGGCATCGGCGCCCAGCAAAGGTGATGCACCGGGCGTGGTAGGTAGCAAGACTAAATCAACATCGGTGAACCAGCTATTGATATCCAACTGCAAACTGGCGCGCTCAATTTCAGCGGAAGACTGGTCAGCATCAGTAAGCGTTGCACACCATTGGAAACGGGCGTGGATATCCGGTGAAAAAGTGGGATTGTTAGTACTAATCCAATCGCCATGGGTTTGCCAAATCGAACGGCCTTGTAGGGTGCGAAAACATTGGCTGGCGCGCGTGAGCCAGTCGCTATTGAGCGCTATTGATTTAAAGCCTTGGGGTTTAAAGCCTTGCAGCATGGGTTGGTCTTTAAGCCAGGCTTGATGGGCAGGCGTCCAGAGCGCGCCATTTTGTAATGGCAGCAACAGTGCGATGCGCAAAGAGCTGCGCTCGAACGCGCGCGGCAGATTATCGGGCAGCAACACCTCGCCGACTTGCGCGAGGGTTTTGGCATCGCGCGTGAGCCAGCCGACGGTATCGAACAGCGGCGCGAGCGGTACCATCTGCTCTGAACTAATCAAACCATGACTGGTACGAATGCCGAATAAACCGTTGTAGCTGGCGGGCACACGGATGGAGCCGCCGGTGTCGGTACCTAAACCTATATCGATATCGCCCGCGGCAACGGCAACGGCAGAGCCACTCGATGAACCACCAGGCAAACGCTCGGGGCTGCGCGGATTAATCGGCGCGCCGTAGTGAATGTTCAATCCATTGAGGCTGTAGGCGAGCTCATCGGTTTGGGTTTTGCCGATAAGTTCGGCACCGGCGTTGAGCAATTGGGTTACAACCGGTGAGGTTTGCTCTGGTATCGAGTGACTAGCTAACCAGTCAGGATTTCCTGCCGCCGTAGGTAAACCGGCGATGTGGAATAAATCTTTAACTCCCAGCCGCAAACCAGCAAGGCTGCCAGAGCCTACGCGGGGATTGGGATAGTGACCGCGCCATGCGAAGACGCGTTGATCGAGCGACATGTGTAAAGCCTTTAAAAAGCAAACCACCTGAGCGTCAGGGCTTCCGGCATTCTCTCTGAGACACGCCGTAAATACATCCCTGTAGGCTCATCTTCGACATCCATGTCTCAGACGGTCTCAGAGAGAACGCCGAAACCCTCTCCGAGACCGCACACTGAATTAACGAAACTATTACAGATCCGCTGGCACCGGAATCTTGTCTTTGTATACTTCCCAATTGCCGAGAATTTTATCCATCACCGCTGTACCGACTATGTAAGCCGATTCTAACGAAGCATCTAATCCAGCATAGCCTTCATTTTCAGCGAGGAGGTTTTCTGCTGCAGTAACACCCGGCGGTGGCATGGTGTAATTACTGCCGGTGCGCAATACCATCACGCGGTTTTTATCCACTTTACCGATATTGTGTAAATAGGTGAGCGACAAATAAGTACCTGTATCTTCCATCGCCGAAGTCACAAATTCGCCTTTGCCTTCGGTCCAATAATCCGTCCATTTATTCGCCCAGGTATTCAAAATTTCGCCGTGCCAAAAGGTCATAGCCGCGAGCTGATCACCTTTCAGCACAAAGGGCTTGCGCTGCGCATTGGGATGATTCACGTAGAGCGAACGCGTTGTCTCCAGGCTTTCGATATCGGGCAATTCGATATCTTTAGTCAACTGAAATGCCCACTCGGTCAAGTCGGGATTTAACCGAAGCATTTCGCCAGTTGGTTCAGGCTTTTTCGGGTCGTAAGGTTTAGTGGTGTAACGAGCAAAATATCCCGTCTCCCAATCCGCCGGAATTTCACGCGCATCAATTTCATGGGCGAGATCGCCGTCAACCAAATATTCGGCCCATGCAGCAGAACCGATAGATGCATCTTCGGGGTCGATACCTGCAATGCCCGCAACCAACCAGTAAGCGTCAGTGAAATCAAAACGCGGGTCCATACCCAACGCCATAGTCGCAGCGGTGGAATGTGCCGTGCCGATACCGGTCACAATCCCCATCACGCCGGTTTCCATATTCATATAAATATCGTGAAAGGAATTGGGGAATTCAAATTTGGTATCGAGTTTTTGGCGCTCTTTCCACAACTGGAATTCGCCCGCTTTATCGCCGCTGTCTTCACCAATTTCAAACATGGTGATGACAACAAATTTTACTTTAATTGGCGCTGGTGCTTGCACGCTCGCTGCAGGCATAGCGGCCACTTCTGTTGCCGGCCTTTCACAACCCGTCATTAAACCTAACGACATTAACGACAACAGCGCAACAGACAATAAACCCGGTTTATATTTTTGCATTGGAAAAATCCTGTAGTAAATTCAGTTAACGATTAGCGCGCGGCAATCGCTTTTCTATAATCACTTTTCTTTCTTCTTGGAGGTCATCTCAAGATGATTAATCAAACCATCAGACACCCGCGGTTTACCTTGCAGCGCCGCAATCGGTTTAAGCGATGCCAACAATATCTCCAAGCTGAGGGGATTGACGCGCGGATACAATTCTTCCATCAGCGAAAAATCCCACTTGCCCACGCCTTCTGCCGGGTTGGAAATAACAATAATCGCAGCGTAATTAATTCCCAGCTGACGCGCGTAAACAATTTCGCTCGGTACATTCATGGTGACTACATCGCCACCCCACTGGGCAAAGGCTTTAATTTCAGCGACTGACTCGAACCGGCCACCGCGCGCCTGCACAATCACACCACCATCATGCACTTTGTGCTTTTTAAAATCACTATTGCTGCCAAATGCTTTTTTGGTTTCAGCAAGCAATATATTGCGAATATCAGTGTCCATCGCCGGCGTAAAACGCGGCAGCGGAATAGCATTGGGGTCGCGATAAATTTCTGGAGGGAAGCCGAGCGCACGATCCACATTCATATCGATAAAATCATCGGGGATCACATAATCATAAACACGCATTTTGGGGTTGATGCCGCCAGCCGTCGCACCGCCGATCGCCTCTTCAACACCTAAATCATACAGTGCCACCCAGGTTTCCAGCCATTTACCTTCACCATGGGCATGCACGTAATAGAATGGAATGCCTTCATACTCGGCGTAATAAATTTTAGGCGAAGCACCCAACTTGGTTTCGATGGTGAATTCTTTTTTGATCAGCTTGCTCGAAAAAATAATGTCATTTAAAAAAGTACCACCCAATACCGCGATACGCGCCTTGGGGGTTCCTTCGGGAATTTGTGCTGCCCCAGCGGCAACAGGTAAAAATAATGAGAAAAATAAAACTACAGTGGTGATATTTTTTAATGCACGAATAAACATTAGATAGCCCTGTCGTTTTGTAGGCGCAGGCCGTTGGGATTAACAACGGCCCGCGCACAACACTTACTTGATAAGTCAAATGCTAACTTAGAACCTGAATGTCACCTTACCAACAAAGCTGCGCGGCAATTCTGGCAACACAACGGTACTACCAAACAGATCCGGGAAGTTCGCACGGAAGTAACGTTCATCCGTCAGGTTTTTACCTTGCAGGCTCACACTCCAGGTTTCGGCATGATAAGAAATACCGGCGTTAAACAAGGTGTACGACGGCAACTTAATGGCTTTGGAAAAGCCTGAGTAGGTTGAATCCGCATGCACCGCACTCGCCGTTATGCTGTAGCCGTCACCAAAGTTGTAAGCGCCGGTGAGGCTGACCATGTTTTCCGGAATACCGGATTTCAATGCATCAGTTTCGTTGCCAACCAAGGTCAGACCTTGCATCACATAACCGTAAAACAGCGATGGATCACTCACGTTCACCAAATCACCTGCACCCATAAATCCAAATTGCGCACCACCATCCAACGCGGTTAGATTGGTAATTTCCAAATGCGTCAAAGCAGTAGTAATGGTGAAATCTTCAGTGATCAACAAGCGGGCTTCCATCTCATAGCCCTTACTTTCGGTGGTGTTGTTGCTGACCAAATCCTGCGCACTGTAGTTGGTGCGGGTTTGTTCAAAATAGGCCATAGACGCGAACAACCGGCCATCCCACAAGTCACCCTTAACACCAATTTCTTCCAATTCGGAATCGGCGATTGCATTGCCACCAGCAATTAAACCCGGTGAAATTTCTGAGCCTTGCCCCATTACAATGGTGGCTTGCTCGGATTTGGTCACATAGGGAATCAAACCAATCGGCGTGGTGTAAGACAAGCTTGCAGTCCATGAGACGCCATCCTCGGTTTCACTTGCCGAGGTCACGGTTGTTGGAGCCGGTGTGAGTTTTAATTTGCTGACGATCGAGTCGCTGTTCATGTCCAGATAGTCATATCGCGCACCCAATAACAATCCAATGTTTTCAGCGATGGTGTAATCGCCCAAAAATGCCAAACCGTAATCGGTAAAATCACCTTCAAGATAATTGGCATAATCCGAGTCGGTAACGGTGGCGAGCAACTTGCGATCAAGCGCAGTCGACTGCTGGCTTAAATCGCGGCGATCAAAATATTCGTAATCAAAATCGTCGCCCTGTCTAAATTCTGTGTAGCGAATACTGGGCGATATTTGATAATTGGCTGACAACCAATCCGTATGCTCCGCGCTGATTTCAAATAGCAACTGGTCCTCAAACGCATAGGTGTCGACGAACTGTGAAAAGCCGTAGGCATTTTCATTAATGTTTTCCAGTTTTTCATAAAAGACTTTATTGGTGATGGTGAAATCATCACTCGCTTCATGAATCACATCAAAATACACTGTCGAAACCGTCGTGACTAATTGGTCTTCCGGTGCAACCAGCGTTTGGCTGCCCGACAACTTAGTCGTGCCGACATTTTGCAATGCCCAAGCCGGGTCCATACTCGCGTCAGTCGCGGAAGCGCCCGGAACAAAAAAGTTACTTTGGGTAAAAGTTGCTTTCCATACATCAAACTCTTGTGGTGAGTTGTAACCATCACCATCGGTATCAACCGAGGTTGGCGAACCGGTAATGTAGGTGCCATGATCAATTAAATCCTGCGTAACGCGGTTCCAACCTGCGACCTGATTACCATCAAACTCGTGATACATACCACCGAATTCAACCCGGGTATTGGTAGACAAATCCACGTTGAACGCAGCCTGAAAAATATTTTGGTCAGTACCTGAATTTTCGTAGTAACTGCCTGAGTTTTCAGTCTCGGCATAAACGTAGTAACCAAGATCTTTATCGCCGATAGAACCTGGCCCACCCACTTCAGCAGTAACAATATTTTTATCCCAGCTGCCGCGCGTCATGCTGATTTGACCTTCTGGCTCACTCAAATACTGGCCGCCTTCTACCCGCGCAGACTTGGGCTCGAAGTTAAGATAGCCACCAATTTTTGATGGGCCATAAATGGGCGATGCCGGACCGCGCACAATATCAATACGATTTGATGCACCAATCGGCGTTGGATAATTGCCCGGGTTATTTACGCGGCGCATTCCACGGAAATACACCTCACCCGGAGTACCACGCACATCGAGTGAACCGGCCACACCAAAAAATGATTGGGTAAACGCACCGGGAGATACCAGCACCAGGTCATCAATATCACTGATGTTGTAACTCTCCATCATGTCTGAACTCACCGAGGTAATACTGCGCGGTGTTTCCACGATGGTTTTTTCAAAACCAAATACCGATTTTGCTTTATTGGACATCAGTCCCATGGTGTCACCGACCACCAGTGTTTCTTCAACGGCGCCTGCAGCCGCAACAGCAGCGGTTTGGGTGGCAACTTCTTCAACAGACCATGCGGGTGTGGATGCAGCCACACAGCCCAGACTGATTAATAGCGCGAGTTTATTGCGGGTAAAAGAATTGTGTACGGTCATAGCAAGTGCACTCCAATGGTGTCTAATAATATGTATCAGGAAAGCTGGTCGTGAAATTGCAAGCGCCATGCCATTTCCTGTCTGTTTGGTTACCTTTTCAAAACATACATATTAATTTCCTTATTTTTCAATTATTTATTGGTATTTAAATGCAGTTCAATCGATTAAAAATTGGAAAATAAGGCGTAAAACGAGGATCGGAAGCACACCGGGGCACAAGATCACTGATGCAAAATAATGCGCCACGCACGCACACTTGAACCAATATGTTGCACCCCGATAGCCTGATTGAAATCACCTGGGTTTAGTTAAAATCACACAATGAATAGCGCTTACAAATAAAGCCGTAAGAAACAGGCTTGGCATTTTTTAAACTGCTCACGCCATTTTTCGTAAACGCTTTTTGGAAAGTGTTAATGCGTGTGTTGTAGGTCTTTAACAGCTGCGCTTTTACATCGTCCTCCACAAAACTGTATTGCAGCGAGTTGCGGCTGAGTAGCAGCAACTCATCCCAGGACAAATTAAATTCTTTTACCGCGACAAAAAATTCGTCGGTGATATTGGAATCCCACATACCGCGATCATCGGTGGAGAGTGCAACCGGAATTCCTAACCGCAAATATTCCGGGAAAGGATGCTGCGCATAGTCGCTCACGTATTCGAGCAGCAAATTGGAAATTAAATTGATTTCCACCAGATATGGCCCGTGACGCATTTCGCGCAGAAGATCCGGATCACTAATTAAATTGACACCGTGACCAATGCGATCGGCGCCAAGCATTAAGGTATCGCGAATATGGGAGTTTGGTTCATCCACTTCACCAGCGTGTACCGATAAACGCACGTTGTTGTACTTATGGCGCAGCTCGCGCAGGGTTTGGGTGAAGCGCAACGGGTAGCCTTTATCATTATCCTCACGCCCCACCATATTTACCGCTACATATAAATCGCGGTGACGAGAAACAACTGCGTAAGACGCACGCAATTGCGCTTCAGCGCTGGGAACAAAACGCAAGATGGAATCCTGAAAGCGCACAGTTACGCCGGTTTTTTTAGCATCCGCTTGCGCAAGTCGCTTACGGAAAATGGCAACAGCGTCATCTTCACTGATCGGACTGCCATCGGGTTTAAAATAACCACCCGCCTCCAACATTGTCTCTAAATAAATCAAACCTTCCTCGCCAAAGGCCTCCATATTCAGATAAAGAATTTCCGCAATCAGATATGGGCTGTAAAGCAATTGATCGAGGCGCTGCCAATGGGTTTGAAAAAATTCATCGCGCCCTTCGTGATCATGACTTAGGGTTACGCTATTGACCCAACCGGCCCTTTCTTTTTCATCCAACTCTTCGAGGCGTTTGTATTCCGCCTTTTCGCATTCCGGTAATTGGTTGTAGGTGGATTCCATTAGATTGTTAAACAACATTAAATACGGGCGATAACCGAAATTGTTGTCGGCGAAATCGCGGCAATTATTAATGCGCACTTTGGTATAAAAGCGATATCCGTATTCTTTCTGCGCGAGCGCAACCTCATACCACCACCCGGACATTACCGAGCCGCTAATATGGTTATGCAAATCGCCGCCTTTCGGCATCGCATATAAAAAGGTGTACAACTCTTTATCGCTAGCAGTCGCCTTAAATTTTTCGAACCAGTCGCTACTAGTCGCAGAACCTATTGCGGGGCTCGCTGCAGAAGCAGCTACACTCCAGATAGCAATGAAGCAGCTAGTGGCAACTAAAACAGCACATGTGACGCCGCGCCCTGCGCGGATAAGGGTCGGAATACTGGGCAATAACATAAGCAGAGTCTCTGAAGATCCAGGAAGTTGTTTACGCGGGAGGAGTAAGACAGAGGGGCTAATGCAATAGTGATACCAGCAAGTGTGATTCCGCGCCAACAGCGGATACCACCTTTAAATATCCTGTCCAAATGGACGGGATTTGTTTTAATCTGGTGCAAGTCAGGCGTCTTTGCCCAGTAATATTGCGGCTTGTGAGACTGCTTGGCGGAAAATGCTAAGCCTGAACGATGGCACAGAATTTGATGATGCTTTGACAACAGCTTGGTATTTATTAAAGTTTTGTTAAGTCCACTTTTATTAGCCGAACAATAATGAGCGATAGTGCGAATGAGCGATAACAGCAAACTACCATCTCAGCCAACCCCTTACCCACGCGACCTGCTCGGTTACGGCAGAAATCCCCCCAAGGCTAACTGGCCAGGTGGTGCGCGCATTGCCCTGCAATTTGTGATTAATTATGAAGAGGGAGCCGAGAACTGCGTGCTGCATGGTGATTCTGCATCGGAAACTTTTCTATCAGAAATTATCGGCGCACGCGCATTTGAAGCGCGCCATATGAGTATGGAATCGCTCTACGAATATGGCAGCCGCGCGGGCTTCTGGCGGCTGCACCGTTTATTCAATAAATACCAACTACCGGTAACGGTTTACGGCGTGGCTATGGCACTGGAGCGCAACCCCGATGTGGTCGAGGCCATGCTTGAATCCCATTGGGAAATTGCGAGCCACGGCTACCGCTGGATCGACCACCAATTTATGCCCGTCGACATCGAACGCGAACACATTCGCACCGCGATTGAAATCCACACGCGCGTTACCGGAGCGCGCCCACTCGGTTGGTACACCGGCCGCGATAGTCCCAATACCCGCGCACTCGTGATTGAACAAGGCGGGTTTCTATATGACTCGGATTCCTACGCGGACGACTTACCTTATTGGACACACGAGCATGCAAATACCAATAACGGCAAACCGCATTTAATTATCCCCTACACACTCGACAGCAACGATATGCGCTTTGCTGCAGCGCAAGGATTTAATTGTGGCGACCAATTTTTTACCTACCTCAAAGACAGCTTTGATGCGCTTTACGCCGAAGGTGAATTCGCACCCAAGATGTTAAACATTGGTTTGCACTGCCGCATTATTGGCCGCCCCGGCCGCATTCAATCGCTGGAGAGGTTTATTCAATACGTTTTGCAGCACAATGATGTGTGGATTTGCCGCCGCGATAAAATTGCACAGCATTGGCATCAACACCACTACCCACAGGATATAAAATAAATTTCATGAAACTTTACCGACTACTGTTAATCGCACCGGTCTGTGTGTTTACGTTATTATCTTGCACCGCTACTCCTATGCAGGAACAATCAATGAACCAGACTAACAAACCCAGTGCTGAAGATGTCGCTAAAGCATTGAATCTCTCCGGCCATATTGAAGGTGGATTTTTCCGTCGCACTTACCAAGCCGATGACTATGCAAAACTGTCTACCGACAAAGGCGACCGCTTTATTCTCACCTCGATTTTTTACATGCTTACCAGCCAATCACCTATTGGTCATTTTCATCTCAACCAATCCGACATAGTCCACTACTACCATTTGGGTGATCCAATTCGCTACACGCTGATTTATCCCGACGGCAAACTCGAACAAGTGATTATGGGCAGTGACGTAACCAAAGGTGAGCTGCTACAACTCACCGTAAAAGGCGGCGTTTGGAAAGCATCGGAATTATTAGAGGGTGAGCACGACTACGGTTTGATAAGCGAAGCCGTATCGCCAGGTTTCGATTACGCGGATATGACTCTGGGTACATCTGAAATGCTGCAGAAAAAATTTCCGCAGCATTGGGATTTGGTAGAGCGGTTGATTAAGCGATAAAAAATCTGCCATTACCAGGTAACCACATCAAGAGCATTACCGGTTTTTACAATATCAACCTTGGTATTCGCGCTGTTAATTTGAACCCGGTGATAAACGGCCGCACCGAGCGAATCTCCCGTTACCGCGAGATCATAACTGCCGTTGCTGAGTGGAATAGTGTATGCACCAGTAGCGTAGACTGGATATGACTTGCCATTAAAACTTATCGTCACACCACTCATGCCCTCGCCAACATCGTAGAAATCATTGTTGTTAGTATCGTTATACACAACACCGGTTAAATAATAACTTGATCCCGAGCGGGCAAAGTTTTGCGTGAGCATGGACGCCAAATAGTTGTTGCCGTTAGCGGAAAAATATCCCTGTTTCTGGCCGACACCAATTTCGCGAAAATTTGCATTAAGAATATTCACTCTATGCCCGGGCGATTCAAACAAACCTTTGTGATGCGAAAGTGCATAACTGGTTAAATTAATACTTGGCCCGGTAGTGCCGCCCCAGGCAATATTTTCACCGCTCGTCCAACTACCGGTAAACGCATAGCCCGCTGCCGACATGCGCGCTGTGGGAGTACTGTTATTTGCGCCGGTATGGGAAAAAATATCGACATCGAGCATCCATTGCGAATGAACGCGCGCTGCATCGATCAATAATAAATTATGCGCAAGCGGTTGCTTTGCGGTAGCCGTAATTTGCGTGCCGGTGATACCGTCATTTAAACCAATTCCATAACGCGCCGCTTCGGCTTCGGGGTTGGCGCGCGCGCGATTAATTAATTCCACCACCAATACTTCCTGCGCAGTGGGCTGCCTAGCCAAATCAATTATTGATGGCGTTGCGCTGACTTCACTGCTCGCCGTGCTTTCTGCACCAGCATTCACTGCGGTCACCACAAAATAATAGGTTTCACCATTGCGCAATGCATCAATCACGCGCGGTGAGCTAACGTTTTGCAGCCAGGTGCCATCATCAAAACTCGCGATATTGTTAATTAAGATATTCGCCTCTGAGGCGTAATAAATATGGTAACCAGTCGCACCGGAAACTGGATTCCAGGTAAGTGTTACCGAACCGTTAGCGGGAATCACTGAGACATTCTGTGGCGCAGCGAGCGCGACAGTTGATGACGCAGAAGTGGATGACAAGCTGCTGACAGCAAGCGAACCAATTGATGAACTGTTAAGTGCAACACTCGCTGGTGTCGATGACGGACCTGATGGCGTAGGTGTATCAGAACCGCCGCCGGAGCCACCACAGGAGATAAGCGTTATGAGTGCGCCTATGGCGAGTACAGATTTGAAAGCTATTAAGTTGTTCATCTTGGCAGCCGTAAATGGATTTACTGAGTAACAAGATGGTAACAAGGGCAGCTAGATTGGAATGAGAAGGATTACTCAGCTTGTAGCGGTTAGACAACAGATAAGAACAAAATTCACTATTCATTTTACTACTTGAGCAGATAACGCATAAGAAACCAAAAAAAGCTCAAATTGGTTCTAACTGACAAAGTCCACGCTGCCCTCAACTATGATCATATTTGCACTTGCATTGGCATTTCGCAGCGCATGTATAGGGGCATATTCTTCGCAAGTCGCCCAATGGTTAGCGGTGGCAAGATCGGGAAATTCCATCACCACTAAACGTTTAGGTTGCCAGCTGCCGCTGATGACTTCTGCCTGTGCACCGCGCACCAGATAACGCCCACTACAGGCAAAAACTGTCGGCGTTATTTTAGCGAGATAGTCTTTATAGTTTTCCGGATTATGAACTTCTATATCGACAATAACGTAGGCCGCCATAATTATTTCTCTATCAATATTTATTGTGCATTGAGCCACTCGATTAGGGTTTTACGCTCAAGCTCGGTCATTTGATTAAAATTTCCGAGCGGCATATAACCGGAATACAACGCGGGCAGAGCGCGAATTCTTTGCGCGGCGAGCTGCGCAGCCGAATCGATTATCAGACCAGCAGGTGCTGCTGCGAAACCGGGTTGCGACGGAGCAGCAGCATGGCAGTTGGTGCAATGCACCTGAACCAGTTGCGTAATTTTTGCGGTATCAGTCGATAGTGTTTGTGTATCTTGTTGGGTTGCTTCACCGCCCGTAGTTGCGGTATTGCTTGTGGTATTAGTTGAAGCACTAGTAGTAGCAGCCGAATGTGAACCAGATGTAAATGACATCAACACCGCGATCACCACAATCCCCAGCAAACTGGTAATCAGAATACCGGGTTTAACATAGCCTAAATGTTTAAGATTAAAAAAGTGGCGCCCCCAGGCCAGACACACGCCTATTCCCACTAATACCAGCCACGAATAGGCATGGCTGTAGAGAAATGAATAGTGGTTGCTGAGCATGCAAAAAATAACCGGCAAGGTTAAATAGTTATTGTGCGTTGAGCGCAATTTGGCGAATGCCATGGCGCAAGTATCGGGCGCTTCATTGTTACTGACTGCGGCAACAAATTTACGCTGGGCAGGCATAATCCCCCAGAACACATTTCCTGCCATCCAGGTTGCGATCATTGCACCTACATGTAAATAGGCGGCACGAGGTGAAAATAATTGATGTGCGATATAACTCGCGAGAGTAATGATCGCAAGCAATGCGGCTGCGATAACCAAACCCCGTTTTACTAAAGGCGTGCGCAACAATAATTCGTAAACTAGTTGACCACAAAGAATAAACGCAATGCTGGCAATCACTGCCCAACCCGGCGACTGAATAAGTGTGTTGTAACCTACCAAATAAGTCTGCGCTTGCAGGTAGTACATTAAAATTAGTAATCCGGTTCCACTTAACCAGGTGCTGTAAGCTTCCCACTTGAACCAATGCAATTTCACTGGCATTTCGGGCGGGCGCAAATGGTATTTGGCTACTTCATAAATGCCGCCGCCGTGAATAGCCCACAAATCCCCCTTTACACCCTGATCCGCTTTGCATTGTGGTGGTTCACGTAAACTCAAATCCAACCAAATAAAATAAAAGGATGCGCCGATCCAAGCGATAGCCGCCACCACATGAAACCAGCGAAACGCCAGATTGAGCCACTCAAGCACCATCGGGTTAATTATTCCATCCATACTAATTCTCCTTGTGCGCTTTCGGTGCGGCGAAATACCAGCTTGCCCATAATGTAAGCGCGCGCGATATTTTGCTCATCACCCAAGGTCATTAATGCAAAGAGTTTTTCCGATAAGGTCTGGGCGGTTGATTGCCGCAGCGCTTGCAAAGGGGTTGCACCTAAATTGATAAGAATAAAGTCCGCTTCCTTTCCCTTTTCAAAATTGCCGATGCAATTATCCAATTGTAGGGCGCGTGCATTACCCAAGGTGGCCATATAAAACCCTTTTAATGGATGCAAACATTGCCCTTGCAGTTGCATTACTTTGTAAGCTTCAGCAAGGGTGCGCAATTGCGAAAAACTGGTACCGCCACCCACATCAGTAGCGAGGCTTACGGGGATTCCAGCGTTCTCCAGACGTGCCATATTCAGCAGGCCACTGCCGAGAAATAAATTGGATGTGGGACAAAATGCAATACCTGATTGCGATTGCGCCAAACGTGCAACTTCATCATCACTCAAATGGATGCCATGACCGAACACACTGCGCGGGCCGAGTAGCCCGTAGTGGTCATACACATCCAGATAATCGCGCGCGGTGGGATAGAGTGATTTTATCCACGCAATTTCCTGTTGGTTTTCGGAGAGATGGGTTTGCAAATAAATACCAGGATAATCCCTATATAACTGGCCCGTTATCGCTAATAGTTCAGGCGAGCTGGTGGGTGCAAAACGCGGCGTTAATGCGTACTGCAAGCGATGGTTGTTATGCCATACGTCGATTAATTCACGGCAATCAGCATCGCTGCTTGCTGGAGTATCTAACAATTCTGCGGGCGCATGGCGGTCCATCATCACCTTTCCGGCGATCATCCGCATATTCATTTTTTCGGCGGCCGAAAAAAACGCGTGCGTCGATTGGGCAAACACCGTGGTATAAACCATCGCTGTAGTCGTACCATTTTGCAGCAGGAATTTTAAAAATGCGTCGGCAGCAACAGCTGCAAAATCCGGGTCAGAAAATTGTAATTCACTGGGAAAGGTGTAGTTATTGAGCCAATCCAACAACTGTTCTCCATAAGAGGCAATAACGCTCGTTTGCGGATAATGAATATGGCTATCAATAAAACCTGGCATTAATAAATGGTCGGGAGTGTGGCGACACTGATGCAAGTCCAGCCCCTGCCGCGCCATATTTTCCGCACTGCCAACCGCTTTAACGCGGCCATGCTCGACCAACAGCACACCATCTTCAAAATATTCAATGCCCGCACCCGTCAGCGGATCAGGCACATCGGTAAAATGTAAAATTTGCGCGCGAAATGCGCTTACATCAGAAGAACTCATAACTAGCCTTAACCGCAAAAAAAGAAGATTCTAAACACAACCTGATTTTCTGTGAGCCGGAACAACCCTGCTGCCGAAAATCACCACATGGATTAGCTGCGCTGTCCTGCGGCTCCCGCCAGTAGGAATGACGACTCCCATAATTCACTAACTACCGCGATAGGTTGAATAACCATACGCATTTAGCAGCAACGGAACGTGGTAATGCTCTTGCACATTGACGACCTGAAAACTGATTTGAATTTCGGGATAGAAACTGCTGCGCCCCTGCTGCGCGTACCAATCGCCAATGGCGAAATACAACAGGTAAGCACCTGCCTGCAATTCAAATTCATTTTCCCAGCACATAATGCGACCATCAGCATCGGTTAACGCGGTGGCAATAGGCGCATCCGTATCCAGACGATGCAAGGTTACGGGCACATTCGCCGCTGGTTTACCCGTGTCGAGATTTAAAATGTGGGTTGTAATCGCTGCTTTTTTCATAGCCGGGTTTCCGTAAATCTATCAATGGGTATCAATTAATCTGGCGAGTCGCAAACGGGTAATCTCCCCCTGCTCCCGCGCGCCATTTTGTAATTCAAGGTCGCTCGGGTTATCAATTCTGTCCTGTAATAAGCGCAACATTTCTTCAGCGGATTTCCCACTAGCGCAAACGATAAAAATAAAACCGTTTTTTTCTTCATACTCTTTATTGAGGCGATATAAATCCTGAATAATAGATTCGTCTGCCTGAAGTACTTGTCCCTGCTCCTGGGTGGCGCGACCGGCATAACGCGAGCGAAGCAATTCGATATCGCCAATACGCGCGTGACCGGAAAAGGCTTCAAGAATTTCGGATTCATTAGCGTGCTGCCAAACTTGCTCTGCGGCAGAAAACAAATCTTTGGCCTGCACAAAAGGGCGGCGCGCCGACACTGCTTCAGCCCAGGTTTGGCAATGGCAGCAACCATAGAGCGCACTGACTGCATCCACTGCAGGCAAATTGTTAAACTCATTCAGGTTCATGATTTGCCACTCTGAATTCATTAGCCAACCGGATTATTTGCATAAGATTGCCGTAGCCTTGTGCTCCTGCATAATTGTTTTAATTTCACGCCATGATGTTGAACGCCCAGCCTGAACCGGCGCATGCTGGTAATACAGGCTTTGCAATTGAGCAGTTATAGATACGGCCACTTCCATCGGCAATTTCCCCTTTACTTCTGGCAGGCCAATGGGGCTGTGAATTTTTTCTATTTCCAACGCATTAAAACCTGCATCAGCCAAACGTTTGCGAAAGCGCAGGGATTTGGTGTGCGAACCAATCATGCCAACGTATGCCCAGCGCTGATCGGATAACAATGTTTTACACAGCGCAAAATCCAGTGTGTGATCGTGAGTAAAAACAATAACCCACGCATCGTCAGGCAATTGCGCAATGGCCTCAGTGGGATCGGTATAAAATTCGTAGCGACAATTCGCCGGTAAATTGGTCGTCATTAACTCCGGACGATTATCGATAACACGTACCTGACAGGGTAAGCCTGCAAGAATCGTCACCAGTGATTGGCATACATGCCCCGCGCCGAAGAGTGCAATCTGCCATGCGCAAGCAGCGAAGGCTTCGAGCATCACCGTCACATTGCCTCCACAACACTGCGCGGCTTCAGCAGCAAGCGGTATGGGTTTTAATATCTGACAGGTTTTATTCTGTGCCAGTAAATCGCGCGCTTGCTGCACCAACAGAAATTCCAGCTGACCACCACCGATGGTGTCATAAGTAGTATCGGTGGTGATCACCATTTTGCTGCCGCCGTCGCGCGGTGTTGAGCCTTGCGTATTAATAATGGTGGCGATGACATAACCACAGCCACTTTGCTGGCAATGTTGAATTGCGGCTGACCAGTTGAGTAATGACATAACTATTTCTCCTCTGTCGCGTTTGCATTGACGGCGGCATTATTAAACGCAATACAATCTTGTAGCGCCCAATAAATTCGCTCGGGTGTCGCGGGCGTATCCAAACGCGGACTGAATTGGTAATTAGTCGTGCTACTGCAAGCATCACGCAATGCCGCCCACACAGAAATCGCCAACATTAATGGCGGCTCACCGACCGCTTTGGACAAATGAATCGTATTTTCCAAATTGGGTTCATTAAATAATTCAACATTGAAAATGGGTGGAGTATCAAACGCCGTTGGAATTTTATAGTTCGCCGGGCTATTGGAAACAACGCGGCCTTTTTCATCCCACAATAATTCTTCCGTAGTCAGCCAACCCATGCCTTGAATAAAACCACCTTCAATCTGGCCGACATCAATTGCCGGATTTAATGATTTACCTACGTCATGCAAAATATCCACGCGATCCACTTTATATTCACCAGTCAAACAATCGAGTGTAATCTCTGACACTGCTGCACCATTGGCGAAATACAAAAATGGCTGACCTTTGGCAGTGACGCGATCATAGAAAATTTTGGGTGTGCGGTAATGGCCAGTTGCCGATAGCGCAACGCGATTGAGATAGGCAAGTTTGATAAAGGCAGGGAAAGCCAGCTCTTGCTCGCCGAGCACAACCACATCATTCGTAAACTGGATTTGCTCAGCAGTAATCTGAAAATGCTCGCAGGCAAAAGCAATTAAATCCGCTTTGATTTTATCGCAGGCATCTTTAGCGGCCATACCATTTAAATCAGTACCCGATGAAGCCGCGGTCGGCGAGGTGTTGGGCACTTTATCGATACGCGTCGACGACACCATTACCCGATGCACACTCACACCGAATGCACTGGCGACAATTTGCTGGATTTTGGTATACAACCCCTGCCCCATCTCCGTACCGCCGTGATTAATCAGTAAACTACCGTCGGTATAAATTTGCAAAAGCGCACCGGCTTGGTTGAGATGTTTGGCAGTAAAGGAAATGCCAAATTTCACCGGTGTTAAAGCAATGCCTTTTTTCAGCGTTCGATGCGAGTTATTAAATTCGGTGATGGCAATGCGGCGCGCGCGATAATCGGAACTTTTTTCCAAGCGTTCGATTAATGCCGGCAATACATGCTGCTCGATTTTTTGGCCGTAAGGCGTTTCATCGGCGCCCGGTTGATAGAGGTTGGCTTTACGAATATCGAGCGGATCCTTACCGAGTGTGCGTGCTATATCTTCCAGCAGGGTTTCAATCGCCATCATCCCTTTTGGTCCGCCAAAACCGCGAAAGGCCGTATTGGAAACTGTATGGGTTTTGCAACGCAAACCGAGAATACGCGCATGATTTAAAAAGTAGGCGTTGTCCGCATGGAACATGGCACGGTCGACAATACCTTCGGATAAATCCGGTGAAAAACCGCATTTGCCAGCAAGCAACATATCGACGCCGAGTAGTTTTCCCTCGCTGTTAAATCCGGCGCGCCAGCGATTTAAAAAATCGTGGCGTTTACCGGTTTGAATCATGTCGTCGCGGCGCGGCATGCGGTAGCGCACCGGGCGACGATTGCGCTGTGCGAATAATGCAGCGATACACGCGAGCGGCGCCGCCTGACTTTCTTTGCCACCAAAACCGCCGCCCATACGGCGCACTTCGGCTACCACCAGGTGCAATGGAATCGCCAACACCTCCGCTACAAGCTTTTGCAATTCAGTGGGATGTTGCGATGAACTCACTACATGAATGCCGCCGTCTTCGGTTAGACGGGCCTCGCTAATCTGGCCTTCAAGATAAAAATGTTCCTGCCCGCGCACATAGATTTCACCCATCAATTGATGCGGTGCAGATTCGATACTCGCATCCGGGTCACCGAGTAGCAATTGATGCTGTGGCAATACAAAACTTTGCGCGGCAAGCGAATCCTCCACCGTTAATTGTGCAGGCAATTCTTCGTAATCAATTTTTGCTAATAGAGCCGCGCGCTGCGCTGCTACAAAACTCGAGGCAGCAACTGCAAAAATTGGCTGGCCGATAAATTCCACCAAATCACCTGCGAGCAACGGATCACCGGAATATACAGGTGCGACATCAATTTTTCCGGGGATATCGCTTTGCACTATGACATCAATGACGCCCGGCGCCGATTTAACCGCCGACAAATCCATTGCACGAATACGCGCATGGGGTTTGCTTGATTGGCCGGTCGCGACAAATAAAGTGCCGGGCAGCAGCGGTAAATCATCTACATATTCCGCCGTGCCACGAACATGTTTATGCGCGGATTCGTGCGCAATCGAATGACCAACACCACCGGAAGCTATGCCGGTAGTATTAGCAGGTGACAATTCAGAATTAACAACAATTCTACGCATGGCTAAACAGCCTCTCTTCAATTACTTTGCCCGAGGCTTCAGCTGCAAATTCATAACAGGCTTTTTTGAGTAAATTGCAGGCCATAGCCATGCGGTAGGCAGCGCTGGCGCGCACATCGCTCAGTGGTGAAAATTCGCTGCGCAATAGATCGCAGGCTCGCGCAAGAATATCTTCATCGACATCGCCGGCCATACACCAGTTGGTGTTACTTAAAAATTGTTCGGTGGCGCTCGCGCGCTTGGGAATCGCCGCCATACCGCCAAAGGCGATTTTAAATTCGTTCGCTGTTGCTCCACTCCAACAAAATGCACCCATCACCGCAGAAATATCGTCTTCATAGCGTTTGGTAATTTTGAATAATTTGAGTGACCGTACAAGTTGCGCGCGGGCGATACGAATGCGCGCAAGATATTCACCGGCAACCAGTGTTGTTTTTTTGTAGTCGCGATAAAAATGCGTCAGCAATTCGCGTCGCATACTGCCACTGCTATTCACTAGTTCCAATTCCGCATCCATCACTAATAGATAGGGCGGAGCATCGGCAATCGGTGAGGCGTTGCAAATATTTCCGCCCAGAGTCCCACGATTGCGGATTTGACGCGAACCCAAACGTGCGAGCAGTGCAACAAATTCGGGTGCGAGATCGGCCAGTGCTTTTTCCATTGTGCTGTAATTCGCCGCTGCCCCTAAAACAATCTCGTCATCATTAGTCTGGATTGCACAGAGACTTTCAATGCGATTGAGATCAATCAGCTGCGGCAGGTGTTTGTATTGCTGGGTCACTTCCAGCATCAAATCAGTTCCACCGGCAACCAGGCGCGCTTGGGGATATTCAACCAGTAATTGCTGTAATGCCGTTTCAGTTTGCGGCTGCCAATAATCGCTGCGGCCATTGGACAAGTTTTTGCTGCGATAGCTTGCATGCCCGCCATCTGTGCCCACTAAAGGTGCAGCAGGCACCCACTCTTGCACAAAACTGGCCACTTGGGCAGGTTTTTTAATAGCTGCCCTTCCAAGTGAGGACAGGCCCGCTGCGATAATCGGGCGATAACCAGTGCAGCGACACAAATTGCCTGAAATTGCATCAATTACCGCGGCGCGTTGCGTGTCCGCATCGGCCTGCGCCAACTCATCACCGCCTGCCAATTGCAATCCCGCCAGCGACATTACGAATCCGGGCGTACAAAAACCGCACTGCGAACCGTGGCATTCCACCATTGCCTCTTGCACCGGGTGCAATTTTTCTGACGACGACGACAGGCCTTCCACTGTCACAATATGGCAATCCTGCAGGCTGCCAAGCGGGCAGATGCAGGCATTAACACTGCTGTAAGCCATTGAGTCCGTAACTTGGCGACCAATCAATACAGTGCAGGCGCCGCAATCACCCGAGGCACAGCCCTCTTTGGTGCCGACCAGATTTTGCTGGCTGCGTAGATACTGGAGCAGCGTCATATCCGCTGCCACATCCGTCAATTCCACCAGAACATTGTTCACCACAAACTGCACAGACTTTCCTCCAACTGATCAACCCGGACTTAAGGTTACAACTCTCTTTAAAGGGTATAGCCGATTTCAGCAAAACTGTTTTAGCCAAACAGCTTCCGCCAAAGCCTCAAAGCAAAAGTCTGGCCATATAGACAATTTTTTCCAAGTTTTTTGTAAACTCAGATCGGGCATAGCCAATGGCATGCAATTTGCTCAAACCAGACTATCTTTTTGTCCAGCCAGTCAGGTTTACAAGCGAGCGGTTTATGTCTGAAAAAAAGGCGATGCGCCTTGAATTGCTTTCCCTTACCAAGGCCTATCCGGGTTGCATCGCCAACGATGCGGTGAGCTTGCAGGTTGCGCCCGGTGAAATCCATGCGCTACTTGGCGAAAACGGCGCAGGCAAAAGCACACTGATGAAAATGATCTACGGAGTGGTCAAACCGGATTCCGGACAAATGACCTGGAACGACAAAGAGGTCAGCATCAGCGGCCCGGCGCATGCACGCCAACTCGGCATGGGCATGGTGTTCCAGCACTTCTCGTTATTTGAAACCCTGACGGTGACAGAAAACATCGCTCTTTATTTAACACCAGCGGAATACGGCACACTCGATTTATTGCGCGCGCGTATTATCGCGGTGGGCGACGAATACGGCCTCGCGATAAATCCTGACCGCCTTGTACACAGCCTCTCGGTGGGCGAACAACAGCGCGTGGAAATTATTCGTTGCCTGCTGCAAGACATCCAATTATTAATTCTCGACGAACCTACCGCAGTACTTACACCACCCGAGGTTGCGCAGTTAATTGCAGTGTTGAAAAAACTTGCGCACAAAGGCTGCAGCATTTTATTTATTTCGCATAAGTTGCATGAAGTAAATGCGCTCTGCGACAAGGCCACCATATTGCGCGGCGGCAAGGTAACAGGCACCTGTATTCCTAGCGAAACCAGTCCGGGCGAAATGGCGCGCTTGATGCTCGGCGATGAATTGGAATTGCAAGAGGTGATGCCCGCCGGTAACGCCGGTGACTGCCTGCTTGCACTCGATAAGATTGATGTAAAGCCACGCGATGCATTTGCAATTCATCTGCAGAATATTGAATTGCAATTGCACGCGGGTGAAATTCTCGGCCTCGCTGGGGTAGCCGGTAACGGGCAAGATGAATTGGTGGATTTAATTAATGGCGAGCTGACCAGCGACACTGGCAGCCTGATTTTTCGCGGCAAAGATATTGGCAACACCGGTGTGCAAGAGCGACGTAATTTGGGACTTGGGGTTGTACCCGCCGATCGTATCGGGCGCGGCGCACTGGGCAATATGAGTCTGACCGAAAACAATTTGTTAACGAGCTACATCAACCAAACCGGAAAATTCGGCTGGCTTAATTGGCCAGCCATTAAAGCGCGCGCAACCGAAATCATCGCCACTTACAAAGTCAAAGCCAATGGTGCCGATGCCAGCGCAAAAAGCCTCTCCGGTGGCAACCTGCAAAAATTTATTATTGGCCGCGAGATTTTGCAAAATCCAAACGTGCTGGTGTGCTTTCATCCGACCTGGGGTGTTGATGTAGGTGCGGCCAATTTAATTCATCAGGAGCTGATTAAGTTGCGCGATAAAGGCGCGGCGATTTTGGTCATCAGCGAAGACCTCGACGAACTCTATTTATTAGCGGATCGCCTCGGCGCATTGTGCGGCGGACGCTTATCGCCACTTGCACCAAAATCCAATGTCCCACTTGCGCAACTCGGCCAGTGGATGACAGGAAATTTTGGTAGCGCCTCTGCAGTGGAGGTTGCCCATGCGCATTGAAAAACGCCTGCACGACTCGCAGCTGATGGTGTATTTATCGCCGCTGCTCGCACTCTTATTAACGCTTATCACCGGCGCTTTATTGTTTGCATTGCTCGGCCGCCCGCCACTCGGCAGCCTCTACACTTTTTTTATCGCGCCAATTAGTGACCTCTATGGCCTTTCAGAACTCGCGGTAAAAGTCACGCCGCTATTGCTCTGCGCAATTGGTTTAACGCTCTGCTTTAAAGCAAAAATTTGGAACATAGGCGCTGAAGGACAATTTGTATTTGGTGCATTAATCGGTGGCGCAGTCACTTTGCAATTGGCAGAGAGCGAAGGCGTTTGGGTACTGCCAGCAATTATCGCCAGTGGCGCACTGGCGGGCATGGCATGGGCGGGCATTGCCGCACTGTTGCTCACGCGTTTTAATGCCAATGAAATTCTCACCACCATCATGCTTAATTACATCGCGGTAAATTTGTTGCTCTGGGCAGTGCACGGCCCACTGAAAGATCCAGAAGGGCTTAATTTTCCCGAGTCGGCGCTCTTTGCCAGCCAAACATTATTGCCGCTGTTATTTGACGATTATCGCGTGAGCATCGCCCTTTTTATCGCGCTGTTTATGTTGGTAGTGATTTGGGTTGTACTCACCCGCACCCTGCTCGGCTTTCAATTGCGCGTGATGGGTGAGAACCATAACGCTGCGCGTTTTGCGGGATTTAAAAGTAAAACGCTGATTTGGTTGCTGCTGTGTTTCAGCGGTGCCATGGCGGGTGTGGCGGCGATTTCCGAAACCAACGGGCCAGTGGGGCAACTGATTCCAACACTCTCGCTAGGTTACGGTTATGCCGCCATTATTGTAGTGTTTATGGGGCGCATGCATCCGCTCGGGATTCTGCTCGCCAGTTGTTTACTCGGGCTCACTTATCTTGGCGGCGAGATGGCGCAAATTGATCAGGGGTTACCAAAATCCATTACCGGATTATTTCAGGGCATGTTGCTGTTTTATCTACTTGCCTGTGACTTGTTGATTAGCTATCGCGTGGTACCAAATTCGCGCAGCGCTAAACCCTCAGCTATCACTCAATAATTCGCAATAAAATTAAGAACACAGGTAAGCTTTTATGGATATAGGTTTGATCGAAAATATTCTCTTCGCCATGGTGCGTACCGGCACGCCGCTGTTATTGGTGGCACTGGGCGCGATGATGTCGGAGCGTTCGGGGGTATTAAACCTCGGCCAGGAAGGCATGATTTTAGTGGGCGCCGCCTGCGGATTTATCGCTGCTTACGCCGGTAGCAGTTTAGGTTGGGGCGTGCTCGCTGCAGTTGTTGCAGGCATTGTGGTCTCGCTGATTTTTGCGTTTATCGCACTCACCTTAATTTCCAATCAGGTCGCAACTGGTCTTGCGCTCACCATTTTCGGCACCGGCTTAAGCGCCTTTCTCGGCGCCGCTTATGTGGGCCAAACCGTTACCGGTTTTGCGCCCGTTGCGATTCCGTTGTTAAGTGATATTCCGCTCATCGGACAAGCATTATTCGCGCAGGATTTATTGGTGTATCTCTCGTTTATTTTATTCGCCGCGGTATTTGTGGTGATGCGCTACACCCGCCTCGGATTAATTATTCGCGCCGTAGGCGAGAACCCCGAAGTGGCCCACGCATTGGGTTATAAAGTTATGGTAGTGCGCTACTGCGCCGTAATGTTCGGCGGTGGCATGGCGGGATTGGCGGGTGCGTATTTGTCACTCGCTTACACGCCTATGTGGTCAGAAGGTATTGCGGCCGGACGCGGCTGGATCGCGCTGGCGTTAGTGGTATTTGCCAGCTGGCGCACCGAGCGTATTTTATTCGGCGCATGGCTATTTGGTTTTGCGAGCATTCTGCATTTGTTATTGCAAGGTTACGGTTACGAAATTTCGCCTAACTTGCTCGCCATGCTGCCCTACGTGGTCACGATTGTTGTGTTGGTGATGATGATGTATCGCCAAAAAAATCAGGGCTTATTTGCACCGCGCTCGCTTGGGCAGCCCTATCACCCTTTGAAGTGATATGGCATCCACTTAAATAAACTGGCATTCGCGGAAATAATATGGCATCCACTCAAATAATTTGTCACTCACTGACATAATTTTTTAAAGACTAAAACACCACAAGAGGAACCATCATGACTCTGTTAACACGAAAAACTTTTCTCCGTTTGCTTGGCGCAGTCTCGCTGCTTACACTCAGCGCCAGCGTATTTGCCGCGCCCTTAAAAGTCGGCTTTGTTTATGTCAGCCCGATTGGCGATGCGGGTTGGACTTACCAACACGATGAAGCACGCAAAATCGTGCAGAAAGAATTTGGCGATAAAATCGAAACTACTTTTGTCGAAAGCGTAGCCGAAGGCGCTGATGCCGAGCGCGTGATTCGCAATATGGCATCGCGCGGCTACGATTTAATTTTCACTACCTCGTTTGGTTACATGAACCCCACCATCAAAGTGGCGCAGCGATTTCCTAAAGTCATATTCGAACACGCGACCGGCTATAAGACTGCCGCCAACGTCGGCAATTATCAAGCGCGCGATTATGAAGGCCGCTTTCTTGCTGGCATGGTCGCTGGTGCCATGAGTAAAAAAGAAGTGATCGGTTATGTGGGTGCATTTCCGATTCCGGAAGTGATTCGCGGTATCAACTCGTTTATGCTCGGCGCGCAAGCAGTGAACCCGAATATCAAAATGAAAGTGGTCTGGGTCAATACCTGGCACGATCCGGCCAAAGAGCGCGAAGCGGCTGAAAGTCTAATCCTGCAAGGTGCCGATGTACTCACTATGCACACTGATTCTGCGGCCACGATTCAAGCCGCAGAAGCAAAAGGCATTTACTCGGTCGGTTTCAATTCCGATATGAGCGCCTACGGCCCCAAAACCCATTTGACCTCGTCTACCCAACACTGGGAGAGCATTTACAGCGCAAAAATCAAAGCAGTTTTGGACGGCACCTGGAAGCCGGAAGCTATCTGGCATGGCCTGAAAGAAAATGTAGTCGCGCTCTCGCCGATGAATCCGGTAGTGCCGAAAGAGGTTGTCGCCAAGGTAGATGCGTATAAAATGGAAATGATCGCGGGCAAGCGCGCGGTATATCAGGGGCCTATTTACGATCAAGCGGGCAAATTGATGGTAGCTGAGGGCAAGACCCTGACAGATGAAGAATTACATCAGCAAAATTGGTATGTGAAAGGTATCGATGGAAAAATTCCGCAATAACACTAACGACGCGGCTGCACCAAGGTAATTATTATCAATTTTCCATGAGCGTTATTCCCACCTGGGGTAATAGCGTGAACAAGTGGTAAATAGTCATTACACGCAGCCGCACTTTAACGCGAGAAACAATAACAATGGCAACTAAGACCACAGCGGTAAAAACACCAAGTGCAACCAACGCAGTAGCGGCATCCAGCAACAAAACGACTACCAGCAAAACCCTGTCTACCAGTAAGAGCGCGACGGTGAAAACGATGGCGACTAAAAAAGCAGAAGCAGCACCGGATTTTAATCCGACTGAAACGCCCACCGGAAAATACAAACCGGGTAAAATTCGCGATCGCAATCTCACCAATATTATTAATGCCGCTGAAGAAGAGTTTGTACAAAACGGTTTTCGCGGCGCGAGCATCCAGAACATTGCCGACCGCGCGGGCATCCCCAAGGCCAATGTGCATTATTACTTTAAAAGTAAAACCAATTTGTACGTCGCCGTGCTCGATAACATTATTAATTTGTGGAATGACTTGCTCGGTGAAATCACAGTAGACGATGATCCTGCCGAAGTGCTTGATCGTTTTATTCGTAAAAAAGTTGAACTGTCCTACACCCATCCGCGCGCATCCAAACTCTATGCGATGGAAATGATTCAGGGTGCGCCGCATTTGAAAGGCTATATCCGCACCGAGATGCGCCAGTTCGTGCGCCGCAAAGCGCAAATTATCGAGCAGTGGATTGAACTCGGGCGCATGGATAAGGTCGATCCCATGCATTTGATTTTTTTAATCTGGTCATCGACGCAACACTACGCAGACTTTGATGTAAAAATTCTCACCGTTATGAATCGCGCCGAATATGAGCCGGATATGATCAAAGATATCTCCGATTTTTTAAGCCAGATGATCTTAAAAGGCTGCGGCCTAAAACCACCCGCGGTAGAGCCACCTGCCGCATAATTTTTCACTGCAACAGTAGTATCCCCAATGACATCTTCTGCCTACGGCAGCACCCGCAGTGCTGCCATCTGGATTAAAAATCCACGCGCCTGTTGGACAGGCAACTCACAAGACGCCAGTAACGGCCTCGTGATTCAAGGCAATAACATTATTGAATTGGTTGCCGCAGGAAAATCGCCAGACAGTATTTACGACTACAGTTTCGATGCCTCCGACCATGTGCTTTTACCCGGCCTGATTAATTGCCATCACCATTTTTACCAAACGCTCACCCGCGCATTGCCTGGCGCACTCAACAAAGAATTATTTCCCTGGCTGCAAGCGCTCTATCCCGTTTGGTCAAATTTAAATGACGAGGCGATTTTTGCATCCACGCAATTAGCGCTGAGTGAGTTGTTGTTATCGGGTTGCACCACCGCAGCTGATCACCATTACGTTTTTAGCAGCATTATGCCGCACGCAATTGATGCGCAAGTTGCCGCTGCCAAAACCATCGGCAATCGCGTTACTTTAACGCGCGGCTCCATGAGCCTCGGTCAATCCAAAGGTGGATTGCCGCCGGATTCAGTGGTGGAAAACGATGAAAAAATTCTGAGCGAAAGCGAACGTTTGATTAATAGCTATCACGACGCTAGCGAAGATTCCTTTTGCAAAATCGCGCTTGCACCCTGCTCCCCCTTTTCCGTCACTCCGGATTTAATGCGCGAAACTGCTGTGCTCGCACAACAAAAAGATGTGTTGCTGCACACCCATCTCGGTGAAACCGAAGATGAAAATAATTTCTGCCTGAAACAATTTGGTATGCGGCCGGTAGATTATCTGGACGATGTAGGTTGGTTAAACAACCGCGTCTGGCTCGCCCATGGCATTCATTTTAATGAAGAAGAAATTGCGCGCTTAGGCCACGCCTGCGTCGGCGTCTGCCACTGTCCCACCTCCAACATGCTCCTCGCCTCCGGCATGTGCCATACACGCGATTTACAACGCGCAGGCGCACCTGTCGGCCTCGGTGTAGATGGTTCTGCATCAAACGATGGATCAAATATGATCCAAGAAGTCCGCCAAGCCATGCTGCTACAAAAACTCCGCTACGGCTCCGCGAATTTCACGCATATCGATGCATTAAAACTCGCAACCTCTGGCAGCGCAAAATTATTACACCGCCCCGAACTCGGCGAACTCGCCGTAGGCAAAAAAGCCGACCTCGCACTATTCAGCCTAAACGAACCCCGCTTCTCCGGCCACGGCGACCCACTCGCCGCATTAATTTTATGCGGCGCCCACAAAGCGGATTACGTGATGGTTGCTGGCGAATGGAAAGTGAAAAATGGCGAAATGGTGGATGTGGATATTAATGATGTGATGGCACGGCATGGAGTTGCGGCGAAGCGTTTGAGAGAGATGGCTACACATTGAAATGTAGGGCGGCTTCGCGAAGCAAGCCGCCATCGGTTGG
>CAZCJR010000046.1:0-1736 GCA_964499225.1 uncultured Cellvibrionaceae bacterium | reverse complement strand
GGCGGTGAGGAACGAACCACAACGTGCTGTTTATTTACACAACTTGCGAAATAATAAATCTGATTTCACGAGCGCCTGGCGGTCCATCGCCATACGACCATCGATTCTCATTCAGGTTAAATCCAAATCGATCATATTTACCTGTATATAAACCACCATTGTCACCCTTTTTTCGTTTCCGAGTAAACACATCTATCCACTCGCTTCCTCCGTGACATATTGCGACTTCATTACCACTCTCTAATTTGACAGTTGTTAGTTTTTTGTTTGTAGAAGATCTCTGCAAAATTACTAAGGCAAGCTCAGACTGAGGCTGAAAAAAGTTATTTTCTTCTAAAACGGTTGCAATATGCTTACACACACGCCTAGGATCATTGGGTGCTACATTTTTTCGGTGCTTTTGAAAATCCGGGCACGAGCAAGTCATTTTAGATATTGATACATGATATGTAATTTTGTCATCGGAGAATGAAGGAATTTCTATATCAGAAACTGAGTTTTCTTCTGGCAATTGTAGTGTTGGGTTATCAATTCTAACAACCTCAAAGGCATTCTTTCCTGTGGCAGATATTTCGCCAGATGAAAGCCTCTTCCTTTGAGAACCGTTATCTTGAGCGGCACCAATGAAGTAGGCGATTATTAAAACAACAACTATTCCGATTATTATACTCGTTATCATGATTTATCCATTTGCGTACAATTTTACTAAACAGGCACTTTATCAAAATATCAATTCTGAAGTATCACTTTACTTAGGATAGTTTTTGCTTCTAACTATCCTTCTATTACTAAAGAACCCATATCTAAATATTTTAAACTTAAGGCACGTTGCTGTTCCTAAAAAGCCGTTGCGGTTCGTAAACTCACCAGCAACCTACTAACACAGATAACAACTAAATTCATGATCCGCAATTACGCGTGATTACAGCACTCAATAATAGCCAACAGCACAAAAAAATCACTCTATATTTCCTCTGTATTCAACGCACAAACCCTGCAACAATAACAACTCTCACCCGACACAGGCCTCCCCCATGACCACCACCCCAAACAAACTTCGTATAGACATAGTTTCCGATGTAGTCTGCCCCTGGTGCATTATTGGCTACCGGCAGCTGGAGAGCGCCCTGGCGGAAACTGCAACGCCCTATGAACTTCACTGGCATCCATTCGAACTGAATCCCGATATGCCCGCAGAAGGCCAAAATTTGCGTGAGCATCTGGCAGAGAAATATGGCTCGACTAAAGAGCAATCGGACGCTAACCGAAACCATATAACGGCGATAGGCGCCGAGTTGGGATTTGAGTTTTGCTTTACCGATGATATGCGCATGCACAACACGTTTAACCTGCACCAACTACTGCATTGGGCAGATCAACAAGGACGCAAGCAGGATTTGAAACAAGCGTTTTTTGTAGCGCATTTTACCCATCGCCGAAACTTGTCAGATGATGAAGTGCTGGCCGATGTAGCCGCAGAAATTGGCTTGGCGCGAGACGAAGCTGTGGCCGCATTGCGAGATCAACGTTTCGCTAGTGACGTGCGTACCGCTGAAAAGTTTTGGATAGATGCAGGCATCCGTGGTGTACCGGCAATCGTATTTAACCAGCACCATTTAGTGACCGGGGCGCAAGGCACTGAGAATTACAAACAAATCCTGACGCAGCTAACGCAAGAGAATAATTAAGCAATGACCAATCGACTCAATGCAGATTTTTCACAACGCATCGTGATT
>CAZCJR010000045.1:0-34096 GCA_964499225.1 uncultured Cellvibrionaceae bacterium | reverse complement strand
GGTGGGTTTTCCCGCGCTGATCCGGCCAGCCTAATTGCTCCCGCGATTATGGATCCGCTCTACGGGTTTCAAAGTGTAAATGTAGAAGCCCAGGCGCACGATACCCATTCGCTGCTTAATTGGACTCGCCGCATTCTCGCTATTCGTAAACAACAAAAAGCCTTTGGGCGCGGCAATTTAAAAATGCTCACGCCCGCCAATCGGCGGATATTGTCCTATCTGCGTGAGTACACCAGTCCCGAAGGCGCGAGCGAAATTATTTTGTGCGTGGCAAATGTTAGCCGCGCAGCACAAGCGGCTGAACTGGATTTATCGGCCTACGCCGGAAAAATTCCGGTTGAGCTTATTGGTGGAACTTCGTTTCCGTTAATTAGCAAACTGAATTACCAGCTCACTTTGCCGCCCTACGGTTTTTACTGGTTTTTGTTGGTTGATGAAACACAAATGCCGAGCTGGTACGTAGCGCCGGTAGAGCCAATGCCGGAACTCACCACCATTATTATCAAGCAGAGCTTGCTGGAATTAATCGAATCCGAGCCGGTGCGTGCACATATCGAAACGGAATCTTTAACCGTGTATTTACCCAAGTGCGCCTGGTTTGCTTTTCCAGGTTGCCCGATATCAAGGGTTGAACTGCGCTATGCGATTCCTTTTGGCGACCCTGCTGATCTGCAGGTATTCACCGAAGTCGCGGTCACGCGCGATGAAACAGAAGAGATTTATTTTTTACCGCTGGGTGTAGTGGCCGATCATTTAGCGGGAACACCTGCGCAACAATTGGCACTGGCACGCTTGCGGCAAAAACGCCGTGTGGGGTTGCTTACCGATGCCTTCACTCTGCCGGACTTTAGCCGCAAGGTCATGCGCTATATGCGCGACGCGGCGGTGCTGCCTTTCGGCGATGGCGAATTACATTTTAGCCCGCGTCCGATCTTATCGAACTTTGACGTCGCCCTTGATGAAGATATCAACCTCGCACCCACTATGAGTATTAATGGCTCGGTCATCATCGGCGAAAAAATGCGCTTGAAACCGCTGCGAAAAGTACTGGGCACTATCCACCCGGAAGTAGAAATTGGCACTTATCTTGGCGATCACCATTTTCCCAATATTGCGCCTGTTTATGGCGAAGTAAAGAGGGTAGATGCACGCGGTGAGAACTTTACCTTAATGATCCTGCAAGATTTTATTAGCAATCAGGGCGATGCCTGGCAGTGGATACAAAACACCTTGCAGCGCGCATTGCGCGACCAACTTTCGGCGGGCAGCTCGTCGATGGATATGCAATATCCCGCGCTACAGGAATTAACCGGTTTTTCCGAACTACTCGGCCAGCGCTTGGCCGAAATGCATGTGATATTAGCGCAGCCCAGTGAGAATCCACGTTTTGGCGCACTGCCAATTACTGCAACGCAAACGGCTAAATGGGTAGATGCTATTGCTCACAATTTTTTGCACGCAATGGATATTTTGCGCAACCAAAATACGCGCGATTCCAGCTGGTTAGTTGCTCGTGCTGAAAAAATCCAACAGTTAATCGCTCAGCTGGGTGCCAGCGCATCCGGTGGAATACTCGCGCGTATTCACGGCAATTTAAATTTGGCGCAGGTGTTAGTGGTGGCGGGTGATGCGTATTTTGTGAACTTTGAAGACGCCACACACCAGAGCCCGCTCAGAGATGTCGCGGATATTCTGTGTGCATTTAATGACGCCGCTGCATTGGCCATTCGCAACGCGCAAACTACCGACGCTTCATCCAACAGTGAAGACATTCGTCGCCTGGTTGTCGCACATACCTCTGCTGCCAGTGACGCTTTTTTTGCTGCCTATGAGCGTGCGGCGAGTGAGTTGGCGCAGCATTGGCCGCAGCGTGGCAGTGAAGTAGCGGCGCTTGCACTTTTCTGTCTGGACAATCGCGCGCGCGAAATTATTAAAGCGGAACATCGCCCGGATTGGTTAGAAGTTCCGCTGCGGGATTTAACGGAAATGATCCTCAGACATCAGCATTAAACCTAAAGTATCTGCATTAAACCGAAAGTATCGGCATTAACGCTAAAACATTTGCCTCAGGGAATGAACATGCCTGGCATTTTTTTGAAAGCGTAGCATATGTTACTTGGCGTACCGAAGAAGTCGTAGTAGCTGATTAACCTTGGGCTCTCATTGGTACAGCGACAGCTTCGTTTGTAATCCAGAGGCCATCGTCAACATAGACAATCATTATGCGCCTGCAGGAAATACGATGCTTTTTTCTAACAAGGAAATATCATGAAATGCCTATTTCTTACCTCTAGCCCTGGCTATGGACATACCCGCGCTGCCGAAGCAATCGACATGGTGCTTCGCTGCCGCTATCCCGGTATTGAAACAGACTATTTGGACATCACCAGTCTTATGGACCAGCAAGTAAGTGATGCGATTCAAGATGGTTATTTACGGATGACAGCTGAACAGCCGGCGCTTTATCAAAAGTTGTACGACATGGATAAAGACTTCTATCGTCAACTCTCCGGAAAAATTCCCGCGGATCAAGACCTGATTGATTTTCTTGACGAACAACAACGTCGCTTTTTCCCCGAGGTGGCCGAACGCGCACGCTTTTCCCAGCTTGCCAGTTATAGAAGTCTCGATAGTGCATTGTTAAATACCCTCATCAACAGCGTTTGCAATCGCAGTAAAATTCCTGTCGGACGTTTGCTTACGCAAGGCTTGCTGGCATTAATTTACAATATTCTGGCTACGCGCTTGCGCAAGTTCGTTAATGAATATGAGCCTGATTTTTTAATTGCTACGCAAATGTATCCCAATGCCTTGCTGTCGCATTCCATTAAAAAAGGTTTAATTAAACAACCGGTCATAGGTGTGTTGACCGATTACGGTGTACATGGAGTTTGGGTGCGAGACACCACAGCTATGTATTGCGTAAGTCATGAAGACGCTGCTGAAGAATTACGTCAGCAGGGCATAGCGGCAGAGCGCATTAAAGTCACCGGCATTCCTTTAGTGCCTGCGTTTTCTAATATTCCAACCCAGTCACAAGCACGTGCGTATCTCGATCTGAATTCGGCCCCGACAGTGTTAATAACTGGCGGTCAATGCAGTATTGGTGTGATGGATGCGGTTAAAAAATTGTTGACTGATGATCGTCACCAGTATCAAATTTTGGTTGCGGCCGGATCGAACATGGCGGCTATGGATGACTTGCAACATCTGGCAAAACGCTATCACAACCGTTTCAAATTATATGGCTGGTGCAAAGATATCAGTCATTTAATTTGTGCAGCCGATGTCGTTATCGGTAAGCCCGGTGGTTTGACATTGAGTGAAACCCTGGCCTGCGGCAGACCATTTATCGCGACTTGCTGCCTGGGTGGACAAGAAGCGCATAACGTTCAATTTCTGCAAGCGAATAAAGTGGGGCTGCAGGCAGGGTTGGATCAATTGCCCCAGGTATTGGATGAGTTATTTAGCAATCCCGAACTCTTACGCAACATGAAAAGAAATGCCTACCAGTTAGGTAGACCGGATGCTGCCAGGGCGGTGGTGGCAGAGTTGGAAAATATCCTGCGCGAAGATGACGAAATGTATATCGAGCCGACGAGTGCTTTCGGGCTATGAAAAGCAAATTAGTTTATCGTTTTATGTGCTGGTACGACGCCCACTGGCGACGCAGACACGGCGTAGAAAAATTCGATGAGCTCCTGAGTTTTTCGTTTGAAAAATACGCGGGCGAAAGGCGCATTATGAATGATGGCAGTTGGATTGAACCAGGAGACTGGCTAGCGATACTGCATTTTAATCGCGAATGTTTTATCAACTCCTCTGCTAATCCGAAAGATTACATTCGCAATGCCTTGCGCTTTAGAAAGATGTTGCTGTCATCATTCAAGCAATTGGCGCAGGACATCAATGCGAATGAAAAATTTGTGATGATAAAAGCTTTTCACGGCGTCAGTTGGATACCGCCCCATGGAGAAAAGCTGGGCTTTTTAATCGAGCGATTGCCGGACTCCGCCCTTAATTATGCTCGGAAATTCTATTTCAAAGTGTTGTTAACAGTATTTTTCCCCCACGTTGCCACCGCCGAAAAAAATCCTATTCAACCTCACGCCTATTGGCTGACACGCAATAATTTACTCAAGAATTTTGCACCGGAGCCTGCGGATGAGCTTCTTATTCGTCAACAATAAGATGCAGGCGTCGCCCGATTTTAATCCTGCATCTTTACCTTCGCCCATGCGCAGAGTGATTACTCCGGTTAATGCCGACCTCAGCGGCACTAGTGCGGGTCATAGCATTTGCCTGACCTTTGATGATGGCCCCGACCCCGCGTATACGCCAAAAATTCTTGATGTGCTAGCCGACTACGATGCAAAGGCAACCTTCTTTGTAGTGGGCGAAGCTGCAAGTCGGTTGCCGCATTTGGTAGAGCAAATAATTAACGCGGGGCACGCGATTGGCAATCACACCTACAGCCATCGCCACCCCTGGTTAATGTCAGCGGAGCACGCGAAACAAGAAGTCTGGCTGGCCAATAAAGTAATTAAGGATATTACTGGCAGCACACCGCGCTGGTTTCGTCCGCCCTTTGGGCGGCTGCGCACAGCAATGCGCGAGCAAGCACATGCCGAGCAAATGATGACCGTCTTGTGGAGCCGCAGTGTAATCGATTGGGGAGTGTTAGGAACCAAAGCCGGTATTTCAAGGCGCCTTGATAATATTATCGCTGGGGATATTGTGTTACTGCACGATGGCAGG
Source organism: uncultured Cellvibrionaceae bacterium (assembly GCA_964499225.1). Taxonomy (GTDB): domain Bacteria; phylum Pseudomonadota; class Gammaproteobacteria; order Pseudomonadales; family Cellvibrionaceae; genus Cellvibrio. Next base: position 29,338 of record CAZCJR010000045.1, on the reverse strand, counting down.
CCTGAACATAACCGTCCCGGCCTTACCTATCAGTGCTTACCGCAATTTCTCCGCAGGCTTGCCGATAAATCATTAGTTGCCCACAATCTCGATGAGATTTTTGGCGAGAAAAATTAACGAATTTTTAGATGCAGGGCGGGTGGTTATTGAAATGGCCCGTCGCTCACCTTAACTCGTAGCTGTTGACACAGATTTTTAGGTTCCCTCGGGCAATATTTTTTCGCCTCTATTGATTCTATCAATTAACGTTGCTGCTTCCTTAACATCCTCTTCCTCATGGCTAAAGGCGACAACCTTTTGCAAAAAGGGTAGAGCCAATTGCGGTTTAGCCGTTATTGCTAAATAATCGCCAATTTCTTTATTAAGCTCAATGTTGTTCGGAGTGTAAGCGTATTGCTCCATATACATTTTAACTACGCCCAGCTTGTCATGCTTCAGACGATAATACTCGCGTAAATATCGCGGAGCTTCAGTCGTCTTGTTGGGATGTTCGTAGGCACTTTTCGCAAAAGCTAGCCCTTGATCATATAACGACTGCACTTTTTCATCCCAAGGCTCTTTTGGCTTTAGCTCGTCTAGGTAATCTGCATAGAGGTGAGCAGCATCTACCAGCACTTGATAATCATTTTTCGAAATATTGAACGCTTGGTCGAGTAAACCCAGCGCGCTATCGAAATCATTATCATGCCCTTCATAGATAGCCAATTTTGATAGTACTCGCGGATAATATTTGTCATCGCTCGGTTTTATTTTTCTTAAAAAATGCCGCGCTTTAACTTCTTTACCCGCGTACTCTAACAATTCGGCTCGGGAATACTCAGACTCCACCCGACTTAACGTTCTTTCTGAAATGCCTGCATTATATTCAGGTATAGGGATAGAAATGCCGACTATCTCTTTTTTCGCCGCATATCTGCGTAGCGCCTTATCGAGATCCTTTGCAGTAACTCCAAGCGACTTTTCAAAGGTTTCTAAGGATGTGTCGCCATTGGAGAAGGCTTGCAAATATTTCGACAAGCCTTCTGTATAGTTGGGCGCACCTTGCAATTTTCCGAGCATTAAATAGTGCGTCATCAACCAACCGCTGGTGTAGAGACCGCGATAATATCCGACATCTCTATCCGCGGGAGGGGTTGATACAAGCTTCTCTGTTGATGTCCGAAAATCACGCGTCATGACGGCCGAATGACGCCAGGTATTTGACTGTCCAATAAACGCTTTACCATCTTTGATCACTGTCGCTGCGAGCAAGTCACACAAGCCCTCTTCATACCAATGTGGATATACTATTGAGCTACGTTCGCGTATCAGGTAATGAATAAACTCATGGAAAAGCACGAGATTTTCTTCGCCTTTAGACTCCTGTTGCCTCAGCCGGGAAAGAACCATAACAGGCCCATTGAGCGTCTGCTGATAATAACCGGCTACATTGCTATTTATTCCTGTTAGCAGGCGAAACTCACGTGCCCTGTCGAATATGATAATTTTTGCAGGAGTAGAATCTTTTTTATTTTCTAGTCCCAGAAAGAGTAATGTACTTGTGCGATAGGCTTCGAGCTCGTGAATTCTCTTTTTGACCATGTCTGCATTTTGATCTGAGATTACAATAAAGTTTTCAGATGTGTACTCTTTCCAAACTTTTGCATGTGCACTCAATGATCCAATCATAAGTAGAGATGCGAGAAGGGGTAATAGGAGGCTTTTAAACATAGTAATCCCTGTATGTTGATCAACTGTTAGCATGTTACTGAAGGCACTTATTAAAAAAGCAGCAGAATACCTTATTGGAGCGATAAAAAAAGCCCCTGGAAGGTTGCGATGTAGAGGTTTCACTGACGGCTGATTAAAAGGATGTAATAAGAACACCACGAAAAAAGCGTCTGAGATGGCGTTGGATAAGCTGGAGGCGAAATGCGGGGGGAATTCCGCTGCTCATTGAAACCTGGCGCAGCAAGTTGGAAAGGCTATCAAATCAGTTTGTGCTGGTATGTTGAATGCTGTTCAACAATTACCAGGTACGCGATAAGTAAGTATGTGGTGAGTGGCTAAAGAGAATTCCCTTTCTCTCCCGTTAAGTTAGCGCGTGAACAATTTTACTTCTGAGCCAACAACTCATCTTTACGTTGTTGCAATTGCTCACCAAGGGCATGCATATCCAGTTTGCTTGCTTTGGCCTTTGGAAACATTTCATTTTGCTCTTCTTTTACATGATGCTTAACGTATTCAGATAATACTTTTACTTTAGCATCATACATTTCATCGCCTGGCTCACCGTCTTCCAGTTGCGCAATTAACTCTTTAAGTGTCGCATGTTCAACAGTCGCTTCGGGAATTAATTCTTTGTCTTTCAACGCTTCCTTTACTTGAGGATAAAAAATTTCCTCTTCAATTTGTGCGTGCACAGTTAACTCAGTACAAATTTGTGCAACAAGGGCTTTCTTTTTGGTGGCCGAGCGGGCGCTTTCGTATTGCTCAAATAGTGCATCTACTGCTTTGTGGTCTGCTTTGAGTAATGCGGTAGCTTCTTGCGCCTTGGGGGCCTTTTCGGTGCTAACTGATTTCTTTTGTGCAGTTGCCATATCAATCTCCAGATTTTTGTTTGGGTGGCGGCTCCCATTCGAGCCTTGCCTATTTATAAGTGAATGGTGAGTGCAGCTCGGTGCTGCAGCTAACATACAGCGTCATTTCCTGACGCAGGTTCACATGGCGGAAGGATCTTGTTCGCGCATAAACGGACGGTGCGCTGCTAACGCCGTTTTGAATTGCGCGAGCGAGCTACGTTCCAATTTTTTCTGATCGACAATAACGGCTGGGTCAACAGTGCCATTAGCGTAGGTTGTAGGAACCCTCGCTAATGCCAACAATAGTTCATCGCCAATGGCATAAACCGGTTTGCAGTGGCGATATTGTTGCTGCACAAAATCAAGTGCGTCCATGGTGTGCGGAAGCGAAGCTTCACCTTGCATAATAATGACGCCGTCGTAGAGCACTGAAGGGCCCGCCTCGATGGTGATTTCAATATCCAGTGTGCTGCCAGAGGCCGTTTTTACTTTGCCCAGACGTGAACCCACCAACCTCGGCACGGCACCCTCACTAAGCAAATCGTTATAGATGGCGTTCACACATTCTCCGCCGACACCGTCATTGATCAGGATGGCTACACGACGAGTGGCAATGCCGGTGCTACCCGGGCGCGATAACAACGAAAGGCTGGGAGATGGCGGGTAGGCGGGAATGGGCAAATCGGATGCAAGTGGCATTGCCGGTGGCAGTGCGATACCCAAACCCTCGGCAACACCATTCGCCAAGACTGCGTCGACATTGACCAACAGCGAGACAACACGCGCGCGAATCGCCGGTATTTGTACTCGTGTCAGTTCAAAGCGGAATGCATTGATAATATGCATTTGTTCGGCTGGCGATTGGCTCTGCCAAAATAATCGCGCTTGCGAATAGTGATCCGAGAAAAGTTCTGGATTACCGCGCACTTTATCTTCTGCAATGGGTTCAGGATAACTTTTATAGCCGGACATTCCCGCTTGAAATGGGCAACCACCGGCGAGTGAATTCGGCTCGTAATTCACGCGGCCGCGATTAATTGCCTGGCGATGCATACCATCGCGTTGATTGTTGTGTACTTGGGCTACAGGGGAATTGATGGGAATTTCGTGGAAGTTTGCACCGCCCAGTCGACTAATTTGCGTATCGACGTAGGAGTGAATTCTGCCTTGCAGCAGCGGGTCATTGGAGAAATCGATTCCCGGTACAACATGTGCGGTGCAAAACGCGACCTGTTCGGTTTCCGCAAAAAAATTATCCGGATTGCGATTCAGTACCATTTTGCCCACCGGTGTAATCGGCACCAGTTCTTCCGGCACGATCTTGGTCGGGTCGAGTACGTCAAAAGGAAAACTATTTGCTGTCTCTTCGGTAAATATTTGCAACCCTAATTCATATTGAGGAAATGCACCGGTTTCAATCGCTTCCCACAAATCGCGACGATGAAAATCCGGATCAGCACCGATAATTTTTGCGGCTTCGTCCCATACTAATGAGTGGGTTCCTGCCAGCGGCGTCCAGTGGAATTTACAAAATACCGATTGGCCGTTAGCGTTAACCAAACGGAATGTGTGCACACCAAAGCCTTGCATGGTGCGGTAACTGCGTGGAATAGCGCGATCCGACATTTGCCATAACAGCATATGTGTTGATTCCGGCATTAGCGACACAAAATCCCAATAGGTATCGTGTGCGCTAGATGCCTGCGGCATGGCGTGATGCGGCTCGGGTTTTACGGCGTGAACAAGATCCGGAAACTTCATCGCGTCTTGAATAAAAAACACTGGAATATTATTGCCCACTAAATCCCAGTTGCCCTCATCGGTATAAAATTTCACCGCAAAACCACGCACATCGCGCACGCTATCGGCCGAGCCGCGCTCGCCAGCAACCGTTGAAAATCGCACAAATACCGGTGTACATTTTCCCTCTTCGCTAAAGGGCGCGGCGGTGGTGAATTCAGTTAACGCGCGGTAGGCTTCAAAGTAGCCATGGGCTGCGGAACCGCGCGCGTGAACGACACGCTCCGGAATACGTTCATGATCAAAATGGGTAATTTTTTCGCGCAGAATAAAATCTTCCAGCGCGGTGGGACCCCGCAATCCAATTTTTAATGAGTGCTGATTATCGGCAATCTTCACGCCCTGATTTGTGGTCAGCGGCTGATCGCTACTATCGACTCTCACCCGGTCCAATGATTCCACCGTGGAGTTCACGCCGGGCGTTGGCATTCCATCGCCCGTTTTGGGTGAATCAACAATTTCGGTCGATGTGCTGGCACCCGCAGCGGGCGAGTCAGCTTCAATCGTTGCGCCAGTAGCCGGTTCACGCGCGGCGTTACCGTATTCATTTGGCTTGTTGATATTCTCCGGCATTTTTTCTGCCAGCTTTATGGCACCTACTGTTTTCTCTAATAAACGTTGTTTAATGTCATCATCTGTGCCGAGTGAACGTGGTGGCTGATCTGTGGAAGGTCCGGCAACGGTGCTTAATACAGAGCCAGCGCCTGCCGTTTCTTGTTTACCTGCACCGCGTCGGTCGTTGTTGGGGGATTTACTGTTAGTTGTTTTTGGCAAGTCGCTCATAAAAAATGTCCTTACAAAATTAGCAGATTAATCGGAGGGAGTGTTTTCGTTTTATGTCTACTCAAGGCAAATGCGCACCACCAGTGACACCAATCACTTCTGCAGTGATATAACTGGATTCTTGCGACGCGAGAAAAACAAAAGCCGGTGCAACTTCAGCGGGTTGACCCGCGCGGCCTAGTGGCACTTTTTCCCCAAAGTGCTGGAGTTTTTCTTCGGGTTGCCCGCCACTTTGTTGCAGCGGTGTCCATACCGGGCCGGGTGCAACCGCATTCACGCGAATGCCTTTCTTGATCAACATTTTCGCCAGACTTTTGGTGAATGCTGTGATGGCACCTTTGGTTGATGCGTAGTCCAATAATCCGGGAGACGGCTGGTAAGATTGAATCGATGTTGTATTAATAATGCTGGCGCCGGGAGGCATATGGGGCACGGCGGCTTTAGTAATCCAAAACATGCCGAATACATTGGTCGCATAAGTTTCAATAAATTGTTCGGTGGTGAGATCGTCCAGCTCTTCAACAAATTGCTGTTTACCCGCATTGTTGACCAAAATATCAATCGAGCCTAATTCGTCCGCTGCTTGCTGCACGAGAGTTTTGCAAAAATTTTCGTCGGTGATATCGCCCGGAATTGCAATCGCTTTTTGGCCTGCCTGCTGAATCATGTTCAAGGTTTTCTGGCCGTCGATCTCTTCGCTGGGCAAATAATTAATCACCACATCCGCTCCTTCACGCGCAAATGCAATTGCTACCGCGCGTCCGATTCCTGAATCGCCACCGGTAATCAGCGCTTTTCTCCCCGCGAGTCGGCTGGCGCCGCAATAGGTTTCTTCGCCATGATCTGCGTGGGGTTTTAAAATCAAATCCAGCCCTGGATCTGGTTGTTGTTCGTCGGTCTTGTTCTGGTCTTGCTCGCGGGCTTGGCCCTGACTTTTTGCGTATTGTGTGCGTGGATCACGTATAGCGTGCTGATCAAAATTCTTCATGGCATTCTCCCTTCTTGAATTAAATGAAAGAGTTGAATCAAAAAAATGAGTCGGGTTAAGCGAATGTTGAAGAGGGTGGGCTTATCTTTTTCGATCATCTGTGCGGTAAGTAACGCGAGGGTAATTAAAAATATTAAGCGCTGGATATGTTGGCTAGTGCACCGATAGAGCAGGGTGCGGATGTTATGAATGGGCTGCACCACCCATAGGGTTAACTACAAAGAGGTTATTAATATGAGTCAGCATCCTGAAGAGAGAAGTAAAAACACTAACGGAAAATCGAAATCCAGCGGCTCTGATGCTGGCAAGAGCGGTAAAGGAGATGCCGGTCAGGTTGAAAAGAAAGGTGGTAAAGGTACACCCGTGCGCAGGTAATGATAAAAGCGGAGCTTGGCTCCGCTTCTGATTATTCTGAAAAAAGTATTCTGTTCCAGCTATTGCCTAATTGCATTTTTGGGTAGCTGAACTCGAAAGATTGTGCCATTTTCTGCAGTAGATGAAACCGAAATGCTGCCATGATGCGCGGTAATAATTTCCCGCACTATATATAACCCTAACCCCAAATTCTTTTTCAAATTACGCTCGGCATCCGCGCTGGGAATTCTATGCATAAGATCAAATATTTGATTCTGGTTTTGCTCGGGAATCGGCGCGCCGTCATTCTGCACTGTAAAAACGATGTGGTCGCCAAGGTCTTTCGTTTCCACAGTGACTGCTGAGTCGACATGCCCGTATTGCAAGGCATTGCTGATAAGGTTTTGATAGGCTTGGCTTAATCTCCCTGCATCCCAATTACCTATGCAATTTTCTTCAGCATGATTGTGGATGATGCGACCAGGATTCGATAACAGAAATTCGGCCACCACATTGGTCGAAATTTCTGCCAGATCTACATTGCTGGCCGCTATTTGCAGTCCGCCGCCAATTCGACACTGGGTAAAATTCAATAAATTATCCAGCATTTTATTCATACGCAATACCGTAGTGTGCATTTGCGTACCCAATTTGGCAGAGCGACTATCCTGATCACCCGCCTGTGCCAAAAGCTGCGCACCTATTCCAATGGAGTTGAGCGGGTCACGTAAATCGTGCCCAAGCACACCTAAAAATATATCCTGCGACAGCAATATGTTTTCGGTGTATCTAACTATAGATTCGGCAAGTGCTTGATCAATGCCTTCGTTGAACCGAATAAGGTCATCGGTATCCTGATCGTTGTCACAGCGATTTTCGGCAAGCCAGAGTTTTAAGACGCTTGCGCGCAGTGCGCGATATTCAGATGCTAACAAATCGATAGTAAATCCGGAGCGCAACCGACAGTCGGCATGTGTTTCGGCCGGGGTTTCACCCTCAGTGCTCGGCTGACGGCCCTTGGATTTTTCGCTACGCTCAAATTCGGACTGTGCGGTTGCTAAATCCTTCGCTATGGTTGTTAGCATTTCCTTCGCGTGGTCACGTAGCTCTTCATTGGTCATCTTTGTTGGTTGAATCGAGCGTGCAAAGCTCACCCATTCGGCGAGAATCTGCTCCATATTAGCCAAAATAAACTGGTGAAGTCTCATAGTGATCGCCTTTGCAGGTAAGTTGATTCAGAGACTCGCAATATTATGCTAATACGCGCGACTTAGGAATTATTCAGTCGAATGCAAAAAGCGGCCATAAGCGCCACCTCTCTCTGCATACCCCCCACTCTCCTGTTTTTCCGATAGCCAATATGTCCAGCTGACCAAGGTTGTGTGTATCAGCGTACGGACGCTGATGATCCGATCAATTAAGGTTTCCATCATGATGTTAAATTTAATTTGAAAAATATTGCGGAGTCGCTGTATGGCTAGCCTTAATTATGAACCTGTGCGATATAGGGATGATCCAGCTGTGCGTACATCGAGTGCAAAACACATTATCCTGTTAGAAGATTTACTGCGCGCGGTTGCACTGCAGGGATATAGCTTTACCACGGTTACCCCCCTTACCCATCAGCGATTTTTACTGAGCTTTGATGGACTCGCAAAAAATGCCTGCGATGTTTTTGGTTGGAACCTACCGTTTAAAGCCGATGTTTTGCCTCCGCATATATTTACGTTAATGACAGAAGCTGATCTGCTATTTAATGGTGGCGATTGTTTTCGTAGCAAAATTCGAATTTCCTCCCTGGGTGAAGATTTATTTTTGCACTCGCATTTTCCGACCAATGACTCACACGCCGTTTTTTTTGGACCAGACACTTACCGGTTTGCGCGCTTCGTTCGACAGTCATTGCGCCTTTTTCAACTGCAATCGGGCTTTGCTGATCGCAGCATTCCCGTTAGGGTTCTGGATGTTGGCTGTGGCAGTGGTGCAGGAGGAATCGCAGCGATCCGCTCCTTACCGATCCACCAACTTTATGAGTTGAATGTAAATGATTTAAATTTTACGGCGTTAGAGTATGCGCGTGTTTGCGCAAATGTAGCCGGAATACCGGTAAATATATTGCACGGCGATTTTTTTAATATCAGGAATTCACAATTTGATTTAATCGTTTCCAACCCCCCATACCTGAGCGATCCGGCAGCGCGATTGTACCGCAATGGCGGTTCACTCCTCGGCTTGGAGTTGAGTCTTCGCATCGCGCGGCATGCGCTGGGTTTGCTCGCGCCGGGCGGACGCTTTCTTTTATATACGGGTATGGCCATAACCAGTGACGATAATAATCCATTGCTTTCCGAGTTATTGCCGTATTTAACTAACGATAAATTTCAATGGACTTACGATGAGATAGATCCGGATATATTTGGCGAGGAACTTGAGCAATCTGGTTATCAAAATGCCAATCGAATTGCAGCGGTAGGGCTAACGGTGATGCGTATAAAATAAATTTCGTCATCAACGGGATAAGAATATGAGCTGCATTGAAATCGAATATGATCCCTATAAAAATATTTACAATCGAATGAATAATAAAAATAATTTTATTTTAAATGAAGCCATTAAGATCGCAGTAAATCTACTGCGGCCTCCAATTCTGCGGCAAGAATCTTAGACTCACCAATATCGATGTTTGGGTCTAATCCGATGCGGTCAAATGCAAGTATTGCTGAGAAATCCAAAGCTGAGATGGTGCTATCCCTGAAAAAATTACATTGCAACACCGCGACGGAAACCAGATCAGCATAATCCGCCTGTGGTTTTTGTTCATAAAACTGCAAGTGCTTTTCCGGGATGCTTGCCATTTGTTCGGCAAAACCCCAGGTTTTTAGAATAAGACTGCCAATGGGTGCATGAATCTGTTCTATAACGGTATCGAGAGTGATGCTGTCATTGAGCAACATTGGGTTTTCCTCAGCATAAGAAAGGATTGGTAGCACCCCAATTTTATGAATAATGCCTGCCAAGGTCGCCTGGTCTGGACGCAATGTCGTGTAGTGCTTGCAAAGCACGTGGCTAATTGCGGCCACTTCACTTGAGCGAAACCAGACATCCCGCATGCGCATGTCAATTATGTCGGATGTAGATTGAAACATTTGTTCCATCGCGAGTCCCGTTGCGATATTACAGGCGTACTCAACGCCCAAGCGAATCAATGCGTTATTCAAATTGTCCACTGGCCGCCCTGCTCGCAGCAGGGGGCTGTTCGCAACCCGAATAAGTCGTGCACTTAGAGCGGGATCAGAACTAATTACGTTGGCTAGAGCTTCAATATCGGCGGCGGGGTCATCAGCAACTTCTCTTACTCTAAGCGCCACTTCTGGAAGAGTAGGTAAAATGAGCTGGTCGCTTTTAATTGCAGCAATTATGTTTTCGCTTACTTTTTCGGCAATGCGATTCATGGTTTTTATCCTGGAAATTTTTCTTCACTTTTTTTGGAAGTATAGATAGATAAAGGGTGAGGGCAAATTTGCCATGATGCTAAGAGCACAACACTGGCCGCGTGGTTATAAGAATTGTAGTGCTCCTGATATTTTGACCTAAAGAAAAAGATAGAAGACTCGTGTGCTAGTATGAGCAAATCAAATTTTATAAAGAGTGGCACTAATGGATGAGTTTCAGCGCCTCCGTAATCTACATAGTTACCAGATCCTCGATACTGATTATGAAGCTGATTTTGATCAGCTTACATGGTTAGCGGCGCATGTTACCTCTACTCCCATAGCAGTGCTCACGCTCGTTGACGAAAAGCGCCAATGGTTTAAATCCGCTTATGGTTTGACAGTGAGAGAAACAGAACGTGAAATTGCCTTCTGCCATTATGCAATTCAAGGCGACGGCCCATTTGTTGTAGAGGATGCTCATCAGGATGCGCGGTTCTCGAACAATCCGTTAGTTATTGGCGAGCCCAGAATACGATTTTATTTTGGCATTCCTTTACTATCACCTGATGGTTATGCGATAGGAACTTTAGCTGTTATTGACCGGACTCCTCGCAAACTTGACCCCGAAAAAGTTAAGGCGCTAACCATGTTGGCGCAACAAGCTATGTGTAATCTGAATTCAAGACGAGAACAATTGACTTCCGAAAAAGCTGCTCATGATCGGGTAAAAGATATTATTTCTTCTGCGGCTACCGGAATTGCGGTATCAAACCTGGAAGGCGAGTATCTTCTGTTTAATTCCTATTATTGTGAGTTATTTGGTTATACATCTTCCGAAATTCCACGCACGCGTTTAGTCGACATTGTATTACCCGCCGATTTTTCTGAAATGCAATCAAACCTTAAATCGCTTTATAAGGGCAAGTGCTCTCGTTTTACACTGGAATGTCGGTGTGTTACCAAAAATCAGAAAATTATTTGGATTAAGGCACAGGTTTCGTTATTGCGCGATGCACATCATGCCCCAATTGCTTTTGTTGGCGTTGTTGATGATATTACCGAGCAGCGAAAAAAGGAGGATCAACTTCGGTTAATGGAAGCCTGCGTTGCAAGAATGAATGATTTGATTGTTATCACTGAGGCAGAACCCATTGATGAGCCTGGCCCACGAATTCTTTATGTGAATGATGCATTTGTATCGCGCACAGGTTACCGCAGGGATGAAGTAATAGGTTATACCCCTCGAATTTTGCAGGGGGCTAATACCCAGCGTGACGAACTTAATCGTATAAAAAATGCCATGCGTTACTGGCAGCCGGTTCGTGCCGAGTTATTGAACTACACAAAATCAGGGCAAGAATTTTGGTTGGATATTGATATTTTTCCAATCGCAGACAAATCCGGTTGGTATACCCATTGGGCTTCCGTAGAGCGCGATATTACGGAACGTAAAAAAATTGAAGAAAGGCTATTTGATAGTGAGAACAGATTTAAGTTAATCGCTAAAGCGACTGCAGATACCATATGGGATTGGAATTTGGTAAGCGATAAGCTGTGGTGGAGTGATGGAATTCAAACACTATTTGGGTATCACGTTGAAGATCTTGAGCCGGGGAGTCACTCATGGACATCACGGATTCATCCTGACGATGTAGATCATGTCATCGCAAGTATTACCAAAACAATTGAAAGCGACACCAATAATTGGGGAGATGAATATCGCTTTAAGCGCAGCGATGGGAGTTATGCACATGTGGCTGATCGCGGGTTTGTTATCCGGGGAGAAGCGGGTCAAGCCTTGAGAATGGTGGGTGGTATGACGGATGTTACCCACGCCAAAAAAGTTGAAATGGAATTAAAACAGCTGGAAGAGCTTAAACGTTCGCAACAAGTGGCTGAATTGGCGAATCAAGCCAAATCCAGTTTTCTTGCCACTATGAGCCATGAGATACGAACACCCATTAGCGGTGTGATCGGCATGGTCGATGTATTGCATCAGACGAGTTTAAAAGGCTATCAAATTGAGATGGTCGATATAATTCGCGATTCGGCAAACTCCCTTCTTGCCATCATCGACGATATTCTTGATTTCTCTAAGATAGAGTCAGGCAGATTAGAGCTTGAAGCGGTTCGTATTTCTCTTGAGCAAAATATGGAAAGGGTTTGTACTTTGCTTGATAACATGGCGATGGAGAAGAATGTCGAACTATCACTATTTGCCGATCCAAAATTACCTGAGTTTTTAATTGGTGACGAACTTAGGCTACGTCAAATCCTGATTAACCTAATTAACAACGCGATTAAGTTTTCGTCAGGTGCAGATCGCCAAGGGCAAGTCAGGGTAAGCGTAAGCTTGCATGCGGTAAGTGATAATAAAATTGTCGTAGAGTTTGCCATTTCTGATAATGGTATTGGTATGTCAGAACAGACTGTTGGTCGTTTGTTCACACCTTTTATGCAGGCCGACACATCCACCACGCGGCATTACGGAGGTACAGGTTTAGGGCTAACCATCACACGTCATCTGGTTGAGTTAATGCAAGGTGAAATAGCGGTGGAGAGTCGGTTGGATGTAGGTTCGACATTTAGGGTGCGCATTCCTTTTTTAGTAGATGCAGCAATTGGGCTGTCGCCTGCCAAAATTCCAGATTTTAGCTCGCTGTTGTGTATTGTAATTGGTGATGCCGGGTTGTCTGCAATCTGGGTTAGATATTTAAACTCTGCCGGTGCGACCGTTATAGCGGTGTCCGCACCTGAATTTATTCAGTGGCACGAGCTGCGCCACCACTTCGCACTTTACGAGTGGCTGATACTGATTGATGAGAGTGACCAAATAGCCAAGTCATTAGCGACGGTTGTTAACAACTCCACATTATTAAACCCAACATTGCATCGTCTAGTGATTGGTCGGGGTAATAGGCGCGAACTACGCTGCGACGAACACAGTAATTATTTTATTGACGGCAATTGCCTCGGGCGTGCCAGGTTCTTTGAAGCCGTTAGTATTACGTTGGGGCATGTTATCGCAAGTAAGCCTTTAGAGCGTGGATATCATGAAGCGGATTTTATTCCGCCCGCTCGCGAGCAGGCGCGTGAGCAGGGCCGATTATTATTGCTAGCTGAGGATAACGAAACCAATCAAAAAGTTATTACCCGACAGTTGGCTATGCTTGGTTACGCGACCGATGTAGTAAGCGATGGCGCGCAAGCCATGGAGCGGCTTGGTGCAAATCGTTACGCATTATTAATAACGGATATTCATATGCCTGTCATGGATGGCTATCAATTGATCGCCAAAGTCCGCGCAGCAAATTCACCGCTGCGTACTATCCCTATTATTGCGCTAAGTGCTAATGCTTCGCGCGAAGAAGTGGAAAAATGTAAAGACTTAGGTGCTAACGAATATCTGGTAAAGCCCGCTTTATTACATGAGTTTAAAAAAATGCTGGATCGCTATTTGCCAATAATTGCGACCCAATTCATGCTTCTCGATGGCACTGAAACACATAGTATGAATCTCATGGACGGCGAAGCTTCACATTTGGATGTCAATATTTTACGCACATTGATTGGCTCTGATGACAAGGTTGTGCTGGAATTTTTAGCTGATTACCTACGCAATGCTTTCGATCTCAAGGCTGAGATGACAAGTGGTTTTAAGGAGTCAGATTCAGGTTTGCTCGCAAGCAGTGCGCACAAATTGAAATCATCGTCGCGCGCGGTAGGTGCGCTACATTTAGGACAAATCTGCGAAATCATTGAGCATAGAAGTAAACAGCAACAATTGAACGAACTGGATTCAATCTACCTCGTGTTTCAAAAGGAGTTTGATGTGGTGGTAAGGTTAATTAATCAGGTAGTTACAGAAAATGGAGTGGATGCATCGCATCCAAACTAAAATGAACCAAGAGACGAGTTTAACGGATCTAGCTAGCATTAATGTACTAGTCATTGATGACGACGCATTTATGCTCAAGATCATGCAAAGAATATTAAATGTAAATGGCATTTCAAAAGTCACTTGTTGTGACGGTGGACAGCATGGCCTGGACGCACTTAAGCAAGCCCAAGAGAAAGTGGATCTCATTTTACTTGACCTGAACATGCCAGAGATGGATGGCATACAGTTTGTTAGGCAGTTGGATTCCGAGCATTTTAAAGGCGCTATTATCCTCATCAGTGGAGAAGATGAGCGAATGCTCATTAGCGCTGAGAAATTAGTGGCCGCAAGGCACATTGGTATTCTTGGTCATCTCCAAAAGCCAGTCACCCAAGAGGCATTATTACCACTCTTAAAGCAATTGGGGTCGCAAACGGCTTTTGTTCCATCATCGTTAAAAACCTATTCGGCAGAATCTCTGGCTATCGCCATTAGTGATGGCCAATTATTTAATACTTATCAGCCGATAGTTTCACTTAAAACGGGCAAGTTAAGTTGCGTAGAGGTATTGGTGCGCTGGAATCATCCGACGGATGGTTTGGTTGGCCCGGATCAATTTATTCCGGTTGCAGAAGATAATAAGCTCATTGATCAGCTTGCCAGTGTAGTTTTAACGGACGCATTGCAGCAGCAAAAGAAATGGCAGGACATGGCGCTGCATATTCCTATGGCAATTAACGTTTCCATGGAAAATTTAGCCTCTCTGGAGTTTGCTGATAATTTTTCACAAATCATGGCAGATGCAGGCCTTCTTGCCAAAGATATCACTCTGGAGATCACCGAGAGTCGTGCGATGAAAGATCCCATGATTACGTTGGATACTCTCGCACGTTTGCGTCTTAAACGTTTTGTTCTATCCATCGATGACTTTGGAACAGGACATTCCTCATTGGCGCAATTACGCGATATTCCCTTTGATGAATTCAAAATTGATAAAAGTTTTGTCACTGGCGCCTGGGCTGATAACCGTATTGGTGTAATGTTTGAAACCAGTTTGAATCTCGCAAAACGACTGTCGATGAAGGTGGTGGCGGAGGGTGTCGAGTCAGAAAAGGATTGGGAGTTTGTGCGCTCTGCTCATTGCGATTATGCACAGGGTTATTTTATTGCGAAACCCATGGCCGGTGATGCGCTTCCCAAATGGATCGCCGTATGGGGTGAGCGGGTGCGGCGTGAATTGTTGCCGGAAGCCAATGTCGCAACCTTAACGATAAAGGCGAGCAAGAAAGGCACTGTGTTGCTAATTGAGGATCATGAATTTCAGCGGCGTATTCAAAGTAAAATTTTAACCGAGGAAGGTTTTTCGGTGGTGACGGCGGCAACCAGTGCGGAAGCTCTATCACTATTAAGAACCTTGCGCCCGACGCTTATTTTAATTGATATCGACTTGCCCGGAATGAACGGCTTGGAAATTCTCAAACGCTTACGCTCCACCGCCGTTTTCAAAACAACACCAGTAATTATGTTATCGGGCTCTAATCAGAAAGATATAGTTGTGCAGAGTATGAAAACGGGTGCAACAGGATTTATCGCTAAACCTTTTGATCGTAAAACCTTAATCAGTAAAGTTTCGTCTGTATTGCCGCAATAGCTAACTAACGTCGTATTATTCTGCCCGAAACCGATTGGTCAAGAACTGTTTAACCTTACCAAACTCGATGGTGAATAATTCAAGGTCTTTAGCAAGGAGAGCTAGCTCCTTCGACTGGGCATGACCTTCAATTGAGTTGCAGATATCGCCCAACGTCATCGCGCCTATCGCGCGGGCGGATGATTTTAATGTGTGTGAGTGGCTGGATAATTGCGGCCAATCCTGTTGTTCATTAGCTAGCTTGATTTTCCGCTCTAACTTTATAGCATTTTGTAAAAAATCGTTCAAAAAATCGTTGATTACCTCTTCTTCGTTACCCACCACACTAATCAGTACTTTAATATCCACACTCTCCACACTCTCCACACTCTCCACACTCTCCACACTCTCCACACTCTCAATTCTCTCAATTCTCTCTGTATTGAATGCTTCGCTATGGAGGAGCCTGGCCAGACTCGTTGCCAAAGTGTTAAGGGTAATAGGTTTTGTCAGGTAATCATTCATACCTAATGTCAGGCAACGTTCGGCTTCACCGCGCAAGGCATTGGCCGTTAGTGCGACAATTGGAGTATATGCACCACGTGAGGACTCTTCTGAACGAATTTTTTTAACTAATTCATAGCCATCCAATTCCGGCATATGTAAGTCAGTTAGTATCAGTGAGTATTGATGGGTGCGCCATTTGCCCAATGCTTCTACTCCATTGCTCGCTACGTCGGTGTGATACCCCAGCAATTCAAGTTGATAGACGATCACTTTTTGGTTGGTTGGATTGTCCTCAACCACTAATATAGGATTTAACTTTTCAATATGAGCGAGTTCTTGTGGTTTTTCTGTATGAACCACTTTTGCAACAGGAATTAGTTCGTTTTCGCTTGCCACAGGTAAACGCAAGCGCACAATAAATTCAGCGCCTTGCTCCAACTCGCTGACTACATGAATACTACCTTGCATTAGTTCAATCAAACCATGGGTTATACTCAGACCCAGTCCAGTGCCCCCAAAGTGTCGGTTAGTCGATGCATCCGCTTGTACAAAAGGTTTGAATAAGCGTGCTTTATTTGCCTTATTTAAACCGATTCCATTGTCTTTTACTCTTATCTCAAGCTCTGCTTCTTGCGCCACTCGATTAATCTGCTGGATGGTGACACTGACCGTACCTTGCGGTTTACGTTTGCTCGAAAACTTAATGGCATTGCTAATTAAATTAAGTAATATTTGTCGTAAACGTTGTTCATCTCCGCGTAATACCTGAGGTAAGTTGTTATCTATTTCTACCTGCAATTTTACGTTTGAGTTAATAGCTACCGGATCCATCAGTTGTATTATTTTTCTAAATGTATTGATAGGTGAGAACGGCAGAAACTCCAACTCTAGACGACCCGCCTCTATTTTGGAAAAGTCTAAAATATCCTCAATAATATTAAGCAACGACATAGCGGAATCATGAATTATGTCGACCATTTCGGTTTGATAGCCGCGTAGTTGGGTTTGTTGCAATACATCGATCATGCCAATCACACCATTGATAGGTGTGCGTATTTCATGGCTCATAGCAGCAAGAAAATCAGATTTCGCTTGGCTGGCAAGCTCCGCTAATTTGTGGGCTTGTTCCAATTCAGCAATCCTTTTTTGTTCGGTGATATTCCGTTCTACTGCAACCCAATGCGTACAGTTTCCTGCGTTATCGGTTATAGGTACCAAATCCATTTCAACCTGGATTTGATCACCCGACTTTGTGCTATTGATTAATTCCGCGCGAACTGCCTGGCAATTTTTTAATGCATATCTGACTTTATCCAATTCTATTTGTTGGTTTTCTTGGCCGCGAAGAATTCGTGGGGTTTTATTGATTATTTCGTTAAGGTTATAACCCATCAGTTTTTCAAAAGCGGGATTTACAAAAAGGATCTCCGGTCCTGCTTCTTCGGGAGGAGTGGCATTGGTTATAATTACCATGTCATTCATGTGCGCAATGCATGTTTCCATAAGCCGTAATTGCTGTTCATTTTCACGCCGCGCCGTAATATCTTGAAAGTAAACGGCAAGCCCTTCTGTCGATGGGTAGGCATTAACACTAAACCATCGCCCCAAGGGTGCATAATAGGCCTCAAAGGATACTTTTTCGCCGCTAGTTACTGCTTTTTTGTATTGGAATTCAAAATCACTATTTACTATTTGTGGAAACTCTTCCCACATAGTTTGGCCTAGCAGTTCCGTGCGCGAACAGTGTAGTAATTGTTCCGCGGCCTGATTGATATAAGTAAATTGCCAGTCGGTATCCATGGTCACGAATGCATCGGTAATGCTTTCCAGGGTAACGGTCAGCCGGTCGGCCAGCGCCTGCGCTTTTTCCTCATTGGTTTTGGTATCGTGAATGTCAATTGCACTCCCATACCAACGCACTACTTCCTGTTGGGAATTGAAAACAGGAACTGCTCTCGCGAGATGCCACCGATAGCTGCCATCGGCTTGACGCAATCTGAATTCGGTAAGGTAGAGATCATTATTCTGCGTTGCAGTTTGCCATGCGTTACCTGCCAGTAGTTGGTCATCTGGATGAACCACTTGTAACCACTCACGCTGATTGGTTATTTTTACCTGATCGATCCCCGTGTACTCATTGAAACGATTATTCACATAGTCAATTGTGCCATCAGATGTGGCAGACCAAATAATAATAGGCAGGGCATTGGCGAGTTGCTGTAAGCGTTGGCCACCTTGGGCAAGGAGCGTGGCCGCATGTTTTTGCTCGGTGATGTCTTGGAATGAGCCTTCAAGCCGTACAATTTTACCCTGTGCGTCGGTAATTGCTTCCCCGAGAGTTCTAACCCAAAGATAGCGCCCGCCTGCGGTAACGATTTGTAATTCTTCATCATAGGGCGTGCCGTCCGCGATGCAGTAATTGATGCTCGTCGTGATAACTTTGCGCCAGCGAGGAGGGTACATGTCTAACAATTTTAATAAAGGTAAAGAGCTGTTCGCTGGTAATTCCAAAATTTTGCAAACTTCATCATCCAAATTAATTTTATTAGTACGAGTGTCCAGAAACCAGCTTCCCAAGCGTGCAATGCGTGCGGCTTGACGAAGTTGGCTCTCTTGCTGTTGTAAGCGTTTTTCAATATTTTTTCGATGAGTTATATCTGTTGCAAGCCCTGCTATTCGGTAAACGTTGCCGTTTTTATCCCGAATCGGAAACGCCCTGTCTTCTATCCAGCGGATATTCCCATCCGGGCGAATAATGCGATATTCCTGTCGGTAGTGACCGAGTGCTTGATCAGCTAATGCTTTGATTAATGACGGTTTATCATCAGGATGAATAGGCTCCAACCAGGCGGCAGGATTTTGGTAAAGTATTTCACACGGGCGCTGCCAAATTCGCTCGTAACCCGGCGAGATATAGAGCATTTTTCCCTTGCTGATATCCGTGAGCCAAAATACTTCGTTAATAGTCTCCGCTAATTCTTTGAAGTGTGTTTCGCGATCATCATGTGGCTTTCCAGTGGCCCCAAGTGATAGCTCAAAAATCCAGGTCATTACAAAAATAATAACGAGTAAAACTAATGCCACGATGAGTGTCGCGTAAAACGTCAGCTCCTGATTGTCGTTGATTGACGGACTAACTGACGATTGGGGTGGTAAAAGAGTCTGACCTTTTTGGTGTACATACAGTGCGACCAGAAGCATACATAGCGCAAAGGCACTGAGCGACAGAGCCCACATCCAATAACGCGAGTGAACTGACTTTCGGGAAGGATGGTTATGTCTGCTCATAGGCACCCGCCTTACAAAATGTTTCGTCAAAATTACAATAATTGGCTAGCATAAAGTGCAAGTTTAGCTCAGCCTTAGTGATTAACGAGAGTTTGCTTGATGTACTTGCAGGGTCCAGTTAATGGCGCTGCTATAGATGGCTTGTAGATTGATAGGGGGTTATATGGCGGACGCTTTTTTACCGTCACCGTTTGCATCGCGCGCCGTTTTTGCTAAAGCAAGTCTTATCGGTATGGCGGTTATATTTGTTGCGGATTGGTTTACGCCCTTGGGGTTTGGTCATGGCATGCTCTATAGCCCCATGATCTTGTTGGCGCTGATTCACGGTAATCGGTCGTTCGTATTGGGCGTGGCGTTTGGTGCGGTTTTACTCACTCTCATCGGTATGCTTTTCTCGCCTACAGCACCCGATGGGTTTACAACGAAAATTGTCATCGCAAACCGAGTCTTGTCGATTTTGTTAATCGCGTTCACAACGGTTTTATCATTGTGGTTGCTCGCTAATGTGCAAAAGCTGAAAAAGGCCACAGAAGCATTAGTCTCAACTCAACAGAACTTGGCAGAACAAAATCACCTTTTACGTATTGCTAGCCAGTTGGGTCACCTTGGAGGATGGTCCGTAAGTTTGCCAGAAGAGAAGGTGACTTGGACTGATGAGGTCGCAAATATGCACCGCCTACCGCCGGGTTATCATCCTGATGTTGATGAAGCGATAAGTTTTTATCATCCAGATGATCGCGACCAGGTGCGAAAGCTCGTGCGTGATTGCATTGAAGAGGGAATAGCATTTGACGACGAGGTCAGATTACTCACTGGTGAGCAGGATGCGCTCTGGGTACGTGTTATGGGAGTTGCATTACGTAACCATCGAGGTGAGGTGATCCGTGTCCAAGGCGCCACACAAGATATTAGTCAGCAAAAAAAAATTGAAGATTTAATCAAGCTCAGTCACGAAAAGTTTTTCAACCTTGCGGATGCAATGCCAATCGTTGTGTGGAGCGCACAAGCTAACGGGGTTGTAGATTATGTGAATCGTGCGCTAAGTGACTTCAGTGGGCTAGACGTGGAGGAATTGCTTCAGCCAGCGCGCTGGCTGAGTATATTGCATCCTGATGATTATGAGCGTGCTGAGGCTTACTGGCGTGAATCTGTTGCGACGGGTAATGACTATATTATTGAATTTCGAATTCGTCGGAGAGATGGAGAATACCGTTGGCACTTAACGAGGGCTCAGCCAGTGCGCAATGAGATGGGCTCCATAACCAAATGGTACGGTGGAATAGTCGATATTCATGAGCATAAAATGCTGGAGCGTGAACACCAACTTATTGTGGGCCGTCTAACTTATAACTCAGGTACGTAATGCCTACTGCGTTTATTTGTACTATTCGTTACTTGACCGCGCGGTAATTTAAATTATTGTTTCTCTAGCAGAGCGATGATTTCCTGGGTGTATTTATCAATCGTTTTGCTTTCGCTGAGCATTAAATCCATTCGTTGATAACATTCACTGATTGCATTATCAAATACCGATTTTACTGCAGGCGATGGATGCATCAGCTTTACGGAGCTTTCTACTTCTTTCGTGAAATCAATAATAATAGCCTTCGCATCATTGGATTGGGCATGGTGCCTATGATTAATTTGTGAAAGTGTTGCACTTATTTTATGTAGTGCGGAGTTCATGGCTGAGTCGTGTTTCGACAATTTAGCCTGTGAATCCAGTTGGTTAATCTTGGCATCCAGTAGCTGGACAATTGTGTCCAGGGTGATTTCCAGAAGCGCTTGCGCTTCGTCTTCATCCGGCGGGTTTCTAACGATGACACGTATGTGAGGGCGAAAAAAAAGAATGCCTTCATTGGTGTAACCAACGACGCTAGTGCTGTCCTGAATTTTTAGGGATTTTTGTTCCTGTGCGTTTGTTTTCCCATCCGAGTAGTGTTCGATTTTATCCAGATCGCCCGCCAAATAGAATCCGTAGGCGATGTTAATGGATTTTAATGTGGATACCAGTAGCTGGGCAATGGATTCAATGTTGCTGCACTCCAGCAGCTGCATCGCAAATTTATTCACTATGTTGGCATGAGCACACTGCTCGATAGTTTGATGTAGTTGCGATGACATATGTTCGATGTCGCGATTCAAGCGCTCAATATCGGGGTGCTGTAGTTTTTCATGTTCGTCGGTCATTTGGTCGCGCAATAACTCCACTTCACTTTCCAGTGTTTCTATGCAGTACTCGCACTCTTTAACCAATCTCTCCAGTTTTACAATCTCTTGAAGCTTTTCTTCTTTCAGCTCGTCATCTTCGGTAGTTAACATGGAATCACGTAACAGACTAATTTCAGAATTGAGTTCAAGAATTAATTTGCGTTGATTTTGATTATTACTGCGTAGCTTTTCAATTTCTTCAAGTGAGCGTTGTGGTCCACCGTCCTCCGTCCATGACGGGAGGTCGTTTTCTTCGTTGAGGGGGGGTGTAGTAGATTCCGCGTTTGTGTCAGGGCTTGATGAGCTGTATATGGCAGAATCTTGCTCTGCTTGCTTGAGTTGTTGAATATTATCGCGTGCGCTCTTTAGTTCCTTTTGTAAATTGGTGATGTGATGGTCAGACTTGAGAATATCAATTTCCAGAGCCTTTACCTTTTCCTCAAATTTTTCTTTGTCGCTCTTGTCCATATGCATTAGTGAGGCGGTAAGATTTTGCGTAAGCTGATTTAATAACCCCTGCTTTTTTTGGCTTATGTCATTAATATTAGCCATCTGAAAAACGCTTCCCTCATAGGCATGAGCTGCACGTTCATGGCGTTGATAAGGAGCTGATTCCAGATTGTCAGTTTCCGGATGGGGAGCGACGTTGCTATCGGGGAATGCACGTTGAAATGCATTAATCATTGTTTGCAATTTGCGAATACTATCGCGCTGATTTTTGTTTTGGCTCGACAATGATTCGCTCTTTTGTCGAGCAAGGGTCAGCTGGCGTTTCAGGCGTGAGTTTTCCACTTCCTGTTTTTTCAGTGTGTCAATTTTTTCCTGCAGCTGTTTTATTCTGCCGCCACCTGAATTACGGTCTTTTGGCATGTTGCGTACCCAGCGCACTATGTCGGCCATTTTTTTCTCAAGCACCAGCCAGTTTTCAGGACTGTTTTGTTTGGTTCGATTTTCTGCTTCGGCAATTGCGATGAGGTAGCGCAAAGCTGCAATTTTGGCGCCAAAGGGTACGTCCGGCGATAAGGTGGGTATTCCTCCCGGAATAAACTTTTTGAAACGTTCTATGGAGTATTGCGCGATACTGTGCAGAAAAATACCGACCGTGTCGCCGTGCAATTTCTCCGGAATACCGTTGCCGTCACTAAAATTAAGTTCATTAAGTATGTGCCTTGTCCTCTTCCTAAGTTCCTTATATTCCATAGATAGGGTATTGCGCTCTTTTTTTAACTTTAATGTTATTAAAATTAAAAAAATGCAACAAGCAGAAAGTACAAAAATTACTTCACCTAAAATAAATGCAAGGCTACCAGTGGCTGGCATTAGTCATGTCTCCTTTTTTGAACTCATTATAGTCGTGGTGCTGAAGGTAACGTTGACTTTAATCTCCAGCCGCGCCAAGTAAACTGGAATTTATATCGTATTGTTTTACCAAAGCCTACATCTTAATATGGTTGGGCGCTATCTCCCTGCTGGTGGCCATTGGCGCCGCTGGCAATGCTGGTATGACGTTTCGGATACTTATAATAATGAATGCAAATTTTCTGAATATTCACGATGCGGTGTTAATTCTCACGTTTATCGAATGCCTGTTTTTAGTTGGGCTACTTAAAGTATTGCCGACTGCAAGGCCCCAGTCGCGCACACTCTTATCCTTCTTTTTTGTTCTCAATGCGATTTGGGTAGTCGTTACGCTGTTGTCCTGGAACGATGAACTGCGAACGCTTTGGATCAATACAACCTTATTTACCCCGATACTCACTGCGTTTGCCCTGTTGTTGCAAGGGCCTTGCCTGTATTTATATTTCCGGTCGTTGATCGACACTATTGAGTTCAAGCAGTGGAAAATGTGGCTGCATCTGCTGCCCTTTAGTGTGGTTGCATTGGTGATTCTCGTATTTGATGTGGACGGTGTTGCCTGGATTTTGAAGACATCGATGCCCGCTGAAAAAGAAGCGGCAGCCAGATTTGCGTGGACAGTTATTCGCTGCTTGCCGATTGTCTACATCGCCGCATGTTTCTCGGTTTTGCGCCGTCTGCATGAGCAGCAGCACCATTTGTATTCGGTGGTATCGCCAGCCAAATTCAAACTGGATTATTTTGTATTGCTGAGTTTTGTTACCCATTGGTTATGGGCGTTTTTCCAATATGTTGTCGGCAATTTTTTGAGTGAGGAAGTGAATGACATTATTGGTAACTGCGAAGATTATTTAGTGGTTTTGCAGTTAAATGCGCTCTTGGTATTGGGTTTGATCAATGCGAAAGAGCTGTTAAATGTGACACCCTATGACGCCAGGAAGGTAACTAGCCAGCCACTGGATGAATCCAAAATCGAATTGGTGGAGCGAGTTATCAATGAGCAAAAAATTTATTTGGAAAACAATATTAACCTTGACCGATTTGCGGAGGCCGCAGGGCTAAAGCCAAGGGTTTTGTCTTCAATATTGCATTCACACTACAAACTGAATTTTTTTGATTTTATTAACGGTTTGCGCGTGGAGGAGGCCAAGCGATTGTTGACAACGCCAGAGATGGACGATATGTCGATTCTAGACATTATTTACAGATCAGGATTCAATAGCCAATCATCATTTCAGCGTATTTTTAAACGCGCGACTGGCTGCACGCCGAGCGAGTATCGGCGTAATGCGCGTGCGTCTACTCCGCCAGTGCAATAGTCTTCGATTCAACTAAAACGATTTCACACAAAAGTAAAGGTTGCACACAAGCGTATGCAACCTTCATCGTCTCACTAAAAACACAACCGCTAGTTATTTTCCTGAGCAGCCGGGCAGCGTGAAATTAGTGCCGGTGTTGCCAGTAAAACCAAAGGTGGTAGACGCACCGCTCGCCAGATTTCCGTTATAGCTGACATTGGTGGCGGTTACTCTGCTTGTGCCATTGCCGCTGAGTGTTGCATTCCAACCGCTGGTGATTTGCGCGTTTTGTGCAAAGTTCAAATAAACCGTCCAACGATTGGCTGCCGCGCCTGTGTTGGTGACGCGTACCTCCGCTTGGTAACCACCTGACCAGTTACCAGTACGAGTCACGCTGCAGGTGAATTGGCTGGGTGCTGCACTGGATGAGCTACTGGCGACAGAAGAGCTGGTTGCTGCCGATGAGCTGCTCGCCGCCGAACTCGTGTTATTTGATGAACTACTGGAAACAGGGCTGCTTGATGATCCTGCGCTGCTAACCGAGGATGCCGAGGAGACTGGGTTGGCCGAATCGCCAAAGACCGAGACTTCCCAGAGTGAATAGCCCCAGTTGGGATTGGCTTTGCCGGTCAGATTAATCCGCAGGTAGCGCCCTTGTCCGGCGAACGACAGATTTTCAATGCCGCCTGCGCCATTATTTTTGCTGAAAATCGCATTGGAAAAATTTACGTTGTCAGTAGAAATTTGAATGTTATATGCCGTTGCATAAGCGGCTTCCCATTGCAGGCGCGCGCCGGAGACATCGTAATAGTTTCCCAAATCTATCGTCACCGATGCACTCCCAGCAGTTAATGCCGACGCCCAACGTGTCGCCCCATTTCCATCAACCAATTTGGATGCCTCGTAACCCGCGCCTTCAGTTGAGCTGGCAACTATCGCTTTACCCAGCGCTACATTAACCGGTCCCGCGGACGAGCTGGAACTGCTGGTTGAGGTGAAATCCGGCAACTGATCAATGGCGATAGTTCTGCTGTTAGTCATCGCCGTGCGCCAGGAATTTTCACAGCCTTTTACATCGCCAGAGCTGGGTTGCCCCTGAGTGCGATAGCAATCGCGGAACGCCCAAACGATTGAAAAAGAAAAGGGTGGTTCACTAGCAGGATTCAGTGCGTTAAACGTTTCGGCGATACCGACAACTTTGTTGTTGCCGATGGCTTTGAGCGTGTTGTAGTCAGTCCAGCTTTGGTAATAATCCGAGGTGACTGAGTCCACCATGTTATCGCCGGGATACCAATCTCGCATGTTGCTGCGATAGCCACCGGTACCGGCCATGCCATTGAACACCCAGAGCACATTATTCACGCCTTGTGCGTTGACGCGATCGTAAATCAGCTTCCACAAACGCTTGTAATTGTCGGTGCCTTTTTTTGCCCACCACATGAAATTGTCGTTGGCTTCATGGAGTGGACGGAATAATACCGGCACACCGGCGTCGCCCATTTTTTTCAGTTCGCGCGCCACTACGTCGATATCCTGATACAGCTTGGAGTTGGGATTATTCAGGTCCTGATCAAAGGCGCAATCGGTGTAGTACTCGCCACCGCGTGGGCATTTCCAATGCCATTGAAAGGCCACTATGCCTTTTTTGTTTTTTGCAAAATCGATGGCTTTTTTTGTTTCCGACGTATCGCCGTCGGTGTAGCGGTAAAAATCGAACGCGATTATGGCGGGATAACGCCCGGTCCATTGTTGGACTTTATCGGCATCGGGCATATCGGTTTGGCCGGAAATATAGGTATTGTTTTTCAAATAACAGAGCAGGTTTTTTGCCTGGATATTACTGTCGGGGTCAGCCGGTGTTTGTCCGCAGCTGCTCTGCGCACTGACGTTGGTTGATAGCAAACTGCTTGCGCTACTGAGTAAGAGTACTGAGAGAATTTGTTTGTTCATGATCGTGTTTACCTTTTTAATTAATTACTTTTTAGGTGTTGTTTTTTTGCGAGCCAATTAATCTGTTTTAAATCCCTCACTGCCTTTCTCGCTAAATAAGCACGGGTTTGGCTTGGCTCCCCTTTTTGAAACGGGGCGCGCAGCTAGAGGGGGCAAGGGAAGATTAAAAAAAGCCCATCCCTGGGCTTGGCAAATGGCTAGTCCCGCTCTTGCTGCACGCTAAAACGGAAATAGCCATGGGGCTTACAGTGGTGGATAAGCGTTTTGCAGCAACACCTGGAATCCTTCTTTGAACCAACGACCAGCAACGGGTGCATTAGCCAGTGCGCCGGTCGTCGTACCTGCGGAATTGGTGAAGGTGGGATCGCAATTGCGGTCAAAGCCTTTTGCCGGATCTTGCGGGTCGTATGAAAGTGCCTGCGAAGCCGCGCCATCGGATTCACCCGGCGGTTTCACCCATACATAGGCATCAATACCGGCAAGTGGGGCAACTTGCGGACGCTCGCCCACACCGCCGGGTTGGTTGCACCAGTTGCCGCGATGCGCGCGACGATCAATGCGCGATTGGTCAACAAAGGTATCCAGCGTGCTGCTGGTAGAGCGCGCGGTTGGACGGTTAGTGCCGCCCCAGCCATTGCGCGAGGTGTCCACCAACATACCAATGGAGGATGGGAAACCCGCTGAGATCATCGCCGAGCGCCAGGCCTGCACGAAGGAGACTTCGCTGAAGTGCGGGTTCCACTCGTAGAATTTGGCTTGACGGGTTTGGGTTCCGCCGCCGGGGAAGGCGCTGTTCGCCAGTGAATCCAGGAAGGGTTCGTACAAAGGCGTGTAGCCAGAGGTGTTGGACACAAACCCGGCGATGGAGTTAACGCCGCCCGTTGCGCCCTTGATCGCATCACCTATCAGTGTTACTGCCTTGCCGAAATTCTCACTCCAACCTAACCAGCCTGAGTGGCCGATATCCACATAGCTGTACACATTCGGAATCGCATACAACTTGCTCAGGGTGTAGCGGGTATTGGCGACATAACCGTGGGTCGCGTCAGCCGCTTGTTGGCAAGCGGGTGTGCCCAGATTGGTCACCAGATTGGGCAGCGAGTCGGGTTCGATAATCGCGATGATGCGCAGGTTGCGGTATTTGGGTTCAGAGAAAATTGACGCGATAGCATCAACATACTCTGTGCGATAACGAGCGGTACCTTCAGCGCCTTGCGTTAACTCACCGTTGGACGCAAGCGCATGGCAATCGCGGTTGGGCAGGTCGTAGACCACGACCTGAATCACATTGGCATTTTGATCCAAAGCGGCGTCCAGATGATCGCGCAGGCCCCAACTTCCGTCGGTTGGTGCAATTGCCCCGATACGATCCATCCATACCGCGGTGTTGTAGCCGGAGATCTTCGAACCGCCGGGTTCTGCCTGCGCTTTGTCTGACCAGATTGGGTCCCGGTACCACTGGGCGCCTGTGAATGGGTTATCCAGACGTACTCCCGGTGCAACACTCGATACCGATGAGCTTGACCGAGAACCGGGCGCGACCGAAGAGCTAGTAGTAGGGATGGAGCTGGAAGTCGTCGCCGTGCTCGAGCTGCTTGGAGCAACCGATGAGCGCGAGCTAGGTGCAACCGAGCTGGACGGACGGGAGGATGAGGTCGTCACTACCGGTTGGCCGGAGCAGCTTGGCAGAATCAGCGCGCCGGGGGTATTGCCGGTTAAACCAAAGGTGGTTGATGCACCTGAGCCAAGATTGCCGTTGTAACTCACATTGGTTGCGGTGACCCGGTTGGTTCCGCTGCCGGTCAGAGTGGCGTTCCAGCTGTTGGTGATCGCTGCGGTCTGCGGATAATTCAGGTACACCGTCCAGTTTTGTACCGCAGCGCCGGTGTTGGTGACTTTCACGTCCAACTGATAACCGCCCTGCCAACTGCCGGTTTGAGTGACCACACAGGTGAGCGGGCTGGTAGCAATAATCGAGCTGCTGGAGCTGTAGGGTGGGAGCGAAGAACTGATACTGCTGGACGAGCTGGAAGAGGAAACCGTCACCCCATAAGAGCGCAAACGGTTGCGCACGAAGTTGCCGGAATCGCTCAGTTGCGCGCTGCTCCAGCCGCCGGTTCCACTTGCTCCAGCTCGGAGTGCCGCAGAGGTTTCATTCTTGTCTGACAGCGACCAGTTAACCCAGCTAATGCCATAGGAATCCAGCAGGTTCAGCCAGGTATTGGTTTGATCCGGGCAGATGCTGCCGTTGCCGGTGTACTCACTGTTGCCCCATTCGGTGGAAACAATCGGCAACTTCGCATCGGCCGCCGCCCGCACTATGGCGCGCAGTGGTTCCTGATGCTCCGGTGAGCAAGCATAAAAGTGCAGGGCGTAAGCCACATTGTTGAAGGTCAGTGGGCTGGCCACGACTTGATCCAATCGCTGGCTCCACACCGCGGTTCCCACAATCACAAAAGCATCGGGAGCACCGGCGCGAATCACTGGAATTACTTCGTTGGCGTAGGGCTTGATCGAGGATTCCCAATCCACACCATTAGGTTCGTTGGCGATTTCATAAATAATGTTGGGGATATTGCCGTATTTGGCGGTGACCCGCTGGAAGAAAGTTTTGGCCTGTTCTTTGTGAGTCAGCGGGTTGCCGTCGCTCAAAATATGCCAATCCACGATCACATAGAGATCGTTGGCGATGGCGGCATCTATACCTTTCCACAGGGTATCCAGTACGGCGGGATTATCGAGGTAGCCGCCTTCTTTGGTGTACATCGCCAGGCGCACCACGTTGGAGTTCCAATCATCCCGCAACCATTTGAAGCTGCTGGAGTTTACGAACTGGGGATACCAGTGCAAACCATGGGTGCTCATGCCGCGCAGCTGAAACGCCTGACCGCGCTCATTCACCAGCCGGCCATTGAGGGTGCGTAGGCGACCATTTTGGCTTACCAAACGGCCAGTGGCGTTGCTGATGCTTGAACTGGTCGATGTGGTGATGGATGAAATACTTGAGGCAGTGCTTGAGCTCACACCACTCGCGCTTGAGCCATACACGGCGATATCCCAGAGCGAGTAGCCCCAGGCTGGATTGGCCTTAGTGGTCATATTGATGCGCAAATAACGGCCCTGGCCGGTGATGCTGATGTTCTCGACCCCGCCGGTGCCATTGGTTTTGCTGAGCAGATTGGTCCAGTTCACATTGTCGCTGGAGATCTGGATGTTGTAGCCACGTGCGTAAGCCGCCTCCCAGCTCAAGCGCAGGCCGGTAATATCGTAGTAAGCGCCCAAGTCCACCGACAAACTG
>CAZCJR010000044.1:13146-34995 GCA_964499225.1 uncultured Cellvibrionaceae bacterium | reverse complement strand
GAATAAAGCACCCGAACTCCTCTCCCTCTGGGAGAGGATCAAGGTGAGGGTGCTTTAATGCCCCTGCACCACCAATTCCCCTTCCTCCCCCGCATCCTTCACAAAATAAACCGAAATCGCGCCGAGAATCATACACACACCAGCAAGCACCAAAATATAAATCGCCTCGTTATTAAATACATATTTCAAAATTTGCCCCGCCAGCAAACCCGCGACAATTTGTGGTGCGGCAATCGTGAAATTAAAAATTCCCATATAGACGCCGGTTTTATCGGCTGGTAATGAACCTGCAAGAATGGCGTAGGGCATGGCGAGAATGGCGGCCCAAGCGATGCCGACACCGATCATGGGGATTAATAAATCCAGTGCGCCTTGCGGTACATCCACTTCCGTTAACCACAAATTCACATGCACGACTTCCGCGTTTTGAAACAGAATAAAACTCATATATCCCAGACCACCTGCGAGTAGCGAAAGCGAGTAGGTGAGCTTGCGGCCAAAACGATTGGCAATGCGTGTTAGCACAATCGAAAAGAGTGCGGCAAATAATGAATAGGCGGCGAAAATAATGCCGACCCAATCACCAGCGGCACCTTTTGCGGCGGCAATTTCTGGCGGGATTGTTTCGAGTGAATGCAAATAATCGGCATCAAACCATTTGGCCTCTATGCCCCAAATATACTGGGTGATGGCGGGTGTGGTGTAGACCCACATGATAAATAACGAAAACCAGGAGAAGAATTGCACCACCGCAAGTTGGCGCATGGTTTTAGGCATATGAATAAATAATTGCCAGAAATTGGCGAGGCGGGTTCCTAGTGACGGTTTAATTGTTGGTGCTACGGCTGCGGTCAAACCTTTGTAGCGATTGTAGTCAGCGGGGGCATATTCTTTGGTGCGAATTACCGTCCAAAGCACGGTGAGGAAAAGTGCACTGGCGCCGATATAAAATGCCCAGGTAACCGTAGGGGCGACTTCACCTTTGGGTGCGGTATTTTCCAGGCCGATTACATTGGTGAGCACAAACGGCAGCATGGAGCCAATCACCGCGCCGATATTTATGAGTAGCGCTTGAATGGAATAACCGAGTGTGCGCTGTTCATTGGGTACCATATCCGACACTAACGCACGGAAGGGTTGCATGGTCACGTTGAATGCGCCGTCCATTAACGCCAGCATTAATCCACCAAATAACATGGGTGTAATAAACGCAACAAAGAGCGATGCATTGGGCATTAACAGCATCCCTGCGGCGGCGGCTATAGCACCGCCGAGAATGTAAGGGCGACGGCGCCCAACACGGTTCCAGGTGCGATCAGAGGCGGCGCCGACAATCGGTTGCACCAACAAACCCATAATCGGTGCGGCGAGCCAGAAGAGTGAGAGCGAGTGCAAATCTGCACCCAAATCGGAGAGCACACGGCTGACGTTCGCATTTTGTAAGGCGAATCCGAGTTGCACCCCTAGGAAGCCGAAACTGACGTTCCAAACTTGCCAGAAGGGGAGAGTAGGTTGTTTCATCGTGTTGCTGCCTTTGTTATTGGAGTTTTTTTGAATCTAACTTTTTGGCGTTCCCTACACACTCCCAAGCAGAGCTTGGGAGCGAGGGCAGATAAAAAATTATTTTACGTAGCGCGCTTCAGTGCTCGCGTTGCGATCCCATACTTTGCCATCACTATAACTACGCAATAATTTTACGTATTCAGCGTGAGTCCAGGCGAGTGGGGTTGCGCCGTTGGTGCCTTCTCCGATTTGATAATTGTAGGCGGCATTACTGCCGACGCCGTCCCAGACTTGTTCCGGTAACATCATGCCCTCGTTGGCAAATAATTCCATGGCTTTTACATAGGTGTTGCGCAGTTTTTCTATATCGATTGCATTATTTGTTTTGGCCAATTGCAATTCATAGTGGCCGCGCTCGCCGGTAAAGAACGGCCACACACGGCCGCGCCCCTGGGTAGAATTGTTTGCTTCGATGTAACCCAAGCCAGTCGTCGTATCCTCGCCGTAACCGTCTATACCGTAACGGCGCCAACCGGGAAATGAACCTTCAATACCTGCGAAGGTGAATTCGTATTTGGTGCGCAGTAAATCGGGCAGCTTCACATTATCGTATTCAGGCAAGGTTTCGAGAATTTTTGCGTCGTCTGCTGCGCGCACGCCGTAGCGCACCAACTCCAAAAATCCGCCGTCAATCACTTGCGATTCATCGTTAATGGTTTGTGCATTGCGTGTATCCAAGGCGCTCTTATCGTTGGGATTGTCGTTGGCGTTAATGCGCAAATAATAATTACCGTTACCTAATTCTTCGGTGAGTGAACCATTGGTAGTGTAGGTAAGCGCTTCCAATTCACTCGAGTATTTATCGGCAGCGGTAAGATATTTTGCGGCACTCTCTGCATCGCCTGCTTGGGTGGCTATATCCGCTGCAGAAACCAATCCTGCGATAATCGCGGCAGTAGTCGATGGTGAATAACCCTGTTGTTCTTCCCAGCGCTCCTGTTGTGTGTGGGGCGGTTTGATGGAGGTGTCATTCCACATAATTTTAACTGTGCCGCCATTCACTAAAAAATCCGCTGCGGGCTTCAACATTTTTTGATACCAGCTGGCGATTTCGGCATCATTTAAAATGCCTTCTTTCCATAATCGCCAACCGAGCATCAGCGGCATGCCGGTCTGATCGAGTTGTACGCCAACCCATTCCGGCGTGCCATCAACATGGGTTTTCTGCAAAAACCAACCAGGTGTTCCGCTATAACCCGCAATTTTTTCATTGGCCTGAACTTTTTCCAAATATTCAAACGCAACACGTGGTGATTCTGTATCGCCCAAGGCGAGCATGGCCATGGCGACTTGATAAAAATCGCGCGGCCACACCGCTTTGTAACCAGTCGCTGATTGTTCGGCGGATTTGGTGTCGCCCCAAGGATTGGAAAGTGATGCGATAAATGCGCCTGCGTGGGTTTTATCTTCCTGCGCTTTTAATACCATCGCGCTGGTATACAGCAATTTCCCGCCATCAGTTGCAGTTGCTGATAGTTTTTCTAACGCGGGCAGCGACTGTAAATAATCCTGCCAGCCAATTGCATCGCCTTCACCGTTGTAATGCGTGAGAACTTTGTCGTAGCCGGTGGTTAAGGTTTTCTCTGCGGCCTTGGTGCTTTCAGTTGGATTTTTTCCAAAACCCAATACCAAATCCCACTGCGCCACTTCGCCATTTTTTACGGCGGGCATTTGTAGAGTGAAGGCGACATTACCCTTGCTTTCGCCAGTTGTGGAATAAAATGTGGTGAGTGCGCCGGTTTGTTTTACTTCGCTAATGCCATCGGAAACACCTTCAAACCCTACAACGCTTTTCACAACGGCGGCGCTGGTTTTTAAACTCATGCTGGTATCGCCGTCCGTCGCTGTCCAGACGCCGTTGCTGAAACTGGCGCTGTCATTGCTGCCGGTATTAGCGATTGCAGGGTTTACATAAACATAAGGCGTGATGCCCTCGGCAAATGCGCGGAAGACCACACGCATCATTAAACTCTGTGAGTTGGGATCGGTAAAAATATGTTTTTCAATTTCATATTTTCCCTCTTTGTCTTTATTCACTATTTTGTAGGCGAGGGATTGCGGGCGTCCTTGGGCGTCTTTTGCTAAATAGTCGATAGTGGAAATAGTGTCTTTCTTTTCTTCATCGAGAAAATCATCACCCTTAATAAAAAATTGCAGCTCTTGCAATTGCGCTTCGTGAATTAGGCCGTACATGGTTTCGGTGAGCACACCTTGCGCAATAGAAAACCAGACTTTGGAAATGGTGCCGGTCGCACCGGAATCGCGGTAAGCGCCATTGGTATATTGTTCAAATGAAGTGCCGATGCCGGTTTTGCCCGCATAGGCCCATACGGATGGATTACCCGGCGCTCCGGGTGCGATTGTATCGGCGGACGCACTTGAGCTTGTCGATGAATTATCGGAACAGGCGGATAACAACAGGGTGCTGCTTATAATCAGCGCAAATAGATTTTTTTTCATGACAAGACTCTCGTGTTTTATTTATAAGTTGATGTAGCGCATTGCTATAAGCGCTACTCGTCATAGCAGAAATGACTATTTCGTCACCTTAGGCCTTGGCTAGAATCAACTCAAGTGCGTGCATACGTATTCAGCCTGCATACGTATGCAACAAAGACTAGTTCAGGTTTTTTTGATTCGCGCGAATTCTTGCGGGCTTATGAATACGTATTCTATGGTTTTTGCAGCGCAAAAAGCCGACTTGCCGACTTGCATACGTATGTAGTCACTTGGCGAAAAAATATTGCTCGCGTATGTTGTTACTACGCAATTCGAACGCTGCAGTTCATGGGTAATCTATATGTAGTTCTGCGTGAGTTTTTAGCGTTCACGAGATCAATAACAAGAGATTCAAACAAATGACAACAACTCCCTGGTGGCGCGGCGCAGTGGTATATCAGGTATATCCACGCAGCATGATGGACGCCAACAACGACGGCATCGGTGATATCCCGGGCATTATCAGCAAGCTCGACTACATCGCGAGCCTCGGCGTTGATGCAATTTGGGTATCACCTTTTTTTAAATCGCCGATGAAAGACTTCGGTTACGACATCAGCGACTACCGCGATATAGATCCTATTTTCGGTACGCTAGCCGACTTTGACGAATTAATCGCAAAGGCTCATGGGCGCGGCATTAAAATTATTATCGATCAGGTATTGAGCCACACCTCTGATCAGCACGCTTGGTTTTTAGAGAGCCGCGAATCGCGCGATAATCCAAAATCCGATTGGTATGTGTGGTCCGACCCCAATCCCGATGGCACGCCGCCCAATAATTGGTTGTCGATTTTTGGTGGCTCAGCTTGGGAGTGGGAACCGCGCCGCTGCCAGTACTTTTTGCATAACTTTTTAAAATCGCAACCGGACGTGAATTTCCATTGCAATGCCGTGCGCCAACAAATATTGGACGAAGTGGAGTTCTGGTTAAAGCGCGGTGTAGATGGCCTGCGTTTGGATGCGATTAATTTCTGCTTCCACGATAAAGAATTGCGCTCTAATCCGGTCAAGCCCGAAGACGAACGCAAAGGGCGCGGCTTCTCGCTGGATAACCCCTACGCCTTTCAAAAACATATTTACGACAATACGCGCCCGGAAAATCTCGCCTTTTTGGAAAGTTTGCGCGCATTAATGGATCGCTACCCCGGCACCGTGACGCTGGGTGAAATTTCCGCCGACGACTCACTCAAAACCATGGCGGAATACACCACAGGCAATTCGCGTTTGCATATGGCTTACAGTTTTGAATTGTTGGTGGATAAATTATCCGGCACTTACATTCGCGAAACCGTAGAGACGCTGGAGAAAAATTTATCCGAAGGTTGGCCCTGCTGGGCGATTGGCAATCACGATGTGCGCCGTTTTATGTCGCGTTGGGGTGGTAAAGAACAGTCACCACAATTAGCAAAAACACTCAATGCGCTGTTGTTATCGCTGCGCGGTAGTGTGTGCAGTTATCAAGGTGAAGAGTTGGGTTTAACCGAAGCGGAAATTGCGCAGCACGAGTTGCAAGATCCTTATGGCATTACCTTTTGGCCGCGTTTTAAAGGCCGTGATGGTTGTCGCACACCTATGCCCTGGAATCATTCGGAAGCCTATGCCGGTTTTTCGCAAGCGAAGACCTGGCTACCAATTCCCGCTGCGCATAAAGAACGGGCAGTGAGTTTGCAGGAGGACGATAGCAACTCAATTCTCAATGCTTACCGCGGATTCATGCACTGGCGCAAACAACAACCATGCTTGCGTTTAGGCGACATTAAATTTGTTGCCGCTGCTGACGATTATTTGGTTTTTGTGCGGAGTTTTGCAGGCGAAGCGCTTTTGTGTGCATTTAATTTTTCTTCAGCGCCACAAGCCATATCGTTAGATACCCATTATCGATTGGAAAAAACCGAAGGGCATGGTTGCCATTCTGTGGTTACTCAAAGTAACAATTTGTTAGTACCAGGTTATGCGGCAGTAATTTCTAGAGTTCTGTAGTTTAATGATGGTTTTATTGTAGTTAGTTGTTCTCCTTGTGTTGGTCTCGCTTTCAGAGGGCTTTATGCCCTCTTTTTTTATTGGATGTTTTTATCCTTCCTCTAATTTCTTCTATTACCTTTCCATTTCTTTATTGCTATCTGCGCTTTAAACCAATGTGGTTATTTGATTTACGTTTTTCAAATGCTGGATGGAAAAATTTAATCAACTAGGCTTATGCGAGAAGCTGGGGGAAACGACGACGATTTGCAGAATGAAACGCGATTGCATACGTATGCGGTGCTTTGAATACGTATGCATTCTATTGTGAGGGCGGCTACCTAAGGCCTACTATCATTTTAGCGACAGAACACTCTGTACAGCGTATAGATAAGAGTTGTTATACGCATAATGTTAAAAATAAAAGCATAGCTTCGCGGAGAGAAATTCATGAAAAAACACCCATTCAATCATATGCTCGCATTGGCTGCCACTATGGCGCTGGTGTCGGGTTCGCAAACTGTTTATGCCCAGAATGCCGGGGAGCAAATCGAAGAAGTTACGGTGACTGGTTTTCGCAGCACCATCGTTAACGCAGTAGACGCAAAACGCATTGCCGATACCGTAGTGGATGTGGTGGATGCAGGTGCACTGGCCTCTCTTCCCGATCAATCAATTGCCGATGCACTCGGTCGTATTCCCGGTGTAACTACCGTGCGCGATTCCGGCCAATCATCGCAATTAAATATTCGCGGTATGAATGGCGATTTTATCCAAACGACCTTGAACGGTCGCGAGCAAGCCTCGACCTCTGGCTATACTGAAAGCACTCGTTGGATGGCGTTCGATCAATATCCAGCGGAATTGATTACCCAGGCTGCTGTTTACAAAACGCCTAAAGCATCGCACATCGAAGGTGGTGTTGCAGGTTTGGTCGACCTGAAAACGATTAACCCGCTAAACGCCGGTCAGGATCACAGTTTTAACGCCAACGTGCGTGCGTCATATAACGACGGTGCCGATGCAGTGGGCGCGGATGAGTACGGCAGTCGCCTGAGCTTGTCTTATCAAGGCAAGTTTATGGATGACATGGTGGGCGTAGCTTTGGGTTACTCGCACTTGGAGCAACCGAATAGCTTCACCGGCGCGCGTGCGGGTGCTGATGCGCAAATTGGCTACGACACTACTGCCGACTACAACGGCGATGGCGAAAACGACGCGCGTGCGCGTGCCTTCCAATGGCAGGCCGGTAATGGTGAAGATACTCGCGATGGTTATCTTGCCACTGTCGTGTTCCAGCCAACTGACAGCCTTAAAGCGCAATTCGATTATTTTAAGTCGGAATTTGATCGCAACGATTTGCGTCATGGCATTACTGTCGGTGGTTTACAAAACCCCAATACTTTTGATCTCTCCGGCATATCGGTTTCTAACAATGTGGTTAATGACGCTAGCGTCACTATTACCGATCCGACTGCCGGCGGCATCGATGGAAGCCCTTGGTTTGAAGCGCGCAGTGAAGATCAATCAACACTGGCCGATACTGACAGTTACGGTCTAAGTCTTGAGTGGGATATCAACGATACCAACAAGCTGACGTTTGATTTCGCGCGCAGCGAAGGTACCAAGTCACGTAAAGATCGCATCGTATCAATGCACGCTTACGATTTGACTACCGATAGCAATGGCAATCTAGTTACTTGGGAAGAAGCGGCTGGCCAGTCTTTCACTTACGTCGGCAATGGCGATGGCATTCCTGACGCAAGCTTCGGCGGCGTTGATTTTACCGACCTGAGCAAAATGCGCTTATCGCGTTACGAGGAATATCCGCACTTGTATACCGACAAAGTGGACAGCGCTAAAGTTGATTACAAATTGCAGTTGGACTGGGGTTTGATTTCATCTGTTGAAGCAGGTGTGCGTGTTTCCAGCCGTGAATTTGATTCACGCCGCGCTGCGTTCCTCTACGGTAGCCGCGATGGACAATACAACGGTTACTGTGCAGACAACATGACCAGCGGCGCAGCGGCCATTGATTGTATGCCGCACGAGTTGGACGGCTTTGTCGAGGTTCAGTCAGTACAAGGTGCGCCCGATCATTTAGTTGTTACGAATATGGATGGCCTCGCAACCAGCATTTTTGGCGCGGGCAATTACGCCGGTAAACAAGTATTCAGCCGCGATTGGACTTTTGTTGAATCAGGTTTACTGGAAGAAGATGTTACTGCCTATTACTTAATGGCCAATATCGATACTGACATTGGTAGTATCGGCCTCACTGGTAATGTTGGTGTGCGTGTCGTTGAGTCGGATGTTAAGTCCAGCGGTGTGCAAAATGTTGGCACAGGTAATGGTATCCCGATTACTGACGATGTGGGCGTAACGCAAGACAATTACGACTACGTTAAATACGGCCCTGAATACACTGATACTTTGCCCGCTATCAATTTAAACTTTGCCATCACCGATAACGACATAGTGCGTTTTGCCGCGGCAAAAGTAATGAGCCGCCCACCAGTTGGCCAATTGAAAGGCGGCGCTGGTTCATGGAACAGCACCAATGGTGACGGTGAAACTGAATACAACGTCTGGACCAAAGGTTCTCCTTATCTTGATCCGTTCCGCGCTACCCAATTCGATCTTTCTTACGAGCATTATTTTGATGAAGGCGATGCGGTAACCGTTGCCGTTTTCTGGAAAGATATTGATAGCTTGGTTGAAAAACAATTCCTGGCTGCAGGCACTGTTGATTTCGCCGAACTCGGAATTGAAATTCCTGAGGGTATGGTACCAGGTGCGTTTGAAACCTTTGTTAACAACGATAACGGTGGTTACATTCGCGGTGCGGAGCTTGCGGTTACCAATACCTTCACCAGTCTGCCGGGTATTTTTGCTGGCATGGGTATAACAGCGAGCTACTCTTACACTGAAAGTGAAACCGAAATAAGTGGTGGCAATCTCTACGGTCAAAGCTTGCCGTTGCCGGGGCTGTCAAAAAATGTGTGGAGTGCAACAGGCTTCTGGGATATCGGTAATTTCAGTACCCACGTGAATGTGCGTTACCGCGACGAATATATTCTGAATATGCCAATTCCGGGCAGTTCGACTCCGGTTGAGGCGCAAGACTATATGACGATGGATGCGCAAGCTTCCTACGCGTTTGATAACGGCATCGACATTGTGTTCTCGGTAAATAACTTGACCGATGAATCCAACGTTATTTCCTACAGTCAGGAAGGCGCATTGGGTGAATACAAAGAGTTCGGTCGTCAATACTACATGGGCGTTAACTATAAGTTTTAATCGCTTATATCGGGCTGTGTTTGTGTAGTCGCGTCCGTTCAAATATCGCCCGGCAAGTTTTTCTTGTCGGGCGATTTTGTTTGGTCTATAGCCGCATGTCTAATAAAAAAGAGATTTTTCATGAGCAGCAATAAAAAACGCGTCGTTATTGTAGGTGGTGGTACAGCGGGTTGGATTACCGCAAACCTGATGGCAACCCACTGGGAAGAGCAGGGTTTTGATATTGCGCTGGTTGAGTCTCCGGATATCGGCATTATTGGTGTGGGCGAGGGCTCTACACCGCCCCTGCGTGGCTTTATGGATGCCATAGGTGTGGAAGAATCCGAGTGGATGCACGAGTGTTGCGCAACATACAAAGTCGGCATTACCTTTAAAGATTGGTCAACCAAACCTGGCTTCAATCATTACTTTCATCCGTTTCTATCGCAACCCGATGAGTTCTCGGCTCCTGCATTTTTTCATAACAGTTTTTTGCGCCGCAAGGGTATCGACCTTGAGGGTCATCCCGACCATTTCTTTTTAGCAACGGAATTAGCAAGACAAAAGTTGGCGCCAGTTGCACCGGCAAATTTTCCGTTTGAAATTAATTACGGCTATCACTTTGATTCAGCCCTATTGGGAAAATTTCTTGCGCGCAAAGCGGCAAGTAAAGGGGTGAAATACCTACAGGCGACCGTAAATGAAGTGATGTTGGATAATCACGGCAACATTGATTATTTAAAAACGGCTGAAGGTGAAATTATCAAGGCCGATTTTTACGTGGATTCGACGGGCTTTCGCAGCCAGCTATTGCAACAAGCATTAAAAGTGCCGTTTATCAGCTGTGCGGAAAGTTTATTTAATGATTCTGCCGTGGTGTTTCCCACACCGCAAACGGAAAACATTGAAGTGCAAACTATTGCAACCGCGTTAAAAAACGGTTGGGCCTGGACGATTCCATTAACCCACCGCGTTGGCAATGGCTATGTTTATAGTTCGCGTTTCTGCAGTAAAGATGATGCCGAAACAGAATTTCGCCAACATCTCGGCCTTTTGGAGGCAGATGTGGAAGCGCGTCATTTGCAATTTAAAGTTGGCCGCGCTGCTGTTCATTGGGCAAAAAATTGCCTTGCGGTGGGTTTGTCGCAAGGGTTTATCGAACCCTTGGAAGCCACTGCATTGGATATGGTGCAAGAAACCGTAGTACGTTTTATTGAAGCCTACAATCGCGGTAACTTTACTGATCAGTATCGCGACGAATTTAATCATCGCATCAGCGCGCGCTTTGATGCCGTGCGCGACTACATCGTCTGCCACTATCGTATCAGCACTCGCACGGATACCGAATACTGGCTTGAAAACGGCCGCAACGAAAAAATATCGCCCTCCCTGCGCTCTATTCTCGGTGCTTGGGTAGCCGGAAAAAACATTACCGATGAATTGCAAAAGCAAAAACTCGATGCTTATTTTCCTAACGTGTCCTGGAATTGTCTGTTGGCAGGTAAGGGTATTTATCCATTACAAGAGCAGCTGACGCAGGGCAACGAGTTGGCCCATAAATATCGCATGGAAGATTTGCATAAATATATTCGCGGTTGTGCACTTAACTTTAAACCGCATCGCGAGCAGCTTGCATTACTGGAAAAAACTAAGTAAATCTCATCGGTGTGTGAATATAAAATGAAACTTTTTTTGTCGATTACTTTGACGTGCGTGGTAGCAATTGGCTGCACACACGCCAATAAAAACCAAACTGCAAAACCCATCGCGGCGGCGCAAGGTAAACCCGTGGTTTACCAAATATTTACCCGCCTCTACGGCAACACCAATAGCACCAATAAACCTTGGGGCACACTGGAAGAAAATGGTGTAGGAAAATTTAATGATATTAACGAAATCGCGCTTAAATCTATTAAAGACTTGGGCGTAACCCATGTGTGGTACACAGGTGTGCCGCATCACGCGGTAATTCGCGATTACACTAATTACGGCATTAGTAATGATGACCCCGACGTAGTTAAAGGACGCGCCGGTTCACCTTACGCGGTAAAAGATTATTACAACGTAAACCCGGATCTCGCAGTAAATCCTGCCAAGCGCCTGCAAGAATTTGAGGCGTTGATTGCGCGCACCCATGCGCAGGGCATGAAAGTGATTGTCGATATAGTGCCCAACCATGTCGCGCGTGATTATCGCTCACTGAGCAAGCCTGCCGGTGTAGAAGATTTTGGTGCGCGTGACAACAAGAGTATTGAATACGCACGCGATAATAATTTTTATTATGTGGTGGGTAAAGACTTTATTGTACCTGCGCCACAGAATAATTATCGCCCGCTCGGTGGTGAAGTACATCCACTTAGCGATGGAAAATTTATTGAGAGACCTGCGAAATGGACCGGCAATGGTTCGCGCCTCGCACAGCCAAAATTTGACGACTGGTACGAAACCGTCAAAATTAATTACGGCGTGCGCCCCGATGGCAGCAAAGATTTTCCGCAGCTTCCTGCTGACTATGCACAACAAGATGTGATTGCTCATGCGCAATTCTGGCAAGGAAAAGATGTGCCAGATTCCTGGCTTAAGTTCCGCCAGATCACCGAGTACTGGTTAGACAAAGGCGTTGATGGCTTTCGTTACGACATGGCAGAAATGGTGCCGGTAGAATTCTGGAGTTATTTAAACTCATCGATCAAACAAAAGAATCCTCACGCTTTTTTATTGGCCGAGGTCTATAACCCGCAGGAATACCGCAATTATATTCGCATGGGAAAAATGGATTATCTCTACGACAAAGTGGAAATGTACGATAGTTTAAAAGCGA
The DNA here is from genome assembly GCA_964499225.1 of uncultured Cellvibrionaceae bacterium. GTDB lineage: Bacteria > Pseudomonadota > Gammaproteobacteria > Pseudomonadales > Cellvibrionaceae > Cellvibrio. The sequence goes on along the minus strand of CAZCJR010000044.1, from coordinate 22,869 downwards.
TTATGCAAGGTAAAGCCACTACCGATGTGATCGCCAGCGTGCAAGCAGGTATGAGTGATATTGAAAAACATATGCTGCACTTTTTGGAAAACCATGACGAGCAGCGCATCGCTAGTCCGGAATTTGCCGGTAGCGCTGAAAAAGCCAAACCGGCGATGGTAGTTTCCGCCCTGATTAGTCGTTCACCCACCATGATGTATTTCGGGCAAGAGGTTGGAGAGGAGGGCGCTTTGGAGTCCGGTTTTGGCGATCCATCGCGCACCACGATTTTTGATTACGCTGGCGTACCTGCGCACCAGCGTTTTATGAACGGTGGAAAATTTGATGGAGGCCAGTCAACAGTAGAAGAAAAATCTTTGCGTGAATTTTATCGTCGCCTGTTAGTGTTTTCCGCTGAAAGCGCGCTGATGCTGGGTGATTACCAAGAGATACATTCTGTTAATCGTAAAGAAACAGCGGCTTACAGCGAAACGCTATTTTCATTTGTGCGTTGGACGGATTCGCAGCAACTGATTGTGATCAGTAATTTTTCGGATAAACAAACCCTGCAGATAAAATTGAAACTGCCTGCTGAAGTCATTCGGCAATGGCAATTAGTGGATGGTGTTTATTCTTTAAAAAGTATTTTAATGGCTAAGAAAAACGCGGCTGATTTACATATTCAAAATGGCGTAGGTTATGTAAATGTGAAACTCGCTCCGCTGGAATCACAGGTGTTGCAACTGAATTAAACCAGTGGTTTTTTTAAGTGTTACTTTTTTTCCAAATTTGCCCCTTTGCATACGTATGCAAAGGGGCTTTTTTTTAAGCGGCTTTTTTGCATACGTATGTAAATTGCGGATGAAAAATTGCACACATAGACTGGTGTGACAAACATCACCTTTATCGCTAAAAAATAATTAATGGAGAGGAAAAGTAAAATGATAATTTCACGCGATGGTTTCGCATATCAACGATTGGGGTTGCTCGCCCTTATCTTTGGTGTGTTGCTCTTGAGTGGTTGCGGCAGTGGCAGTGGCACCGACAATAAAAAAGTGGAGCTGCCCAGCTGTCGCGATCCGCTGGTGTTGTTGGATAACGGCGTCTGTGGTGAACCGCGCCCGCCGTTTGTGCCACCGGCTTGCCCTGAGGGGCAGGTGTACAACGATTTGGGTGTGTGCGTAACGCCTGATTTTCCGCTGCCTGAAAAAATTGCTAGCCCCAATGAAGTTGTGATTTTTGTGAATATCGATAGCGACAGCAAACTCGATGACTTCGCCAGCTACAACCTGCATTTGTGGCAAGACTGCGGCAATGGCTGGGGCACATCAACGACCGATGCCAGCGGTGCAACTTTCGCAATTCCCACCACCTGGCCAAATGGCCCCGGCGTTAGCAGTAAAGATGATGGCGCCATAGGCGTGCGGCACGACCCTTACTATGGTGCATTTTTTGTGATCCCGATTAGTGAGCTGGGTAGCTGCGGAAATTTTATTATTAAAACGCCCGGCGGTGCCGCGCAAACTAATGATTTGCAAATCAACATCAAGCGTGATGATAGCGATTACGCGCGCATGGCTTGGGTGATTGTCAATACCGACAATATGCGCAATAGCCGTATTAGTACTATCCCCATTTGTATTAACGATGTGTGCTCGCTGAATAGACCGCTGCTGAGCATTACCGATGTGGAAGCGCATTGGATTAGTCCGCACACTATTTTGTGGAGCCGCGAAATAGCGCCGAGCAAAACCGTGGAATTATTTCGCTCTACAGCGGGCGGTATGAGTGCAGCGGCAGATGGCAGCCTTGCGGGTGGTCAATTACTGTCAGCGCTGGGTGCGGCGCGCCCGATGACCGAAGCAGAAAAAGCGCTGGTGCCGCATTTGTCATCGTATTTTGCTTACGATTTACCTGCCAGCATTTCAGTCGACACCATTAAATCGGCCTTGAAAGATGAGCTGCTGATTGTGGGGCGTTACGATTCTGTCGAAGAAAATGAGGCAGGCGCGACGGTGACTGTTGAGCGCGCTCGCGCGACACGCATTCAATTGCCGCATCTGCTTGATGCACTTTATACCGCTGGCGATAACGACGCCGACGAAGCGAAATTGGGTGTTAATTACGAAGGTGGTGTAGGTGTTTCGGTTTGGGCACCCACTGCACAAAATGTTGAGTTGCGTATTTATTCCGGCGATCCACTGCGTGTTGCCGACACCAAGGCAATGCAGTGGGATTCCGCAACCGGTGTGTGGAGTTACACCGGAACCGCTGCGGAATTGGATCGCAAGTTTTATCGCTTCCGCGTTACCACTTACAACGCAACCGCGAAAAAAGTGCAGCGTTTGGAAGTGACAGACCCCTATTCAATTTCCCTTTCGACCAATAGCCGTTATTCGCAATTCGTGAATCTGGATGATGCCGATGCAAAACCCGCCGGTTGGGATGGCCACAATATACCGGCTGCTGTTGCGCCCGAATCTATGTCGATTTACGAAGTTCACGTGCGCGATTTCAGTATTAGTGACCAAAGTACACCGGCGGCTTATCGCGGTAAGTACATGGCCTTTACCCAAGCCAACACCGCACCGGTGGCACATTTGCAATCCTTGGTCGATGCGGGTTTAACCCATATCCATTTCCTGCCGACTAACGATAGCTCCAACATCAATGAAGATGAAAACGCACAAGTAAATCTGGACAGTTACATTTTTGAGTTGTGCCAGAAGGTGCCAAACAAAGCTGCAGTCAGCGTGTGCGATGGTTCAGTCAGCAACGGTGCAACGGTGCGCAGCGTGTTGGAAAGTGTTGATCCAATGACAGCTGATGCGCGCAATTTAGTTGCTGCCATGGCCAGCTTGGACGGTTTTAACTGGGGTTATGACCCGCAACATTTCACTGCACCCGAAGGCAACTACGCAACCGATCCTGACGGCCTTACCCGCGTGAAAGAAATGCGCGCAATGAATATGGCGCTGCACAACATGGGGCTGCGCGTGGTGATGGATGTGGTTTATCCCCACACAGTATCGGCGGGTAGTGAAGCGGCTAACTCGGTGTTCGATAAAGTAGTTCCCGGTTATTACTACCGCGCTAACCCCGCTACTGGCGAGCCGGAAACCGGCACTGGTGCAGGCCCGGATACCGCCACCGAACACCGCATGATGGGCAAGTTTGTGGCTGACTCAGTCGTGCAATGGGCCGATGCCTACAAAGTGGATGGTTTCCGTTTTGACCAATCCGGCTATATGCCCAAGTCAGTCTTGGTCGATGCCTACAACGCCGTCAAAGCCATTGACCCCGACAACTACTTCTACGCCGAAGCCTGGACACCCGGCGGTGGCAGCTCGGGCGACCGCATCGCGGAGCGCGCTACCCAGGAGGCCTTGGTGGGTACCGGTATCGGCACCTTCAATGATCGTATGCGCAACCCCTTGCAGCAGATCGCGCTGATCAAAGGCGATAGTGTCGATGCAATCCGCGCGGGTCTGGCGGGCAACCTCAAAGACTTCCCGTTGAAGATCAAATCGGGTGCGGTGATTAAGGCATCCACCGTGGGTGCCTACAATGTCGATCCGCAAGAAGCCATCAACTACGTGGAAAAACACGATAACGAAACCCTGTGGGATTGGATGCATCGCCCCAACGGCCTGCCAGCCGATATGTCGCTCGCCAACCGTGTACGTGTCAGCAGCCTGACCTTGTCGGTACCGGTTTTAAGCCAGGGTGTGCCCTTTATCCACATGGGAAGCGATTTGCTGCGTTCCAAATCCATGTCGCCCAACAGCTATAACGCGGGCGATTGGTTCAACTATATCGACTTCACCAAGCAAAGTAATAATTGGGGTGTAGGTCTGCCGCCAGAGTTGCGCGACGGTGTAACTGACGATTACGTAAAAACCCTGTTTGCCAACCCGAATACCAAACCGGCAGCGGCGGATATCGTTCAGGCGTCGGCGGTGTTTGAGGAATTTATGCAGATCGCGTCCGGCAGCCCGCTGTTCAGTTTGCAAACTGCGCAGGATGTTATCGACCGCGTTGGCTTCCATGACGGCGGCAAAACCCAGGTGGCCGGTTTGATTGTGATGAGTATTGATGATGGCGTCGGCACTGTGACCGGCACTGATTCAACCGCGCGCGCTGATCTGGATCTGGCAGTGGATGCAGTAGTTGTCATCATCAACGGCACAGCAGTGGCGCAATCACCCAAGGTGAAAACCGCAGCCGGTTTTAGCCTGCATCAAACCCAACAAAACTCTGCCGATGCAGTGGTTCGCACCGCCAGATTCGCGCTGGATGGTGAAGACGGTGTGTTTACCGTACCGGCTTACACCACCGCAATATTTGTAAAAGCACAAGCGGGCGCGCAGGGCGATGGTTTGTCTGCGCGTGTCACGCTCGATCAATCGGCGGGCGAGCCACCACCTTATGCGAAGAGCCTGTATGTGCGCGGCGATGTGTATGACGGCTGGAATGCGGGCAGCGGCAATGAAATGACCTATCACGGCAAGGGCATCTACTCGCTGGTATTGGAACTGGAAGCCAAGCCCTACAGCTTCAAGGTCGCGGCGGCAGATTGGAGCGAGCCTAACCTCGGCTTGGGTGGTCAGGGGTTAGTGCCCGGCGGTTCGACAACTCTGGAGCAGGGCGGCCAAACCAATATCGATATCACCATCGCGCAAGCGGGCAAGTATCGCTTTGAACTGGATGCGTCCGGCAGCATCACCGCCCCGACCTTGAAGCTGTTCAGCGATCCGTTCAACGGCGCTGCAGCGCATATTCGCGGCACGGTTTCCTCATGGGATGCGGATATCAACAATCAACTGGGTTACGAAGGCAATGGCATTTATGCGCTGGAGCTGCCCATCGCAGCGGCTGGTAACTACGAATTCAAAGTGGCGAGTTCGGATTGGTCGACGGTGAATCTGGGTAATGGCCAACCGCTGGCGGTGAACACCGAGCTGCCGTTGTTTCAGGGCTCCAACGACAACATCAAGATTAACTTCGCCGTGCCCGCGATCTACCGCTTTGAAGTGAATGTTGCCGATCCGGCTATGCCAACCGTCAAGGTTTATATCCCGGACATTTTTAACGGCACTGCGATCTACATTCGCGGCGCCTTCAATGGCTGGGGTACGGCGAATCAGCTGATGTATCAGGGCGATGGCACTTACAAAACCAGTATCGATCTGGCCGCGCAGGCGGGTAACTACGAGTTCAAAGTGGCATCGGAAGATTGGGCCACAGTAGATCGCGGTATTGCACCGGCGAATCCGGTGGTGGTGATCAATACCCCCGCCACTCTGCAAGTGGGTGGCGGCGGTACCGATACCGTCAATGCGCAAGTCAATGTGGTCGCCTCGGGTAGCTACACCTTTGAGTTGAATGCAAATAACGCCGAGGCACCGGTTCTCACCATCACGCCCAACTGAGCAACCGTGGCGAGGTGATCTACGTCAGTGGCCTGCACGGTTAACGCGGCCGCTGAACAGAACCGGAATAACAAATAAATGACGAGCTGAGATTAAGCACATGAAAAAATTTAACTTAACGCCGCTGGCTGCCGTTGTATCTGCTTTGGCAATGGCTTCGCTGTCGAACGCCCTGCAGGCGCAAACGGCTACCGCAAACACTGCCGACGAGAACAAACCGGAGCTAGAAGTTGAGGAGGTGATGGTCACCGGCTACGCCCGTTCGATCATGAACGCCCTCGATACCAAACGTAATGCCGACACCGTTGTGCAGGCGATTTCTGCCGCCGATATCGGTGGCTTGCCCGATGTTTCCATCGCCGATGCGCTCGGCCGGGTGCCCGGTATTACCGTCACCCGCTCCGGCGGCCAAGCGGGAACAATTCAAGTGCGCGGTATGGGTGAATGCTTTGTTTTCTCCACCCTTAACGGCCGCGAGCAGGTATCGCCCAACGGCACCCGCGCCATGGAATTCAGCCAGTTTCCCTCCGAGCTAATCCAATCGGTAGAAGTGTATATGTCGCCCAAGGCCTCGCTGATTGAAGGCGGTGTGGCGGGCACGGTCGAACTGAAAACCGCTAACCCGTTGGAGATGACCGAAGACCAGAAAGTCTCGATAGGCGTGCGCGGCAGTTACAACGATCAGGCTAATGACATCTACGGCGCTGATCCCTACGGCCAACGCCTTTCGCTGTCGTTCCAGAAGAAATTGCTGGATGACACTTTAGGTGTGGCTCTGGGTTACGCCCGTTTGGTGCAACCGCGTTCCGCCACACGTTTTGAGCAGTACAACTATGAAGCTGATCCTTACTCACTGATTAACGAGAAGGGTCTTGAAACGACCATCGTCGACGAAAACTTCAACGCCTTGCCAACCGCTAATCGCCCCACCTCGGTATTTATGGCGGAAGGTTTCGAGGTGTTCCAAACCGGTGGTGAAGAGACGCGCGATGGCTATATGGCCGCGCTCCAGTTCGAGCCAAACGAACATCTGTCAGTGCAATCCGATGTGTTCTATTCCAAATTCGAATCCGACAGCTACTCGCGCGGCTTCCGTATCCAGCCACTTAAAAATGCGCAAATTAGCAATATGGTGCTCTGGGAAAATACCGCTGTAGTGGGCGGTGAATTTTTGGTGGATGATCTCAACCCCAATGCGCTCAACCTGCAAATCAACAGCAACGATGTAACGCAAACCAATGAATTGTTGTCGGGCGGATTGAATTTGCAATGGCAACAAGATGCCTTTACTGCTGCGCTGGATTTATCCCACTCGGACGCATCCGGTGAACAGGCAGACGGGGTAGTGCGTGCGCATATGTATCGCGCCAAAGCATCACCCGTGCCGAATACTGATCCCTTCGAGCGCGACCCCGACCAATCCATGACGTATTTGTTGGACGGCATCAACATCCCCAGCATCAGCCTGAGCCGTGACTACACCCAATACGGTGCCGATGGCGTAAGCAATTTGCGCATGACCAACTACGAGCGCTACCCGCGCATCAACGATGATGTCATCAGCGCCGCGCGTCTGGATTTGAAATACGAATTGGAAATGCCGCTGATAAGTTCGGTTGAAGGTGGCGCGCGCTATTCAGAGCGCAACCATAAAGATCGTCGTCAGGTATTTGTGTATGGCGATGGTGCCAACGGCAGTATCACCACCGACTGGTCATTGCCCATCACCACTGCCAACTCGGATGTAGTGAATTGGAAAGGGGAATTCTCCAGCTTCCCATCCTTCCTCGCGATTGATGGCGACGCGATTATCGAACAAGCATACAAAGATGGTTTGGTGCTTGGTCCTGTGCCGCCCATTACCGAAGATAATCTCAACCCTACTGCATCACCGCGTCCCATCGACCCTGCTGCACGTTGGAGCGAGGGCCGCGATTGGTCGATGAAACAGCGCTCTGATATCGACGAAAATGTTACCGCCATTTATTTGCAAGCAAATTTGGCGACCACAGTATTTGATCGCGATTTAGTGGGCAATATTGGTGTTCGTCATGTGCGCTCCGATCAAACGAGTTCGGCATTAATCAACGTTAATGGTGATGTCAGCAAAGGCGCCACTGAAATTTGCGATGAAGTGGGCGAGTGCAAAACCGATTTCTCTTATCAAGATCTCGGCACAACCTACAGTCACAATTTGCCCTCGTTGAACTTGAACTACAGTCTCGCGGAAAACGATCAATTGCGTCTCGCACTGGCGCGGGTACTTTCACGTCCGCCGATCAATCGCCTCGCCGCACCTGATTCGGAAGGTTCGGTTACAGTTGCAGGTGACACGCCTTACTTTAATTACGGCAGCAACACCTCACCGTTCCTCACGCCGTTTATTGCCGACCAAATCGACCTTTCCTACGAACACTATATGCCCGATACCAACGGCGCATTTGTAGTGGCGGTTTATCACCGCGAAATTAAATCGTTTATTCAAGATATTACTTACGAAAATTATGATTTCCGCGCAAACGGTTTTGATATGCCCGACACTTGGGATATCACCGAAGGCGGTGTAGTGGTTGAAGCGGAAGTGGAGAACGGCGACTACTCAACATCAATCAATAATCAGGAAGGCGGTTTTATTCGCGGTCTTGAAGTGTCTTACACCCAAACATTTAATTTTTTGCCCGAACCCTGGCAAGGCTTGGGGGTGAGCACCAGCTATTCATTAACCGACAGCGAAATCAGCGTAGTTAACACCGTCGAAAGCGTGCAAGGCGAAAATAATTTACCCTTCCCGGGGCTGGTAGAAAAATCCGCAAACTTCACACTCTTCTACAGCTACGGCGGTTTTGAGACCCGTTTGTCCACTACCTTTCAGGATTCGTTCGTGGGCGAAACACGCAACGTGAATTTGCAACCGATTGTGTATGCACCGGAAACGCTGTTGGATTATCAAGCCGCGTATAAATTCGATAATGGCGTTGATTTGGTGTTCTCCATCAGCAACCTCACCAACGAACCCAACAGAAGTTATATGTTTGATGAAGAGTTAACCCGCACTTTGCAATGGTTCGGCCGCACTTACTATCTGGGCGCCAACTACACGTTCTAACTTTTATACATCGTCGCTGTTGATAATTTGGCGCAGCGGTTGCTGCGCTTTTTTCGTTTAAGGGTGCGAACCTTTATTTTCTACCACCCCTTGATTAACAAAACCCCCGCCCCATAATCTGTAAATTCCTCACTTCGGCAGCAGCTATGCTCGTTCACTCCCGCCTTCAGCAACAATCGAATGATCGGCCTTTATGGGGCGGGATTTTGGTTGTTGGCTTTTTGTGTTTGCTGGCGGCTTGGGGTCTTGATTCCACAACGGAATATTCAGGTAACGATACCGAGCGCAATGGTCGTGTGGTTTCCGTGGATATGCCGCTGCACGCCACTAGCGAACATTCGTTTACGCTCAAACGCTTTTTTACTCGCCACAAAGACCAACCCAAATCTGCTGAACCTGCTGAACCCATCTGGGCGTTAAGCTCCGGTGAGTTTATTGCTGCGCAGCCGTTAGTGGCTGCGAATCAGCATAACTCTACAGTTCGCTCCCCGTATTTCAGTCTGTATCAATTGCAGACACTCAATATCTCCCGTGCACCGCCACTCGTTTAATCACTCCTGTTAAAAACACTTTAATTATTTTTTGCTTTCGTTTTCTTTCCTTTCGTCTCTTTATCAAGAGTTGAAGATTGAAGATATGGTGGAGTATTGGCGATGAAAACACTTTTTTCGCGGGCGATTGTCTATGGCCTGATTATTCTATTTGGGCTGCTCTGTGCACTGCCCAATGTATTACCTGATGCAGTTTCAGAAAAATTACCCGCTTGGTATTCACAAAATAGGCTGACCTTGGGCTTGGATTTGCGCGGTGGTTCGCACTTGTTATTGGCGGTGGACACCAGCGAATTAGTGGCGAATAAAAATCCGGCGCTGCACGAGCAGATAGTGCGCGATGCGGTTGAACAAAGTTTGGAAGTGGTGCGCCGCCGTTTGGATGAAACCGGCATGGTGGAGCCGATGATTACACGGCAGGGCAGCGATAGTATTTTAGTGCAGCTACCCGGTGTAAATGATCCGCACCATATCCGCGAGTTGTTAGGTACTACGGCGCGCATGACTTTTCATTGGGCTGCGAATGAAAAATCGGCGCTGCTTGGGAAAATTATTTCTGTGCAAGGTGATACACCCGGTGAACGCTACCAGTTGGAAGAGAGTGTGGCGCTGGAGGGAAAACATATCAGCGATGCGCGTTTGGCGTTTAATCAGG
>CAZCJR010000044.1:0-13136 GCA_964499225.1 uncultured Cellvibrionaceae bacterium | reverse complement strand
GCGAACCCGTTGTTAATTTTAAATTGGACAACGAAGGTGCGCGTCGCTTTGGTGATATGACCAAGCGCAATATTGGCCGCGCCCTCGCGATTGTATTGGATGATCGTGTAGTGACCGCGCCGGTTATTCGCAGTGCAATCCAGGGCGGCAGCGGCGAAATCAGTGGCTCGTTTACTAGTGATAGTGCAAATGATTTGGCATTGCTGTTGCGCGCGGGTGCTTTGCCTGCGCCGCTAAATGTGATCGAAGAGCGAACAGTGGGGCCCGATTTAGGTAGCGATGCAATCTCCATGGGTATTAGCACTGGCGTTGTCGGCGCGTTGTTAGTGCTCGCCTTTATGGTGGGTATTTACGGCCGCTGGGGATTAATTGCCTGTGTAGGATTGGCGATTAATATTGGTTTGAGTTTTGGTGTACTAAGTTTATTGGGCGCCACACTTACGCTGCCGGGTATCGCCGGGTTTATTTTAAGTGTCGGTATGGCGGTGGATGCGAATATTTTAATTAACGAGCGTATTCGCGAGGAAACGCGGCGCGGCGAAAATGCAATAAATGCACTGCGTGCTGGCTTTCAGCGCGCTTACAGCACGATTCTCGATTCCAATGTCACCTCGCTGATTGCGATCAGTTTGCTGTTTTTATTTGGCAGTGGGCCAGTGCGCGGTTTTGCGGTGACTATGGCGGTGGGTTTATTAATCTCCATGTTTACCGCAATTTCATTTACCCGCTTGGTGATGGAGTGGCGCGTTGGTAAGTTGGGCAAACAACCACTGGTTATTTCCGGCATTAAATTACTGGATCGCATCAGTGAAAACACTATTCCGTTTTTGCGCGCGCGCTTTTTTGGCTTGATGGCGTCGGCAGTTTTGTCGCTCGCATCGGTATTTCTATTTTTCAGTCCGGGCTTGGATTATGGTGTCGATTTTAGCGGTGGCACGGTGATAGAAGTGCGCGCGCCTGATGTGGGAGTTGCCGATTTGCGTGAAGCTTTGGCACAGAGCAATAGCGATCAGGAAAAAAATGTGGCGGTGGCGATTCAGGAATTCGGTGCAGAGGGTAATTATTTGATGCGCCTGCCCATGCAATCCGCCGAGGATGTTGCAAACGGTAATAGTGTGCAGGCCGTTAAAACGGCGGTATTAGCTATCTCGCCTGACGCTGAATTCCCACGGGTAGAAATGGTGGGCCCACGTGTAAGTGGTGATTTTGGTGATGCCACTATTCTGGCGATTATTCTCGCCGGTTTGGGCATGCTCGGTTATTTGTGGGTACGTTTTGAATCGCATTTTGCAATGGCAGCAACACTAACACTCGCGTTGGATTTAACTAAAACCATCGGGTTTTTTGCGCTGGCGGGCGTGGAGTTTAATCTGACTGCAGTTGCGGCTTTGCTCGCCTTAATTGGTTATTCGGTAAATGATAAAGTCGTAGTGTTTGATCGCATCCGCGAAAATTTGCGACTTACTCCAGATAAGCCACTGGTGCAATTGCTCAACGAAAGCATTACCTCCACCCTCACGCGTACCGTATTTACTTCAGTCACTACTTTTCTTGCGCTCTTACCTATGGCGATTGCGGGCGGCAGCGCGGTAGCGAGTTTTTCACTACCGATGTTGTTTGGAATTGTGATTGGTACCAGTTCATCAATATTGATTGCGGCTCCAATTGTTTTGCTATTGGGAGAGCGGCGGCTGCGCAGAGGGAAAACACAGTTACATGCCAGTGCCGATGCGGCGCAACGTGAAATTGATGCGCTGCCATAAATGAAATAGCTCACCGTTAAGCGGTAGATTATTGTGTAGCATAACAAACAACAACGCCTGCAATTGCAGGCGTTGTTGTTTTTACGTTAATGGCGAATAGACCAATTAAAATTTCACGTTTGACGAATCTTCACCGAACCAGCGTGGCTTATCATCACCGCGCGCATACTCCACGCTAAATCCGGAATGGGCATAACCTTGAAAGTAGGAGATCTGAACTTGATGCGTGCCTTCACTCAAAAAGATCAGGCAGGGTTGTACTGTGAAGGCGCGATCACCCGGGTATTCACAGACCAGTTTGCCATCGATACTGAGCGAAAACCCGTCGTCACTGCCCATTAAAAAGCGATAAGTGTCTGCTTTTTTCACGGTGATAGAGTGATTGACGTCGACAAAAAAATCGTCGCTAAAGGTGGCAACATTACCGAGTTTCGGATGGCTGAAACGATTCTTTTCTTCCAAATCAAGCACGTCGACCCAGACTTCGCGGGTGAATTCGATATCGCGCTGCTGATAAATATTGCTGATACCTACACGATTTTTACTGATAACTAATTTCACTACAGGATCTACTGATACAGGTGTAATTCGCACTAGAATGAGAATGGCAGTGAGTACGATAAGTGCGGTAAAAAGGCTGTTTTTATTTAAAAAGTTTTGCATGTTCATGATTATCTCACTACCTGTAATTTCCAGAAGGTGAACCAGTTGCGCAATTCAAATTGGTCTTCGGTCAGGCCAAAGCCATAGGTAAATGGAGAGAAGAACGCAAACACGCCTATCACCAGAAGTGCAAACAGACCGACATTGATGATGGTGTGTTTGTTGTTGGCAAGTACTTCGTCGCGGTAGACATAGCTGAACACCAGTGCGAGATTTATAGCACCGAACAATAGCGCCACCAGATAGTGGTAGAGGTACATAACGCGTTCAATTTGTAAAATGCCGATCATGTAACAGATATATAGGCTGGTAAATGCGCAGATCCAATAAAATAGCTTTTCATCTTTAATAGGATGGTTATAAACGAAGCGGCCGATAATTAAGCCTGCCGACAAAATAATTCCTCCAATGACCGAGAACCACACAATAGGGTTACCAATGAGGTATTTGTATTGCGTGACGGTCTTACCGTCGACGGTGTTTTTATCCCAGCGATAACTAATCGTTTTGCTGCTCAATGGCCAGTTCATTACGTAGCTGCCATTTTCGTCCGGTTTGCAGACATCCAGACGCGGTACACCGTCGGCATTTTCAGACATGAATTTCCAGTTATCGCGCATACCGAGTGAAAACGTTTTGAGTGACCAGGTATCGCCCATACGAATTTGATTGAGATATTCGGGTGAAGCTGTGTAGGTACGGTTTTGATGTACTTGGGTGCTTATACCTATGTGAATATAAAACACCGCTGCCACAGTCAGCGCCAAGGGAGCTAAGCCTGCAGGTACGGTAATTGCCAAGCGTTTGATGAGTGCGGACCAATTCCAACGTTTAATGTTTTCCCATTGGTCTACACCGTAGAGCATTACAAACAGCAACAACAAAATCGCTGCAGTCACTTTGACAGAAAAACCTAACCCAATTAGAACCCCCAATATTGCGTACTGTTGCCAGTTAATCGCCTTTTGCTGCTGGATGTAAGCTGTGACGGTGCGGGTAAAATAATAAAGCCCACCCAGGATAAAAAAGAGCTGAATGCCGTCCAAGTGTGCTGCACGCGAGTGAATCACCAACGCATTGTCAAAGATCACCATGCTTGTGAAAGCGGCAGCGAGCCACGCGCGTTGGGTAATGCGGTTGAGAATACCGAAAAAGAATAACGCCGAGAGCGACATCAACACCACCGATGGCCAGCGAAACCCTTTGTAGGTCATTTCTGGAGGCGCATTTTCTCCCGTTAAATAATCCGTTTCTAACAATTTGGATTTATCGACGTTTTCGTTGCCGCCGAAAAGTACTTCAGTGACCGCCATCAGCAGTTTGCCGAGCGGTGGATGCACCTCCATATACATCACGCCGTCGACATATTTTTGCGCGTTGGGCACATGGTAGTTTTCATCCCAGAACATCGCCTGGGGAGTGCCGTAGTGCGGGAAATATACCCCCAATGAGATCACCAAAATAACGGCGGGATAAATAAAGCGTGCGTAGGTCTTTAAGAAATTTTTCATGATGTCTTTAGTTATGTTTGGTTATTGTCAGGAATTATTTTTTGCGCAAACCTTTACCGGTTGCCGCCCAATAGAGTCCGCCGTAGATATGCTCGCGAAATAATGTATCGCTGTAGGTCGCGGGAATGTGACCCAGTGCGGTGTAAAACGCGCGCCCGCCGTCGTAATTGTGATACCAGGCGATGGGATGGAATTTGCCTCTGCCTTTGCTTTCCTTCTCGCCCCATTTGGCGTAAGGGTCAAAGGTCTGCGCATCAACCGCTAGAATATAATTCAAACCTTCAATGCGCTCGGCGCCGAATTCATACCACTCATCCGTCCACAAAAAACGGTCTGGCATACGATCAAGGCCAGGAAATTTACGGCTGAGAACTTGCAGATCGGCAGTTTGATTTGCCGGATGGATATGAAAGGTGCGACCAACCATCTTGGTGTACCAATCCCAGTCATACTCGGTATCGGATGCGCTGTGGATGCCGACAAAACCTTTGCCCGAGCGGATAAAACGCTCCATCGCGGCTTGCTGTTCGTCGTTGAGGATATCGCCAGTCGTTAGCAGGAACACGACCGCGTGGTATTTCTTCAACTTCTCATCATTGAAAATGCTCGCATCTTCATGCCAGTCAATGGCGAAATGGTGTTGCACGGCCAGTTCACGCATAGCGCGAACACCTTCGTTAACCGATTCGTGGTGAAAGCCGTTGGTTTTGGTGAAAAGTAAAACATTGAACTGCTGTGCATGCGCGTTCACGGCGATGCAGAGGAATGAGCAGGTCAGTGCAAGGGATAGAGCGATTCGTCTAAACATGATGTTGCCTCGCTAGTGGATTGTTATTGTTGTTCCCGTTTTTTCTTATGTTTTTAAAAACCGGCGACATCATAAGCGATACAAATTTATAGGCAATAAAAAAGGGCGCTCAACGCGCCCTTTTTGGATCTGCCTGTCCGCCGTGAGAACTAGACAGTGCGACGACGCGCTGCGACTAGCCCAAAAAGACCCATGGTCAGGAGTAGCAGCGTGCTGGGCTCGGGGACTTCCACCGCTTCAAAGGCGATGGATTTCAATTTGAAGTAGTCATTCTTTTTGGTTAGTCCGTCGCCGGTACCAAAGGCTGAGTTGTAGGCACCCACCAGCCAATACTGTGATTGAACATCGCCTGTGTTGATGGCAAATGCACCGGTGCCGTTGCGGTTATAGTTACCAACAACACTCCAGCCGCTGCCAATTAATGCTGCCCAGTTACCGCTCAAACTACCTGAGAAAGGCGCGAGACCGGTGTACGCCAGTACGGATACATCCGCATCATTGTGATACCAACCTATACCCAAGCCACTGAGATCCACTACCTTGTCAAACGACAGCAAAAGTGCATCGTAGTCGCCGCTGGAGTTATCGACAGAGTGTTGTGGACTGTCGGCTCTTTCAACCCCTAAACCCGAGCCTCCCCATCGGGCAATTTGATCTTGTGCGATTGTTTTATCGCCATTGGACTTGTTCGACCAACCGGTGACGGCGACATTAGCCTCGGACGAGGCGTAATTGAACGACCAGGCGTAACCTGCGGTATTAGGGGCAAGATTGATAGTGACGGGCATGGCCAGGGCGCTTGTGGCAAAAGCCAAACCCAAGGCGCCCGTAGTGATAAGAGAAATTAGTGAACGCATGATTGTCTTCCTTAGGTGATGGTGAGTGCCAGCCTGAAAGGCAATTTTGATGCCATTTTCGATAAGTGGCTGATTTTGAAGCGATCGATTTCTGATCAGCTGGTTAGGCGGGCTGGATATTGATAAAGATGTCGACACTTTTCAGGGTAGGGGCTGTGTACTATTTTGGTGCATAAAAAAGCCCGATATTACTCGGGCTAAGGGGCTTATCATAAACAATGAATGGTCGGGTCGAGACCCTGCTATCAACACTGGATAGCGTTTTACCTGATGGTGATAAAGTCTGACAATTCAAACCCCATAGATTTTACCTATAGTATTTTGGGCGTCCCCGATGCCTTTACCGGGGGTGGCGCAAACGGGCACACTGGGCGCCATCATATTGGATCGAGTTTTCCATGACCCTGACAGAGTTGCGCTACATCGTCATACTTTCGGAAGAGCAGCATTTCGGGCGCACGGCCGAGCGTTGTCATGTGAGCCAGCCGACGCTCAGTATTGCGGTGCGCAAACTGGAGGAGGAGTTGGGGGTGGAGCTGTTTGAGCGCACCAAAACCAAGGTGCAGCCAACGGTTCTGGGCCAAAAAGTTGTCGCTCAGGCGCGGCTGTTGTTGGCTAATACTGCTGCTATTAAATCGCTCGCGGAAGCGGGTAAAGACCAGCTCAACAGTCCTTTGGCATTGGGGGCGATCTACACTATGGGGCCTTACCTTCTGCCACAGTTGATCCCCCATTTGCAGAAACAGGCGCCCAACATGCCGCTTTATGTGCAGGAAGACTACACCGCTAACCTGCGCAAAAAGCTGCGTGATGGGCAGTTGGATGTAATTGCTGTGTCCCTGCCATTTAGCGAATCCGATGTGGTGACGCAGGAGTTGTTTGATGAGCCCTTGGTGGTGGTGATGCCGCAGACACACCCACTGGCGCGCCAGGTGGAGATAGCGCCGGCGGATATCGACGGCGGCGAATTGTTGTTGTTGGGCGATGGTCATTGCCTGCGAGAACAGTTATTGCTGCTCAATCCTGATTGGCGGGAGTCCGGCGATAGCGGAAAAAAACGCTTTGCAGTAGAAGGTAGCAGTCTGGAGACCCTGCGTTACATGGTGGCGGCTGGGTTGGGGTTGACGATATTGCCGCGCTCCGCCGCAGAAGCCGGTTTGTGCGCGGCCAATCGACTAGCGGCGCGCCCGCTGATGGGCGGTAATCGCAAGTTGGCGTTGGCCTGGCGTGCGAGTTTTCCTCGCCATAAGGCAATAGATGTGTTGCGTAAATCGATACAGTCTTGCAGCGGCGCTTATTGGAGTTTCACCACCGAGCCGGATGCGGTTGAGCAGACTATGCTCCCGCTAGAGAACTGGTAAGGGGAGCGCTGGTCATTATCGGGAAAGATGTGGTTATGAACACAAGCATGAATCCGCTTAAAAAAATTGTCATTCTCGGTGGCGGCACATCCGGTTGGATTGCGGCGTCTATGCTCGCCGCGCACCTCAAGCGCGAGCTGTGCGAGATTGAGTTGGTGGAATCGGACGATATAGGTTCCATCGGCGTGGGTGAGTCCACTATCCCGCCTGTGGTGCGCCTGATTACCAGTCTGGGTATTGATGAAGAAGAGTTTATCCGCGAGACCCAGGCTTGTTACAAATTGGGCATTAAGTTTGTCGATTGGCGGGTGAAGAACCAATCCTATTTTCATCCTTACGGTACGCTTGGTAAGCGCATCGGTTCACAGGATTTTTACCAGTGTTGGCTCAAATCCACGATGGAGGGCGAGCATTACAATCTGCAAGATTTTTCACCCTGCGCGGTGATGGCGGCGCAGGAACGTTTTTTCCCTCCGTCGCAGGCGATGAACACGCCGATTGGCGGTGCCGGTTATGCGGTGCATCTGGATGCAAAATTAGTCGCTGCCTATTTGCGCCGCTATGCGGAAGCGCGCGGTGTGGTGCGCAATGAAGGTAATTGCGTGACTGTACTGCGCAAAGACAACGGTTTTATCGAGGCGCTGGAGTTAGCCGATGGGCGCAGAATTCAAGGCGATTTTTTTATCGACTGTTCGGGTTTTAAAGCATTGTTAATTGAAAAAGAACTGGGGGTTGAGTTTGAGGATTGGTCGAATTATTTACCCTGCGATCGCGCCATAGTCGTGAAAACCCAGGTCGCTGGTTCGCGTATGCCCTATACCACGGCGACGGCGCGCAAGTCCGGTTGGGCTTGGCGTATCCCGCTGCGCAATGGCACAGGTCATGGCTACGTTTACTCAAGTAAATTTTGCAGCGACGCTGAAGCCAAAACCACGCTGCTGAAAAATCTGGATGCACCGCGCATCAATGATCCCCGCTTGATTAGTTTCAACACCGGGCGGCGCAAGGACTTTTGGAAGGGTAATTGTCTGGCGCTGGGGTTGTCCGGTGGATTTATCGAGCCACTTGAATCCACAGCGATTCATTTAATCGCGCGCGGCATGGATTTCTTTTTACGCTTCTTCCCTGACGCAGGCTGCGAGCCGAGTTTGCAGCGCGAATACAATCGCCGCATGGGTGCCGATTTTGAAGAAGTACGCGATTTTATCGTATTGCACTATTGTGCGACCGAGCGGGATGACAGCGATTTTTGGCGCTGGTGCAAAACCATGGAATTGCCTGAGTCGCTGCGAGAGCGCATCGATCTCTTTAAAGGTCACGGTATTTTGCGTGAAGATAACGACGAGTTATTTCGCAGCACTAGCTGGCAATCGGTATTTGAAGGAATGGGTATTCGCCCGCAGAAATACAGCCCGCGCGTGGACAATCTCGACTTTGGCCAGATCAATGAAACCTTAAAACTGGCGCGCTCTGCCATTCTTAACATGGTAAAAAGCCTGCCCTCGCACGATGCCTATTTGAAAGAGCACTATGGCGCGGTGTCGGAACCGCCAAAGCCCTGAGGCTGCAGGCTGAACTCATGCTGCTAACGCGGGTCAACAGCCTGCGCTTTATCGTCGATAGAGCTGGTGTAGGTTGCGGGTCTTCGCGGGTAAGAGAGTGGGTTATATCAAAAACCATAATGATGAATAGGGTTGGCGCATGAGTAAACGCGGAATTTTGGTGGTAATGGTAATGATGCTGCTGGTCGGTTGCAGCACTGCCGGGCGCAGCTATGTCGAAACTGAGATGGCCGAAACCCTTGAAGTGGAGGTGCTGCCCAATGCCTCCAAAATGTTCACCTATCGCTTGCGCTGGCCTGAGGAGAGTATTCCAAATCATATCCGTGTTGCGCGCGGTGGCACCAATCCGAGGCAAGAATTTGCGAAGGGTGGCGTCGATGTGGGGCGCGGCACCTATGAGCGGCTTCTGGAAAATACCGCCTATGTGGTCGAGCATTCTGGCTATTGTCGCGACGGTTTTTTTGAGTTGGATCGTAGTATTTCGCGTTATCACCTCTGGGTGCGCGGTGAGTGCAAGGACAGTGCGACAACTGCCGACCAACAGTCGTTTGGCGCCAAGCAGACTCTAACGCCAGAGCGCTGGCGTAAATCTTCCTGAGCTGGGGTGTCTACATTTAGCGCAATATAATCGCAATGGTAGGCTGCTTTCTGCACCAGTCCGGCTCATGTAACAACGTCTCCCGCTCCGGTACTTGTCTTGCTAATACCCCTTCAAGCGGGTAATATCCTGCGCCCATTTGCCTAGCCTCTGGATACCAGGGGCTTTTTTGTCTGGGATGCGATTTGGCGCGGCTTTCGCATGAGCTTTGCTCCCAATACCCACGTATCCCTTGATAGTGTTTTTTGTTGAGAATCAGCCTATGACCACTGGCCTCTACCAGATAGACGAGTTCAAAGATAACTGCGGTTTTGGTTTGATTGCCCATTTAAAGGGCAGCACCAGCCATCGTCTGCTCAAAACGGCAATTGAAGCCCTGACCTGCATGACCCACCGTGGTGGTATCAATGCGGACGGTAAAACCGGTGACGGTTGTGGTCTCTTGCTGCAAAAACCCGACAGTTTTTTGCGCGCCGTCGCCAAAGAAGCCTGCGGCGTTGAGCTGACCTCTATTTACGGTGTGGGCGCTATCATGCTCAGCCGCGATGCCGCTGTTGCCGATCAAGCGCGCTCGGTGTTGGCTGAAGAGCTGACCGCCCAAGGCCTGATTGTGGCTGGCTGGCGCGAAGTGCCGGTAGATCCAACGTGCCTCGGCCCAATCGCGCTGCGCTCGCTGCCGACTTTCAATCACTTATTTGTAAACAACCCTGACCTGACGATTGAGCAGGTCAACTCCAAGTTGTTTATGGCGCGTCGCAAGGCCGAAATACGCCTTGCGGACGATAAGTCTTTCTACGTGTGCAGCCTGAGTACCGGGATTCTCTCCTACAAAGGATTGATGATGCCGGTTGATTTGCCGCGTTTCTTTTCTGACTTGGCTGACGAACGTTTGGAAACCGCAATCTGCGTATTTCATCAGCGCTTCTCGACCAATACCTCGCCGCGCTGGCCGCTGGCCCAGCCGTTCCGCATGCTTGCGCACAACGGCGAAATCAACACCATTGTGGGCAACCGCAACTGGGCAGTGGCGCGCACCCCGAAATTTGTGACGCCGCTGTTGCCCGATCTGCATACCGTCACGCCATTGGTTAACCGTACCGGTTCCGACTCATCCAGTCTCGATAACATGCTGGAAGTGCTGACCCTTGGCGGCATGGAATTGCACCGCGCCATTCGTATGCTGGTGCCGCCGGCATGGCAGAACGTGGAGAACATGGACCCGGATCTGCGTGCGTTTTACGAATACAACTCTATGCATATCGAGCCCTGGGATGGTCCTGCTGGCTTGGTAATTACTGACGGTCGTTACGCGGTATGTACCCTCGACCGCAACGGTCTGCGTCCGTCGCGTTGGGTTATCACCAAAGACGACATGATCACCGTGGCCTCGGAAGTGGGTGTGTACGCCTATGATCCAGCCGACGTGGTTGCCAAAGGCCGCCTTGGCCCAGGCCAGATTATGTCGATCGACACACTGACCGGCACCCTGCACAACACTCAGGATATCGACAATCAGTTGAAGGCCACCCAGCCCTATAAAAAGTGGCTGAAAGAGCGCGCTCTGCGTGTTGAATCAACGCTCAACACCGATACCAAAGAAAACGGTATTGAAGGTATCGCGCTCAAAGCCAACATGAAGATGTTCCAGGTAAGCTTTGAAGAGCGCGATCAGTTGTTACGTCCGTTGGCCGAAGGTGGTCAAGAAGCTGTAGGTTCCATGGGTGACGATACCCCTATGGCCGTGCTTTCACGTCAACAGCGTTCGCTATATGACTATTTCCGCCAGCAGTTTGCGCAGGTCACCAACCCTCCCATCGACCCGCTGCGCGAAGCGATTGTGATGTCGCTGGAAACTTGCCTTGGTCGTGAATTGCCTGTGTACGACGAGTTACCCGAGCACGCTGACCGCGTCATTCTCAGCTCGCCCGTTCTCTCACCTGAGAAGTTCCGCGGCCTCATGAATTTGAATCGCCCCGGTTATGCTGTAGAGAAGTTCTCGCTCTACTACAACGCTGAGCAAATTAATCTTAAAACTGCCCTGACCAAACTGTGCGACGATGTTGCCGCTGCGGTTAAGTCCGGCAAAGTGCTGATGGTGCTGAGCGATTACGGCTTTGAGAAAGGCCTGTTGCCCATTCCTGCATTGCTAGCGGTAGGTGCTGTTAACCAGCATTTGACTACTGTTGGGTTGCGCTGCGATGCCAACCTGATTGTTGAAACCGGTAGCGCCCGCGATCCACACCAGATCGCTGCATTGATCGCTTACGGCGCCACTGCTGTCTATCCGTTCCTGAGTTACTACGTGCTCAACGATCTGATTGAGACCGGTGAATTGCTGAGTGATGTCGACTCTGCTTACAAAAACTACCGCAAAGGTATCGATAAAGGGCTGTTGAAGATCCTGTCTAAGATGGGTATTTCAACGGTTACCTCCTACCGCAGTGCGCAGTTGTTTGAAGCGATTGGCTTGTCGGAAGAAGTGGTTTCCATGTGCTTCGAGAGCACGCCATCGCGTATCGCGGGCGCGCGCTTTGAGGATCTGGAAGCTGATCAGAAAATTCTCGCACAGAGCGCTTGGCTGGATCGCAAGCCGATTGTGCAGGGCGGTTTGCTCAAGTACGTACACGGTTCCGAATATCACGCTTATAACCCTGATGTGGTGCAAACACTGCAGCGCGCCGTGCAAAGCGGCAATTACTCGCTTTGGCGCAACTATGCCGATTTGGTGAACAAGCGTCCGGTATCCATGCTGCGCGATTTGTTGGCTATTCGTGAAGATGCTTGCAAGCCAGTGCCGTTATCAGAAGTTGAACCTATCGAAAGCGTGATCAAACGTTTTGACTCGGCCGGTATGTCGCTCGGTGCTTTGTCACCTGAAGCGCACGAAGCCTTGGCGGAAGCCATGAACCGTTTGGGTGGCCGTTCCAACTCTGGTGAAGGCGGTGAAGATCCGGCGCGTTATGGCACCATCAAATCGTCCAAAATCAAGCAAGTGGCCTCGGGTCGTTTTGGTGTTACACCGGCTTATCTGGTAAACGCAGAAGTGCTGCAAATTAAAGTCGCCCAAGGTGCTAAACCCGGTGAGGGCGGTCAGCTGCCCGGTGGTAAAGTGAATGCGTTGATTGCGCGCCTGCGTCACTCGGTCCCCGGTGTGACCCTGATTTCGCCACCGCCGCACCACGATATATATTCGATCGAGGACTTAGCGCAGCTGATTTATGACTTGAAACAAGTCAACCCGGATGCGCTGGTATCGGTGAAGTTGGTATCGCGCCCTGGTGTAGGCACTATCGCTGCCGGTGTGGCCAAGGCCTATGCTGACTTGATCACCATCTCCGGTTATGACGGTGGTACGGCGGCAAGTCCGTTGACTTCGATTAAATACGCCGGTTCGCCATGGGAATTGGGTCTGTCTGAAACCCATCAAACCCTGCGCGCGAATGATCTGCGCGATAAAGTGCGTGTACAAACTGACGGTGGCTTGAAGACCGGTTTGGATGTTGTGAAAGCAGCAATGCTCGGTGCAGAAAGCTTCGGCTTCGGCACTGGCCCGATGGTCGCGCTGGGTTGTAAATACCTGCGTATTTGCCATTTGAATAACTGCGCGACCGGTGTTGCGACCCAGCAGGACAAACTGCGTAAAGACCATTACATCGGCACCGTTGAAATGGCGATGAACTTCTTCAAGTTTGTTGCGGAAGAGACGCGTGAGTGGATGGCGCGTTTGGGCGTACGTACGTTGGGCGAGCTGGTTGGCCGCGTTGATCTGTTGAAGATCCTCGAAGGTGAAACCACCAAACAACAACAGCTGGATCTTAGCCCGATCATCTATACAGATGATTTCCTGGCGACCAAGCCACAGCTGTGTGCCGTGCGCAAAAATGAGCCATTCGATAAAGGCGAAACCGCTGAAGCGATTATCAAAGTATTGCTGCCTGCGATTGAAGCCAAAACCGGTGGCGAATTTGAATTCCATATCACCAACTGCGACCGCTCCATCGGTGCGCGAATCA
>CAZCJR010000043.1:10584-36809 GCA_964499225.1 uncultured Cellvibrionaceae bacterium | reverse complement strand
ACCGCCCATTTGACGGGAATCGGGTTGGACTCAACAAACATGGCCGTATGCAAAGGCAGTAAACGTTCATTAATTGCACGTGCTTCTTCCGCATTACCGGCCAAAGCCAATTCGCACATACGCGCAATGGCCGCAGGTACGACATTCGCCGTGACAGAAATATCCCCTTTGCCGCCTAAAAGAATTAAATCGACGGCGGTTGCATCGTCACCCGAAATAATGGCGAAGTCGGAAGGAGCCTGTTCAATGAGCAACTTAGCGCGCTCGAGGTCACCGGTGGCTTCTTTAATGCCAACAATATTCGGCACTTTAGCTAAACGCAGTACCGTCTCGGGCTTCATATCTACACCGGTACGACCGGGAACGTTATAAAGAAATTGCGGGATAGCAACCGCTTGAGCGATATGCGCATGATGCAGGAACAAGCCCTCTTGCGTCGGCTTGTTGTAGTAGGGCGTGACCAGCAGGCAAGCATCGGCGCCAAGATCTTTCGCTGCTTGCGTCCACTCGACTGCCTCGGAAGTAGAGTTTGCGCCGGTACCCGCGATTACCGGAATGCGGCCATTAACTTGATCGACCACTTTTTTAATCACCGCCAGGTGCTCATCCACATTCAAGGTGGGCGACTCGCCGGTGGTGCCCACTGCCACTATGGCGTGAGTGCCCTGCTCCAGATGCCAGTCCACCAACTTATGCAGGCTCGCCCAATCGAGAGAATTGTCTGCATTCATCGGGGTTACCAGGGCAACCATACTGCCTTGAATCATTGGGAGCTCCGTTAGCTAGCGAAATACTGTAGCGATAAAAAGTTGGGGATTTTGGGTGACGAAATAACGAAAGGCGCCATGGTACTGAGTGGGGCCAGACGAAACAAGCAAAACCCCCTCAAGAGCGAATGAATCCTTATTTTTTAAAATCGAGCATGCGCTGCAGCGGAATCATCGCCTGCCGACCCAACTCTGGATCGACATGGATTTCATTGTCACTGCGCTCAAATACGGTCACTAGGTTGTCCAGTACATTCATGGCCATCCAGGGACAGTTGGCACAAGAGCGGCAAGTCGCACCACTGCCAGCCGTAGGTGCGATGTGGAAGATTTTATCGGGATTGAGCTGCTGCATTTTGTAGAAGATGCCCTGATCAGTCGCGACGATAAATTCGCGATTGGGCAAGGTTTGTGCCGCTTTGATCAGTTGCGATGTTGACCCGACAACATCTGCCAGATCAACCACTGCTTTAGGCGATTCAGGGTGAACCAACACAGCCGCATAAGGATAAAGAATCTTGAGATCCTCCACACCTTTTGCTTTGAACTCTTCGTGAACAATACAAGCACCATCCCACAGCAGGACATCGGCGCCGGTTTTTTGCTGCACATAACCACCGAGATGTTTGTCCGGCGCCCAAAGGATTTTTTTGCCCTGGCGATCCAGATAGTCCACCACATCCAACGCGATGCTGGAGGTGACCACCCAATCGGCGCGGGCTTTTACGGCAGCCGAAGTGTTGGCGTAGACAACAACCGTGCGATCAGGGTGTTGATCGCAAAAAGCAGCGAACTCATCGATAGGACAACCCAGGTCAAGCGAGCAAGTCGCTTCAAGTGTGGGCATAAGCACACGCTTTTCCGGCGTAAGAATTTTGGCGGTCTCACCCATAAACTTCACACCGGCGACAACCAAGGTATCGGCCGAATGATTTTTACCGAAGCGCGCCATCTCCAAGGAATCTGATACACAGCCGCCCGTCTCTTCGGCGAGCGCCTGAATTAACGGATCAGTGTAGTAATGCGCAACCAAGACCGCGTTGTGTTGCTTGAGTAAAGCTTTGATACGGAGTTTGTATTCTGCTTCTTGCTCGGGCGTATATTGGGGGGCACTCCAAACGCGAGCGAGGTGTTGTTTGACAAGATCTTCAGCGGCGGCATCGCGCACGGCCAGATTCAAAAACTCAGACATCTAATCACCTCACTAGAACTCGCCTGTATTAACAGGCAGTAAATTTGCGCGCAATTTTATCACAGAGCCGCTTTTGGATCGGCAACTATCAATAGTACGCAATCACCCACTGATAAGATTTTCGCCCAATAAAAAAGGGCGCTTTACTAAGCGCCCTTTTCAAAACTTACTCTAAATATGGTGGGTCGTGCAGGATTCGAACCAGCGACCAATTGGTTAAAAGCCAACTGCTCTACCGACTGAGCTAACGACCCACAAGGTTCGCATTCACTATTTTTGGAGCACCATCGTATGAGATGGTGGGTCGTGCTGGATTCGAACCAGCGACCAATTGGTTAAAAGCCAACTGCTCTACCGACTGAGCTAACGACCCCAAATGCGAGGCGCGTATAATAATGTTTCAGGCTGAAAAGACAAGCCTTTTTTGAGAATTTGTGCACAATGACCAAAGGCCAAAGAATGTTTGGTTATTAAAGAGGCTTTTTGTTAACTTTATCGGCGTGATTGCCAAGTCCAAGGGACGGACGATTAACGATTTTGCGGAAGGAAAAACTTTCACGACAGCGGCATCAAATCTAACCTATTCTTAGTTACATCTACCGAGATCTAAAGCTTCACTATAGGTTCAGGAAGATTACAGGATTAGTTGCCCTAGTCGATAACGAGAACGACGCATGCTTTTTGCCTCAACCGGGGACGGAATTTCGCAGCCAAATCCACCCAAGCTTGCCCAATTATTGATGGTATTTCTGGCCTACAGTCTCACTGGCTGGTTGGGCCTGTGTGTGCCTTTTGAAAGCGACAGGGTCACGCTCTTTTGGTTGCCGAGCGGAATTGCCGTCGCAGCGCTCTACCGCTGGTCCCCACGGTTGTGGCCAAGCGTCTTTTTAGCCGCGCTCGCACTCCACCATTCCAGCGGTGCCACCCTGGCTGTCAACTTACTGCTCGCAACTGGCAACACAGTCGCTCCCCTTTTCACAGTATGGCTACTTAGACGCGCGCGCTGCGACCTGACACGCCTCCACCGCGCCAACACACTTTACTTCTTGCTGCTGGGTGCACTTGGAATGCTCGTGTCCTCAACCCTTGGAGGTGTCGTACTGAGTTTTTACTATCATGGTAATTTGGACTCGGCATTCTACACATCGCTGGTCTGGTGGATGGGTGACAGCCTGGGAGTATTTCTTGCTGCTCCGCTGCTCACGAATTTCAATCAAAACAGTATCAACAAGGTACTTCAGCGCAAACTGGATTTTTTAATCGTTTTTGCTGTGAGCCTGTTAGTGGGCTTGCTCTGTTTTCCTCTTAATGATTTTCAAAACGACATTCATCTGCCGATTGTATTCACCAGCTTTGTTTGCGTCGCATGGGCCGCGCTCTCCTTCGGCTTACCGGGCTCCGCTTTAACAACTATTGGGTTTAGCTTTTTGGCAATTTGGTCTACCGTAAACCAAACTGGCCCATTCGCTCTTCCCTCCCAACAACTAAGCTATTGGCTCATCTGGATTTATGCCGCGAGCATGGCTATTTTGGGCTTAATGATCACTGCAGCACACGTTGAAATCGCCAACGCTACTCACCAGCTTGGCGAATCGAACCAAGAACAAGAAAAACAAAAGAAACACCTTGAGGCTGTTTTGCATGCAATCCCTGATTTGTTATTTGAGATTAATCGGCAGGGTAACGTGCTGTCTTTTAATGGCACCAATGGGCACCACACTTTATCAGCACAGGACATTCTAGGAAAAAATCTCTCTGAGACTTTAGCATCAACCTCTATATCGGTGTGGATGAATGCGCTTAGCGAAGCCGACACCTGGGGCATCTCGCAAGGGAAAAGTATTCGCATCGCGCAAGGTGAAAATACCTTCTGGTATGAGCTATCCATAGCCAAACTTGCGGCAACACGCCGCGAAGATGACCGTTTCATTTGCCTTGCACGTGACATTACCAAACGTGTTAACACGCATCAGACTGATCTTGAAAACGAGCAGCGCTTCCGCAACATTTTCGAAACGACGCGCAATATTGCCGTGCAGGGCTACAACCGTTTTCACGAAGTGATTTTTTGGAACAAAGCGAGCGAAGATCTTTATCGTTATAGCGCCGTTGATGCCATGGGCAAAAAACTGGAGGACCTGATTATCCCCGGTTTTATGCGCGAAGGTGTGCATCAGGCGATTGAAGACTGGCATGAGAAAGATGAAGCGATACCGTCGGGAGAATTAGCACTACAAGATGCACAAGGTAATGAGGTCTGGGTTTACTCTAACCATGTCCTCATAGATACACCTGGCCAAAAAGAAATGTACTGCCTCGATATCGATTTGGGTCCTCAACGCAAAGCCTTGTTGCAAGTAGAGCAAGAATTGGTTGAACGTAAACAAGTTGAGGAGGCGTTACGCCAGAGTGAACAGCGGCTGGAAAGCGCCCAACTCATGGCGCGCGTCGCTCACTGGAGCTGGAATCCACACACGGACGGCTACAGTTTCAGTAACGCAATGAGTGAGTTATTTGCTTTACCATATGAATTCTTGAACGCGAAGATGGCAGATTTTATCAACCATTTTATCCATACCGACGACCGCGAGTTGGTTACCACGGCGCTCACCGACAGCCTGCGTTATCACAAGCCATTGGCACTGGAAACGCGCATCGAAATTGCCGGACACAAATTCTGGCTGCAACTCCAGGGCGATACCGTTGAAGACACCGAAGGAACGACCCTGCAAGGGACAGTGCAGGACATTACCGAGCGCAAAGGGCTGGATTTAGCACTGGCCGCCGCGGCAGCAGATGCCGCCTCCGCTCCGGACTTTTTTGTCACTATTCTCACTGCTCTCGCCGATGCAATTGGTGCGCAACAAGCGGTGATCAGTTTAATTAATACTGACAATTCTGCGGAAGCAACTACCCACACTTATTTAATTAATGGCCAACTACAACCCAACATTAGCTACGCACTAAAAGACACCCCTTGCAATGATGTTATAGAGGAAAATTTCTGCTTTATGAGTACCGGAGCGCAACAGCGTTACCCGCGCGACCAACTCTTAGTCCAGTATAATATTGACAGCTACCTGGGCGTGGGAATTAAAAATGCCAAAGGAACACCTATTGGTGTGCTGGTGCTATTAGCCGACAACCCATTGCCAATTTCTCCACAAATTAGCTCGTTACTACTCATTTTTGCCGACCGTATTGGCGGTGAGTTACGGCGAGCCCAGGATCAGGAAAAAATATTCAACCTCGCATTTTTTGATCCGCTCACACGCTTACCCAACCGGCGGATGTTGCAAGACCGATTGAAATTGCTCACCGCACAAAGCGCACGTACTGATCAACACGGTGCGCTTTTATTTATCGATATAGACCATTTCAAACTACTTAACGATACCCGCGGACACCATATTGGCGATCAATTACTCGTACAGGTTGCGGAGCGTATTAGCAGTATTATTCGCACTACCGATTTAGCGGCGCGTTTGGGAGGCGATGAATTTGTAGTGGTATTTGATAATTTAGGTGATAACGCGGAAGTAGCAGCACAGGAGGCGAAAAAGCGCGCCGAAGAATTACACGATTTAATCAACCTGCCCTACCCACTACAACAATCCGTGTTCCATTGTACTATCAGTATCGGAGTGAATTTATTTAAAGGCCAAACACGTAGTATCGATGACTTGTTACGCCACGCCGATGTAGCCATGTATCAAGCCAAAGACAGTGGCCGCAATGCGATTCGCTTTTTTGACCCGGATATGCAATCGCATTTGGAAAAACGCGCCGCCATTGAAGCCGATCTACGCACAGCTTATGAATCCAAACACCAGCTTATACCTTACTATCAAGTGCAAATAGACAGTCGTGGCAAAGCGATTGGTGCAGAACTTTTGTTGCGCTGGAAACACCCAATCAATGGCATGATCTCTCCCGCTGATTTTATTCCAGTCGCCGAACAAACCGGGTTGATTGTGTCCATCGGTAAACAGGTGATCTTTCAAGCCTGCGAACAATTGCAGCAATGGAGCCAGCAGCCCAAACTTGCAGCGCTCAGTATCGCCGTCAATGTCAGCCCCATTCAGTTTAATCAGGCGCACTTTGTTGAGGATGTACTGGGAATTGTCCGCGACAGCAATATTAATCCACGTCTATTAAAGCTCGAACTAACCGAAAGTTCGCTGTTGAAAAACGTTGATCAAAGCATCGAAAAAATGCAGGAGCTACAAAATAACGGCATAGGATTTTCGATGGATGATTTTGGAATTGGCTATTCGTCGCTGTCGTATCTTAAACGCCTGCCGCTTGATCAATTAAAAATTGACCAGACCTTTGTCCGCGATATTGCGATTGACCCGAACGATGCGATTATTGCGCGCACAATTATCGCTATGGCCCAGAATATGAATTTGCAAGTGATAGCCGAAGGTGTGGAAACTGAAGCGCAGAAAAATTTCCTGGAACAGAATGGCTGCTCCATGTTCCAGGGTTATTTTTTCGGAAGACCAGTAGCCATAGATGAGTTTGAGCAACAGTTAGTTGAGCGGCATTACTGTTGATAAGTCGTTGCTAAGAATTCCACTGCTGCTTTATGAGTGCTGATAACGAGTTGGATCTGCAATGCCCGCTTGCACAAAACCTTGCTTGCGCAGTCGACAGCTGTCACATTTCCCGCAGGCTTCACCCTGATCATTCGCTTGGTAACATGACACGGTCAAACTGTAATCCACACCCAGCGCCATGCCCAACTGCACAATTTCCGCTTTGCTTAAATGGATCAGCGGTGTGCGGATGTGCAATTTACTACCTTCTGCTCCAGCACGCGTTGCGAGATTTGCCATAGTTTCATAAGCGGCAATATATTCAGGGCGACAGTCAGGATAGCCAGAAAAATCCACTGCATTCACGCCGATAAAAATATCGTCGCATCCCAGGACTTCCGCCCAGCCCAAGGCGATCGATAAAAATACCGTGTTGCGCGCAGGCACATAGGTCACTGGAATACCGCCGGTCTCTTCCTCCGGCACAGCAATCGCATCATCCGTGAGAGCTGAACCGCCAATAGAGCGCAAATCCAATTTAATTACTTTGTGCTCAACTGCACCCAAGGCTTTAGCGGTGCGTTCTGCTGCGAGCAATTCGGAGCTATGGCGCTGGCCGTAGTCAAAACTCATGGAGTAGCAGGCATAACCTTCGCTGCGCGCTATCGCCAGTACAGTAGTGGAATCGAGCCCACCGGAAACAAGCACCACCGCTTTTTTTTGCGCCATAACAACTACCGGGATGAAGAAGATTTAAGAAAAAAACACATGAAACTGCTGATGATTAATGACCGGGAGCGTCATTCCATAGGAGTTTGTGCAGCTGCAACTGGAAACGCACAGGAAGATTATCCGCAAGAATCCATTCCGCCAACGCCAGTGGTGTCACCTGGCCAAAACTCGGCGAAAACAACACTTCGGCCACTTTATCTGTAAGCTGGTACTCATCTAACTTAAAGCGTGCCCATTCATAATCGGCGCGATCACAGATCACAAATTTGATTTGGTCCTGCACACTGAGCAGCGGAATATTTTCCCAGCGGTTGCGGCCGACTTCACCAGAGCCGGGCGTTTTTAAATCCATCACCTTGGTTACGCGCGGATCTACATCGTCCACTGACAAGGCGCCGCTGGTTTCTAGCGAGACGCTATAACCTGCATCGCATAATGCCGTCAACAGGGTCAGGCATTCGCGCTGCGCGAGCGGCTCACCGCCAGTGACGCAGATATAACGCGGATTAAAACTGGCAACTTTGGTGAGAATCTCATCGAGTAGTAATCGCTCACCGCCGTAAAATGCGTATTCTGAATCGCAATAACCACAGCGCAGTGGGCAACCGGTAAGACGCACAAATACGGTCGGCAAACCGACTGTGGTGGACTCGCCCTGCAGCGAATAGAAAATCTCGGTAATTTTTAAACTAGCTTGGCTCATGTGGACTATGCGTTGTAGTGCTAGCGGGAATCGAGCAGCGGTTTTCGGAGAAAACTCCAGAAGGCCGTGATATTTAAGCGCGATTGAGGAAAACGCGCAGTTTACCTAAAGGCAGCCTGCGATGCGAGGCAAATGCTGCTCGTTATTTGCCCTGCCGCCGCTAGCGCTGTTATGCTGGCAGATCGCCGGTTTTCGCCAGCGCCACATCAACCTAATCACCAGTTTTGAAGCCAATGATCAAACCGACCAAAACCCGCCGCCAACTGCACAAGGAAATGGAGCAACAAGTTCAGGACTTTCTGCATCAAGGCGGACAGGTCAACGAGGTGCCGCGCGGCCTAAGCGGGCGGCTGGACGCCAATAGCCCCCTTATCAGTATTTTTGACGGCAGCAGTCAGGAAGATCGAACCCCCCTGCCCGACGTAGTTGCCGCCATAGAAGCGCGTAAAAAACCGCAACTGGCACAAAAACCAAAGAAGCTGCGCCCGCGTAAAAAAGTGATTCTGGATGATTTCGGACAGCCATTGCGCTGGGAATGGGTCGAGGAATAGCGAAAGCTTCGCAGTGAGTCGCACTATAAAAAAACCGCAGTGGTTGCCCGCTGCGGTTTTTTTATGGGATTCAGTTACAAAGCTTAGAGCCAATCTTTGCGCTTGAAGTACCAATAGGGCAGCACAGCAGATAGCAACATCAACGAAACAGCTACCGCAAAACCGTATTTCCAATGGCTGTGCGGGATAAACTCAAAGTTCATCCCGTAGGCGCTGGCGACCACCGTGGGCGGCAGGAATACCATGGCCGCGATGGAAAAGATTTTGATGATCTGGTTTTGCTCGATATTAATAAAACCTTGAGTCGAGTCCATCAAGAAGTTGATTTTGTCGAATAAAAAAGCGGTGTGCGACATCAATGTATCCACATCGCGCTTTATCTCCCGCGCTGTCTCCTGCAACTCAAAAGACTCACGCAGATGGCGCTGCAGGAAGGAAATTGAGCGCTGGGTATCCATCAGACACAGGCGGATTTTTCCGTTGCTATCTTCCAGCTTTGCGAGCCTATCTATAGCCTCTTCCAGCTCCGAATCGGCATCCTCCAATACCATATGGCTGACTTCTTCAAGCTTGCGATGAATGTCTTCAAGGGCGTCAGCGAGGTTTTCTACCTTCTGCTCAAACATTGTCACCAAAAGATCTTGCGGCGAGGTTACATGAACCTGCCCGGCGCGGGCGCGCATCCGCAGCAGGCGGAAGTCGGCGAGGTCACCATCGCGCACCGATATCAAACGTTTTTCTTGCAGGATAAACGCAACTGTCGCGGTGCTATGACGGCCGGATTCGCCAGGGGCAAGAAACAAGGAGTGGACGTGGATGCCAACGCCATCCTGAAAATAGCGCGCGGAGAATTCGATCTCCTCCACATCGTCCGATTCCGGCAATTCCGCGCGTAGGAAAGTATTCAACTCTTCGCGCTCTTCATCGCTAGGTTCGCGTGCATCAATCCAAAGCGCGCTATTTAATGCGAGCTTGGTATTTTCATCCGACTGCTTGTCTTCCCGCAGGGTATTACCTTGAACTTTAAACATTCTTAACATCGGCGTTTATCTCCTGCGGTTTCAAGGTTTGCGGTGGGTCCGAGCAATGTTGCGGCGGGGCTAAGCAATTTGGCGGCTTTATAGCATAGGCCAATTAAACTTAACCTATTTTATTGAGATTTCCCGGTAAATCGTTTGCTGCGATAAAGTGTCACTGCTTTTTCTGGTAGAAACTGGCCTCGCCTGGCGGGCGGGTTTTAAAGCGGCGATGTACCCAGAGATATTGATCCGCCTCTACCCGTATCATATCTTCGATAATGTTGTTGATGCGCGTTGCATCCCCAACTTCATCGCCCGAGGGGAAATCCGTTAATTCCGCACCTATAACCAGACGATAACATCCGTCGTTATTTCGGTAGTGAGAAAAAGGTAACACGGCGGCCCTGCCCAACTGCGCAATACGGGCGGTGGTTACTGTAGCGGCCTGTATGCCAAAAAAGGGCGCAAATACACTTTGTTTAATGCCGTAATCCTGATCGGGGGCATACCACACAATACCGCCCGCACGCAGATTTCTGATCAACTGGCGGGAATCGTTACGCACAATCGCCGAGCCTACATATTGCTCGCGGGCTTTTATCAATGCATAGGCCAACAGCGGGTTGGGATCCTTGCGATACAGTATGTCCATCTTGATATAACCGCTAATAATGCGCCCTGCAGCATCCAAGGTGGTGAGATGGCAACCTACCAAAAGCACACCCCGGCCGCTCGCCTGCACCGCCGCTATATGTTCAAGCCCCTCAATGGTATGACGGTTGCGGAATTTATCCGCCTGACCCCACAGCGCCATGGCGGATTCCATTATGCCGATCCCACAGGAGCGCATTACCCCTCGCACAATTTTTTCTTGCGCCTCCTTCTTCAAATCAGGAAAGCAAACGGCGATATTGGCCGCCGCGACGCGCCAGCGGGAGGGGGCCAGATGGGAAAACAAGACCCCGATAAAGCGCCCAATGGCAAAATTAAAAGCCACCGGTAAGCGCGCGCAGAGGTTGAAAAAGGCTAGCAGTATCCAGGTCGGCCAATAGCGCGGGCCAATAAATGATCGATGGAATTCCGGCTTGCTGTGTTTATCCAAAGTATCTACTCAACGTCGCAAAAGACACAGATTATAAGGCCGGGGAAATAGCGCAACCCGCCGCCCGCATAGATGAAGCGCGCGAATTATAGCAATCGCCTGTAGCCGACGCGTAGCGGAAAGCTGGCACCCAGCTGAAATACACTTCAAAGGGAAAACCGGGCAGGTTTCTGCTAAGGTTAGCCAGCCGCAAAACTGAGCCTTTATTATGCAAATTCGTCAGGTATCCGCCGCGCTAGACCACAAGCTCGCGCAGCTGGATAAACAACTCAAAAAATTGGAAACACAACGTGCACAGCAAAACAGTAGCGAGTCATATCCGCAACTGGAACAAGATATTCTCGCGCTGCAGCAAATTCGCACCAAGTTGGTCAAATCCAAAGACATCGCGTGGCGCGCTCATCAGCTGCAACATCAAAACGACGAGCATAGTCGAGTACGCCAGCGTGTTATTGGCTTATCGCTCTGTGCTTTTAGTGTGATAGGGGCGGGAGTATTGGTGTATCTGGTATTACAGCAGTAACAGGGCAATCTGGGCCGATCACCGGCAAAGGCGACCAGCCCCAGGGATTAACCAGCAACAGCCGCGTCAATCAAGGGCTTCAATTCCCCGTTTTCGCTCATCTCGGTGATGATATCGCAGCCACCGATCAACTCACCTTTGACCCACAATTGGGGAAAGGTTGGCCAGTTGGCGAATTTAGGCAACTCAGTACGGATTTCCGGATTGGTCAAAATATCTACATACGCAAATCGTTGACCGCAGGCCATCAATGCCTGTGAAGCACGTTGCGAGAATCCACACTGGGGCGCACTTGGTGAGCCCTTCATGTACAAAATCACATCATTGTCGCTAATTTGTTGTTTAATCGTTTCTAACACGTCCATCTCATCTACCTCGATATTCAATAGGGAGCTATTTAACAGTTTGTTGGTCAATTAGTTATTGGGGCCAATTGGGATAATGGCAACAGGGCAAGGCGGGATATATCCGAGTGTTTTGCTCAAGTATTGGCATTTTACCTCAGCCAGCACCAACAGGCCAATCACCCAGGATTGCCAAATCGCTGTTTTTGCATATTCTGTCGCTAGCGATTCCGAGTTCCATCCACCGCAAGAGGGTTGTCCAGAACTGTGAAGTTTAATCTGCGCATTCAAGTGTTTTTAGTTTTTGCCTGTTTTGCCGTGCTGCTAACCGGCGGTTTATTTATGTATTCGCGTTTGAGTTTTGAGCGCGGATTTAATCAGTACATGGAACAAAAAGAAGCCTCACGCAATGCCCGGCTGATAGCGGCGCTGGAACGCCATTTTACTTACAACGGCAACTGGAATGCGTTCAAGATGAACCCGCATTATTGGGAATTATTTGTGTGGCAGTACAGCGCTAACTTGCGCCAGCGCAGTGAGCGCCCTATTCCCTTTCCGTTCCCGCCGGAATTGAATACCCGAATCAGTGGTGACGACGAAGACAATAGACCCGACTTGTCAATCTTACGCAGAAACACCCAGGAAACGCGCAGAAACGATAGACGAGAGACAGCACAATCCGCTGATTTTTTACGTCACCAACCCTACAAACGTTTTATTTTGCTCGACCGCAAAGAAAATTTAATCAGTGGGAAAAAATGGCCCAATGAAACTTATTCCTTTAACGATTTACATATCACTATTGATGGGCAGAAAAAACGCATCGGTTATCTGGGCACACCGATTAACCCGGCACTGCGCGATTTGCGCGATAACGAATTTGCCAAGCGTCAGCAGAATCACTTTCTAGTGACCGCACTGGTAGCGCTTTCCATCGCGCTAGCCTGTGCCATTCCGCTCTCCTACTTGTTGACGCAGCGCGTAAAAAAATTAGCCACGCACGTCCAACAATTGAGTAAAGGTGATTATCAACAAAGGCTATCAACCAAGGGGGAGGATGAGATTTCCACTCTGGCGGAAAATCTTAATCACCTCGCCCACACACTTAATCAAACTGAACAGGCACGTAAGCGCTGGGTTGCGGATATCTCCCACGAACTGCGCACACCCTTAGCGGTACTCAAAGCCGATCTTGAAGCATTGGAAGACGGTGTTAGGAAATTTGATGCGAAAGCCATTACGCGGTTACAAAAACATGCGACGCGCCTCGCCAGTTTAGTAAATGATTTATACCAGCTATCACTCACCGACATAGGCGCAATGAGTTATCGCAAACGGGAGTGTGATATCGGTGAAATCATCGAAGAACTAAGCGTTTCCCTGCAGGATAGGCTTAGCCAAAGTGGTCTTGAGTTGGAATGTACACTACCTGCGCATCCCGTAATGGCCTTCGCCGACCCTGAGCGATTACATCAACTATTTTTGAATTTATTTAACAACAGCATTAACTACACCGAAGCACCCGGAAAAATTCGGGTGAGCTTATCGGCGGATACGAAACAAGCCACCTTCATGATTGAAGACTCAGCTCCCGGTGTTGATCCGGTTCTCCATGAAAAACTTTTCGAGCGCTTGTATCGCGCCGAATCGTCGCGCAGCCGTGAAACTGGCGGCGCAGGTTTGGGTCTTAGTATTTGCCGCAACATTGTCGATGCTCACGCCGGGCGTGTCAGTATTGAAACCAGCACTCTGGGCGGACTAAAAGTATCCGTTTATTTACCACTACAGGAATCTGCATGAATATTTTGATTGTTGAAGATGAGATTGATTTAGGCGAAATTTTGCAAGACTACTTAGCCAGTGAAGGCTTTTCCACAACCTTGGTCAGTGACGGCGAGGCGGGGCTGCAAAAAATACTGACCGAAAAATGGGATTTGGTGTTACTGGATTTAATGCTTCCTAAACGCGATGGCTTAAGCATTTGCCAGGAAGTGCGTAAAACATCGCAAGTGCCTATTATTATGACCACCGCCAAGGTGGAAGAAATTGATCGTTTGATTGGTTTGGAACTGGGTGCTGATGATTATATTTGCAAACCCTTCAGCCCACGCGAAGTCGTTGCCCGCGTGAAAGCGGTACTCCGCCGCAGTAATAAAAGTGAAGGCGAACAAGAAGAAGGCTTGCGTCTGGACAAAGAGCGTCAGTACGCCTGCGTAGGTGAACAATGTGTAGAATTGACCAGCATTGAATTTCGTATATTGGAAACTTTATTGCTGAATAAACAACGCGTTATCTCGCGCGATTTATTACTGAAAAACGCGTACACCGATCACCGTGTTGTTAGTGACAGAACGATGGATTCCCACATCACCAAACTGCGTAAAAAATTACAGCCTATTTGCAACGACGATATTATTCACTCGGTTTACGGTGTCGGTTATCGGCTACAAATGTCCTGATCGACAGCGAAACATTGATACCAGGGAATGGGTTAAACCGAGGTTTCACGGTCGCAAATGCCGAGAATTCCTGATCAACACTCGAGCTTTTTCTCTCGCAGAAACCTGTTTTCATACTTTTTCCACAATTAAGTTTCTAAAGAGCTTCTTCGCATCGCCAACTGGTATCCGCTAAGTACGAAACACACTCAACAATCCATCCAATTTCCGAATTTCGCGCTCGAGGTGATCCCGCGACTGACTGGTTTGCTCACCTGCCTCATGGTTTTGTTGAGCCTGACGTAAAATAGCATCCATGCTTCCCGTAATCTGTTGCATTGAATGTTTTTCTTCTTCCGAGGCACGCTCAATTTGCGAATTCATTTGCCGGATCTGGTCTACCGCACTCACTATATTCGAGAATGCATGCGATGTATTGGCAATACGTTCTTTAATCACTAAGGCTTTTTGCTGCGCACCACTCATGACGTCAACGGCTTTACTTGAGCCAGTAGTGAGATTAGTGATGATCGTTTCAATTGCTTTGGTGGACTCTTGGGTGCGCGACGCGAGGCTGCGCACTTCATCAGCTACCACTGCAAAACCGCGCCCGGTTTCGCCCGCCCGCGCCGCCTCAATTGCCGCATTTAAGGCCAATAAATTGGTTTGCTCGGCAATGCTACGAATCACTTCCAGCATCGCGCCTATGTTGCGGCTGTCGGCCACCAGCGCTGCAATCACTTGGGAGGCGTTATCCACTTCTTGTACCACCTCATCAACACCCTGTTGTGCAGAGGCCACTATTTTATTGCCCGCGCCAGTAATAGTTGTTGCATCGGTGGACGCTTGATTCGCACCCACCGCTGCTTCAGCAACCTTATCCAACGTACTGGAAATTCTATCCACGGCACTGACCACCTGCGAAATTTCACGCAGTTGCGCGTCGCAGCCTTTGGCTGCCAAGGTGATTGACTGGGTGATTTGTACACTCGCCGCAGTGAGTGTGTGATTGCTTGACTGCGCCTGACTGATCAGCGCTTGTAATTTTTCTACAAACCGATTGAACGCAAACGCGAGGCGACCTAACTCGGTGGTCGTATTCTCATTAGGCAAACGCGCAGTCAAATCACCTGAACCAGAAGCTAATTCCTGCAGATTATCGGTAACTTGTGCGACCGGTCGAACTATCATTTTGTTGGCAAAAATAAAGATAATAATTGCCATCACGACACTAAGGACCAAGGCCGAAAATAATTTGGTGGTGGCAGTGCTTTGCAATTGATCAACATTGCCCGTTTCACTTTCAACTTTGCCATCGGCCTCCGCTTCCATTTCACCAATAAACTCCAAGAGCCCATCAAGTTGGCTGTTAAGTTGATTGTATTCAGCATCTGCCACGGCACCCGACTGCAACTTGTTAATTAATGCAGCGCGTGTTGCATGATAATTTACCAGTTGTTGGTCTAGCTTGCTGATGGTTGCAGGCGCCATCAAACCCGACCCCTTCATGCGCCCCAAAGCTTCGTTCTCCAAAGCGATCGCATCGTCTAGTGTCGATTGCACTTCGGCTAATGTTTTTTCCTCGTGATACAGTTTTTGTAACGCAATAATTTGGGCCTGAAGGCCAATTTGCCCCTCCATCGCACCGTCGGCCGCGCTCCACGCCGGGCCGGAAATATATTCCAGTAGTTCCCCTAATTTTTGGCTGGCACTGAAACCGACAAAGGTGTTTATGCCAATCAGGGCAATAAACCCGGCGACCACGAGCATTATTGATTGCTTGATATTCATTGCACCCTCGGGATTCTAATTAACTTAGTCATCTGTTAACTAAAGTATTAAATTGCACATAATTTAAAATTCAATGTAGGCACGCGCACCCACAGCCATTGCATCGTCAAGGGTTTTATCCATAGACGGATTTTGGATGTAGTAAAAACTCCCTTGTAAACTAAGGTGCTCTATAACCGGAGCGAAATAAGTCAACTCCCAGGCTGTTTCTGTGCGACCTATTTCGCTATTGAAAGCATTGTTAACCTCAAGATAAGGATCGCCATTGCGCGCCTGAGCAACGGCCACACCTAACCCATCGCCGTCCAACCAAAAATTAGTAAAGGTAACCCCGGCACCCCCATAGTATTCAAGCTGATTAAATTCGTCATCGGCTTGCCCTAATTGCACAAACACCGCTGCGATATCATTGATATTTTTTTCGGCAATAAAATAAACGCCAGTATTGTTATCAGACATTTCACCATCAACCGGATTTTCAACTTCAGCGGTGTGCTGCCATATGCCCAGTGCAAATTTATCCTTACTCTCATTCACCCAACCCCATTCGACTGCACCGAACAAACCATCGCCACTGTCAAATTTCACATGAGTGCCGCGCGGATTATTAGGGTCACCGGGAATACCATCGTATACCGCCGCCAATAAATAATTGTTTTCGCCAGATAGGGTGATATGCAGGGCAGTAGCAGTGGTTGAAAAAATGGATGGACCAACTTGCGCCGTTTCCGGGCCAATGCCAAAAGAAGGATGAGTAAATAAACCTGCGGATTCGAGTGAGTAAAACGTGGAATTGTAATCGTGTAAACCGAACAACACTTTTACGCTCTCTTCTGCAAAGCTGTGCTGATACCAAAACTCGTAGAGTTTTAATGATTCGTCGGTGGCGATATTGGTTACACCTTGCACGTCGCCAACATCATCCGACGGATTATCACCGGCATTGCCCAACACATACACAAACCATTCGCCACTCCCCCACCAACCAGCGGCTTCTGTATCAATTGCCAGGGTGAGATCAACATTAGCGAGCTGGCTTGAGCCATCTCGAACACCACCTTCCAGATTGGTGACAGATTCAAGTACTAATGCAGTCGCCCATTCGTAGGGCGATTCAGCGCGAGCGTAAAAACTAACACCTGCAGTCATGAACAGCAAAAGCGTGAGTAATTTTTTCATAGCCAACAATCCCTATGCCTCTAATCAATATGTTTACACCCATTAACATCGGGTGCAGCAGGGCAATACTGGCTAGAAGTATAGACAGCGTTTAAGCACACATCATGTTATCGCGCAAAAACGTCCGGCTTATCATTTAATGAAATAAAAGAGAATTTTTTAGGCTGAAATTTCTTCGTCAACTTTGCTGTTGTTGGAGCGTCAGCTTTCTTTTGGTCAATGCGGTGGCTTCGTGCTCAAGCGGATTTTCGGGCCATGGGTGGCGCGGGTAGCGGCCGCGCATTTCTTTGCGCACCTCGGGGTAGGCTTGTCGCCAAAATGTTTGCAGATTGGTGGTGATGGCAAGCGGGCTACCATTAGGTGAGAGGAGATGAATTTTCAGCGGAATTTTTCCCGCCGCGAGCTGAAGTTGTTCACAGCCAAAAAATTCCTGCAACTTGGCGGAGATTTGCGCACTGCCGTCGCTGGCAAAATCGACACTGACACTGCGGCCACTGGGCAAATCGATTTTGGCCGGCAAGAGCTGCGCAATTTTTTGGCAGTGATCGAATCCCAAATAGAATTCCAGTGCATCATGCAGCGGCAACTGATCCAAGCGGGTTGATTCATTTAAAAAGGGCAGCAGCCATTGGTGCAAATTTTGTATCAGGGTTGCATCATCCACTGCAGGCAATTCGCATAGCTGATGGGTCACTACCAAACGTGCACGCTCCAATAGTGCGCGTGCTTTATCGCTCCAGACAAGATGATCAAAACCTTTTTCTGCGATTAACGTACGAATATGTTCCAGTAGTTTTTGCGCAATTTCACCGGCGGGAATTGCCTGCCAACGCTCATCGATAACAACACCACCCATCGACCAACGGGTATGCTCTTGCCAACGCTGCTGCTTATACACCAATGCAGTTTGTGCCTGACTCAGCTGTCGTTGCTGCTCTGCATTTAATTGCAGTGCAATGCCGACACCGGAATGACTTTTTGGTTTGGTATTAATCAGTGGGAACACTGCCCATTGGGCTTCCAACTTACCCTGCGGCTCCACACTCATGCCTGAGTTCAAGCGGTAGCGACCCGAGTCTTGTTTAAATCCGATACGATCACTAAATGCGCGTGCGAGCAACAAAGGATCTAATGCAGCGGCATTTTTTTGCAGTGATAAAACGCCCAACCAACGCTTCTGTTGCTGCTGCCATTGGCGATTGCGCGCCAGCTCGCGCGCCGCATCATCCAACACCGCCGAAAAATCTTGCTCTGCAGTCAGTTCAAAATGCAGCGCAAGTGACAATAAGAGTGCGGCCTCGCTAATATTTTTTTCATGGAGCAATAAAAACGCGGCGATGCGCGGATGAGTGCCAAGTGCACTGACAGATTTTCCACTCGGCGTAATCTGCATTTGCCCATCGAGCAACTGCATTTTTTGCAGCTGTTGCATCGCAAAATTTAGCGCGAGTTTATTCGGCGCTTCCAACCATGGTAACGAGTCGGCCGGGCTACCCCAATGGGCAATACGCAGAGTAAGCGGCAAGTAATCCGTCGCGCGAATTTCCGGTAAATCCGCGGCTGCAAGTGGCTGGTCTTGCGACCAAAGGCGAATGCAATGCCCCGCCTGCACACGCCCGGCGCGACCGCGTCGTTGTTCGGCGCTGGCCATACTAATACGCGTGGTACGCAAACGAGTGATACCCGTGCGCTGTTCGTAATCCGCTCGGCGCGCGAGCCCCGAATCAATAACAAGGGTGACGTCGGCAATCGTCAATGATGTCTCGGCAATATTCGTCGCCAGAATTAAACGCGGCCCTTGCGCCGGATCCAATGCGGCTGATTGTTCACTGGAGGGGACGCGACTGTGCAAACGAAAGATTTTTCTCCCAACAAACTTTTGTGTAATTAAACCGGCGCAATTTTCTATTTCACGCCAGCCGGGTAAAAACACCAACACCGTAGTGTCTTGCCATTGAGGATAAGCAAGTAAAGCGCGCAGTAATTGCTCCTCTACTTTTTCAGCGTAAGCGTTAGGATTTTGTTTGGCGGGTTGGTACTGCGTGCTGACAGGAAAACAACGACCGGGCGCAAATAAGCGATTGGCAATTTGCTGCTGTAATGCAGGATCAGGTGTTGCGCTCATTAGCACAAGCTGCAAATCATCGCGCAGAATTTGCACTTCTTGCAAAAATGCCCAAGCCATATCCTGATTCACGCTGCGCTCGTGAATCTCATCCAACATGACGCAAGCAACGCCGTCGAGCGTAGGATTTTGTAATAAATGCTGCAGCAAAATACCGGGCGTCATTAATACCAAACGTGTATTGGCACTCATGCGTGAATCGTAAGGTACTTGGTAACCCACCTGCTGCCCCGGAGTTTCGCCCAGTATATGCGCGAGCCGCTGCGCCAGCGCTTGCGCTGCCAATACCCGCGGCTGTACCAACCAGACTTGCTGACCTGCTGGCGCTTGCGCCAATACCCAGAGCGGTG
This sequence comes from uncultured Cellvibrionaceae bacterium, assembly GCA_964499225.1. Classification (GTDB taxonomy): domain Bacteria; phylum Pseudomonadota; class Gammaproteobacteria; order Pseudomonadales; family Cellvibrionaceae; genus Cellvibrio. The sequence goes on along the minus strand of CAZCJR010000043.1, from coordinate 17,452 downwards.
CGAGTGTTGATTTACCAGCGCCCGGCTCTGCCTCTAATAACAGAGGTGTGTGGGCCAGCGCCGCAACAAAATCATCGTGCAATGCACTGAGTGGTAAATCGGGCAACAGCATAAAAATCCAGGTAAAAATTAATAGAAAAATAGAAAAATATTAATCGAACCGATGAGTTAGCTTAATCCCCGCCGTAACATTACGCCCCAACGCCGGTTCAAACACGCGACCATTTGCTTGATTGACGATAACCGAACCGACGTAGTTTTCATCGGTAAGGTTAGCCAGCTTTAACCACCAATCGAATTGCACCGACGACACGGGAAATGTGCCCCGCGCGCCCAGGTCAAACGTGTAGTAATCCGGTGCATAAACCTGATTATTATCGGCGGTATAAATGCGCGAGCGCTGTTGCGCACCCAGATCCAACTGCAACACATCATTCGCAAAGGGTAGCCATTGTACACCTAGCTGATATTGCTCGCGCGCCACGCCGGGCAATTGGTTGCCGCTCCATTGACCGGCAGAATAAATGGCGTCGAGCGATTGAATACCCAGCTGCACACGCAGAGTCGAATTAATGGCATAACGGCCAAATAATTCAATTCCTTCGCGTTCGGTTTCAGCGGCGTTGCGAAAGGTAGTGCGCCCTCCGACGGATTGATCTACAACAATTTCATTTTCAGTATCGGTAACAAATTGAGTCAGTGTCAGCTCAAACATTTCATTGGGATGATAAGCAACCCCCCACTCGTCTTGGCGATTAGTGGCTGCCTCCAATTCGGTATTCAAACCGGTTGCACCAGTTTTATAAGCCATTTCGGTGAGTGTGGGGGTTTCGTAGCCGCGTCCGCTGCTTGCAAATAATTCCCACGCCGATGTGACGGCATAATTTCCGCCAATCGCAAAAGAATCCTCGCGATAATTGCGTGAACCTGAGTCGTCCGGATTACCAACAACAATAAACGTGTCCTCTACATCGAAATCCAAATCAGTCTTGCGCACACCGGTGTAGAGCATTAATTTTTCGCTGGGATTGATATGGATTAATGAATAGATATCGCGGCTTTCGACTTCACCGGTTTCGTCGCGGCGCAGAGCACCGGCCGTACCAAAATCATTCACATAGCCACGGCGATCATCTTGCATCTGCGCCAATTCCGCACCGAGGCTAATCGCTGCAGGCCAACTAAAAAAATCCAGGCTGTGCGTGAGGGTGCCATTGATACCGGAAAAATCCCGCTGCAAATCGATTACACCGCCGCTGCCAGAAATTGCATCGCCCGTAAATCCCAAATATTGGGTAATCGCGCGCTCGCCCTGCCAGAGCCCGGTTTGCCAGCGTGTTGCGCCGGTGTTGTCGCGCAGACTGATGGACGTTTGTTGATGCACAATAGTTTTGCGTGTGTCGTAGGTCTCTGCGGCGGAATTCGCTTGCCATGGATCATCGCGCCACTGCCCGGGCGTTAAACCGAGCGGATCTTGCAGCAACGGATCATCGCTGTAGTCGTGTTTAACAATCACATCGAGATTATTGTCGGTGGTGTAAAACAATTGCACCCCGGCCTGCTGTCGCTCGGCAGTGGAATGCGGGCGCTCGCCATCAATATCGGTATTGGCAAATTGCGCGCGCATCGCCAGATTTTCGCTGCGCCATTCACCGTTCAGTGTTTGACGTGTAAGCCCGGGATCACCCGCAATTAATCCTGCACTGATGTTAGTCGCTTCTGGTACAGCAGTTTGCAAAGCAATCACGCCGCCTGCGCCATTACCGTAGAGCGCTGCAATTGGCCCGCGTAATACTTGCACGCTGGCGATATTGTCCAGCATCACACTCGCCAACTGCCCTTGACCGTCGGGGGTCGACATGGGAATGCCATCAACTTGCAGATCAATTCCCCGCACACCAAAGGCCGAGCGGGCGCCAAAGCCGCGCAGACTGATGCGTGTATCCTGTGCGTAGTTGGTGCGTGAATCCACTTGTACGCCGGGAATTATTTGCAGTAATTCGGCGGGATCAAGACGCGCACCGACAGCGAAATCACTCTCTGTTTTTATCAGCACCTGCTGGCTCAACTCGGATGACGCAGAGCGCTCACCCGATACAATCAATGTCTCTAGTACTTCTGGCGCCGTTTGCGCATGCAATGCAACTGCCTGCGCCGTAAACATTGCGCCTACTAATAATGAAACCCTATTTTTACGCGAATAAATCATAAGTCTCCGATGTGCGTGACCGCGCTGCATTGCGCAGCGCCAAGTTGCGCCATTCTGCGGAAAACGCAGCCAACTCACATTAAATAAAACGATTTTTTACATCGACCAACTCACAAGCTGCTATTTGGCGAACAGCTTCTATACTGAAGGAGGTAAACATCAGGATGATTTTATGCCACAAGAATTTCGCAACCAGCTTGAGCGGCTGCGCCAGCAGTTTGCCGCAAGCTTGCCCGACCGGGCGCGTCGCCTGGAAGAAATCTGGAGCCACTTGCGCCACCTTAATTGGAGCGAGCAAGGTATCGCCACGCTGCAACAATTTGCGCACAAACTTATCGAGGCCAGCACCAGCTTTGGTTTTCCCGAGTTGCGCCAGGCCGCGCAACAGTTGGAAAACTTCATCACCGACCTGAATGAATTGGGGCGCAGTTTCGGCGGGTTGGAATACGCGCAGCTTGAAGATCACATCACACACCTAAGTCAGGTAATGGCCGCTACCGCAAATGGCACGGCGCGTCAGGACTCTCTCACTCAGGCTATTGCCCCCGATAACTATCCAGAGGCACAGAGTAAAACTATTTTTTTAGTTGACCCCGACCACGTGCTGGCTGCGCTCTGTACGGCCTACCTCCGCAAAGCCGGATTTGCGTTGGAGTATTTTGATAATCCGCAATCCTGCATGCAGCGGCTGTATCTGGATTCACCCGCCGCCATTCTGATGGACCCCGACTTTGAGCGCTCGGGTTTGCAGGCGTTAGGCAGCCTGCATCAAATCAAAGCGCTGCTTACTCAGGATACGCCCATTATCCTGATGTCCGGCCGCACCGACGTAAATGCCAAATTGCGCGCCTTGCGGGCGGGCAGCAGCGACTACTTGATCAAACCACTCGACTTCAACTTTTTGGTGGAGAAGGTGGTGCAGATCATCACCCAACACACCAAAACCCGGCGGGTGATGATTGTCGACGACGACCCCGCGATGACCAGCCTGCAAGCGGAAATTTTGCGCTACGCCGGGATGGAAGTGCTCTGCCTGAACCAGCCGCTGCACAGCTTGCAGCGCGCCGCAAAATTCAAACCTGATCTGGTAATTCTGGATATGCACATGCCGGATATCAACGGCATGGAGCTGGCGGTATTGTTGCGGCAAGATCCGGAATTTCTATTGCTGCCGATTATTTTTGTCACCGCCGATACCGATGCGATTCTGCATAAAAGCATCAAAGCGCTGGGCGTGAATGCCTTGCTGACCAAACCCTTCGAGGTGACTGAACTCATCAACGTATGCGAACAAGCACTGGCCGATACGTCTGCCCTCAAGAATCGAGTCGCGCGAGTGACGCGCAGCAACCAGCAGTCACAGCAAATCAATCGCAGTTATTTTTTTGCCGCGCTGGAAGACGAACTGCACAACAACAGCTTGGGCAACCAGAACAGCGCGCTCTATTACTTCAGCATCGATAAACTTGACGAGCTGACCCATCAGCTGGGCCAAGTCGAACTGATCGACTTGCACGATCAATTTTGTCGCCGCCTGAGCGAAACGGTGGGCAGTGATGAGCAGTGGACGGATTTATCCAGCCTGGTCGCCTGTGTGCTGGCAGGCAAGCGCAGCGCCGAATTCCATCGCCAACGCGGCGAGCAATTTACCAAACACCTGAGCAGCCAGCCCTACTCCGTCAAAGGCAAATCACTCAGTTTGCACATCAAATTGGGCATAGCACCGTTAAGTGCTGCACTGGCCACGGCCAACAACGCACTCCTGCGCGCCGAGCAGGCGTTTGAAGCGTCTCTCAGCGGCGCTAACCTGAACAGTAGCAGCGCAATGCCTCAGACTGATTTGCAATCAGGGTGCGATAAGACCCCACCTGACTTTTTCCATATCGTGTTTAGTCGCGATTTGACCCTCGCCTTCCAGCCGATTATTAGTTTGGAAGACGCACAGATTAAGCATTTTTCTGTGCTCACCCGCCTGCGCGGTGAAGACGGTGAAGCTATTCCGGCGGGACAATTTTTAAGCCGACTCACCCAGCCGGGCAGACGTTTGGAATTAGATCGCTGGGTATTGCAGCAAGCGGTGAGTGCGATTGCCGAAAACAGTGATACCCGCGAACAGGCGACCTTGTTTATTCACTTGGCAGAAGAGACTTTGCAGCAGAGCAGCTTCTTTTCCTTTGCCGCCAATGTGCTGCGCTCATCGCGCTTGCGGGGCGAAGAGCGGCTGGTGTTTATGCTGGAGGAGAACTGGATCCTCAATCACTTCCATCAAGCAAGTGAAATCGCCAAGGCCTTGCGCGATATTCGCTGCGGCATCTGCGTTACCCGCGCGGGCGAAGATGACCAAATCCTGACAGTGATGGACGATCTCGCACTCAACTATATGCGTCTTTCACCCAAGCTCACGAGCGAGGGCGCGAACCCCAAGTTGCTGGAGCGATTGATCGCAGCGGCGACCAGGCGCCGTATTAAGGTCATCGCCACCCAGATAGAAAACTCGCACAATCTCTCCAGTTTATGGATGCAAGGCGTGCGCTTGTTTGAGGGATTTTTTATCCAGCCACCCGATACCGGTTTCCATCTGCAAAACGATATTATTTTTGCAAAGGAATTTGTGCAGGGCAACGGCTTCGGTTCATCGTAATAAGTGGTGCAATAAACGCAGAACCTGCCCAAATTTGCCAACAATCGCAATAACTTATATATTTGCCGTCTGTTTTTGCCGCGTGCAAGTTGATTTACAACTATGTCCCATTGGCCGCAAGTGCTGATGTCGCGAAAAAAGCTCTGATAAAGCGCCCCCCTGATCAATCATTCGCAAGCCCGTCACTGACTGGCTTTGAAGAATTGTTTTTTTCACGCAATGCAAATTTATTATCGACGCCACGGCGTTGTTTTTTGGAGAAGACCATGTCCACGCTCATGAATACTTACGGCACCAGAACCCTGACCCTCACCAAGGGCGAGGGCAGCCGAGTATGGGACGACAGTGGTAAATCCTATTTGGATGCAATCAGCGGCATCGCCGTATGCGGCCTTGGCCATTCGCACCCGGCGCTAACCAAAGCCCTGTCCGAGCAAGCGGCGACCCTGTTGCACGTCTCCAATTTATACAATATTCCCCAGCAGCAGCGTTTGGCTGATCTGCTGATTGAGGTTTCCGGCATGGAAAAGGTGTTCTTTTCCAACTCCGGCGCCGAAGCTAATGAAGCAGCTATTAAGATCGCGCGCAAATACGGCAACGATAAAGGGGTGAAAAATCCTTCCATTATCGTTATGGCCAACAGCTTCCACGGCCGGACTCTGGCGACGCTGAGTGCCACTGGCAACGCCAAAGTGCAAATCGGTTTTGAGCCATTGGTAGAAGGTTTTATCCGCGTGCCCTACAACGATGTTGCGGCGGTGAGGTCCGCCGTTGCCGACCACAACAATATTGTCGCGATTCTGGTTGAGCCCGTACAAGGTGAAGGCGGTGTGCGGGTTCCTGCGGCTGATTATCTGAACCAGCTGCGCGCCATCGCCGACCAACACGAGCTGCTGTTGATGCTGGATGAGATCCAGACTGGCAACGGTCGTACCGGCACCTACTTCGCTTACCAGCACAATGGCCTGCTGCCCGATGTCGTCACCACGGCAAAAGGTCTGGGCAACGGCATGCCAATGGGCGCCTGCCTTGCACGCGGCAAAGCGGCAGAAGTGCTGCAACCGGGCAATCACGGCACCACCTTTGGTGGCAACCCGCTCGCCTGCAGCGCTGGTATTGCGGTGATCGAAACCCTGCAATCAACTAACTTGATCGCGCGCGTCAAAGTGCTGGGCGATAAGTTGTTGGCCGATTTCAAAACCGCCCTGGCGAGCAACCCTAAAGTGGTTGATATCCGTGGCAAGGGCTTGATGATTGGTATAGAGCTGAATGCGCCCGCGCCTGATCTGGTGCAAAAAGGTCGCGATTTGGGAATCCTGATTAACGTCACTGCTGGCAACACCATTCGTCTGCTGCCGACGTTTATCCTCACCGATGCCGAAGCCGATGAACTGGTCAGCAAAGTGGTACAACTGGTCAACGAGTTTTAACCCAGTAGTTAATGAGTTTTAAATAGGCGCGTGCATAAGGCGCGCGCTGCAATAAAAGAGCAATGATTATGGTTCCCCCAAAGGCACCGAGACATTTTCTAACCCTCGCCGATATTAACCGCGCCGAACTGCAACAGATAATTGCGCGCGCCATCGAACTCAAAGCCATGTTGCGCCAGGGCACTGCCCCCGAGCCTTTTAACAACAAAGTGCTGGCGATGATTTTTGAGAAAAACTCCACCCGCACCCGCGTCTCTTTCGAGTCAGGCGTTGCCAAACTCGGTGGCCATGCGATTTTCCTGTCCACCAAAGATTCGCAACTGGGTCGCGGAGAACCTATCGAGGATGCTGCACGCTGTATCGCCAGCATGGTCGATATGGTCATGATCCGCACTTTCGGCCACGATACGGTTGAACGTTTTGCCGAGTACTCACGCGTACCCGTCATCAACGGCCTGACCGACGAATACCACCCCTGCCAATTGCTCGCCGATATCCAAACCTACGTTGAAAAACGCGGCTCACTCGCAGGCAAAACTGTGGCTTGGGTCGGCGATGGCAACAACATGTGCAATACCTATATTCAAG
>CAZCJR010000043.1:0-10574 GCA_964499225.1 uncultured Cellvibrionaceae bacterium | reverse complement strand
TGCGACTTTGAGTTACGTATCGCTACCCCTAAAGGCTTTGAGCCGGAAGATGAATTCGTTGCGCCCTATCAGCATCGCGTCACACTGAGCAATAACCCGCGTGAGGCTGTTGCTGGTGCCGATTTGGTTGTCACCGATACCTGGGCCTCTATGGGTCAGGAAGATGAAAAGAAGCAGCGCGAAAAAATCTTCAGCGGTTACCAGGTCAATAAAGAGCTGATGAGCCTCGCCAAATCCGATGCCCTCTTTATGCACTGCTTGCCCGCCTATCGCGGTAAAGAAGTATCGGCAGAGATCCTCGATGCGCCCGATGCAGTCGTCTGGGAAGAAGCCGAAAATCGCATGCATGCGCAAAATGCACTGATGGAATTTTTGTTTAATCAGTAATATCCGGTGCCTTAGCCACCAACTAAAGCAGAAAAAAACAAAACCCGCTAATTCATAGGAATTAGCGGGTTTTTTATTAAGTGGCGCGTCAATTTGCATTAGAAAATTATTATTTTTCTGCATACGTATTCAAGCCATTTACCGAAACCATTTGCCGTATTCTGATGTTGGAAGTTGCTATTGCATGCAGTGCATGTAAACAAACCTAATAAAGATAATCATCAAAACTTCGGTAACCCATTATGAAAACACTCCCCAAACTGCTGTTTGCTTTTTTGCTATGCCCATTAATTTCTTCTCCCGTTATTGCACAAACAACCTTTGTCCATTTGTTCGAATGGAAATGGAATGATATTGCCTCCGAATGTGAAAATTTTTTAGGCCCAAAAGGCTATGCTGCAGTACAAGTATCACCGCCGCAAAAATCCGTCGCCGGAAGTTTTTGGTGGACACGCTATCAACCCGTGAGTTATGCCATTGAAGGTCGTTCCGGCACACGTGCAGAATTTGCCAGCATGGTCGCTCGCTGTAAGGCAGTAGGTGTCGATATTTATGTCGATGCAGTAATCAACCACATGTCTGCTGGCAATCGCAATTTTCCGGAAGTACCTTACGGTACAAATGATTTCCACACCTGTACCGACGACATTAATTACACCAATGTATGGCAAGTGCAAAATTGCGATCTGGTGGGATTAAATGATTTAAAAACGGGTTCTAATTATGTGCGCGAAAAAATTGCTGCCTACATGAATGATTTGTTGAGCATGGGTGTAGCGGGTTTTCGTATCGATGCCGCAAAACATATGCCCAGTGGCGATATTGCTAATATTGTCAGCCGTTTAAATGGCAACCCCTATATTTTTCAGGAAGTAATCGGTGCAGCTAATGAACCCATCACACCTGGGCAATATACTTATATCAGCGATGTAACTGAATTTAATTTCAGCAGCACCTTGGGTCACTATTTTAAAGGCCGCGCGCCGTTAAAAGATTTGCGCAATCTAGGAGTGTGGAGCGGTTGGCTCGCGAGCAGCGATGCAGTGACCTTTGTCGCCAACCACGATAACCAACGACAAAACACCGGTAATATTGTGACGCACAAAGACGGCATGAACGTGAATAATATCGCACACGTTTTTATGCTCGCCTATCCCTATGGCTACGCGCAAGTTATGTCCAGCTACGATTGGAATGATCACGATCAGGGCCCGCCAACCAGCGCGGCAAGTAATTGCAATAATGGCTGGCTGTGTGAACACCGCAATCGCGAAATCGCCAACATGGTGGGCTTTCGCAACGCCACTAAAGACGCATTTTATTTATCCAACTGGTGGGATAACGGCAGTAACCAAATTGCATTTGGGCGCGGTAGTCGCGGTTTTGTGGCGATCAATGGTCAAAACAACAACATGAGCGTTACATTACAAACCGGTTTGGCTGCAGGCAGTTATTGCGATGTTGTGAATGGCGATTTTGTTAACGGCACCTGCACCGGCCCCAGCATTACGGTTGCAGCCAATGGCACAGCAACGTTTACTGTCGCGGCAAAAAGTGCATCGGCAATTCATGTGCAAGCAAAAAACGGCGAAACGGTTGGTAACAACTGCGTTTATTCGTCGATGAAATTGCGCGGCACCTTCAATAATTGGGCAGCCACTGATATGAACTGCGTCACTGGAACCTGGGTAGGCAGTGCCACTTTTTCTGGCAGCAGCACCGGTCGCCTTAAATTTGATGCCTACGGCAACTGGGCTAACAACTGGGGCGATAGCAATAATGATTTAATTGCCGATGCCAGTGGCAACGATATTCTCGTCAACACAGCAGGCAATTACATCATTACCTTTAACGATGCGACTTTACAGTACAGCGTCACGCCGGCTAATAACGCCAGCAGCTCCAGTGCTCAGACAAGTTCAAGTGGTTCGAGCAGTTCTACAAGCGGTAATGTGAGTGCGACCTTCACCTGTCAAAATGGTACAACTTACGCGGGGCAAAGTGTGTATGTGGTTGGTGCTGGTGCGGCATTAGGTAATTGGACCGCAGCTTCAGCCATCAAATTAAACCCCACCAGTTATCCGACATGGACAGGCACAATTCAATTGCCTGCCAACACTGCGGTTGAATGGAAATGTTTGAAGCGTGAAGAAAATAATGCGGCGGCTGGCGTGGTGTGGGAGAGCGGTAATAACAACGCGATCAATACCAGCAATGCGACCAGCACATTGGGCGCATTTTAAAAAAGTGGAAGTTACGATTGTAAAAAAGTCTGAACAATAAAATTTAAGGGCGGCTGAATAACATCAGTCGCCTTTATTTTTTAGCGAAATAAAATTAAACCGTCAGATTAATTTCCTGCACTACTCCCACGCCACCCTCTTCTTTCAGATAAATACCGGAGTTAACCACCTCACCGAGCGATTGGTTATTCGCATCTTTTAACTGGAAAGGCGATGACATATGCCCGAGAAAAATAGCACCGATATTTTTATCACCCAGCGCCGCTAATTGTGTGCTGCCATCTTCATTCGTGATCCAGATACGCAGCTGCTGATAAATGCTGTCACCTTCATCGATAAAATTATTACCGTCTTCATCGTAAACGGCGAGTTCAGCAAAACCGCGCCCACTGCTGGGGCCAAATAATTCGCTGCCATTATTGATGCTCCCATCGCCATTGCGATCCAATGCTAAATAACCGCTGCCAGGACGCAAACTCGCAACTTGCTCACTGGTGCCATCGTTATCCAAATCAAATTCAAAACGGGTTTGGCTAAGTGTTGCGCCTTTGCCATCAAAGTTGATTACCAGCGGGTCAATTTTTTTACTGCCCGCCTCAATGTGCAGATGGGATTCCTGCACAACCTCGCGGCTCATAGCCATCGCAACAGAAAAATTGATTTCGCGTCCATCTGCAGTGCGCACCACACCCACCGCCTGAAACTTCATCGACTCCTGTTCTTGATATCGCTCGTGCCGTTGGTAAATCAAACCCGGCCCCGTGCTACGGTTGGTGACGGCTTGCGCCGGAGGTGGTGTCTCCACATTCAATGTTTGCGTGTTAGTGCCCGTTGCCGTTTGTATTTCCGCTGGCGATGCCATGTTGAGATCTTTACCCGTAATCGCTTTGTACATGGCTTCAATGATCATCATATTCAGACGATCACGGGATTCCATGGGCGTACTTAAATCCAGTGTCTGTGTCTGGCGGTGCATAGCCAACAGCGAACCGGCGGGTGAGAGATCAACTTCCACACTCGGCAGTTGCGGCACATCAGCATTGGCGGCTTGCATGACGGGCGCCTGCTGATCCAACCAGAACTCCAGGCTCTCTGTCACGCTGCGCTCTTCGCGATAATCACGCTGTGCTGCCATGCCAATTTGGGCATTGGAAATAATCATAGTTGCCGTCCGTTTTTTGTCGCTAAGTTCGTTGGAAGGTACCTAGCGATAGAGGAAAACCCATAAGAGAGACCGGGGGGTTAATCTCTATAGCGGCAAAAGCGCTGATTCTTTGAGCGTTATTTGGCGTGCAAATTAGAATTAAAGGTTATGAATGCTCAGGTTTTTAGCGAACGCGGCAAAATCATCCGCTTTTTTGCAAGACAACAGACCGTTTACTTCAATTCATAGCGATCCAGCATCATGACTTTGTTCCATGCCGGGACAAAATCGCGTACAAATTTTTTCTGCCCAACTATCGCGGCAAAGAAGTCTCGGCAGAAATTCTCGATGCACCTGATGCCGTTGTATGGGAAGAAGCTGAAAACCACATGCATGCTCAAAATGCACTGATGGAGTTTTTGTTTAACCAGTAATTTTTTGCCCAAGGAATTATTTGCCGCTGGTGTAGATTGGCATTAACAATCGCCCAGTGGTGCGCCACCACCTGTAAGAAATTACAGGTGGTTTTTTTATGGCAGCTAAATTCCCTACATAACCCTGTCGTTATTACATTTCGCTACAGTTTTTTAATTGACGCTAGCCATACAAAAACAATAAATACTGAAGGCCCGGCGTTAATTTATCGGCAATACTCTCAGGGAAAATAGCGGCAATGAAACTAAGCGAGTTTAATGAATTGGTATTCCAGTTTGCGCAGGCCAATACCACCGACGACATCACCCGCCTTTGCGTTACCCACTGCGCCAAAATGGGCTTTGATAATTTTATTTACGCCCTGCGTGTACCCACCAGTTTTGCCGAAGCGCGAATTATTACTATTAAAGGTTATCCCGATTCCTGGCTGACACATTATTTTGAAAATGCCTACTACCTGGATGACCCGGTCATAGTGCACTGCAAAAAACATTTAATTCCCATTAAGTGGCAAGACCTTGGACTAGTCAGTACCGAGATGGGCGAACGCATTATGAATGAGGCCACCGAATTTGGTTTAAAAGGCGGCATTAGCATGCCGGTGCATGGCCCCACCGGGGAATTTGGTATTTTTAGCATGACCTTAAATGAACAAAAAAAGATGCACCTGGAATTAATCCAGCAAGCATCACCCTATATCCATTTATTTGCCGCTTACCTGCATGAAACGGTACAGCGCGTATTAAGCCTGGACGTTCCCGACAAAAAATTATTGCTCACCGCACGTGAAAAAGAGTGTTTACGCTGGACTGCCGACGGAAAAACCTCCTGGGAAATTTCACAGCTGCTAAACACCTCCGAGCGCACCATTAATTTTCATTTAACCAATTCCATGTCAAAACTCGACGTCAACAATCGCCAGCATGCCGTTGCCAAAGCGGTATTGCGTGGCATTATTAATCCCAATCCTTTTTAACAGCCTGTCAGTTTTTACAGCTAACCGCACAAGCCGCAATGCTTTCTAATAAGTGAACAACACTCCCCCAGTGTTTGCTGTTTATCAGCCAAAAAATTACTCACTTATTTTTGCGGACTTGATTATGAATCACTTTGATTTTGCATTGGTTAAATCACATTTTTTAAGTCACAGCGTCAATTTTTATCAACAGGTTTCCATGCCGTTAATCACCGCTGCAGCCTGTAGTTTATTGTTGGCCTGTGGTGGCGGAAGCGGCGGCGGCAGTAAAAATTCAAGCTCGGTGAATACCAGCTCCAGCAATCCCAGCAGCCAGGTATCGTCCCTGTCATCGAGCCCAGTTTCATCTCTGGCGCCCTCGTCCACCGCTAGCAGTGCGCCGCTATCAAGCAGTATCCCTTCATCAAGCAGTGCCCCCTCCTCAGTTAGCTCATCGCTGAACTCAAGTAGTTCGTCAAGCGGCAGCGACACAGCGGCAACACTGATCTCAACGCCAGGCGCGTCTTACGCCAAGGTGACGATTGATGATCAAGGCAACCTCTGGGCAGTCTGGCGGGGCTTTTTTCCCAATGCCAATGGCACCAACCTGATTGCCAATCGGTACATCAAAGGCCAGGGCTGGGGTAACCCGTTGCTTTTGGAAGATGATGGTGCCGAAGTCGATAAATTTGAGTTGTACACCGACCCACTCTCAGGCCGCACCACGGTGATCTGGACACAGCTCACTTCAGCAGCTGCCTATGATTTATGGGCGCGCCGCTATGATCCGGCCACTGGCTGGGCGGCACCGGAGCGTATTGAAAATACCGATAGCAGTATGGGCTTGTTTGCCAAGCCGGTCACTGACAGCAACGGCAAGGTGATAGCAGTTTGGTCACAGCAGTTGGTGCTGGGCCGCTTTAGCATAGTTTCCAGTATTTATTCCCCCGGAAGCGGCTGGAGCACTCCTCAGGAGATAGAGGACAACAACGTCCTGGGCGGGCAGGACGGTACACCAAGCCTTGCACTTTTGAGCAATGGAGAGGCAATCGCAGTCTGGCTAAACAGCGCCAATAATCGCACCAACATAGCCACTAATATCTATTCACCGACCTCTGGCTGGGGCAGCGACCAGATATTAATCGCCGACACCGGCGGCAATATGTCAGTTAACTATCCGGAAATCATAAACGATGGCAACGCCAGGGCATTACTGGCATGGGGCCAGTGGGATTCACTGGGTGGGGGCACCTTTACCAGCCGGATAATGACCAAGACCTATAGCAACGGCTGGCAAGAAGCCACAGTCGCTATAGGCGAGGATGCCGGTAGCGATTTGGTAAGCGTCCCACAGTTAACCAGCAGCGGAAACGGCGCAGCAGCCGTCACTTGGGCGCGTAAGAATCAGTCAGTGATGGTGAATACCCGCGCCACCAATGGCAGCTGGGGTGAGCAGCAAATCATCAAACCCGGTAATGCCGATTTCCTGCAAAGCTTGCCGCGAGTCGCGCTGGATACGAGCGGAAATGGCCTCTTGGTCTGGTCACAGGAGTCCAACGACAACACCACCAAAGATAGCTTGTTCAGCAGCTTCAATGGCAGCGCGGGCAACTGGAGCAGTGCCCAGCTGCTGGAGAATTTTGTAGGCACCGCGGTGGAGCCAGTGGCAGCGAGTAACAGTGCAGGTGATCGGGTTGTTGTTTGGTACAACATCAATAATGCAGGCTCCGCCGCCTCGGAAATATACGCGCGCTATTTCCCCGCCGGCGTCAGTGTTACTGCGCCAAGCCCGCAAAATTAATCTTTAACAGCCTTGTAAGTTTCGCCCTTGGCGCCGCCTTCAGTATTGGCGGCGCTATCAGTTACGTGCCAAAGCCAACTGGTTTCTGTAGCGTTGATGAAGGATGTTGACGCGGAATACGTAGGTTTTGGTTTCTTTATAGGGTGGCACGCCGTTGTACTTTTGCACTGCACCGGGCCCCGCATTGTAGGCAGCTGTTGCCAGGGTGATGTTGCCATCGAAGCGTTCCAACATTCGAGCCAGATATTTTACCCCGCCCTCAATATTCTGTGCCGCATTGGTGGTATCACTAACGCCCATGTCTTTGGCCGTGCCCGGCATTAGCTGCATCAAGCCCATCGCGCCTTTACGCGAGCGCGCCAGCGGATTGAAATTTGATTCAGCGTGAATCACCGCGCGTACTAGCGATGGGTCAACGCCGTATTTTTTGGCCGCCCGGGTAATCGAGTAGGTAAATTCGGTCATGTACAACTTGGTACCGCGCCAATCTACGCGCGATAAAGGATTACAGGCATAGCAGGAGGTGTAAACGATCACTTCGTACGCCGACTTTTTAGGTTGGCGATCAGAATAGGCGATTGTGCCGTCTTTGGAATATTTAAAAAACTTGAAGGGTTGCGGCGGTTGATTACTTGCCGCCGCTTCTGCCTCTAAACGCTCTTGCTCTTTGCGTGCTTTTTCTGCAGCGGCAGTTTTCTCGGCGATACGCCGGACGTGCGCTTCAAAGTCCTCAATGCTGGACTCCTGCCCGGAGGCGGCAGTCGCGGGCTGCGTAGCGGTAACGTCGGCCAATAGCTCACCGCTGGCAAGTACCAGAGAGGGGAATACTAATGACCAAAAGAATTTACGCAAAAAAAATACTCTTCACCGATTGCTGATCTACGAAATGTTGGTATTGGCAGGCGATAAAAACGCCATTCAGGAGATTTAGTGTAGCCCAGCTTATGGCCGAGCTTGGCACCAAAATCTATTTTCGTGACTCAATACTGCTTATCGCGGCAGGTTAATCAGGATTCAAGCCACACATCGCGTACCCAGTGCCATACCGAGGGCCAGGTTTCATCGGTCAACTCACCATCGCACCAATACACTACTTCACCGTCCTGCTCGACGCAGTAGTAAGTGCCATTGACTTCGCATAGCGGCATTAAATAGCGCGGTACACCCTGCTCCCAGGCGACGGCAGTCACTTCGGGTAAATAGGTGTGTGAGTAGGGATCAGCCGCAGTCACCGGCTCGATGGAACCGTAAACCACATCGCTGGCCTCCAACAAATAGCCACGCATTTCCCGTGGAATCGGCAATAACAATTCTTCTTCAATTTCGACCAACCGGTCCTCATCGGGCAACTCAAGCGGCACAGGTACTGGCTCATTGTGATCGCGCAGCAGCTCAAGAACTTCATCGATATCAGAATCGGACTGGGACATAACACACCTGAAGATGTTAACGGGAGGCGGAATATAGCCCGAGCCAAGGGTGATGACAAGTCAGCCAAACAGCGACAACTGACTCTCAACTAATTGATTCAGCGACTCATCCATAAAATGCAGAATGCTATCAGCGACGGGGGTGAGTTGTTTATCCACATAATGTTGATAATCAATCGGGCTTTGGCGCAGATTCATATTAATTTCATCGGAGCCGACCGGCTCGGGGCCGTTGACGGTAATGACATAACTGATCCAATCGCCACGGCGTAAACGCGCGCCAGTTAATTGCTCATATTTGCGTGCAGCCTGTACATGGGGTGGAACATTTTTTAAATATTCATGGAGATGACGGCGCAACCGTTTGCGATAAATTAATTCCAGGTCGCGCTCACCTGCCAACACTTGCGCCGCAGTAGTGCGCACGAAGTCAAAATAATCTTCACCATCAAATACTTTGCGGTAGAGCGTCATTTGAAACTCTTTGGCCAGTTGCGTCCAATCAGTACGCACGTTTTCCAGCCCTTTAAACACCATTTCGCGCAGACCGTTGTTATCGATCAAACCGGCATAACGTTTTTTGGTGCCCAACTCCGAGCCACGAATAGTCGGCATTAAAAAGCGCAAGTAATTGGTCTCGTACTGAATTTCCAGCGCGCTTTTTATATTGAATTCATCGCGCAACGTTTGTTGCCACCACACATTTAATTCTTTTGCTAAACGCGCACCAATACTATTGCACTGCTCTGGCGTCTTGGGTGGTTTGTCCACGCAATTATTTTCCAGCCACACAAATAACGAGTCAGTATCGCCATAAATAACAGCGTAGCCCTGCTGCTCAATCCAGTCGCGGCTGCGCTGAATAATCTCATGGCCACGCAAAGTAATTGAACTGCATACACGGGGATCAAAAAAGCGGCAGCCAGTTGAACCCAGCACGCCGTAAAACGAATTCATAATAATCTTGATAGCGTGCGAGAGCGGTGCATTTTTATGTTGCTTGGCGCGGTCGCGCGCGGCAGAAAGTTGTTCGATTACATTGGGCAGTATATGGCCTTCGCGTGCAAAATAGGCCTCATTAAAGCCGGGTACTGTTTCATCCGCGTTCAGTTGATTGTGTTGTGCCAACCAAAAAGCGCAGGGGTCGATTAAAAACGTCCGCATAATGCTCGGGTACAGGCTTTTAAAATCCAGCACTAACACATTATCGTAAATCCCCGGCCGCGAACTCATTACATAACCGCCGGGACTAATCACATCAGATTCGAATTCGCCGAGATTCGGTGCGATATAACCGCGCCTGTGCAAACGCGGCAAATACAAATATTCAAATGCGGCGACCGATCCGCCGATGCGATCCAACAACAACCCGGTTAACTGGCTGCGCTCCAGCGCAAACGCCAGCAGTTCCTGCTGTACAAAAATTTTCCACACCAATTCGCAGTCGTGCAGGTTATAGTCTGCCAGAGCCAACTTATCAGTTTTGAACAACAGCGTAATATCATCACCGCGATGGCTACCGGTAATTAATTTGCTTTCGCCCAATAATTCCCGCGAAATATTTTGCAGCGAATAACTTTGAAATTGGTGATTCGCCGCTTTAAGCAATTCGATTCCATCCAGCGCCACGCGCCCCGGAATCACCACAAAACTGCGTCCACCATCACTCTCTTCATGGCGCCAATGAATGGATTGGGTGCCGCGCCCTAATTGCAATTCTATTTTCAAACGCTGGCAAATATTTTCCAACACCAGTAAATCAAACTGCACCAGATTCCAACCGATAAGAACATCGGGATCGACCTGCTGTAAAAATATAAAAAATTGTTGCAGGCAGGTTTTTTCATCCTCACAAAAAATCACTAGTTCGGTATCACTACCCTGCCCCGCCATAAACACCCGGTTACCTTGCTCGCACCACACGCCGATGGAATAGAGTTGCTTGGCATCCATGGAAGTTTCAATATCGAGCGAGAGCATGCGCAGGGTTGGCCGCCAGAGTGCTTGCTCGTCGGGAAGCGGTGCAATACGGGGATTAATAAATGGCTGTTGCGTGGAGGAAGATTGATCGGGCACTTCTAACTGCGCACCGGCAGTGACAAAACGCTCCATCAAATAGCGTTCCGGTGGGCGAATATCGCTTTCCCAATAGTGAATATCGTTCTGCCGGAAAATATCT
>CAZCJR010000042.1:18941-37169 GCA_964499225.1 uncultured Cellvibrionaceae bacterium | reverse complement strand
GATGAAGTTATTTACGAAGAATTTAAAGGCACGGGTAACCTTGAGTTACATCTTGATCGCAAAATTGCTGAAAAGCGTATTTACCCTGCCATCAACGTGCGTCGTTCCGGCACTCGCCGTGAAGAGTTGTTGATGCGTGAAGATGAATTGCAGCGCGCGTGGATCTTGCGTCGTTTGTTAAACGATATGGAAGATGTCGCTGCAACTGAATTCTTGCTCGATAAGCTCAAAGACTTTAAGACCAACGACGAATTCTTTATGTCGATGAAACGAAAATAATCCCTCCCATCCTCCCTTTTTAAAGGGAGGGGTGAGATAGCTTGTAGCCCGTATGGAGCGCAGCGTAATGCGGGAAATTCAAATCCCCGTACTCACTGCACTTAATACGGGTTTTTCTTTTTTATAATTTCGATTTTTACCACTCTGGGTTTTACGACTCTGGTTCCAAACATATGAAATACAAAGACCTACGCGATTTTATCGCCCTGCTTGAAACTCGCGGTTTATTAAAGCGTATCAAACAGGAAATCGATCCCCATCTCGAAATGACTGAAATTTGCGACCGCACCCTGCGTGCCGGTGGCCCCGCGTTATTGTTTGAAAATCCCAAAGGTTATTCGATTCCCGTGCTCGCCAATTTATTTGGCACTACCGAGCGTGTCGCCTTGGGCATGGGGCAGGAGTCGGTAACGGCGCTGCGCGAAGTGGGCAAGTTGCTCGCGTTCTTAAAAGAGCCGGAGCCGCCCAAAGGTTTTAAAGATGCCTGGGATAAATTGCCGCTGTTCAAACAGGTTTTGAATCTGGCTCCAAAAGTGTTGAGCAAAGCTCAGTGTCAGGACGTGGTGCTTGAGGGCGATGCAGTCAATTTGGATTTGCTGCCGATTCAAACCTGTTGGCCGGGCGATGCTGGCCCCTTGGTGACTTGGCCGCTCGTTGTTACGCGCGGGCCGCACAAAGAGCGTCAGAATCTTGGTATTTACCGCATGCAAAAAATCGGTAAAAACCGTCTGATTATGCGCTGGCTTTCCCATCGCGGTGGCGCGTTGGATTTTCGCGAATTCCAAATTCAAAACCCTGGCAAAAATTATCCCGTTGCAGTTGCGCTCGGCGCTGACCCAGCGACTATTCTCGGTGCAGTAACGCCGGTGCCCGATACACTTTCTGAGTACGGTTTCGCAGGATTATTGCGCGGTGATAAAACCGAAGTAGTGAAATGTATCGGCAATGATTTACAAGTGCCTGCATCGGCCGAGTTTATTTTGGAAGGTTACATAGCACCGAATGATCTTGCGCCCGAAGGCCCGTTTGGCGATCACACGGGTTACTACAACGAGGTGGATAAATTTCCGGTGTTTACCGTCGAGCGAATTACCCACCGCCGCGATCCTATTTATCACAGTACTTATACCGGACGTCCACCAGACGAACCGGCAATTCTCGGTGTTGCGTTAAACGAAGTCTTTGTGCCAATTTTGCAGAAACAATTTCCGGAAATTGTGGATTTTTATTTGCCGCCTGAGGGCTGCTCGTATCGCATGGCCGTCGTCACCATGAAAAAACAATATCCCGGCCACGCCAAGCGCGTCATGATGGGAGTGTGGAGTTTTCTGCGGCAATTTATGTACACCAAATTTGTCATTGTTACCGACGATGATGTGAATGCGCGCGATTGGAACGATGTGATCTGGGCGATGACCACGCGCATGGATCCGGCGCGCGACACAGTGATGATTGAAAATACGCCGATTGATTATCTCGATTTTGCCTCACCCGTTTCGGGTCTGGGTTCCAAAATTGGTTTTGATGCGACCAACAAATGGCCAGGGGAAACCACGCGCGAGTGGGGTACGCCAATTAAAATGGATCAAGCGGTAAAAGATCGTATCGACGCATTGTGGAATGAATTGGGTATCGACTCGCCCACCGCGTACTAATAGCTGGAGTTTTTGATGGCCCTACAAGAAGAATGTTTTCTCGATTGCCCTTACTGTGGTGAGCCGATCAGTGTCTTGGTCGATTGCTCGCTCGAGCAACAAACCTATGTGGAAGATTGTCAGGTCTGCTGTCAGCCCATGGTGATTCAGGTGGTGGTTGATGAAGACGGCGAGCCCAGTGTTTACGCCCAGCGGGAAGATGAGTAACAGCTTGCATATTTGAGCAACGACCTTGGTTTTAATCGGGTTATGGGTTATAAAACTTTTGCTGTGCGTGCCAATAACAGACTCATTCAATTCAAAAGGGGATTTAACATGAGCATCGTAAAAGAATTTAAAGCCTTTGCCATCAAAGGTAATGTGGTGGACTTAGCTGTGGGTGTGATTATCGGCACCGCCTTTGGGAAAATCGTGTCGTCGTTGGTGGGTGATGTAGTTATGCCACCGATTGGCTACCTGATTGGTGGCGTTAACTTTTCGGATTTGGCGTTTACTTTGCCAGCCCTTCTCGAAGGTCAAGAGCCGGTACTGGTCGCCTATGGTAAGTTCCTGCAAACGCTGATTGATTTCACCATCATTGCGTTTGTTATTTTTATGGTTATCAAAGTTATTAATCGCTTAAAGAAAAAGGAAGAAGAAGCACCGGCTGCTCCCCCTGCGCCCAGCAACGAAGAATTACTGTTGAGAGAAATTCGCGATTTATTGAAGCAGCAGCAAAAATAAACGCATCGGATGAGCGTTAACTTAAGGATAGGTTTAGCAGTTTCCACTCCGTCAGTCCGGGGTGGAAAACCGCATTTTCGATAGGCTCGTTCGATAGTTTCCGCGCGACACAGTTTAAATTCCAGTTCCTCAGATCGTGAGAGCGGCATAGCAATCGTCCTGCCTGCAGGCTCACAGCACCGGCTGTCCTCGATACATGCGTACCGGTTTGGCGGGTGGTGGTATGTCCTTAACAAGCAACTCGCTGCGCATCGCAATTCCCTCCTCTGCCGGATGCGGCGCTTCGATCAATGTGGTTTGTCCGCGATAAACCTTCACCAGCTGTTTGGGGATGTCCAACACTCCTGCAGTATCGGATTGCGTCGGCTCCAGCAACTGCCGCCATTGGTCGCCAGCCATAAAAAGCAATTCTTTGATCAAGGTCTTTGTGATCGTGTCTTTGGTCCGGTGGTGGTAGTCCGCTAATTCCTTCAGCATCTCCGGGTTCGCCATTTTCACGCTCGGTTTCATATCAGCGTCCACGCGGCGGCGAATCTCGTACACCAAATCAATCATGGGTTTAGTGTATTGCATGCTGGGTTCTCCTCGGTCTTGGAATGCTAATTGAGCAAATTTCAGACCAATAGCGCATTAACAGTTATATAGGCTGTTTTTGATCGACGATAGGGCAAAAGCCGGGATCTTTTTGGTGCACTGGTACTATTGTGAGGCGATTTGTCGCCGTAAATAGTAAAAATGCGCCTCGGTTAGCAAGGCGCCGTTTTGGGATCGATTACCGAATCAGGTGATCCATTTCGCGTGAAGGTTGATTGCATTGGGTTTCACCTATGATTTGCGCTGGCACTCCGGCCACCGTTGCGCGTGCGGGCACATCTTTGAGTACCACGCTACCTGCACCAATTTTGGCGCATTCGCCCACGGTGATATTGCCAAGAATCTTGGCGCCTGCTCCTATCAACACGCCTTTGCGCACTTTCGGATGGCGGTCGCCCGCTTCTTTACCCGTGCCACCCAAGGTGACGGATTGCATGATCGACACCATATCTTCAATCACCGCTGTCTCGCCAATCACAATGCCGGTGGCATGATCAAACATAATGCCTTTGCCGATACGTGCAGCGGGGTGGATATCCACTGCAAACACCGCCGAGATGCGATTCTGCAAAAATAGCGCGAGCGAGTTGCGGCCCTGATTCCACAGCCAATGAGCGACCCGATAGGCCTGCAGCGCATGAAAACCTTTGAAGTAGAGCAGCGGTGTCACCAGTGAGCAGCAGGCGGAATCGCGTTCGCTCACCGCCATCAAGTCGGCGCGTACCGATTCCACAATCGTCTTATCCTTTGTCATCGCCTCTTCAATCACTTCGCGGATCAGCATGGCGGGCAGGGCAGGGCTGTCAAGTTTGTTGGCAAGATGGAAGCTCAGTGCCGCTTCCAGCGTGTCGTGATTGAGGATGGTTGAATAGAGAAAGCTGGCCAGTACCGGCTCAGTTTCTGCCTGCTTGCGGGTTTGCAGACGAATGGATTCCCACAGGCTGTCGATAACTAGGGCGGGAGCGGTGGCGTTCATGGCCGGATCCTTACACGAAATATACTGCGATTGATGTACAAGCTTGAGTCAGCCATTATTGGGGGCGCCGCCGAATAATTCCAGCGCCCGCGTATTATTTGCGCTTAATAAATAACCAGTGGTGGTTCATTCATGGCGGCCAGCTGCTCGCGCAATTCCAGGATGTGTTCACCCCAGTAGCGCTCGGTATTAAACCAAGGGAAATGGCGAGGGAAGGCCGGATCAGTCCAGCGCCGCGCCAACCAAGCGCTGTAATGCATGATACGCAGGCTGCGCAGCGCCTCGATTAGCGCCAGCTCGGCCAAATCAAAATCGCAAAACTCGCGGTAACCTTCCAGTACTTCAGCCAGTTGCAGTGTCTGTTGTTCGCGCTCTCCCGAGAGCAGCATCCACAAGTCCTGAATTGCCGGGCCCATGCGCGCATCGTCAAAGTCGACGAAGTGGGGCACGTCTTCGCGCCATAAAATATTGCCGGGGTGACAGTCGCCATGCAGGCGGATCGAGGTGTAATCCACACGGCTAAACAGGGTTTCACAGCGGGATAATAAATCCGCGCCCAAGGTGCGATAAGACTCGCGCAAACTGGCGGGGATGAAATCGTTAGCCATTAAAAATTCGTAACTCTCGCGTCCGAAAGTTTGGATATTCAACTCAGGGCGATGCACAAACGGACGCGCTTGTCCCAAGGCATGGATACGGCCAAGGGTGCGACCGAGTGAGAGCAGTGCATCAAAGTCATCCAGATTCGGCGCATGGCCGCCTTGGCGCAGATAGAGCGCAAAGCGAAAGCCCTGAAATTCACGCAGGGTATTGCCCTCATCATCGGCCATTGGCGGCACCACGGAAATTTCCAAGTCCTTCAGCGCCTGTGTGAACTCATGCTCTTCGATGATCTGCGCGTTGGTCCAGCGCTCAGGGCGATAAAACTTGGCGATCAGCGGGGTCGACCCTTCAATCCCCACTTGGTACACGCGATTCTCGTAGCTATTCAAGGCAAGGATACGGGCATCGGTCAGGAAGCCGGTGCTATCAATTGCATCCAGCACCATGTCGGGCGTGAGTTGTTCGTAGGGATGTGCCTGGGTCATAACCGCTGCTCGCAAAAGTGAGTGGCGATTGTACCTCCCGGCGGCCGGTTGCGCTTGGATAAGCGCATCGTCGCAGTCTCGATAACACCCATGCGAGTTTTTACACATCATAGGGCGTATAAATTTTGAAGGATTCGTTTAAAAATGCTACAAGTTAATACTCGCTGGTGATGGCTTCGCAACTCCACTCAAGATGGAACCCTTATGATAAAAATCGCTTTCTATAACCTCAAAGGTGGCGTGGGTAAAACCACAACCGCAGTGAACATGGCCTACATGGCCGCCGCCGCCAAAAAGAATGTGATCCTATGGGATCTGGACCCGCAAGCCGCCGCCAGTTGGTTTTGCCAGCAGGAGCCGGATGCTGCCAAGGCGATTAAACTATTTAGCAAAGGCAAATCCATCGGTGAGATGGAACTGTATAGCCCCTATCCCGGCTTGATGCTGATTCCTTCTGATCTCAGTCTGCGCAGTCTCGACAGCGAATTTGATGAGCTCAGTAAAGACAAAAAATTCCTCAAACAACTGCTCAAGCCTCTAAGCGAAAAAGCCGACATCCTCATCTTCGATTTCCCGCCCACGCTTTCACCAAGTGTTGAGCAGTTATTGCTGGAGGTGGATATTTTGTTGATCCCGATGATTCCCAGCCCTTTATCGATTCGCGCGATGGAGCAAGTGGTGGAATTTTTGAATGGCAAAAAATCGGCACCAACACGCATCGTGGGATTTTTTAATCAGGTGGATATGCGCCGCCGCTTACACCACGAGGCGATCGAAAACAGCAAAAAAATGCCGGTGCCCATGCTCAAAACCTGGATTCCTAATGATTCCGCCGTTGAACAAATGGGGCTGCGCCGCGCACCGCTAACCAGCTACAATCAGCGCAGCCGCGCGGCACTCGCCTACATCGATATGTGGAAAGAAGTGGCGCGTTTGTTAAAAGCGGCGGCGAAAGATTCTGAATAACAGAGACTGAATAAATCGCGCGCCTAACTACCACCTCCGAATTCAGAGTAATCCATGACTAATTTAATAACCCGCACCTGCCTGATCGCCGGTGTGTTTGCGATGGTCGGCTGCGCGACCAGTACCCAGCAGCCACCCACCTCCCCCTCGGTTATTGACCGTCCCACCAGCGTGGTAAAACCCGGCGAGCCAGCTGTAGTACAACCGCAACCTGGCGCAGTGCCCAAACCCGTGCCCGTGGTTTCGCTTAACCCTGCGGCGCAGAGTTTGGCCAAACAAGCGCGGCAACAATATTTATCCCGTGATTACCAAGGCGCGATCGCCACTGCGGAGCGCGGCCTACGCATTGAGCGTCGCGCAGCCGATTTGTATTTGGTGCTCGCGCAAAGCTATGTGCAATTAGCCCTGCCGGAAAAAGCCAAAATGTTTGTGCAGCAAGGGATGCGTTTTGCAGCGCCGGGCTCAGATACCGCACAGGGTTTGGCGCGGGTGCAGGAAATGGTGGATCAGGGATACTGATAAAGCTGACAAGGACGAATCAAGTAATTCCCCGATATTAAAAATCTTGGGGCAGGGGCTTGGGCAAGATTTTACGGCAGATATAAAAGCCGCTTGGGTAAATGTTTATGGGGCTATGGCAAATGTTATGAAAGCGGCGGCAAAATAGTAAACACTGTTTTGCTTTGCTTCCCGCACATCACGCAGGGGGAATCGCAATCGCTCGGCTGGTAAGCATTAACTGTTGAGCAAGCTTGTCTGGTGTCGTGGCATATACACCCGTCAGCCAGTCGCTCAATAAAGAGAGTTGCGTTGCAGCTAGCGCCTGCGCAATAGCGGATACAGGGACATAGCGATTTTGTGAAGGTGAAGACATCTTGTACAGTTGCGCCATAAGTATCTGGCTAAGGCAGCGACTGACATGTTTACGTGTACTACCGGTCAATATAGGGCGAGCAAAACTTCTGTTTTGCCAAAAATGCTCCAGTATCCCCTGTACATCCAACACCTTACTTGGGGGTAACATCGCCGAGGCCAAAACAGTCATCGGCCAATGCAAACTAGCATAGAGCAGATCGTCTTTGTTTTTGTAATGTTCATAAAACGTCGAGCGTCCCACATCAGCCTTGGCAATGATGTCTGCAATTTTTATCCTACTGTAAGGCTGCGATAACACCAGTTCAAAAAAAGCGCCGCGTAACGCTAACCGTGTGCGCTCGGCTCGCTTGTCTCCTTCAAATTCCTCTGTCACACAATTTACCTAATGTTTTGTTTTACATGTCGAACATTCTAATGGCATTGTCCGCCAACTATCCATATGTGCTTGTTAGGCTGGAACTCCATATAAATGATTATCTTTGGAGGCATCGTGTTAAACGAAAATGAACAAAAAACACATTCGCGTTACCGTCTTATTGGCTGGGGCTTAATTGCCCTATCCATACTGGCGAACGCGGGTATGGCTCATCACCCGTATATCAGCGCGTCACAACCTGAAGCCCAAATTGAACAAATGGCGCAAATTGCCGGGCTCACAATGCATGTGCACGGTGTATTAATTCTGGTGGTGCTCATCTACATTTGGTTATTTACTCTTTATGGTGCTGCAAAAAATACCCCTATCGTGTGGCTTGGAAGTGGTTTATTTGCAGCAGGCGGATTAGCGATGGCTGGAGCGGCGTTGATTAGTGGTTTTCTCGCTCCCGCCATGTTGCTAGGTGCCGAGATCAATACCGCTGAGCAATTGGCAATTTTCGAATTTCAATCACGCTTATTGATGCAATCGAATCAAGTGCTTGCGAACGCAGCCACCTTTGCATGGTTTTGTGCGTTGATCTGTTGGAGCAGCAATCTGGTTCGAGATAACACACTTTTCCATTGGGTGGGATTAGTAGGTTTATTAATCGGCACCATCAGCCTGCTCGTAATAGCTGCCGGCAAGTGGAATTTGGATGTGAGAGGAATGAGTCTATTTGTGTTAGTCACTAGCATCTGGTTTTGCGCACTTGCGTGTTGTTTATTGTGGAGCGCGCACAGAAAGAAGAGTTAGGAAACTATTTTTTTTGAGCGAAAACTTTTACCCAAAGTAAAATACAATTTTACTTTGGGTAGGTTTCCGATTTCGGCTAGGAGCGGAAGTAGATGACTTCTTAAGCAATAATCAGTTAGAAATTCTGATCGCATTTTATGCCGCAGTCGCATGTTAGGCTTTTTGATAAAAGTTAGGCAGATTGAACATGGCTTGTTGTGACTTCCGCTATTAACTTACCAGATGTGTCAGTAACTGTTGTTTTCACGACACTGACAGTACGACCTTTTTTTACATAATTTGATTTCGCGAAAAAAGATCCGGTCGTATTATTCCCTAGTAAATTGGCATTAATATTTATCGCCAAAGGAAATCCTTTCATGCCGCTTTGAGGAACAACACCTTCAAGAACAAGCACAGATGCGTTCACATCAGCGAGCCACAGCGTTGCTCCCGCATTAACAGTGCCAAAAGGATTTAATATTCCTGATTGTATCGGCATTTCAGATATAACTTCTTCTGATGATCTTTCAATAACAGTAAATTTTATATGACCTTGAACTTCCATGCTTACCCCTTAATGCCAATTTATATGTTGTTAGGAAATTGCATCTCTTTACGGCCGGTGCTGTTGAAAAAATTGAACGAATATTTCAACAGCATCGGCCAATTGCGGACCCTGATTGAGGTTCCAGAGCATTTCCGCTAAATCTTACACGACTTCCTAGCTTAAGTTTAAACAATAGCCCATTTTGCGAATTACCTAAGCTAAAAGCATCAAAATACCAACAAGTTATTTGATTATCTAATTCCCAAAATAGTGCTGACTTCTGGGTTTTATTTTGGAAAATGAAAAGTCCAATATTCCTTTGTTTTTAATGATTTTTTTCGATTCTCTTTGGAGAAAAATAGACCTTTTTTTGTTTTTAACAACAGCACATTTTATCAATCAAAATGCTGAATGAGTTGTTGATATATTTGAAAAATATGCAGACTTAATAACCCGCCTCATTGCAAGCCATTTAATAATAAATCGGTGTAGCTATCTATTAAGCGAAAAAACTCAGTCTCATCTTGCTTTCCAAATGCCATGTCCATAGTGGCGAACATCACGACAGGCGCCATCACCAAGCGGCTATCCACTGTTTCTGCAACAGCGGAGAGTTCACCTCTCTGCACGCCACGCAACAATATATTTTTAATCGTTTGCATGCCTTTGGCTAATGCGATGGTTTGATAGCGAGAGGCAAGGCTTGGAAAGCGATGGCCTTCAGCAATCAACACTTTCATTAATGTTGCCGATCCTTTAACGAATAATTCACTGTAAACCGCTTTGTAAAAACGATCGAGCAGTTCCCGAGTTGTTAGTGCGTCACTGTTTGTCATTTCCCCGACCCAGTCCATAGTGCTTACCAAACGCAATTGTATGGCGGCCTCGAATATCGCTTCTTTTGAATCAAAGTATAAATACACGGTGCCTTTGGCGACTCCAGCGCCCTTGGCAATTTGTTCTATCGTAGTGGCGGCAAAACCTTGTGCCCGCCAGAGTGTCATTGCGGACTCCACGATTTCGTCAGGGCGCTCTTCTTTACGGCGCAGATTGCGTTTTTCGATGTTGTTATCGCTCACAGATCAATTCTCTTGCTTGGGCGTAGTGCTTACACTATATTAATGACCAATGGGTCAGTAATATAGTGTTCCTTATTTGTATCAACCGCTGCGCTCTGGATTGAAATACCGTATGCCGAATATTACAGAACAAGCACCCGATTATCAGAGCCTATTGCCCTTGCTCAATAATGGCAGGGGTAACCAACGTGCCTCAAAACCATATTGGCGTGCCTTGGCGTCCAGATGGTTGTTCGTGCTTGCCGCGTTGATCATGATTTTTGTGGGTGCTCTCTGTGCTGATTTTATTGAGTTGCCGCGCCTCGTTAAGGCGGCAGGCGTTGGGCCTGCCAGTGGGCCACCGCAGCTTTTGGCCAATACGCTTGAATCCCAGTCCGGTGACACTTCCCTCGCATTACCTACTGTCAGGGCATTAGGTCGCTTAATGCCGCTTGATGATATTGCGGTAGTCGCACCGCCGTTTGGTTCTGGTGATGCGCGAGTGGCTAAATGGTTAGTAAGGGAGGGCGAGCAAGTTACCACAGGGGCGGTGATTGCTGAGCTGGATAGCATTGCTCAATTACAGTCTGCATTGCAGATTGCTACTGCTAATCAAGAGGTTGCCGCCGCGCGGGTAGCGCAAATTGAAAATCAAATCGGAGCCGCCTTACACGAATTGGTTGCCCAGCATCAAAGTGCTGAGGATGCGGCGGATTTTGCATCGACGGACTTTCAGCGAATCAGTGAGCTTCATCGTCAAAAGCTCTTGTCACACAAAGATTATGAGCAGGCAAAATTGAATTTGGCGACAAAAAATCATGCGCGCGAACAAATCCATGCGCAATTGAATCGCGTTACTGGCGGTCGGCAGCAGGCCGATATTCAATTGGCGGTATCGCAATATCAACTCGTCAATGCGGAATTTGCGCGTGCCAAAATCGAACTCGCAAAAGCCTATGTGCATGCACCAAAAAGTGGAAGGGTTCTGCGAGTGAATACCCGAGTGGGCGAGCGCCCCAGTGAGGCTGGCATTGCCATCTTAGGCAATACAGACCAGATGCAGGCAGAGTTAGAAATTTATCAAACCGATATTCGCCACATCGCGCTTGGCGCCAAGGTTTCGCTCACCAGTCCAGCGATTGAAACTCCCTTCTATGGCGCGATAGTGCGTATAGGATTGGAGGTTTTGCGGCAAGAAATTGTTGGTTCTAGCCCAGCTTCCAATCTTGATGCGCGTATTGTCAGGGTCGTTGTGGATCTTGATCAAGAATCCTCGGCGCGTGCGCAAACCCTGACCGGATTGGCGGTCACGGCAGCCATCGAGCGGGCACACCGATGAGCTCATGGTTGATGGCATTACTGGGGCGTATGCCCATCGGCTGGCTTCAATTAACGCATTCTCATGGCCGAATGTTGGCCGCCATTGCTGGCGTCGCCTTTGCCAACATTCTGGTGTTTTTACAGTTGGGCATTCTGGGAGCGCTTAATGGCACCATTATCTCTGCATACAGCCCTATCAGTGCGGATATTTTGGTATCGTCATCTGATGCCAATACCCTCACTGACGGCTCACCACTTCATCGGCGGTTATTGTGGAAGATTCTGGCGGAACCGAGGGTTGATTCGGTAATGCCTTTGTATCTGGGGAAAGTGGATTGGATGATGCCAAATGAAAGCACCGCTTCTTTAACCGTCTACGCCCTGCCTCGTGAAGCAAAAAAGTTTGCAGGCCCTTTATTGCATGGCAAATTTGATGCCGTAGCGATCCCTCACACTGCATTAATCGATTTGAATACGCGGGGGATTGATCCTCAAACAAAACGAGCATTGCTCAATCACCATGTTGTGGATGTAGAACTCAAGGGGGTCAGCATAAGCCTTGATGGTTCGTTTACGTTGGGGGGCGGATTTAATGCAGACGGCGCGATAATAACGTCTGACCATACATTCTTATCCCTTTTTCCTGCTCGTAGCGCGGGAACCCCATCCCACTTACTAATAGCCGTGAAAGACGGCGTTGATGTGCAATCCGTGATTCAAATTTTGCGTCAACAACTTGTTGGCGAGCCAGTCAAAATCAGAAGTTTTGAACAGGCACAGAAAGATGATAAGGCCTACCAGACTACTCAGCGCCCGATTGGGGTGATCTTTGGATTTGGTGTTTTTATCGGAGTGCTAGTGGGCTTGGTGATTGTGTATCAAGTGCTATCTACCGATGTTGCAGATCACCTACGCGAATACGCCACCTTCAAAGCCATGGGCTACAGGCACAGTTTTTTTCTGAGTATTATATTTGAAGAGGCCATTATTCTGGCAATCCTAGGTTTTATTCCAGGTGTCTTGATTGCGGTGATGATCTACCAAGGGATGTCCCATGCTACGGGATTGCCCGTGGCTATGGATTTTGCGCGAGCCCTTATGGTGTTTTTCGGGACGATCATTGCCTGCACTGCGTCAGGCGCATTAGCGACTCGTCGGCTGAAATCGGCAGATCCTGCGGAGTTATTTTAATGGCTCCGATTCAAGTGACTGATTTAAATCATTGGTTCGGTGCTCGCGAAGCCAAGAAACAAGCTTTATATGACATCAACCTGACCATTGAGCCGGGTAGCTTCACCCTGTTGATGGGGCCTTCGGGTTCAGGCAAAACGACGCTGCTTACCATTATGGGTGGGCTACGCGATGTTCAAGACGGCTCAGTAAATGTGTTGGATGCAGAGCTTTTACAGCTTGCGGAAGCCAGCAAAGTGCGTTTGAGGCGAGAGTTCGGGTTTATCTTTCAGGCGCACAATTTACATGCCAGCTTGACCGCTTTTCAAAACGTGTTGATGGGGCTGGAGGTTCATGGTCATGGTCGCCAGCAAGATCAGCAGGCTGCTGCAAAACACATCTTAAATATATTTGGGCTGGCTGAAAGAATCGACTATCTCCCCGAAAACCTCTCTGGTGGCCAAAAGCAACGCGTAGCCATTGCGCGCGCTTTGGTTGCGAATCCTAAAATTATTTTTGCGGATGAACCTACGGCAGCATTGGATTTTGAGTCGGGTCAAAACGTCGTACAAATACTAAAAACGTTAGGCAAGGAGAGAGGCGTAACGACAGTGATGGTCACTCACGATAACCGCATTTTGCAGTACGCCGATCGTATTATCACATTACAAGATGGCCGCATTACTGCCGATTCACTTTCTGTCGCAGGTTACTGATGAAGATTGGCTCCGACCCTCACCGCGACCAAAATGCCTTCACAATCTAACTATTTAAGTGCTTTTCCATCACGAAAATACATGTTCTATAGGGCGTCGAAATCAGTTTGCGGGTCAAAGCGTTTTACTTGATCAAGTCACTGGCCGTGTCGGCGACGATTTGGTTGGTGTTGTGCCATATTCAGATTGGTGCATAAATTTATGTGGGTTGGTAAAAGCGGCGATAATGGCAAGGTTATTTGCCGCCCTAGTCACCTCGGTGGAGTTAGTCTGGAGGAATTTGAACGTGCCTCAAAATGAGCTTTGGATTTGTCTATGAAAGGCTGGGAAGTCCAGTCTGCCTTCCCGCTCTTATTGGAAACCGCCGCTTTCGGAAGGAGGCAGCGGTTTTTGTTATTTTTGATAGCCAATAGGCATTGGCTTATTCTTATCGATAAATTTTGAATATTGACTGCATGGTGATATGCAATTAGCCCTAAGGCGCCCAACTCCCTAATCTGTGCCCGTCGAATCAATTAACCCAACGGGATCAAACCCACACAGACCTTAGGAGTTCCACTCATGGCTACTATCAATTCAGAAATCAAACCTTTCAGTGCCCAAGCCTATCATCAAGGCAAATTCGTCCACCTGACCGAGGCCGACATTAAAGGCAAATGGGCCGTGGTGTTCTTCTATCCAGCCGACTTCACCTTCGTCTGCCCCACTGAATTGGGCGACCTGGCGGACAACTACGCTGAGTTCCAAAAGATGGGAGTAGAGATTTATTCCGTATCGACTGATACCCATTTCACCCATAAAGCCTGGCACGACAGCTCCGAAACCATCGGCAAAATCCAATACCCGATGATCGGCGATCCAACCGGCACTATTACCCGTAATTTCGGTGTGATGATTGAAGAAGCTGGTCTGGCAGATCGCGGTACCTTTGTGATTGACCCACAGGGCAAAATTCAAATTATTGAAGTCAATGCTGGCGGCATTGGTCGCGATGCATCTGAATTATTGCGCAAAGTAAAAGCGGCGCAATACGTTGCTGCGCATCCGGGTGAAGTATGCCCAGCCAAGTGGAAAGAAGGTGAAGCGACGCTGGCTCCGTCACTCGATTTGGTTGGAAAGATTTAAGCTTAATTCCTGTGTACCTAAATCCCTCCCAGCCTCCCTTTGCTAAAGGGAGGAGCTTTGATCACCTCAATAGTTGAAAGTTGCGAGGCTCCCCTCTTTAACAAAGAGGGGCTGGGGGAGATTAAAAATCCTACGGAGAACACCATGTTAGATGCTGCCATCAAAGGCCAACTCAAAGCCTATTTGGAAAAACTGCAACGTCCCATCCAACTGGTTGCAAGTCTGGATGACAGCGCAAAAAGTCTGGAGTTAATTACGCTGTTGCAAGACATCACCAGTCTGTCTGACAAAGTGAGTCTGATCGATCACGGTACTGCTAAATTTTGTCCCTCATTTGCTGTAGCGGCACAAGATGAAACCCCGCGTATTCATTTTGCGGGAATCCCTATGGGGCATGAATTTACCTCGCTGGTGCTAGCACTCTTGCACAGCGGCGGCCATCCACCGAAAGTGGATGCAAAAACCATTGAACAAATTAAAGCGATAGATACACCATTGCATTTTGAAGTATTTGTTTCGCTCCCCTGCCACAACTGTCCGGATGTAGTGCAAGCCGTAAATTTAATGGCCGCCCTCAACCGCAACATTACTGCCACCATGATCGACGGTGCATTGTTTCAACAAGAAGTTGATACGCGCAAAATCATGGCGGTGCCCACCGTATTTGTAAACGGTGAACATTTCGGCCAAGGCCGTATGACGCTCGAAGAAATTATCGCCAAAGTCGATACCGGCGCTGCCGAACGCGATGTAAAAACACTGAGCGAACGCGATCCTTATGATGTACTAGTCATCGGCGGCGGCCCCGCCGGTGCAGCGGCAGCGATCTATTCCGCGCGCAAAGGTATTCGCACTGGCGTAGTGGCCGAGCGTTTTGGCGGCCAAGTATTGGATACAGTATCGATTGAAAATTTTATTTCGGTCAAAGAAACCGAAGGCCCTAAGCTTGTGACAGCGCTAGAGCAACACGTTAAAGAATACGATGTGGACGTGATGAATCTGCAAAAAGCCGCGCAGGTTATTCCTGGTAATAATCCCGGCGATTTAATTGAAGTAAAACTCGCCAGCGGCGCAAGTTTAAAAAGTAAAAGTATTATTCTCGCCACCGGCGCACGCTGGAGAGAAATGAATGTGCCTGGCGAACAAGAATATCGCGGCAAAGGCGTTGCCTACTGCCCACACTGCGATGGCCCTTTATTTAAAGGTAAACGCGTTGCCGTAATCGGCGGCGGCAACTCCGGTGTGGAAGCAGCGATTGATTTGGCCGGTATAGTTGCTCATGTCACGCTAATCGAATTCGATTCCAAATTGCGTGCCGACGCCGTTTTGCAGCGCAAATTATTTAGCTTACCCAACGTAACAGTTATCACCGAAGCGCTGACGACGGAAGTGATCGGCAACGGCGAAAAAGTCACCGCTCTAAAATACAAAAGCCGCAATACCGATGAGATCGCCACGGTTGAGCTGGAGGGTATCTTTGTACAAATCGGCCTGCTACCCAATACCGATTTCTTAAAAGGTACGGTGCAGATCACCAATCGCGGTGAAATTGAAATCAACGCGCGCGGTGAAACTTCAGTACCCGGTGTGTTCGCTGCAGGTGATTGCACTAACGTACCTTACAAGCAAATTATTATTGCGATGGGAGCGGGTGCGACGGCTTCGCTCGGTGCGTTTGATCATTTAATTCGAACTAGTGCGCCAGCCTAATAAAAAATTGAAATAAAAAACGCGCGATCATGACGGTCGCGCGTTTTTGCTATCAGATAATGTCGTTCTTAGTTTTACAGTCTCATGTCTGCGTAGTTGTCTCGTTCACAAGCCCTTCTTTTTGGTGCATATCAGGCAATTCCGCCGCCAATTTTATGGCTGTACTTTGCCATATCGTGATGCCGATAATTAAATTTTGTCATCTCTGTTAGCTCTGCTTTGAACGCATTCACTAAATAATTAACATCTGCTGTCGGGCGGGCTGCAATACGAAAATATTGCTCGCTGGAACCTAACTTGTTACCACAGTTGCGAACAAAACATCCATGGTTTTGCAGCATGCGGTCGCGCAGTTGGGTTCCGTTGATGTCTGCCCGCAGTTTTACAAAAATAAAATTTGAATGCGTGGGGAATAGGGTGAATTCCGGTAGTTCCTCTAATCGTTCCGATAAATAAATCGTATCATTTATAGTTTTCAGGCGGCTTGCATGATAGGCGACCTGTTCATCCTTAATTAAATTCAGCAACATTTCGGTAATCCCATTGACATTCCAATAGGGTAAATGTTTACGCAGTTTGGCGATATTGGCTTCGTTGCTGATGGCAAAACCCATACGCAAACCGTGTAGGCCAACATTTTTTCCCAAGCTTTTTAAAACCCAGGCGTTCGCGTAGCTGGAAACATCATTTTTAATCGAGGGGGGCGTCTCTGCGGAAAAATCGATAAATGATTCATCGATGATTATGTGATCCAATGCGGTTAGTTGGTCGAGTACCCACAAAATTTGCTCACGGGACATGATTGAACCCGTGGGGTTATTGGGATTGCAAATCACCAAATTGCGTGCCCCCGCTTGTTTTACATCGGCAACCAATTGTTCCGGGCTTAAGTATTGATTAAGTGAGTCCTCATAGCGATTGGTATGCAGTTCAATTCCCAGTCCCAGTGGTTCTTCAATCCAGCGGCCAAATGATGGCGTAGGAACAAATAAACTCTCCTTAATAAACAGCGAGTTTAACCAGGAGATAATTTCAGTTGAGCCATTTCCAGCAATAATCGTGGCCGGGTTTTCTATCTCGGAGAAGGTGGCAATATTTGCAGCAATACCTTCATTGGAGCCCGGATAATACTTGAGCGCATAAGAAATTTTTTCCTGCAATTTCTCCATCACCTGTTCTGGAGGGAAATAAGAGTTAACGGGAATGCAGTAATCACGTAGATTATTTATATCGGTAAAATTTTTAGTAAGACTCGCGTAAGACGGATTATGTGTCGTCGCTGCAAAAAGATGCGTATCAAAACTGCTACTGATGGGTGATGTAACTGCCTGATTAAATTCATCGCTGTTCATAAACTGGATTCCAGGTGGCCTGAGTCCTACCGCATCCGAGTTAGTGATACTGCTGTCAACTGTTAGGGTTTTTGTGCTTGCAAATTAAAACTTGAATACCGTTGCGAATAGGATAAAAAATCCTAATCCATAAAAGACAGGGTAAACAGGTATGCGTGGTAAAATTTGCAGAAGCGTGTGAAGCGGCGAACGTCAGGTAATTATTATTGATGTTGTTGCGCGAACATTGAAATGAACCAATGTTACAAATGCGCTGCGCACTCTAATGGATTGACTATTTTTAGGCAAAATTAACCACGGGATTTGTGACGGGTTTCATTAGTGTGTGTCGCATAAATTTACTACTCTTCTTTTCCTGGAGTTAGTACTGGGCTATAAAAGGGGTCTGCCTCTGGAGATTGCACTTGCTGCGCAGCTCCACGACCTTATGCGGCGCGATGGAGTTTGTTGATCTGATTGAGTTGTTTTTTCGTACTGCGCAACAGTTGCTGCAAGAGCTGAATCCCCTCCGGCCAAAATCCCAAATTGGACTCACTGTTGATGTGCCCCACATTTTTCAAGCGCAAAAAATCCGTTCCCCATTGCAGCGCCCAGTAAGCCGCTTTGCTATCGGTTAGCCATGGGTCGTTGCTGCTGGCAATTATTTTTGCCGGTACGCGCAAGGGTGTTTTTGGCAAGCGTTGGGCGATGCGGAATTTGTCCGGATCGGCGGGTGCGACTAAAAAAAGTGCGGCGATTTGGTCAGGAAATTCTGCTGCAATACTCGCGCTCGCGAGTGTGCCGAAGCTGTGGGCGATAATAACGGCCGGTTTATCTAGCTTATCTAGTTCTGCGCGAATACCTGCTTTCCACTTATCCAGATCCGGTGAAAAGCAGGTATTCGCGCAGAACTAGATAAGCTAGATAAACCGGCCGTTATT
>CAZCJR010000042.1:12025-18931 GCA_964499225.1 uncultured Cellvibrionaceae bacterium | reverse complement strand
ATGCGTTTGCTATTGGGCAGGCGCGTTTGCCACAGGCTTTGCCAATGCTGTTCATCGCTGTTGCGCAGGCCGGGCACTATCAGAATTGGCTGGTCTTTGAATAACGCAGGAAAATTTTGGCTGAAAGTAAATGACATTAGCTGTCTCCATAAAGTGGATGAAGTGCAGCTTAAGGATTTTTGTAGTGAATGAAAAAGAATCGTTACTTCTTTGCTTATTCCCAAATTTCAAAATTAGATTTTTGAAAACGCCAAGGCGGCGCCGGCGAGAATTAACGCCCCACCGGAAATCCAGTTAAACCAGCGCTGGTGCTCCGGTGATCTTAGCCAGTGCATAATGCCGCGCCCACCCAAGGCATAAATACCCATCCAAACCAGATCCATCGCTAAAAAAATCACGGTGAGCAGTGCAAATTGCGGCGGCATGCTGCGCTGGATGTCGATAAATTGCGGAAACAGTGCGCCAAAATAAATCAGCCCTTTGGGGTTGGTGACGGCGACGATAAAGGCTTTGCTAAACAGATGACTGCTGCGGATCTGGCGCGTTTCAACATCTACACTCAGCGGCGGTGCGAGCGCGAGTTGAATGCCCAGGTAGATCAGATAGGCTGCACCAATCCATTTAATGGTGTGAAAAATCCACTCCGCTTGTTCGACCAATAAACCCAGTCCCAATGCCGATAACAACATCAGCACCAAATTGCCCACGCTGGCACCGAGCATGGTGTAGAGCGATTTGGCGAAGCCGTAACGCCCTGCATCAATCATGCAGGCGAGCATCACCGGGCCGGGGCTAGCGGAGATGACAAGGGTAATGCTGGTAAACAGCCAGAGTTGTTCGAGCGGCATAACGGCGTCCAAAGGCGAGGAAGCGGGAGTTTAGCAGAGCCTCCGGCAGCGTCGTTAAAGTCTTCTATACTCAAGCGATTAACCATAAGTTGAATAGAAGGTGCGTCATGTCTAGCAACAGCATTTCCAATGCCATCAAGGTGCTTGAAGACTTGTTGGGCGGTTTAAACGAGGCCTATTGGGAGGCCAATAGCCTGGATCGCAAAGATTTTTTTTATGACCTCATCAGCGCTCTGCATGCAGAGCTATCCGAGCTCAGCAAATTGAGTGTGCAAGATCACCATCTGGATTACGAGCCAGTAACTGAAGAATTTCGGGCGGTGCGCCCCAAGCTGAGCCGCTTGCGCAAATTAGTCGATGACTTTGCGTTGCGCTCGACAACGGCAGTGCGTCTGGAGCACTTGATAAACGAAGCTATGGTATTGATGGGGCGCAACGGTGCTGGCTAGTTTGTTATAGCCATTCATAATCAGTTTTGCGGGTTTATCGCTAAATAATGTAAATGGGGACATAAAAAAACTGGCAACGGCTGAAATCTGAACAATACTAAAGCTACCGGTAACGGTTTCTTCCTGTGAGTCCGACGGCACGCATGTTTTGGTCGGCTCATTGATTTAGGAAGGTAGTACGGTTACCGATGGGTTTTCTCTTAGCCCTGTTTGGAACTCCCCTTTATTTGTTATCTAGTATGGTCTTGGCCGGCATCTTAGGGTGTCGGCTTTTTTTATGTTTCGTTTTTGCTTGTGTTTTTCGGCGGTGAATAGTTGTGATGAAAAAAAGTGCTGTTATGGCCGGTTTTGCGCTACCAGTTTATGCGTACCTATGTGGAGCACAACCGCGAGTGCAAATTATTGGCGGTACAGACAATGAAAGTCTGGTCGAGTGAAGGGGATTAATTTTTGATCCCAGCACGCTTCCATGATTATTTCAAAAGTATGCGGGATTCAATAATCATCAACTAAAAATATTGTCATCGCCGGGGAAAACTCCGGCTTTTACATCGGCGACATATTTTTGCATCGCACCGGGAATGTCATTGGCTTCCAATAAAAAGTTTTTGGAAAATTTGGGCGGCTGCTCGGTAAGGCCGAGAATATCGTTGATCACCAATACTTGCGCATCGGTATCGCGGCCTGCGCCTATGCCAATGGTGGGGATCGTAATTTCGCGCGTAATGCGTGCGCCCAATGCAGCGGGTACACATTCCAGTACGAGCAAATCGGCACCGGCTTCTGCGAGTAATTTTGCATCGGCGAGAATTTTTTCTGCGCCTGCTTCATCGCGCCCTTGCACGCGGAAGCCGCCAAATTTATTCACTGATTGCGGCGTTAAACCCAAATGCGCGCATACGGGTACACCGCGTTCGGCAAGCATACGCACTGTGTCGGCAAGCCAGGCACCGCCTTCGAGTTTTACCATCTGCGCACCCGCTTGCATGATGCGTGTGCAATTGCGCATGGCTTCGTCGGGTGTGGCGTATGTCATGAATGGCAAGTCACTAATAATCAGCGATTTTTTGTTGCCCCGCGCAACGGCTTCGACGTGGTAAATCATTTGCTCCATAGTGACTGGAATAGTGCTGTCATAACCCAGTACGGTCATGCCAAGTGAATCGCCGACCAGTACAACTTCGACACCGCAGCGCTGTGCCATCGCAGCCATGTGCGCGTCGTAAAGTGAGATCACTACAAATTTTTCGCCGCTGGTTTTTAATTTGCTGAGCGTATTGATGGTGACATTTTTAGTGAGTGCGGTATTCGCCGTTGAGGTGCTATTAATGGTTGCGTAAGGCATGGCAATTCTCGCTGCAAAATAAATATCGGTTGTGCGGTTGAATTAGAGCGCCGGCACGGGATTGTAATAATGGCGGCCGCTTTTAATGGTGAGGATATATTCCACCAGCTGTTTAAAATGATCGCGGTTGTTCGCCAGATTTAAATCTTTGGCATTTACAATGAGCAGCGGTGCGCCATCGTAAAAGTGGAAAAATTCAGTATAGGCGTCGCTGAGCGCTTTTAAATAATCGGCGGTGATATGTTGCTCGGCACTGATGCCTCGCTGGCGAATGCGGTCGAGTAATACATCCAGCGGTGCCTGCAAATAAATCACCAAATCCGGACGCGGCGCATTGATCACCAGCTTGTCATAAACCTGACGATAGATATTGAGTTCATCGTCATCAAGTGTGGTGCGTGCAAACAACTGGTCCTTCTCGATTAAAAAATCTGCCACTCGCACTGGCTCAAAAATATCGTCTTGCCGCAGGCTTTGCAGTTGATTGGCGCGCTGGAATAAAAAGAATAACTGGGTGGGCAGCGCGGTGGATTTTGGGTCGCGATAAAAACGCTCCAAAAACGGATTTTCTTCCGGCTGCTCCAGCAACATATCGTAATTAAATAGTTGCGCGATATTGCGCGCGAGTGTTGTTTTACCCACGCCAATACAACCTTCTACCGCGATATAACGCGGCAATTTGACATTGGTTAAATCCAGTCCGAGTTCTTCAAATACAGGGTTCACGGCAACTCCTTGAAGCTGATGTCTTACGTGCTCGATGGCAGGCGGCGCAGTCCATCTGCCGGGCAGCGGCTAAGCAGATCGGCAAGTGGGGTGCCATCGGGCAAATGCAAAGTGGGGGTGATATCCGCAAGCGGATAAAGCACAAAACTGCGCTGGGTGAGATAAGGGTGGGGCACTTGAAGACGCTCCTCATTGATGACCTGGTCGCCGTAGAGCAGCAGATCCAGATCTAAAGTGCGTGGTCCCCAGTGCTGGATGCGCACGCGCTGGTGCGCTTGCTCGGTAGCTTGTAGGGCATCCAGCAGCGCGAGTGGTGCGAGCTGGGTCTTGAGCAGGGCAACGGCGTTGATGTAGTCGGGTTGCTCGGGGCCAACCGCGTGGCTGGAGTAAATTGCCGAACTCGCCATTAATGTTGTTTGGGGCAGCTCCGCCAGCTCAGCAAAAGCGCGCTTTACCTGCGCGAGCGGATCGCCCAGATTGCTGCCTAAACCTATGTAGGCTAGCGCCATTAGCTATTCATTCCCGCCGGGTGCGGCATCGGTTTTGGGTTTGCGCGGGCCGCGACGACGGCGTGGTTTGCTGGCCGCTCTGGCGCCACCTTGTTTGCCAATATCTTTAACCATCTGCTCGCGTTCCTCATCATTGGCAGTTTGGTAGTTAGTCCACCATACGCCGAGGCCATCAAGCGCCTCGCCTGCTGCTTCGCGCATCAACAAGAAGTCGTAGGCGGCACGGAAGCGCGGGTGATCGAGGGTACGCAGGGCGCGCATTCCTAAACGGCTTGGCAGGCGCTGCTGTAGATCCCAGATCTCGCGCATAGGAATCAAAAAGCGCTTGGGTACGGCCGTGCGAGTCAATTGCTGGTTAATAACGTTCTGCGCGGCTTGTCCCCAGGCCTGGGTGGGGGTCATCTGGCTGCTGAGCAATGTGAATTGCTGTTGCAGGGCTGGCCAGAGTAAGGCGGCATAGATAAATGCCGGAGTGACGGTTTTATCGCCCCGGATGCGTTTATCGGTATTGATCATGCACTGTTCGATCAGATTGGCACCAATCTCATCGCCAGCTTTAAGTGCTTTATCGGTGCCGGGGAATAGATGCGTCAGCAAGTCGTACTCGCGCATCAGATTGAATGTCGCGGTCGCCGAGCCACCTAAAAACAATTTGAGAACTTCTTCGAACAGGCGCGCGTCGGATACGTTCAACAACAAGCCGCTCAGCTCGCGAATCGGTTTGGCAGTCCTGGCCTCCAGGCTAAAGCCCAGCTTAGCGGCAAAACGCAGCGCGCGCAGGATGCGCACCGGATCTTCTTTGTAGCGCGTCGCCGGGTCGCCAATGATGCGCAGAGTGCGTTGCTTGAGGTCATCCATGCCATTGCAGTAATCAATGACGGAAAAGTCCTTGAGCGTGTAGTAGAGGGCGTTGACGGTGAAGTCGCGGCGCATGGCATCGGTTTCGAGGGTGCCATAGACGTTGTCGCGCAGTAGCATGCCATCTTCACTGCGCACACTGGATGATTCTTCGTGGTGACCGCGAAAGGTAGTGACTTCGATAACCTCGCGCCCCATGCGCACATGGACTATCTGGAAACGGCGGCCGACGATACGCGCGCTGCGGAAGATACGCTTTACTTCTTCCGGCTTGGCATTAGTGGCGACATCAAAGTCCTTTGGGCTGCTACCGAGCAACAAATCGCGCACCCCACCGCCAACCAGATAAGCGGCAAAACCGGCATCTTCCAATTGTTTGATGATCTTGATTGCGGCGGGGCTGATGTTCTTCCGGGAAATGCTGTGCTGGTCGCGCGGAATAATTGCTGCGCCGTCGCTGTTGCGGGTAGTGGAAGCCTTGCCGGAATCTTTAGCGCCGGAGGTGAATAGGTTTAGCAAGCGTTTGAGCATGTTTTCTCGCTGGTGTTTAGGCAGTCATTTGCGTAAGAGCGGCGAGTTTAGCAGAAGCACAGCGTTTTTTACGACAATCCTGCCGCTCTGGTAAGTTCGAAATTTGGTTTGGATCGGGTGTGAGTGAGCGCGGTTTACGCAACCCCGGAAAATTAATAGTCTGGAAAGCAAAACGGGAAAGCTTTCGCTTTCCCGCAGGAGGGAGCACCTGAGTGCTTTAAGTCGGCATACAATGGGTGCTTCCGTGCCCATATCCAATCTCGCGTGCTATCCCATCCCGTGCCTAGTCAGTTATCCGCTTTATTTTACTTTCTTATTGCTCTTGTTTTCTTGCGTTGCCAGTCTAAGTTATTGTTTTCGTTATTATTATTCAATTTCTGTTGTTATTATTTGTTGTTGTTATGTTCTTTTATTTTCAGTTTCTTATTGTTTCTTGTTGTTATTCGTTTGTTTCAGTTTCTTATTATCTATTGTTGTTATTTTTAAGTTCGTTACGCTTTTTATTATTTGTTGTTGTTATTAGATTTTCACATTTAATTCTTATTGTTTGTTTTTGTTATGGCGCTCTAAAAGCAGTACTTGTGCCACTTTAGAAATATTCAATAAAATCAAATAGTTGTGTTTTTTGGTGCGTTGCTTATTTCTTTTTGTTATTTCGATAGGTTACATATCTGTAACTAGTTTGTTACGTCAGACAAATGCGGTAACAGTATTTGCGCGGTAACACTCCCGTGTTTGGGGGTAACGGTTTGGCGTTGTTAACAACAGGACTGGCGCATTAATCCAAAAAACTGTCACTAAAAACAAAAAATCCCCAGCGCTGGCGGGCGACCGGGGATTTTGGGCAGTGTTTAGTTTTGAATAGCTATTTGACGCTGCTGAGTGCTGCAGTCGATTTGGTGCGCGGTATGCCAAGGCGCTGACGGCGCTCCCACAGGCACTTGCGACTCACACCCAACTTACGTGCCAATTCGGTTTCGCTCATGCTGTCCTGATGTTCGAGTACAAAGCGCTGGAAGTAGTCTTCCAATGACAGGTCTTCCGATGCCGCCGGTGCTCCGCCAGGGGTGCGGTTGGCAAGGCGGGCGGGTTCAAACAATGAACTGCCTGTGTTGTCGTCCAGATCGTGGTAATCCATATCGATTGACAGCAAATGTTCGCCGATCTCGTTGCTATCTTCACAGAGAATAACGGCTCGCTGCATAGCATTTTCCAATTCGCGCACATTACCCGGCCAGTTGTAGCCCATGATCGCGTCCATCGCCCCGGAGGAGAGTTTCAGCTGCGCTTTACCGAACTGGGCGCAGTAGCGTTGCAGTAGGGATTCGGCAATATTGATGATGTCGCGGCCACGGTCACGCAGGGGTGGAAGTTCCAGTTGTACCACGTTGATACGGAAGTATAAGTCTTCGCGGAATTTGCCTTCTTTGGATAACTTGCGCAAATCCCTGTGTGTTGCAGCAACCAGGCGCACATCCACCTTGCGTGATTCAACTGAGCCGAGTGGACGCACTTCACCCTCTTGTAATACACGCAGCAGACGCGCTTGGGCTTCCAGCGGTAATTCGCCAATCTCGTCGAGGAATAAGGTACCGCCATCGGCTGCGGCTACCAGACCTTCACGATTAGTCGCTGCGCCG
>CAZCJR010000042.1:0-12015 GCA_964499225.1 uncultured Cellvibrionaceae bacterium | reverse complement strand
GGTAAAGGCGCCTTTTTCGTAACCGAACAGTTCGGATTCGATCAGGGTATCGGGAATGGCGGCGCAGTTGACCGAAATCATCAGGTGATTATTGCGGTTGCTCTCTTCGTGCAGCGCGCGGGCGACCAACTCTTTGCCGGTGCCGGTTTCGCCGTGAATCAGTACCGTAGCGTTGGTAGGGGCGACCTTGTGGATGCGGTTGTAAAGATCCTGCATCACATCGCTGGCGCCAATCATGCCGGCGATAGCGGTACTGGCGGCGATGGAGCCGCCGCTGGCCTTATTCGCTGCTTTGGCTTTGCCGATCACCCGCTTGACGGCATTGACCATCTCGTCGTGGTCGAAGGGCTTGGCGATATAGTCCACCGCGCCCATGCGCATGGAGTCTACTGCCGAGCGCAAGCTCGCATAGCTGGTCATGATGAGTACTGGCGTATCACCTGCCAGTTTAATCAGGTCAGTACCCGGCGCGCCGGGTAGGCGCAGGTCGCTGATGATCAAATCAAACTCTTTAAGCTGGAATTTGGACGTCGCCTCTTTTACCGACGGGGCTTCACTGACCTCGTACTGGTTGCGCTCAAGCAATTTGCGCAGGGCGTTACGGATGATGGTTTCGTCTTCAACAATCAGAATCTTACTCATAGCGATCCGGGTCTTGCGTTAAGTGTTACTGGTCAATAACGTGCGGGGCGCACCCACAAGTCGCTGGTTTTATTCACTTTCTTGCTCAGGCATCCATGAATGAATCGAGATGGCGCGGCAGGGTGATAACAAACTTTGCACCGCGATTGTGAACTGTATCGGCAGGGCTAATGATGTCCATATGGCCGCTATGGTCTTCGATGATGCTGTACACCATGGCCAAGCCCAAACCTGTACCTTCACCGGGTTCTTTAGTGGTGAAGAAAGGTTCGAGAATCCGTTCTATCAGTTCGGGAGGGATACCATGCCCCTCATCGGTAACAGAAACTGTTACCGAATCCTCATCTTCGTTACTTTCAAGCATAACACGCCCTTGCTCCGGGCTGGCATCCCGCGCGTTAGATAAAAGGTTTATAAAAACCTGAATTATGCGTTGAGCATCGGCAGCGACTATGGCGGTTTTCGGGATATCGTTACAGAAGAGCACCTGGGTTTTCTCTTTCTGCAGTGAAAGTAAATTAATCGCTTCGTTCGCGCAGTCGCGAATCGACACGGCCTCAAACTCGGTTTTGCTGGCGTGACCGGCGTGGGAGAAGCTGACCAACGACTGGACGATACGGCCGACGCGGTCGGTCTGGCTGAGAATCTGCGCGGCGGTTTCCAGCACTTCTGGGTCGCTAGAGTCGTACTTGAGGTTTTGCGCCAGACAGGCGATTCCGGTAATCGGGTTGCCGATTTCGTGGGCTACACCGGCTGCGAGCCGCCCAACTGATGCGAGGCGCTCGGAATGCACCAGTTCCTGTTCCAGCAGTTGAGTTTCGGTCACATCTTCCAACAGCATTACCTGATCGTAGACGCCGGCTGTAATCGGGCCTTCGATATTGGCTTTATGCAAACTGATCCAATGCGGGCGCTTGTTTAGTTCGATCTCGCGGCGATAAAAATGCGGTTCTTTGCTCTGGCTAAAATCGATCAGCAAGCTGCACCAGGGCTCGGGAATATCTTCCAGATAGGATCCTGTCACGTCTTCGCCGGGCGTTTGCGTCAGTTCCGACATGGCGCGATTCCACATCAGCACTTCCATATCGCGCCCGAGGGAACAGACCGCCATCGGCAGCTCCTCAAGGGTTTTGCGGTGATAGAGGCGCAGGGTGTTTAGCTCGGCCGCCATCCCGGTCAGATGGTTGCGATACTCAGCTAGGCGGTTTTCGATCAGGTTGATATCGACCGTTGTTTGCGTTTGTACGGTTGAGTGGGGGATGCATTTATCCATAATCTCGCTGGCGACATGGATACCCATCAGACTCGACAAGTTGCCCTCGATCTGGTCGCGCAAACGCCGCAGGGCGTATGGGCGGCGTTCGTCGATCCCCAGATTCAATTCTTTCAGGGCAATATCCACCTCGCGGCTGGCGGTCACTTTGCCGAGCGGTTTGGCGAG
Organism: uncultured Cellvibrionaceae bacterium; assembly: GCA_964499225.1. Classification (GTDB taxonomy): domain Bacteria; phylum Pseudomonadota; class Gammaproteobacteria; order Pseudomonadales; family Cellvibrionaceae; genus Cellvibrio. Next base: position 9,932 of record CAZCJR010000042.1, on the reverse strand, counting down.
GCGATGTTTGAATTCCGAGGCCGAGTGTACGTCCAGCGCTTGGCGCACAGGGTGGCTGATTTCGTCGGCGGCGCAGAGGTCGGCGCTGTATTGTTCATCTTCTGTCTGACGTGTGAGCATAGAGATGATCACGAAGCAGAAGGTGTTGAGCCCGATTGAGACGAGCGTGATTTCGCTCCAATACTCGATCCCAACTGGAATTGACCAGCTGAGTAGCGGCAGCTGGATGTATTCCAATCCGGTCAGGATGGGCAGCAGCAGCCCCATTGCCCAGATGCCAGTGCCGACCATCAGGCCGGCAATAATCCCGCGCTTGTTGCCCTTGCTCCAAAACACAATGGCGAAAGTGCCGGGCAAAAATTGCAGAGTCTCGATAAAGGCGGTCATCGCCAGATCAGCCAGGCTGAGGCGATTGTCCAAAATCCAGTAGAGCAGATAGCCACCAAAGAAGATGGCGGCGATCAAAATCCGGCGCAGCCAAATCAATTGGCTGTAGAGGTCGGAACGGGTGCGCAGTTTCAGGCTGGGCAGCAGCCAGTGGTTCATCACCATTGTGGAGAGCGCGAGCGAAATTACCACCATCGCCCCGGTTGCCGCCGAGAGGCCGCCAATAAACGCCAGCAGCGTCAGGCCGGGCGAGTTAAATAAAATCGGTACGCCCAGCGTGTAGTACTGCGGCGGTAGCGGCACGCTAAGCTCGGTACCTGCCCAAAGAATCGGAAAAATCGGCAGCGCCATCAGCAATAAAAACAGCGGGAACGCCCAGGTGACGGTGTGCGAGTTGCGCATCAGCGGGTTTTCCGCCAATCCCAAATGAAATATATGCGGCATAGTCACGGCGGTGGCGACAAACACCAATAGCAGCGTATGTGCCGAATCCGTGTGAATGGGGGTGTGGAGTAAGGCGAGATTTTCCGGGTGATCGAGCAGCCACTGGTCGAGCCCTTCAAGCCCATCAAATACACCAAATACTGCCACCAATCCCACTGCACAGAGGGCGCAGACTTTAAGTAGCGATTCAAAGGCCATGGCGGTAATCAAGCCGCGATGCTGATCGCGGTTGGCGCCGAAGGAGATGGTGAAGAAGGCGAGAATTGCGCAGTAGCAGAGCGCCATTATGTCTTTGAAGGTGAGGCCGGTGCCCGCAAGTGGTAGCGATGGATTGCCGCTCACGGTGAGGATATGCATGGTGTCGGCGATGGCCTGTATTTGCAGCGCCATTAGCGGCAGTATCCCGCACAGCATACAGAGGGTGGTGAGTGCACCAACGCTGTGACTGTGATAGCGGAATACCAGCAAATCCGCCAGCGAATGCACCTGATGGCGGCGCGCCAATTCCGCCAATGGCGCCAGTGCCACCGGGGCAAACAGGAAGAGTAAGCCTGTTCCCAAATAGTAAGCGAGCGCGCCATAGCCATATTGGAAAGCGAGGTCGATTACCCCGTAAAACGCCCAGGCGCTGGCAAAAATCCCCAGTGACAAAATATAGGTAATTGGGTGCGAGGTTACTGCCTCGGGGATCCAGCCGCGCTCGGTGATCCAGGCGATGCCAAACAGCAACAATAAATAGCTGATGCCGATGAGTGCTACCTGGCTGAGATCAAAAGTCATTGTGTTTTATGTTCTTATCAGTCGTATGGGAGAAGTCGCGTGATCTACAGCTAGTCGAATTCGTGATAATTCTTGCGGCGAATTTGCATCACAAAGGCAATAACAATCACTATCACCCACACTATATAAGGCCGGTACCATGCGCCTTCCGGGTTGATGATCCAGTTAAACAGGCTAGGCGAAAAGATATAGGCCACCAGCAGCAGCAAAATAACCAGACGTTGATTGTTCATAATTCGTTTTCCCTTGCGCAAGACGCGGCGGGTTAATGGCTTTTATTCTTCTTGGTACAGATGACTTAAACCTTGTACCGCCTGACGTTGCCAGTGATGCAAAGCCCAGTCCAAACAGTCGGACGTGGAGGCATCTGCCAAACCGGCGGGGGGATTTTGCCCTAAAAACTCTAGCCCACGCCACAGGTTCCTGCTCGCGAGTGTGCTATCAATCGCTTTGGCGTGGTTTTGTTTGCTGAGTTTCTGGCCGTTGGCCTGCATCGCCAGCGGTAGATGGCCGAACTGCGGCAGAGGCGCGCCGAGTAGATTAAAGAAAAACAGCTGGCGCCCGGTCACGTCGAGCAGATCGCTACCACGAATAATATGGGTGATACCTTGGGCGATATCATCGATGACTACCGCCAACTGATAGGCATAGAAGCCATCGCGACGTTTCAATATTTGATCGCCAGCTTGAGTGCGCAAGTTTTGTATTTGCGTACCCTGAATCAAATCTTCGAACTGGATAAGGTCAGCTGTAATTCGACCTGGCAGGTCGTAGAGTTTCAGGCGCAGCGAGCAAATCTGATTGAAGTCGACTTGACGGTTACGGCAGCGACCATCGTAAATACCGCCCATTGCCGTTAAATCCTGACGCGAACAGGTGCATGGGTAGGCGAGTTCGGCCTGTAAAAGTGCATCGAGACAGGTTTGGTATGCATAGCTGCGCTGGCTTTGATAAATAACCTCGTCGTCCCAATGTAACCCGTGATCATCAAGGCTTTGCAATATTGCGCTGGCCGCACCGGGTTGTTCACGCGGTGGATCGAGATCTTCCATTCGCACCAGCCATTTGCCGCCGTTAGCTTTGGCATCCAGATAACTCGCCAGCGCACTGACCAGCGAACCAAAATGCAGTGGACCGGTGGGCGAGGGTGCGAAGCGACCGATATAGACTGAGCCTTCAGTGTCAGGCGATTGGTTGCCGGACGATAGATTGCTGGACAAGCGAGTGGGGGTGAGCTGGAGAGGTGTGGCTGACATGATGATAGAGGCGAGTGGTGGCTCGCCTCGATCAAACCGGCATTAGCCGCCGATTTGTTTTTCTTTGATTTCCGCGAGGGTTTTGCAGTCCACGCAGAGAGTAGCGGTTGGGCGCGCTTCAAGGCGACGAATACCGATTTCTACACCGCAGGCATCGCAGTAGCCGTAATCGTTGTTTTCGATCAGCTCTAAAGTGCTGTCGATTTTTTTGATCAGCTTGCGCTCGCGGTCGCGGGTGCGCAGTTCGAGGCTAAATTCCTCTTCCTGGCTGGCGCGGTCGGCGGGGTCGGGAAAGTTAGCCGCTTCGTCTTTCATGTGGGATACGGTGCGGTCTACTTCTTCCATTAGCTCTGAGCGCCAGTTAAGCAGCAATTGTCTGAAATGCAGCTTTTGGCCTTCGCTCATGTACTCTTCGCCTTTTTTCTCCACGTAAGGAGTAAAAGGGCGCAGTGCAAAGGTTTCAGTAGATGGTGATTTTTTCGCCATAGTAGCGCCTCGCAAGACTTCCTGAATCGGCAATAATCTGCACCAGTTGGTGGGCAGAATTAGAAGGGGGAGCAAGCTATCAGATAACAAATGCCAGTGCTAGCGTTTTTTCTCTCGCATCCGAGTAGATTAGTTATATCTGGTCAAACTGCATCCCAAACCTATTTAAAACAAAAACTATAGCCCTGGATTGGCGCGTTTGTGCTTCAATTTATCATTCCTCTACCTCTTATATATGTACGCTTGCTAACTATGCCCCGGTTTTATCCTGCCTTGCTGATCAAACGCTACAAACGCTTTTTGGCGGATGTACGCTTGCCCAACGGCACAGAATTGACCATCCATTGCCCTAATACCGGCTCGATGAAAAATTGTGTGCTGCCGGAAACGTCATGCTGGTACTCCGTCAGTGACAGCAAAACCCGTAAATATCCGCAGACATTGGAAGTCGTGACCACTCCCGGCGGTCATCTTGCAGGAATTAATACTGCACGCACCAATGAGTTGGTCGAGCAGGCATTGCGCGAGGGGGTGATTGCGGAGCTGCGCGGCTATCAAGCGTCGCGGCGGGAAGTGGTGTACGGCAGCGAGAAATCACGCATCGATTTTTTATTAAATCAACACCGCGATGACGCGCGTCTGTGTTACCTGGAAGTAAAAAATGTGACGCTGATGGAGACTGAAGGCGAGGGGTTTTTTCCTGACGCCGTCAGCGCGCGCGGTAGTAAACATTTGCGTGAATTGATGGCGATGGTCGCGCAGGGGCACAGAGCGGTTTTATTGTTTTGTGTGCAGCATACGGGGATTAAATCGGTGCGTGCCGCTGCGCATATCGATGCTGTGTACGCCACAACCTTGCAGGCGGCACGCGCGGCGGGAGTGGAGGTGATCGCTTACGCTGCAGTGATCAAACCTGAGCACAATATTATTGAGTTGGATCGCGCTTTGCCGGTGCTTGATTAGCCTTTTTCAAGCCACCGAAATTCACCACTGCCACGGCACCCAAAATCAAAACTGTTGCGCTAAACTCCGGCCAACCGGGTTGTTCATCTAGTATCAAAATTCCAGAAATAATACCTACCAGCGGCGTTATTAGTGACGAAAGGGACGAGACGCTAACCGGCACCAGGCTGACCAACCGCACCCACGCCCAGTAGCAAAACATAAACGCAATAAACACGTTGTAGACCACACCCCAGAGTGCAGGAGTTGAGGGCATCTGTCGGGGTAAGCCATCAACCACCAGTGCCGCCACCAAAACCGGGAGGCTCGCCAGCAATAGAAGCCAGCCCGTGAGCACCACGCTGTTGATAGGGATTTGCCAGCGTTTCATCATCACTGTGCCGGCTGCCCAACACCAGGCGGCAACAATCATAAGCACAGCACCAATGAGCAATTCCTGATTGAAGGGGCCGCCAAACCAACTGATCAATGATTCACTCATGAGCGCCAGCACGCCGCCAGTTCCGAGCAGCAATGCAATGCCTACACGCGCGCTGAATTTGTCCTGCAACACCCAAATCGAAAGCAATACCGTCCAGATCGGCATGGTATAACCCAGCAGCGCCGAACGCCCAGCGGGCAAGAGGCTCAAGCCATAGGTAGCGAGCACATTCCAGGCGATGATATTAAAGGTGCAGACCCAGAGTATTTTTTGTACAAACCCTTTGGGTATTTGCAACGAAAGCCCCGAGACGCGTGCGATGCTCAAAATCCCCAAGCCGCCGAGCAGCAAACAAAAACCGCGAAAACTCAGCGGGGGAATTTCGGTGATGATGAGTTTCATAATCGGCCAGTTAATGCCCCAGCCAATCGCCATACCAATTAATAATAAAATGCCTTCAGTGGAGAGGCGGGGGGAGTTGGGCATGAATACTTCGCTTACATCAGTGGTGGCGGGCGGGGTTGAGCGGATTGGCGCCGGGCCAATCCGAATTAACCGGGCATACTGCTTCGGGAAAACTGTAGGTGAGTAAAATTAATTTGCTGCCGTTGCTGGGGGGAATGGCTGCAATAATTGCGTAAAAATTTCGCGTAGTTTTTGCTCGGCTTTGAGCGAGAAATTGATGAGCGGAATGCCTTCCGCATTACCTCGCCAGATCAGTGTGTTACTGGTGGTCTGGGTGATGTCGATGACGATCACGCCCTCCTGCTTGCCTTTACCCAGTGTCTGACCGGTACCCAAACCGATGCTACCGCTGTTGCCTACGGGTAAGCCAATGCCGATCCCGATACTGGTGTTGCCGCCAGTGCTTATGCGTGAAAAAACCTGCATATCGATCAACACATCGGCGCTAGTATCGGCAAGGACAAATCCTTGTGCCCGTAATTGCTCATCGGCAAGGTTTTGCAGGAAGGCTTTGTCTACGCCGCCCACATCCACCGTTATTGCGCGCCAATTGTAGGTTTTTAAGCCAGTGAAGTCGGTGCCAGCTTTGTAGTCATCGGCATATTTGATGCTGGCGCATGCGCTGAGCAGCAATAGCATTCCTGACATCAAACAGATGGAAACTAATTGACGCATAGCCTTGTCCTCTCGTGGGTAAAAATAGGTCGTGTGCGAGTATAGCCTAGCCTCTGGTTAAGTATGGGCACAGAGTTTGCAAACATTGAGTAATTGCCGCAGACTTGCGCGCGCCAAATTATTGTTCTCTACATGTTGACGGTCAGGGAGTTGTTGTGGATTTACTGCTAATTTTGAAAGCCATCATCATGGGAATTGTTGAGGGATTAACTGAGTTGCTGCCAATATCGAGCACGGGTCACCTTATTCTCGCTGGCGAATTGATGAATTTTTGGGAAAAAGATAAGCGAGTTGTCTTTGAAGTGTTTATCCAGATGGGCGCCATGTTGGCCATCGTATGGGAATACCGGCAAAAAATATTTTCCAGCTTGTTGGGCATTGGCAAGCCCGGCGTTGAGCGCAATTTATATATCAACGTCGCGATTGCATTTATCCCGTTTATTATTATTGGCTACACGTTTTCCGATTATATTCGCGCGGTATTGTTTAGCCCCTACGTGGTTGCGGCGGGCTTCATTGTCGGTGGTTTTGCGATTATGTGGGTGGAGAAACGAGTCTATAACCCCGACATAAATGATATGGACCAAATTACCTTTGCGCGTGCGTTCAAGGTGGGTATGTGTCAATGTCTGGCGCTGGTGCCGGGTGTTTCGCGATCCGGCGCGTCAATTATTGGCGGTTTGTATTTTGGTTTGTCACGCACAGCATCGACAGAGTTTTCATTCTTTTTAGCGATCCCCGTGATTAGTGCTGCATCGCTTTATAGTCTCTGGGAGGGGCGCGAGCATTTAGTGCTGGACGACGCAGGTATTCTGGCGGTTGGTTTTATCGCGTCTTTTGTAACTACTTTCGCGATTATGCGGGTGTTGCTCAAATTTATTAGCAATCACACCTTTATGGTGTTCGCCTGGTATCGGATAGCGTTTGGATTGTTGATTTTATTGACAGCTTACACCGGCGCGGTTAATTGGGTAGCCTGATTTTCGCCCAATAAGTTTTGTTTGCGATCAACTTTTTAGCCGATGAATTTCACTACGCTGGTATCTTTCTCGCGACTTTTACCAGCGGTGTGTAAATTTTCCAAATATTCCTGCCACATTATCTCCTTATCTCTCCCCAGTTCGTAGAAATAATCCCAAGTAAAAATTCCGGTGTCGTGGCCATCGTCAAAAACCAACTTGAGTGCGTAGTTACCCGCGCGCTCAATTTTGCTGATGGCGATATCTTTCTTGCCGTATTGTAGCACCGCCTGCCCTGGACCGTGGCCTTTGACTTCCGCGCTAGGAGAGTGCACGCGCAAAAATTCGGCGGGCAATAAAAATTGCTCGCCGCCGAAGTGCAATTCAAGTTGTTGCGATTGTTTGTGCAGCTGGATTCTTGTCGGGATTTTGTTCACTAAGACAGCACTCAATTACAAAATAAAACGGCTTAGATCTTCATTCTTCGCCAGCTCACCTACATGTTCCTCAACATAAGCCGCGTTGATTTCCACGTGAGTTTTTCCATCGCCCGCTTCAAACGAAACGTCTTCCAGCAAACGTTCCAGAATGGTGTGCAAACGGCGCGCGCCGATATTTTCGGTACGCTCATTTACCTCGTACGCAGTTTCCGCAATGCGGCGAATACCGTCTTTGGTAAAAGTGATGTCCACACCTTCGGTTTTCAGTAGCGCCTCTTGCTGCTCAGTGAGCGATGCGGTTGGCTCGGTGAGGATGCGTTCGAAGTCATCGGGTGTTAATGCGCTCAACTCTACACGAATCGGTAAACGGCCTTGCAGTTCCGGAATTAAATCTGAGGGTTTGCTCAGATGAAATGCGCCTGAGGTGATAAATAAAATGTGGTCGGTTTTGATGGTGCCGTGTTTGGTAGTTACCGTGCAACCTTCAATTAACGGCAGCAAATCGCGCTGTACACCTTCGCGGGATACGTCGGCGCCGCTCACACTGCCGCGGCGTGCGACTTTGTCAATTTCATCGATAAACACAATGCCGTTTTGTTCGGCAGCTTCAATTGCTTGCGCTTTGATATCGTCATCGCTGACCAATTTTGCGGCTTCTTCATCCTGCAATTGTTTGAAGGCTTTTTTCACCGTCATCTTGGCTTTTTTGGTTTTGTCGCGCCCGAGCGATGAAAACATACTTTGCAATTGATTGGTCATATCTTCCATGCCCGGCGGTGCCATGATTTCTACACCAACGCTTGCGGCGGCTACATCAATTTCAATCTCTTTATCATCCAGTTCGCCTTCGCGCAATTTTTTGCGAAAAATTTGGCGAGTGCCTGATTCGTGTTTGCTTTCTTCAGCAGATGGCACGCGTGCGGGTGCCAGCAGCACATCAAGAATACGTTCTTCTGCAGCTTCCGCAGCGCGATGTTGCACGGATTTGGTGGCTTGCTCGCGGCGCATTTTGATGGCGACATCGACGAGATCGCGAATAATCGATTCGACATCGCGGCCGACGTAACCTACTTCAGTAAATTTTGTCGCTTCCACTTTGATAAACGGCGCGTTGGCGAGTTTTGCCAAACGGCGTGCAATTTCGGTTTTGCCAACACCGGTCGGGCCGATCATCAAAATATTTTTGGGTGTAATTTCATTGCGCATATCGGCGGGCACTTGCATGCGGCGCCAGCGGTTGCGCAGTGCAATTGCTACAGCGCGTTTGGCGTTGGCTTGGCCGACGATGTGTTTATCTAATTCGTGCACGATTTCGCGCGGAGTCATGGAGGACATATAAAACTCTTAAGTAGCCCGCATGAAGTGTAACGGAATGCGGGAAATGGTTGTTGTTGGCGCAGTTGTTTATCAAATGGCTCTTTATCGAATCAAGGCCCCGTATTTCGCTAGGCTCCATACGGGCTACGGCTATTAATATTCGAGTGTTTCAATGGTGTGTGTCTGGTTGGTAAAGACACAAATATCACCGGCGATCTTCAGGCCTTTTTCCACAATACTGCGTGCATCCAATTGAGTGTTTTCCATCAACGCGCGCGCGGCGGCTTGTGCGTAATTGCCGCCGGAGCCGATGGCGATCAAATCATCTTCAGGTTGGATGACATCGCCGTTGCCGGTAATGATTAAAGAGGCTTCTTTATCAGCAACTGCAAGTAAAGCTTCCAGTCGCCGCAAGCTGCGATCCGTTCGCCACTCTTTGGCGAGTTCGACTGCGGCGCGGGTGAGCTGGCCATTGTGAGCTTCAAGTTTGGCTTCAAAGCGTTCGAAGAGGGTGAAGGCATCGGCGGTGCCACCGGCAAATCCGGCGATCACTTGATTTTTGTAGAGGCGGCGCACTTTGCGCGCATTGCCTTTCATCACGGTATTGCCAAGGGAAACCTGGCCGTCGCCACCGATTACTACTTGCCCGTTGCGGCGAACAGAGAGAATTGTTGTCACTGGACTTCCTTCTTAATTGTCATCTTAGAAGTCAGAAAAGTGGGGGCGCGCACGCCTTTTTCAAGGCGCGTGCACCTACAGGGGGATTATTTGGTTTTTGCGCGTTTGAGTACCAGCGCGTTGTATTCATTTTTAACCAGTTGCGAGCGCGCCGTGGTGAGTTCGTTTTGATTATTGAAAGGTCCAACTACTACGCGGTGCCAGATTTCGCCTTTGCGAATTTCTACCCTTTCTATGCTGGCGTCGAGGTTGAGTAAAATTAGCTGCGCGCGCAATTTGTCGGCATCTTCTGCGCGTGGAAAAGAGCCAACTTGCAGTATGTACTCAGTGCTTGTTTCCTGCGCCGGTTTATCCTCATTGATGGTTTCGCTTGCGGGCACAATGGTTTCGCTTTCTTGCAGTAATTTGTAGAAATCAAAACGCGGTTTCGGCGTTTTATTTTCCGTCACCTTGGGTTTGGGTTCTTCTTTTGGCGCAGGCGCGGTGGCCGGATTTTTGATGAAGTAGAGGCTCGCCGCAAACGCACCCAACACCAATCCGGCGACAAACCACAGCCAGGGCGGTGTTGGTGCTTCAGTGCTAGAAGTGCGGCGTGCAGGTGCGCGGCCTTTTTTGGCGAAATCTCTACTCATGGAATTTGTGTATCTGTGCTAAATCGAGG
>CAZCJR010000041.1:0-37271 GCA_964499225.1 uncultured Cellvibrionaceae bacterium | reverse complement strand
AAATACCGCGGTATTTCACTTTGGGGATTTCGGTCAGTTGCAGTTTATTATCGATATACAGGGCTGATTGTTTTTTTACCGGCACATCCGCCCACCAATACCAGGGCGATACACCTACTTGCTCACTCAGGCTGTAGATGCCATACATAGTGCCGCGTTTATTCGCCCCGACTATCACCAATGCGCGCTTCACCGAAGGAAATGGTTGTTCGACAATCTGTACTTGAAACGCATCCCATTGGTTTTGGATTTTAGCCACATCCAGTCTGCGCGATGCAACCAGCTCATCGATCAATTTGCTCTTGCCTAGCGTTCCTATTACCACAACACTTTTGGAATTTTCGCTGACAAGATTGTGTAGCGCTGGTTTCTTGCCAGTCACTTTTTCAATGTCGATTTGTAAATTTTTAGCGGCGCGAACTACACCGGGGGATTCATCAGAATCGATAATTAATTCGGCCGTAGTTTTTTTATCTACCAATACCAAACTATTGCTAGCGGATTTTGTTAGCCAGGATTTTTCCCCCAATGCCCAGCTGCTTTGGCTAATTACAATCAGCAGTATTGCTAGCAGGTAGTAAAACGAATGGAGACTTGGGCATCGGGCGGGATGTGGGAAGTACAGGCGGGGCAACAGTGGCATGAGTGGCTCCTCGGTTTTTGTATTCAGAGGCCGGGTCGCGGCTCTGCGTGGGGCCCGAAATTACAGCATAAATGTTGTGTACTTGTATACCAGTAGGATTCTGGCCATAAAAAAGGCCAGCGGGTGAGGCTGGCCTGATAGGTGTCGAGGGGGGAAATCAATAAAAAGTCTGGATCGCTTAGTTGCAGCTAACCCCTTCCAAAGCATCTGCAAAACCACGCAATGCGGGTTTGTCGTTGTAGTTGTTGTCGAATAACAATGGCCATGCAATGGCCTCACCGTTGTATTGTGACGTTGCGGTGGTTAGCCAGGTGTTGGCATCGGTGGTACCCCAAACGGTAACACCGCCACGCTGTGCTGGTGGCACTGTATCCAGATAGGCTTTCACAATTTCGCAGTAGCGTTTCTTCTGCGCCAAGGCGACAGTATTGCTAAAGGTAGTGATTTTGTTGTTCGGCCAGCCGCTGTTGTAGGGATTATTAACGGCTACATCCAGCTCAGTAATTTTTACCTTGAGACCTTTGTCGACCACTTTTTTCATTGCTGCGCTGATATTGGCGATGCTCGGGTAATCCATAAACACGTGCATCTGGAAACCCACGCCGTCAATCGGAATGTTGCGCGCCTGAAAATCGCTCAGCATTTCCACCAGCTTGGTGGTCTTGGCATTGTTTTGATCGATATTGTAGTCGTTGTAGTAGAGGGTTACGTTGGCATCGGCAGCGCGCGCCGCTTGAAAGGCTTTTTCGATGTACACCGCAGAATTGCCGCTCTTGGTATAAAGCGCCGAGTCAGTGCGGAAATTGGATGGAGTGCCGTCGTTCAACGCTTCGTTAACTACATCCCAGCTCACCAGATTCCCTTTAGCCTCATAGTGATCAACGATGGTGGTGACATGGTTTTCTATGGCGGTGATGAAATCCGCAGCTGAGCCGTTCCAGCTTTTCATAAATCCAGGTACTTGATAATCCGCATGCCACAGCAGTGCATGGCCGTGAATGTTAATGTTTTTACCCTTTGCATAGTCGACAAAGGCATCCGCATTGGTGAAGGTGAAGTTACCTTGAGTTGGCTGCAAGTAACTCATCTTCATGATATTGCCCGCGGTCATTTCCCCGAAGTGTTTTTCTACCACAGCTTGTTCCGAGGCATTGGTCAGGATGTTGAAGCTTGGGCCATCATTGTTGGTTACTGCCGCGCCAATCGGGAAGCTGGCCAAGGCCTGTAGCCGTGTAACGTTGGCAGAGTAAGCACTGCTTGGGCTGGAACTTGGTGCTGATGAGCTGCTCGCTGCTTGCGCCAGGTTCACGCTCACGCTTTTGATGGTAACTACACCGGTTGGTGTGCCTTTGGCTTGTAAACCAACTTGCACGTCAAACTCTGTCTGATTGAACTTTTTGTCGTCTTCGGTAACGGTGCAGTTGATGCTCGCATCCTCACCGGCAGTGAATAGCTCATTGCCCGCCCAGCAGCCCCATTCGCCTGGGTAGCTACCGCCTTTAATCTGCACAATGGGTTGCAAGTTGGCGCCACTGGCTTTGAATTCGCTGCTTACATTAACCACCATAGTGATAATGGCTCCCTCCAATTGGATAGGTGCGGTTATATCGGCTAAGGCTCCTATATCATCACCGCTGGCAGTGAAGCTGACACCATCACTGTTGTAGGTGACTCCTGTGTTTCCGGCGCCGTTGCCGCGCCAGCCACTGGTCATGTCCAGAGTAATAACCGTATTGGCTGCTGAGCTTGAGCTGCTTGCAGGAAGGGATGATGCGGCAACAGAACTGGCTGGTGCTACTGAGCTGGTCACCGTAGATGAGGGAGCTTCTGAGCTGATCATAACCGATGATTCTGCAGCAGAAGACGCTGGCGCGGACGAAACCGGTATGCTGGAGCTGCTGGCAGGTTTAGAGCTCCCGCTGCCGCCTCCACATGCAGTGAGTCCGAGTGCAAGCAGAGAAAAACATAAAACGCGTTGAGTATGGTTCATGGTATGGATCTCATCATTATGGTTTATTGTTGTAGTCAATTACACCATAAGAAGATGAGTGTGTACACCGTCACAATTATTTAGAATTGTAAGCATCCTTGCTTGAACCGAAGCTGTAGGGAGGAGCTTGTCCAGGGCTAACTTACCTGAGGGACGGCGCGGCCAAATTTGCCGGGGATATAGGTCTCCAGCAGCTTGCGGGTCACGCGCTGTAGCGGAATTTCAATGTAGTGAGACGCAATCATCGGCAAGGCTATGCCCGCGACACCCAAGGGCAGCCAGAGATGGGAGTAGTCGGTATGGTTGAGGCCCAACAGGTGCGCACCGTAGTAAAACACCAATACGTGCATCAAATAAATCGAGAAGCTCGCTTGCCCGATTTTGCGCATTACGCGGGATGCGAACAAGGGGGCCGTCCATCCGGATGTGAATGAGAGCAGGTAGATGGCGATAGCAAAGGCAAAGGCCATCTCGACGGAATCGTAGAGCGCTTCAGTCTTGGTGAATAGCACCATGGGCAGGAAGATGACAACTAGTGCTGCTATTTGGAGCAGGCACAGAACAGCGCGATTATGCGCTCCTTCCCACGTCCTGCGCGGCAGCATGCCCGCAAGAGAGCCTGCTAAGAAATAGTGCAATTTATTGGGTACGCTTAGATTCGGCCAGTAGCTGTGCGTTAGCACCAGTAGGGTACACACGAAAATAAGCAGTGGCACTGCATAGGGCAAAACTGAGCGCTGCGAGATACACCACCAGATGAAGAGGAAGAACACGTAATATTGGACCTCCAATGGAATAGACCAAAAGATTCCGACGTTACCGCTGAACATATAGTGGCGAGCAATACTGGTTAATCCCTCAATTTGGAGCGGGAAGTCACTTGCGGAAAATTGGGTGAGTAAAAAACAAACGCTGATAACTAACCAATAGATCGGCGCTATACGGGAGAAGCGTGCAATCCCGTATTTGATCACCGAGTTTGAATCCCAGTCGGCACTCGCGTAGAGATAGCTCATCAAAAAGCCGCTCAAGACGAAAAACACACCAACGCCCACAGAGCCGATCAAGGCGATGTAAATTGGCCAAGGCATGTGCGACAAAATTACAAAAATACACGCCAGCGCGCGAATGCCGTCGAGGTTCGGCATTTTGTCCTTATTCGCGTGAACATCGCTCAGGCGTGCGCTGGTTTGGGGGTGGTTGTCCATGATTTGCTCCAATCGATAACCCGGTCTGTGTCACGTTAATACTTATACATAAAACGTTCGGGTTAGAAGCAGCAATTTTTAGTCCACTCTGGTTATAAATCCGGGTCATTTGTGAGATTTGTTAGTTTGTTCCGTATAGATTCACGATCTGGCGCTTAATGTTTTTTGCTGCCGCAGGTGCGGCTTGGGAAAGGTGCGATAAAGGGGCGGTACTGCAGCTATCTGACTGGTTTCGGGGCGTCTATCTGTGGCGATAAAAAAGGCGAATCCACGCCGAGCGTGGATTCGCCATTTTGTCTGGCAAAGTAGAGAAAAAACTCTTGGGGGGATTAACCCTCCATTTGCTCCAACTCTTTACCTTTGGTCTCTTTGACCAGCTTGAGTACAAACAAGATAGAAAACGCAGAGAAGAAAGCGTAGATGGCGTAAGCACCTGGTAGGCCAAGTGAGGAGGCAAGCAGGTAAGGGAAAGTAAAGGTGATAATGAAGTTGGCTCCCCACTGTGCCAAACCGGCCACTGCTAATGAAGATCCACGGATCTGGTTGGGGAACATTTCGCCCAACATAATCCACATCACCGGACCCCAGGAGACGTTAAAGAAAATCACGTAGAGGTTGGCGGCAACTAATGCCAGGGTGCCCATTTCGGGGCTGAGCATCAGTTTATTTTGCTCATCCAATGGCGCGCCGGCAAAGGCAAAAGCAACCAAACTTAGGGTGATCGTCATGCCCAGTGAACCAATCCACAGCAGCGGCTTACGACCAATTTTATCCACCACAAAAAAGGTGATAAAGCAGGCGCCAATGCTGACTACGCCTGATACTACGTTAATTAAGAGCGAATCCGATTCTGAGAAGCCAGCCGCTTGCCAGAGCACAGCGCCATAGTAAAACACCACGTTAATGCCAACGAATTGTTGCAGTACTGCCAAGCCGACACCAATCCAAACAATCGGGCGCACACGACCGCTAACTTTGTCGATGATGTCTGAGAAGCGTGGCTTATGATGATCTGCTGCCAGAGAGGCCTGAATCTCGCTGACTTTGCTATTGCCTTCACTCGCACCGTAGAGCTTCACCAGAACGGTGCGCGCTTTTTCGGTTTGACCTGATGCCATCAAGAAGCGGGGGCTCTCCGGAATAAACAAGAGCGCCACAAAAAAGATAACGGCTGGGATCAGCTCCATCCAAAACATCCAGCGCCAGGTTTCGTACCCAAGCCAAAATTCGTTTAACGATGAACCGGCGTATTTGGCTAGGAAGTAGTTACTTACAAATGCCGCCGTCAAGCCTGTGATGATTGCGACCTGCTGCACCGAGCTGAGTTTGCCGCGATAGCGCGCCAGTGCAACTTCGCTGATATAAGCGGGGCACATTACGCTCGCAGCACCTACCGCAAAACCTCCTAGTACCCGATAGATCACAAATTCCAACGAACCGGTGGCAATACCTGAGCCCCATGCAGAGATAATAAATAGCACTGCTGACACAATAAGGATCGCCTTGCGCCCGAATTTGTCGGCGAGTGTTCCCGCAAAGAAAGCACCGAACGCGCAGCCCAGCAGCATTGAGGAGACTTCAAATCCGGCGGTATTAATGTTGAATGCGGTTCTTAAACCTTCGACTGTGCCGTTGATCACGCCGCTATCGAAGCCAAACAAAAAGCCGCCGATAGTCGCAATGACACTGATGAGAATAATAAAGGGCGTATTCGCCTGATTCGCGCTAGGTGTCTCGTTCATGGTTTTACCTGTTATTGAAATTATCTTGTCGCAGGTGTCCAGTGGATGCCTGCATTATTATTGCCGCTGGTTCGACGGCGCGACCATATCACAGATGCCGGATGGCAGGCAGTTGTCGATTGGTGTTGGATATTTTGAAACAGCAGAGAAACTGCCGGTCTGGTGAACCGGTGTTTCAAGGTGATGGGAATACTAAAGCAATATGGTTTGATTGACTATATGGCGATTCGTTGGTCGCTGGTCAAATCTACTTGCGTTTAGATCTCAAAGGCGAAGCCGGATTCGGTCAAGTGTTTGTAGGCCTCTGCATCAAAACGATAGAGGCTGGCCGCGCGATGCGGAACGCCCTGCTGCTTTTCATTGCAGGGGCTCAGCAAGTTCATCTTCATGATTTTGCGGCGAAAATTGGGTTTATCCAGTGTGGTATTAAGAATGGCCTCGTAGAGCGCCTGCAGTTGCAGCAGAGTAAATTTCTCTGGTAATAGGTTAAAACCAATCGGTTGATGGCAGACCTGATGGCGCAACACTTTCAATCCGTGCTCAATGATTTCGGCGTGGTCGTACACTAGATCCGGCATTTTATTTACGCTTTGCCAGCTCACGTCGGCAGCGCTTTGGCCAGCAACCAGAGAGATGTTATCGGCACTCACCAACGCGTAGTAAGCGATGGTCACCACACGTTCGCTGGGGAAGCGATCCACGCGGCCAAAGGTTTTAAGCTGCTCAAGATACAGATCCCGCACACCAGTCAACTCTTCGAGTAGGCGATAAGCGGCATCGCGCAGGTTTTCGTCGTAGCGAATCCAGCCTCCGGGTAGCGCCCATTTACCCTGGTGTAAGGGATCGGCTTGTTTAACTAGCAGGATCTTCAGGTCATCGTCATCCAACCCGAAAATCAGGTTGTCGATGGACAGTGCTTTAATCACATTTTCTGCGAGGCTTGGCGTGGTTGAAGATTGTTGGCTGCCGGGAATATGGGTGTTGGGCACGTGCAATGTCCTCAGAGCTTGCGCTGGGGTTATTGTTTCTGTTGGTTGAGAGAGCACAGACTAATAGGCTCATTTAATCGGCATTGTATAAGCCCGAGAAACAATGGTCGAGAGGCGCATGCTAACGTCTTTTGTGCGTTCTGGCTTGCCTGTTATTTGTGCACTATAGTCTGTGTTAGATGATTTGCCGGTCAATGCCCGCCAGCTTCTGGCGCGAGTGTGACTTTATGCGTAAATATTTACACTCCTTTATCTTGTTGTCAGATGGACAATAAGCTATTCTGTAGGCATGTGTTCTAGTGATAGATCATTTTCAAACTTAAAAAATGTGTTGAATTTTACAAGCTTTCCGCCGGTGCATGTAACCGGATGCATTTATTCTCCAGATTAGTGAGCCTCTATGTTGTTTCTTGGTATTGATGTAGGCAGTTCTTCAGTCAAACTATCGGTGTTGGATGGCCACACTGGTAAAAGTTTAGGCGCGCTTTCTTATCCTGATTCTGAGCTGGCGATTGATAGCCCCGCAGTGGGTTTTGCCGAGCAGCATCCTGATACTTGGTGGGATTGTGTGCGCCAAGGGTTTGCACGTTTGGTTGCGCGTGGCAGCTTCGACGCTCAGCAAATTGATGCGATTGGCATCTCCTACCAGATGCATGGTTTGGTAGTAGTCGATAAAGACCAAAAAGTGCTTCGCCCGTCGATTATCTGGTGCGATAGCCGCGCAGTTCCACTCGGCAATGCCGCATTGGAAGAGTTGGGCGCCGATTATTGTTTTGGCCATTTACTTAATTCGCCCGGCAATTTCACCGCGGCGAAACTTCGGTGGGTACAACAGAACCAGCCAGACATTTTTGCGCGCATTCACAAAATTATGCTGCCTGGCGATTTTATTGCGATGAAGCTATCTGGCGTGATCAATACCACCGCATCCGGTTTGTCGGAAGGTACACTGTGGGATTTCAAAGAAAATCGCGTCGCTACAGAGCTGTTAGCTCACTGGGGAATTGATAGTGATTTGATCCCCGATGTGGTTCCGAGTTTTGGTTTGCAATCGCAGGTTAGTGCAGGTATTGCGGCTGAGTTAGGTTTGCGCGACGGCGTAAAAATTTGTTATCGCGCTGGCGACCAACCCAACAATGCATTTAGTTTAAATGTATTGGAACCCGGTGAGGTGGCTGCGACTGCCGGAACGTCGGGTGTAATTTACGGCGTGACTGATCAGCCAGCGGCGGATGTGGAATCCCGCGTAAATACTTTTCTGCACGTTACTAGTACGGAAGAGAAAAAGCGCAACGGCGTGCTAGTGTGTGTGAATGGCTGCGGCCGTTTATATTCCTGGTTGCGTCAAACCCTCGGTGAAGCAGGTGCGACACCGTCCTATCCGCAACTAAATGCGCTTGCGCAAGCTGTGCCCGTGGGTAGTGAGGGTTTATTGTTTCATCCGTTCGGCAACGGTGCTGAACGTATTTTCCAAAATAAAAATTTAGGCGCGCAGTTGCGCAATCTGGATTTCAATCGCCATGGTTTAGGCCATATGGTGCGCGCCGCCCAAGAAGGCATAGTGTTTTCGCTCAACCAGGGTTTTGATGTGTTGAAATCATTGGGTGGTAGTTGTGAAGTTGTGCGCGCGGGTAAGGGTAATATGTTTTTAAGCGATGTGTTTGCGCAGACGTTTGCCAATACCACGCAAGCAGCAGTAGAAATGTTTGAAACCGACGGTGCCGAAGGCGCAGCGCGCGCGGCGGCGTTGGGTAGTGGTTATTACGCGTCAGCAACTGAAGCCTTTACCGGTTTGACCCGCCTAAGTGTGGTTGAACCCCAAGCAGCGTTGTTTGCGCAGTATCAGGATGCTTATCAAACCTGGGTTGCACTTTTGCCACGTTGAGGCAAAACAATTCGTGTTGCGGTAAACAAATTTTTTTGAATAGTGTTTTAGTGAAAATCCCAAGGTGAAAATTATGAGTATTGTTATCGGTAGTAAAGAATACTTTCCCGGCGTAGGCAAAATCGGCTACGAAGGTCCTGATTCTGATAATCCATTAGCATTTAAATACTACGATGAGAATCGCGTAGTTGCCGGCAAAACCATGAAAGAACATTTCAAGTTTGCTACTTGCTACTGGCACAGCTTTTGTGGTGCTGGTCATGATCCATTTGGTCCAGGCACCAAAGTGTTCCCTTGGTCATCAACTGCTGACGCAGTTGCACGTGCCCATGAAAAAATGGACGCGGCTTTTGAGTTTATTACCAAGCTGGGTACTCCTTACTATTGCTTCCACGACATCGATTTGATCGATGAAGGTGCAACTCGCGCTGAAACGTCGCAGCGTTTGCAAACCATCGTTGAATACGCAAAACAAAAACAAGCCGCTTCTGGCGTGAAATTGTTATGGGGTACTGCAAACCTGTTCTCTAACCCACGTTACATGAATGGTGCTTCTACCAACCCGGATTTCAACGTAGTGGCATACGCCGGTGCGCAATTGAAAGATGCGATAGATGCAACCATCGCCCTGGGCGGCGAGAACTATGTGTTCTGGGGCGGTCGTGAAGGTTACATGAGCTTGCTCAATACCGACATGAAACGTGAACAAGAGCATATGGCGCGCTTCCTGACCATGGCCCGCGATTACGCACGTGCACAAGGCTTTAAAGGTTATTTCTTCATCGAACCAAAACCAATGGAGCCTTCAAAGCATCAATACGATTTCGATGCTGAAACTGTTATTGGTTTCTTGCGCCATCACGGTTTGGATAAAGACTTTAAATTGAACTTGGAAACCAACCACGCCACATTGGCTGGTCACACCATGTGTCACGATATGCAAGCAGCTGCAAACGCAGGCATGTTGGGTTCACTGGATGCAAACCGTGGCGATTACCAAAACGCATGGGATACAGACCAGTTCCCTAACAACATCAACGAAACGGTAGAGATGATGTTGGTGTTCTTGCGCGCTGGTGGTTTGCAAGGTGGCGGCGTGAACTTCGATGCAAAAGCGCGTCGTAACTCACCTGATTTTATCGATCTGTTCTACGGTCACATTGGCGGTATGGATACTTTTGCCCGTGCACTGTTGATCGCAGACAGCCTGATTCAACAGTCACCGCTGGAAGGCATGCGCAAAGATCGTTATTCCTCATTTGATGCAGGCAACGGTTCTGCCTATGAGCAAGGTAAGTTGACTCTGCAACAGTTGGCTGATTTGGGTAATAAAGGCGGCGAGATCACCTTGCAAAGCGGTCGTCAGGAGCTCTACGAAAACGTGATCAACCGTTATATCCGTTAATCCCGGTATCTGGATTAGATAGTTTTTCTAGCAAAGCCTTAGCCGCCAATCATCGACTCATTACTGACAAGATGCCTGGCGGCTTTTTTATTGCGACAGGTGCTCTCGGGCAAGCTGTATGGCGCCATAGTTTTATCTGCCATTTTCTTTTATCCTGCCCACACCCGCTGGCATACCGCACTCGGGCTTATAGGATATTAAGGAATTTTCACGTGAAAGACTCATCTTCGATTTTATCAATCCCGCTGTCCATTAAGGGTTTTATCTTCTCTGCTCCCCAACGTTTGGTCAGATTAAGTATTTTTGCCGGCGTCACCAGTTTATTGGCCGCCTGTGGTGGTAGCACTGGAGACGGTGGTGGCGGACCTGGACCTACTTCCGGTGGAGGTGGCAATACAAATACCTGGAGCCCCGGTGTTTATAAGCCATCAAGCGGCTTTGAAAATTATTGCGAGTTTCCTCGTGCCGGAGTCAGCAATATTACCGGTATTCCTTTTCCCGATAGGAAAGGTACTTACCTTCAGGAAAAGAACTTTTTGCGCTCGTGGAGCTATGAAACCTATTTATGGTTTGAAGATCTGCCTGATTTAAATCCCAATACCAATGATAGCCCTCGGGAGTATTTCAATCGTTTAATCTCCAGTAAAAGAACGGCTTCGGGTTCCCTCAAAGATAACTTTCATTTTTATGAGCCTACAGAAAGCCAGGAGGCCTGGACTGCTGGTATTACCTATGGCTACGGCCTGAATCTGAAAGTCAATTGGGCAGCTCCGCGCACTGTGTATGTGACTTATACCGATACCGGATCCCCTGCTGCAGCTAAAGGCATTAAACGTGGTGCAAAAATTATTGCGGTAGATGGTCAGAGTGTCGCGACGATCAATTCCAATACTTTATATTCAGCGCTTTATCCAACCCGAATTAATGCTGTGCACGAATTTGAAATTCAGGATGTCGGTGCAACGACCTCTCGTAAAGTCACCTTGGAATCGGCCTCTCTACCGACTGATTCTGTATCGGTGGCAAAAACGATTGAGTACAACGGGAGCAAGGTGGGTTACATTCAATTCAATACCTTTATTCCAGATGCACAAGATCAATGGGTCACCGCGATTAACTCACTTAAAAATGCCGGAGTGAGTGATTTGGTGGTAGACATGCGCTACAACGGTGGGGGTTATATCGCGGTGGCGGCGCAAGTGGGCTATATGATTGCCGGATCGAACACCACTAATAAAGTGTTTTATCAGGATGTCGCCAACTCAAAAAGTCCTAAAGAAGATCCTTGGGGCTTTCTGGATACCGGGCTGTACGGGTTAAATAAATTCTTAACCTTGCCCACACTCAATTTAAAGCGTGTCTATGTGTTGTCGACCGCCGGAACTTGTTCTGCAAGTGAATTGGTGATCAACAGTTTGCGTGGTATTGGTGTGAGTGTGTATTTAATTGGTGATACTACCTGCGGCAAACCTTACGGTTTTATTCCGCAGCCCAATTGCGGTACTACTTACTACACAATCCAATTTAAGGCGGTTAATGCAAAAGGTTTCGGTGAATATAGCGATGGTTTTATTCCGTCATCAACTGATAACAATGAAGATCGCGTAAAAGGCTGCAAGGTAAATGATGATCTCAATCATGAACTGGGAGATCCTCAGGAAGCGCTGCTTGCTACTGCACTGCAATTCCGCGCCACTGGTTCTTGTGCTTTAGCTACTATTAATCGCCAGCAGAAAATGGCTGCAGATACGTTCACCGGCGAGCTGATGCGGCCAGAAGTGCGTGAAATAATGATACGTTAAACGATAAGTTTCAGGCCCTCCGAGTGAGGGCCTTTTTATTTGTCAGTGGATAAATGTAGAGGTTTGTAACGTGATTTATGCAAACAATTTCTTGATTGCTGATTATTTTAAACGGGTAGGATTTAGTGGTGCCACAGAAAATAATCTGCATACATTAACAGCAGTGATGCGCGCACAACTCCAATCCGTTCCCTTTGAAAATCTGGATGTGCAAGCCGGTAAAATTGTTTCCATAGTGCCGGAAGATATTGTCGATAAAATTGTTCATGGAAAACGCGGTGGCTATTGTTATGAAGTGAATAGTTTATTTGCCATGGCGCTGGCTGCTTTAGGTTTTGCGTACGATATTATCGGTGCCCGTCCCATGTTTTATCCCCAGCGTCGGCCTAAAAGCCATATGGTGTTACTCGTAAAAATCGGTAGTGAGCATTGGTTATGCGATACCGGTTTTGGTAGCTTCGGTTTGCGCGCACCTATTGGCCTGCATCAGCTAGGCCAAATTATCCACCAAGATAATGAAACCTTCATGCTGGATAAAAATAAGCGCGGTGAGTTTGTGCTCAAAGCCTTGGTAAAAGGCGAGTGGGCCAATCAATTTGGTTTTGATTTACAGCCCATGGAAATGATTGATTTTATGCCGGTCAATTATTACAACTCCACGCACCCGGACGCCGTATTTGTGCAACGCTATTTGGTGATGCAGCAGCGCCCCAATGGCCGAACACTTTTATCGGGTAATCAGTTAAAACAATTACACGGTGACCAGGAGGCGATAACAGAAATAACACCGGATCAACTGGATGAAGTGCTTTGGCGGGAGTTTAATTTGAAGCGAGAGATTTCTTCGTCGCCTTGAGCCTAGTGAGCTTCTGGCAAACCCGGAAAACAAAAAAGCCCAAGCAAAAAATTGCTTGGGCTTTTTTTATTGCGGTATCAAAAATTAAAAACTTAACCGCAAATTCAATTTCGCCAAGCGACCTGCGGCGGGGAAGCCTATGTCGGTGTAGTAGGTTTCGTCGGCGAGGTTTTCCAGCGTCAAACCAAGCTGGATATTGGCGTTGATATTCCAGCGGGCGTTGGCGTCGATGCGGTTGTAGGCGTCCAGAATTTCTTCAACACCGATTCCGGTGTAACGGCTCACTGCGAAGCGTTCATCCACGTGCAGGTAATTCACATTAAATGCCCAAGCATCATTCAGCGTGTAGTTGAGCGCGCTGCCGTAGGTGGATTGTGGGCGGCCCAGCAGATGAGTCGTGGAGCTGGGCATATCGATGTCAGCATAGCTGCCGTGTATCCGCCACTGCAGGTTTTGCAGCAATTGCCAATTCAATTCCGCTTCCATGCCTTGGGTTTTTACCGGCGGACGATTGACGTTGGTATTGTTTTCGCCATCGTAATCAATAAGATTTTTATATTTGTGGTTAAACACACTGAACCGAGCGCTGCTTGAACCGCGCGTGTATTCAATGCCGGTATCCATTGTGGTGACGGTCTCTTCCACTAAATCCGGATTGCCCACAAACGGGTGGCCCAGTGCAAAAAAGCTGGGCAATTTGAACCCCTGGCCCCAATTGGCAAACCAGGAAATATTGTTGTTAATTTTGTAGCGTGTGCCTATATGGCCGGAGTTGTTGGCCGCGATGCTATCGGCATCGTCGCGGCGCAGGCTGGCTTGCAATAACCAGTCATCAAGCACATAGGCATTCACATTAATAAAGGTGCTGTTGATCTCGCGATCCAATGCAAAATTTAGTGGGAATACATCCGGTGCGAATAAATAACCTTGGCTAATGCCGTCTTCGCGTTTGGTTTCTACACCAATATTCGCCCACATTTTTTGTTGATCGCCGAGAGTATTGATCCAGCTAAATTGGGTGCGCTCAAAATCGATAACCGCTCCATTCGGTGGAACCGCGTCGTAGGGCAATATACCGGGTGATGCCTGGTTTTCGTCGCGCTGATACCAGCTTGCAGTCGTTTTGCTTTTCCAGAAATTATTGACCTGCATTGTCCAACTGAGCGCTGCACTCGTGTCAGTATATTCAGCTTTATCCAGATCGGGTTGTTGCGCGTATTCCGGGCCACCACTTTGTTCGGGGAAGCTGGTGCGCTCGCCATCAAAATAGCGATAGCTAAAATTCAGTGCGTGATTTTCCTGCTGCCAGTTCAAGCGGCCCGCAAATTCTTTATTTTCAGCTGTGCTACCTGCAACTGGTTCACCGGCGTCAGTAGTTTGAATGTTAAATGCGTAGCCGACTTGGCCAAGCGTGCCGCTCGCTGAGACACCGGTGCTGGCGTAACCCTCTTCACCGATACTCGCATTAAGTGTGGTGGATTGTTTACCCGGGGTTTGGGTGATGATATGAATTACGCCCGCGAGTGCATCGGAACCGTAAATGGCGGATTGCGCGCCGCGAATAATTTCAATACGTTCGATGGATTCGATATTAATTCCTTTCAAATCAAATGCGCCGCCACGGGTATTGGTGGGGTCATTTAATTGCACACCATCGAGCAACACTAAGGTGTGATTTGCTTCTGAACCGCGCAAATTAATTGATGTCACTCCGCCTGGGCCACCTTGCTCTTCAACCCAGAGGCTAGGCACTTGGCGCAATGCATCGATCAAGCTGTGATTGCTGAGTAGTAACAATTGTTCTTTGTTGATAACTGAAACAGAAGAGGATAGTTGTTCGTTGGTAACCGGGCTGTAGGTACCGGTGATGATTAATTCTTCGGTGGCAGAAAGTGCAGGTGTTGCGAGTAGGGCGAGCATTATTGGAGTGAGGCGAGCGTTTTTCATTTAAAACCTTTTAAAAAATTAAAAATACAAATCTATCAGTTGCGAAGAAGTCGGATTCCGGTATTTGCTCAGGAACCGTGCGCAGCATGGATGCTGTGCCCGAGCCTACATGGATGTATTCACGGCGTGTTCCTGAGTGAATACCGGAGTCCGGCTTATCTCTTACGAAGTTAAGTCAGTTTTTCGCTTTAGGAAATTTATACAAGGTGTAATACGCATCCATTTTTTCCGGCGCGTTTTTGCTGAACACCGTTTGGGTTTTCAATTGTGCGTGATAAACCCGTGCAGTTTGTTGTGGGTGCACCTTGGCTTGTTCGAGCGATTGCAAATCAATGCGGATGCTTTTGCGATCATCACTCAGCGCAATCGATTTAATCGACTCTTGTTGCAAACTTAATTCATCCGAGCCGTAATCTGCCGCATCGCGATACACCCAGGATTCAAGCGATACCAGTGCTTGCAGTTGTTCAGTGGTGATATTTTTTTCTACGGGCTGCGTCAGCTCCAGACTAAAACCGGTTGCAGTAGCGAGCATTTCTGTAATCGCCGGTGCGACAGTTTTGCCATCCCAGACAATGCGTTGCAAACTCGCGACATGACCGCCTTTAGCTTGCCAACCGCGACCGGTTTGGCCGAGTAATAGGCTGCCATCTTTTAGGAACAGAGGACGCATAACACCGGATTCCAAACCATCAATAAATGGCATCACGCTGCCTTGCTCTTTACCATCGACATTTTGCACAGCAATACGCAGCAGGTTGGATTGTGTTTGGTCGCCCATCAACATTTGCCCTGCAAAGGGGCCGAACTTGCCTTTGGTTGTATCCCATGCGGGGTGGCCGGGCGAGTTAGCAACGCGATTATGCGGCAACAAAATAATCGCATCGGTGCGTTTATCGAGCATGGCGTCGCGGGTTTTTTCTGCCACCTCTGGGGTTACACCAGGCAGGTCAACCAACGCCGATGGGTGGCCGTAGTAGCCATCTTTTTCAATCACAAAAATTTTGGACGTGCTCATGTATTCACCTTGGTTATCGGAATACCAAAGGCGACCGCCTGGCCCTGTGCCTAAACCTGCCGGGCTGCGCAAACCGTAAGCCCAAGGTGTAAATTTGCCGTTGGGTTCTACGCGAACATTCCAGCCGCCCAAGCCGCCTTGGGTGCCCATGTATTGGCCGCCGGCTTTGTAGCTGCCGCCGCTGTCGTCATGCGCGAGGTTGAGACTGATGTAGTAGGCGCCGTCACTACCACGAGCTGGCCCGTGCATGTAGGTGTGATAGTTGCCGTGATAGGAGTGGGCATCGAACAGGGTTTCGTATTTGTCAGCAATGCCATCGCCGTTAGTGTCGCTGATGCGCGTCAACTCGGCTTTCTGGCCGACAATAACGCTGAGGCCTTTTTTGTCTTCGGCGATTACACCCAAGCTGTCAAAAGTGCCCTCGGCAAACAATTGCCATTGGCCTTTCACCATCCGCCAAATACCGGCGGTGCGGGTAGCGATAACAACGGTGTTGTCTGCACTCAGGCTTAATCCCAGCGCTTCAAACAATTGCTCGCGGCCAAAATTATCTTTGGGTGGATAATAACTTTCCACACTGTAACCGGCCGGTAAGTTGGCTTTGGATTCGGTAATTTTTATCGGCTGTTTGCGATGATCAAACGTCGATGCCTGCGGGCGCCAGGCTTTGCTCGCCAGAGTCATTTTTGCACTCAGGGTCGCCTTGGTTTTGCCTGCGGGTAAAGTCCATTGTTGATTGGCGATTTGGCCTTGTTTGCTGCCGATGTTTTGTAGTGCATCGCCGTTGAGTGCAAAAGTTTGCGGGCTTGCTAAGTCACCTTGCAGAGTAACGGTGACATTGCCATCGGCAGCGATGGTGGTCTGAATATCCAGCGTGTTTTTGCCAACGCGATAGCGGAAGCTGGGCAATTGTTGCTTTTGTTTTGAATCGCGCGTGTAACCTAAAAATTGTGCGTCCATTGCGGCAACGCGCGCGAGGTGATCCTCTTTGCTATTGAGTGACGCTTTTACCGTTTCGGCATCGCCAAATTTTGCTTCTTTAAACGAGAAATCAATGGCTTCGCCTTTTGCATTTAAGGGCGCGATTAAGAAGGGCTTGCTGCCGAGATTTATCTCGCGGCTTTCATAGCCCATTTTTAAACCCTTGCCGCCGCGATTCAAAAACTCGCCGCTCATATCAAGGAATCCGCCTTGCCAAATTTTGGTAATGGCGAGCAGGCGCGGATCAAAGGTGTAATTAACGCCCCAAGGTGTACCTACGTGAATTGCGCGACCGGAACTGCCATATTCACCGTTTAATGCCATAGGGCCGCGTTGAACGCGCACTTCATCGTTGACCAAAAATTGCAAACGGTCAGTGACCGGATCGTATTCTTCGGCACCGGTCTGCGCGAGTAATTTAATGGCAGGACCTTGTTCGGCAGGCACATTTAATGTGGCGAGATAATCACCAATCGCATCGATTTGAATATCGCTTAATATCTGTGCTGAAAACGCAGGCATGATGGGTAAATAGGCTTCACCTTTTTTTGCGCCAGTCTCAGCTATTGCCAACTGCGCTTCAGGTTCGCGCAAGCTGCGGTGCATGTATTGGCGATCGGCTTTTATAGTAAATCGGTGGCCTTCACCACCTTCAACCACTTCGCGGTTGCGCGGTTCTCGTTTGAATAAACCGTAGAGGTTGGGGCCGCTACTTACACCAGTCTCGTCTTTGGAAATTAAATGGCAGGCATTGCAGCCGACGGATTCAAACGTTTCTTTTCCGAGCGCGACAAAATCCACCAGTTCTTTTTCATTGGTTGATTCGCCCGAGGTGGTCGGCGGTTTGATTAAAGAAAAATCGGCGGTAGCGAGTGTGAAATTGCGCAGCGCTAATTGACCTTTTTTAACCAGTAAGCTGGTGGGGCCGCCAGTGCCTTCCCACGGAATACTGGAGCCCTCGCTCAAGCCTGTGCGTATATCATTAGTCAGCACCGGCTCACCGTTAATGCTCACTTCCATAATCAATGCGGATTCGGTTTTGATGCTGGCTTCGTTGTAACGTGGTGCGCGGAATTTCGCGCGCAGGTGTTGCCATTCGTTAGTGATGTTTTTTAAATCGACGGCGTAGCGGCCCTGAATAAATAATTTTGCGTCGCTACCTTCAGTTACCAAAAATTCCATGTCTAGTACGGAATCGCCCAGCCATTCGTGAGCAACTAAATGCTCGCTGCTACCTGAGGTACTCAGCGCGAGAATTGTGCCATCTTTACTAGCAGGTGCCAGTTGTAATTTATTGCCCACAGCACTGGCCTTGGTGGTGTTAACCCAGGCGCTATTACTTTTAAAAAAGTCAGCGGGATTTTGTGCATAAAGCGGCATGCTGCAAATAGTAAGTGAACTCAGCAGCGCGATTTTTTTCAGTAGAGACATAATCTTTACCTGTGCTATTTCATTAAAAAAGCGCCGCAGTGAATCACTGCGGCGCAAACAGATGACAGCCTGAGCAATAAGCTAACTGTCAGCGGATAGACGGGGGAATTTAAAGTTTGCGCACCCAGATATTGCGAAAGCTCATCGCGTTGCCATGATCTTGCAAACGAAGCGGTGCACAACCGTGGGCTTTGTAAACAGGTTTGCCAATCCATTCGGTGGCGCCCTGAATCTCGAAATGGTTTTGCACTAATACGCCGTTATGCAACACGGTCAAATAACCGGGCGATGTCAGTTTTTGTGCGGCATCAAATTTAGGTGCGGTGAAAATAATGTCGTAGCTTTGCCATTCACCCGGCGCACGCGATGCATTTACCAATGGGATGGATTGTTTGTACACCGATGCCGCTTGTCCATTGGGATAGGTTTTGTTGTTGTAGGAATCCAGCATTTGCACTTCGTAGCGCTCTTGAAAAAATACGCCGCTATTACTGCGTCCTTGACCTTCCAGTGATTTACCGGTGTCATCGGTAATTTGAGTTGGCGTTCTCCACTCGATATGCAACTGCACATCGCAAAAGGATTCTTTAGTTTTGATATCGCCCGTTTTCGGTACGACAACCATAGCGCCATCAACGATTTTCCATTTGGCCTCGCCACTTTCAGCGCCTTGCCATTGACTCAGATTTTTACCATCAAAAAGTACGACAGCGTCCGATGGTATTCCGTTTGCAGGAGCGCTGATAACTGCAGGGACGGGTTCCCACACTTCGGTCTCCTCGGCGAGTTGCCAAGGTTCTTTTGCTTTTTCCGCCAAAGTGGTGGCTGAATAACTGAGGGTTGCCGCGAAAATGCAGATGGAAACGGGTGCCAGGCCGCGCTTCAAAAACGTGTTGTCCATGGAGTTTTTCTCTTGAGTTTTTGTGGTGATTTTTATGGTTGTGTTTGACGAGTTTAGTTATAGCGGTTAAATCACAACGGGGCGAATGATTTTACACAGCTTGATAAATATATCAGATAAATAAGTATTTTGTTAACACAGCTTTACAGAGAGAAAATGGCGCCGGAAAAGCGCCAAAAAGAGGATAAAAAAATGCAGCAGGAGGGGTGATCTAGTTAGTTTTTTGCCAAGCTTTGGCTGCTCGGGCAATTTAAAAATTGGGATTTAGCCAGCCAGTGTTGATCGGGGTAATAGGAAAACAAAAACTGCTCTCCTTTAATGGTGTCGATGACTTTGCGCGCTATACCCCGGCGCACGGCTGGGCAACCATGGCTGCGGCCTAGATGGCCCAATTTTTTCGCTAGTTTTAAATCCACATAATCGGCGCCGTGGAATACAATCGCGCGCTCCATTGCTTTGTCGTTAAAGCCACTTTCCAAACCTTCCATACGTAACGAGTAACCATTGGCGCCCACGTAGGTTTCTTTAGTGCGGAACAGGCCGAGGCTGGTTTGGTGGCTGCCATAAGTATTTGAGAAATTGCGCGCGAAATTTTTGCCCGTTTTCATGCCGTGAGCGACCAACTCCTGAAATAGCAACTTGCCGGTCACCAGATCAAACACCCACAGGCGCGGTTGGGTAGATACCAGCGAGTAATCAATCACGGTTAAGTTGCGTGCGGGCGACATCCCTTGAGTGAGAGCACAATCGAGTGCAGACAGAGCCAAACTGATCACTTTGGGGTTCGCGGCAGGCGCGGCGCGGCTGAGTTTATTGAGCATTGACAGAGTGGATTGGTCACTGCCAAGAGGGGCATAGTTGAACGGATTGGAAGGTCGTTCTTGTGCCGTGGCGGTATTTAATACGAATAGAAAGCTGCAGCAGGCCGAAAAAAGTAGGCCCTTAAGAGTCGTGTACAACATGGCTAGTCCCGAAGATTCTGGGTGATTAAGGTTGTAGCGACCCTGCTAAGGAAATTTATGCTTTTATCAGCTAACGCTGATGCTGCTTGAATGCTAGCATCCAGATACGAATGCGGCAAACGACTAAAGTTCAAAAAGTCAGCCACATTGTGTGCTCGGGTTCAATTTTTAGGGAATAAACCCTGCTTTTTTAAAGCGTGCTGGAGCGCTTGTTTATGTTGTCATTGGGTGGATGGGGGCGTGGTCTTGCAGCTCTGAAAAGTTGTTGGTTTTCGATATTGATAGGTGCTGCAGTGCTTCCGGTTTTGGCTCAAGACGTCAATAGGAATACCGAAGCGCTGGGTAAAATGCTCGATTCATCGACACTGATTGCGCGGGAAATTGAAGTGCAAATAGTTGCGCTGCAGTTGGACGTGGTCGAGGGGCGCCAAGCACCCGGTGCGCGCCATTTGACCGAGGCGGTTATCGGTTTTTACGAGCAGCGCCAGTATCGCCCCGTGTGGGATGAAGCGGATCGCTTGCAGCAATTGCTCATTGCACTGGAATCCCTCGCTGAAGACGGCCTCAATCCCGAGGACTATCAGGTCGAGCAGCTGCGTCACGCGCTGCCTTTATTGGGTGATGACTCCACTGACGCTATTCCTATGCGCGTTGCCGACGAACTGCGCGCGACCAACGCCTTTTTGCGCGCGCTCTACCATTTATACAATGGCAAAGTTGATCCCGCTGGCCTTGACCCGCAATGGAACTTTGACCTGCAAGATATGGCGCCGGTAGCCGATGGCGCGCGCGTGGCCGATAGTATTGAATCCGGGCAAATCCCCCAGCTATTTGAACAAACGCGGCCACAACATGCGACCTATCGCAGCTTCAAGGCTGGATTGCAGCATTATCGCAAGCTGGCCGACCAAGGTGGCTGGCCGTCACTGCCGGTTGGGCCGACGCTCAAACCCTGCGCGGTCGATCCACAGGTCGCCGTCTTGCGCCAGCGTTTGCGGGTAACCGGGGAGTATGTCGATCCGGTTTTACCGATGGATACTGAGGCCGGCCAAACACCGGCAGAGGTGTGTTTGATCGCCAATGCAAAGGCGGCGGCTCTTCTTGTGTCCAGTGCTACTGCCAGTTCGGTGGCAGGCGAGATGTCACCCGCTATACGCGAGCCGGAAATTTCCAGTTCGGTCGATTCAGTCTTTACCGAAGAGGCGGTCTTCAGCAGCAGCTCCTCAACAGGCAGTTTCTCAACCATGACGCCGGTTGAGTTGGCGTCGTCAGTGCAATCCTCAAGTGCGGCGCCGGTAAATCCCGATGAGGTGTTCGACGAGTATTTGGTCGAGGCGGTAAAAAAATTCCAGCGCGAGCAGTATCTTGAGGTAGATGGCGCTATAGGCCCGGCCACGCGCGCCGCGTTAAATGTGTCGGTGCAATCGCGTATCGACCAGATCCGCGTCAATCTTGACCGCGCGCGCTGGCTGCTGCATAACATCCCATCCGAGATGCTATTAGTGGACGTGGCCGGTTTTAAAGTTACCTATTTTAAGAATGATTTGCCCATCTGGCGCTCGCGGGTGCAGGTCGGAATGGCTTATCGCACCACGCCGATTTTCAAGTCGGAAGTGAATTACATCACCCTCAATCCCACCTGGACTGTGCCGCCCACCATTTTGCGTAAAGATGTACTGCCCAAAGTGCGCAAGGACATCAACTATCTGCGTGAGCACAATATCCGTGTATTGGATAGCAGCGGTAAAGAGTTGGACCCGGCAACAGTCGATTGGTACCGGCCGGGCAATGTCACCCTGCGGCAGGATGCGGGCGATGATGCGGCATTGGGCAAGGCTGTAATTCGCTTTCCCAACACCCATGCCGTCTATCTGCACGATACGCCCTACCAGAAACTGTTTAATAAAAGCCAGCGCGCCTTCAGCTCCGGCTGTATTCGCGTAGAGCGTGCCCTGGAGTTGGTGGAGTTACTCTTGGCTGAAACCCCCAGCTGGGATGCGGCCGCAATTGAAAAAGCCTTGGCAACCGGCAAAACGCGCAATGTTACGCTGGCCAAACGGGTCCCCATACTGCTCGCCTATTGGACGGTTGATGCCGTCAGTGAAACTCAAATCGCCTTCAAACCGGATATTTATGCCCGTGATGCCTTGGTATTAAAGGCTCTGAATAAACGCGATTAGTGTAGAAAATGAACGAATAAGAGAGTTTTGGCGACTTTTTGAGTGATCGCGGCATGCAAATTTGTATTTTTGTGAAGTCGCGACTAGCGTTAATAGGAATTTAGACCATAAGTCTTGTCGGTTTTTACTGGCAGACCTTTGAAAAGAGTCCCTCGCAGAATCGCTCACCAAGGATCTACACCAAATGGCCATCAAAAAGACCCCGCGCACCACTGAGACACTGGAACAGGATGATCTGATTACCCTGGATGCGCCGCCAGATGCGGAGGTCATTAATCTGCTCGCACCAGCGCCTAACAATGGCTACATGTATTTCACCGAGCGGGATCTCAACAAGATCCTGTTTAATCTGGATACCTTGCGCTCAAGCGTCTATCCGAATCTTGCCAATATGCAAGATTCGGAAAATTTCAAGCAGCCGCAATTTCCTTCGGTATGTCTCATCGGCCTCGGCCGCTGCGGGTCAAATATTGCCTTGGACGTCGCTTCACTGGTGTACAACGCGCGCAATTTTTATCTCAACGAATTTAACAGTGAAGAAAAAGAAGTCCGCGAGCAAGATAAACCCATGCGTTGGATCAAGCGCAGTTTGCATCTAAAAGGTGGGCATCAACTCAAACCGGTATTTTTAATTGAACCTTTAGTGATGCTCGGCGATTTGGATAAAGACATCGAAGGTCGCATCCGTTTCTCGCACAAAGGTGAACGCTCCGGGTTCCTTAAAGATTACACCAAAATGAAAATCATGGACTTGTCCGAAGTTCATGCCGGTGGTTCCGGTAATGCACCGATTCTCGGCCAGTACCTCGCCAAAATTATTCTCAACAAAGATACCCAGCGCTTTTCCAATCCTGATTGGAAATTTGTACATTCCTATTTAATTGATTCTTGCGGCATTAAAGCTAACCAATCGCGATTATATTTTTATATTTTCAGCGCGGGCGGCGGTACTGGCTCGGGCATGGCAAGCGAGTTTGGTTTGGCTCAGCAATATGCCTATATGAGCAAAACCTTTGATTCGCGCGCGCAAACGGATGATGCTGCGAATCGCGGTCATTCGTTTGTGTTCGAACCAATATTTACCAGCGGCATTTGCATACTGCCGAATATCTCCGACCACGGTGTAGAAATGTCGGAAGCGTTGCATATCAATGCCGGGCGATTGCTGTGTAAATACTTATCAGAAGAATGGGATTTTTCCTACAACTTTGACAATGAAGACAGCAGCGAAGCCAGCGTTATGCATCGTATCCGCCCGTGGAATGCGATGATGCTCATCTCCAACGACATCATGCGCTATGCTGAAGAAACCGACGAGGGTGCAATCCAGCACATTGATGTCAACGCTATGGAGAAATACGCCAACCAATATATCTCCCAGCAAATTTTTAACATTCTTACCGCGCAAGCGGTGACCACGGATTACGACGAAAATTATTTCCGTCGCGCAGGAATCGATATCGGCGAAACCATTCGTCTCGATGCCAATGATCTATTTATGAGTCTCGCAGGGCCGGTCGCAGTTGCCTACGCAGAGTCAGTTATTCCCAGCAGTATTCCGCAGGGCGTGGATAAATTACGCGGTATAGATACCAAAAAAATTGGTGAATTGAATATCGATGATTTGTTTTACCGCTCGATTGATTTGCCGCATTTTAATAAAGTGACCCAGGCGATTGAAGGGATTAGTTTGTTGCCGATTGAATCTGGACGCTACCGCGAATCGCTGGCGAAATATTTGCAAAAAGGTTATGACGCTGAGGAGTTGAAAGACCTGCACTTCTTCAAAAATTGTTCGTCAATTGTGTCAATTATCTCCTTGCCAAAAGATTACAAACTGTCATACATGGATTTGAATAAACTCAAATCCCATTTGAATGCGTTATTCCCGAATACCACACTGAAGCGCTACGCTCTGGTCATCGGTGCATCGGCCAATATTTCGTTAACAACCCTGATCGTAAAAAGCCCTTGCTTAAGCGATGACTTCCTCACCTTGATTGTGGCCTTTATCAAACGCTGCTTCGCCAAAGACCCGTTCCGTTTTGATGAGCAGTTAGATGCGGCTATGTTGGATTTTATCCGTGCCGACGAATTTGATGAGAAGTTGGTCGATAAAATGCTCAATGAGTACGAGAATCCCGCCAAAATTCTTGATACCAACTGGTATGCAATCAAGCCCATGTACGAGAAAAAATATCGCGAGCTGATTAACGATGCAGATAAGTTCTGCTCGATTAACGATATTCGTCTATCGCGTGATAGTGTGAAAAAAGCGATCAAATACTTGCGTGAAATTTATCGTCACAAAATTAGTAAAACGCGCATTGTCTCGCTCAATACGTTATCTGCACCAAGATCTAAAGACTAAGCCACAGAAAACGATACTACAGGAGCCGTAAGGCTCCTTTTTTTTAACTGTAGTATGCTGGCGTATGTGGTTCATCAATACGCACTCTGTTAGTGCGTGTTTTGTCCGATATTGACTCGCCAGGATTTTTATTATGTGGTTCGATACGTCCCAGTTGGATTCTCAGGAGATGTACCGTCTGTTGGTTGGGGGCGTTACTCCGCGCCCGATCGCATGGATTAGTACGCTTTCGAAAGCGGGTGTGCTTAATATTGCACCTTATTCATTTTTTAATGTGGCAAGTTGTAATCCGCCTATCCTGTGGTACTCCCAGGTAAATCCACGCGGTGGGGGTGATAAGGACACATTAGTAAATTTAATCGATACTAAAGAGTGTGTGGTCCATATTGTTAATTCACAGTTGCTGGAGAAAATGAACCTCACCTGTGCTTCGCTGCCGGCGGATCAGAGCGAGTTTGATTTTGCGCAGCTTGAGCAATGTGTAAGTCACAGTGTTAAACCAGATTCGGTCGCGGGCGTTATGGTGAGGTATGAATGTACGCTGCGTGAAATAGTGCGCTTGAGCAGTCTTCCCATGGGCGGCAGCGTGGCGCTACTGGATGTGAAGACAATTTATGTTGATGATGGGCTTTGGCAAGATGGTTTTATCAGTCAGCAACAACTGGATAGTATTGGAAAAATGGGGGCGGATTTTTATAGCCTTACCACAAATCTTGTGGAATTATCACGGCCATGATCAGGATCTCCAATCAGTATAGTTTCGAGTGAGCATAGTATGGCCCCAAATTTAAAAGCAATCGATCACATTCATGTGTCGGTCAAAAATAGAAAGCAAGCTGAGCAGTGGTACAAGGATATTCTCGGTTTTGAGTCGGTTGCAGAATTTGAGGTTTGGGCGGCAGATGGCGGGCCGTTAACCGTCGCTAATGCGCAGGGGAATATTCATTTGGCGCTGTTTGAATCTGATGCGGTTCAAAATACTGTCGTTGCATTTAGTGTAAATGCTGAAAATTTCTTTGCCTGGATTGAGCACCTTAAAGATAAAGATATGCCAGTGAAAATTATTGACCATGATCTCTCATGGTCAATCTACTTTAAAGATCCCGATGGTAATCCATTCGAAATTACCACTTACGAATATGATTCCGTCCATAGCTATATGGAGTGGGGTAATTGAACTGATGTTGTTCGAAAATATACGTTGTATTTAACAGCAGGCTTGGCGGCCTCCTGCTATTGTATGTGGCTAAAAATATTAATGGCCGGTAATCGGTAACCAAATCTCAACATCCCCCTCACCAACCTGCGGATCAAACGTCTCTCCATAGCGCTCAAAAAAATATAGTGCATTTTCTGGCGCGCTAGCCTGGCGGTATCCGGAGTTTGGTAGCCATTGGTCAAATGCATAACCGATAGTGTCCCTGATGTTATTTATGTGCCCTGCATGCGTGAACACCGCATAAGTTTGCGATGGAATAATAAACGGGCTGAATGTTTCAGGCAGCCCGGTAAAATCCCATACGGCACAACCGGCCATGTAATAGTACTCGTAACCCTGCAAGTGGATGCATAAGCCATAATCCGTACTGCCGACGCGCTGCGGAATTTCATCCCGGCAAGCCACCAATTTCTGCCATAGCTGCGGAATTTTTTGCGCGGCATGCTCATCTAACGGCTCGCGCAAACCAGCAATCAATAATGGGCCAGTGGTTTCAAAGCGCGGTTGTAACACTGCGTTTGTGTTTGGCTCAAGCAAAGTGTTGGTTGAATCGTTCATCTTTTTCAGGGTCCAGTTCGCGGATGGGCCGAATTTCTATGGTGCCAAAGCGTGCAGGTGGAATTTTACTCGCGAGTTGGATTGCTTCATTCAAATCGCGCGCATCCAACAAATAAAATCCTGCCAACTGTTCTTTGGTTTCAGCAAATGGCCCGTCGGTAATGACTGTTTTACCATCGCGAATACGCAGGCTAGTTGCCGTAGCGGTTGGGTGCAATGCATTGCCGCCAAGCATTTTTCCGCTATCGCGTAAACCTTCACCGCAGGCTACGCACTCATTGTTTAATGATTTCCATTCACTGGATGTCATATTGTTAATAATATTTTCATCGTAAAAAACCATGCACAGGTATTTCATAATCGCTCCAGTAACAAGTAAAAATTATTCCTGCGGTTCACAGGATTCCATAAACATGATTTCCCAGTTGTGGCCATCCAAATCTTCGAATCCATGGTAGTACATAAAACCATGGTCGATAGGCTCCGCAGGTGCAGCTTTGCCGCCAGCAGCTATGGCTTTTTTAATCGTATCGTCGACTTGCACGCGACTTTCACAAGAAAGGCAAATTAATACTTCTTTGGTGGTGTGTGCATCGGCAATCGATTTGTGGGTGAAGCCTTGAAAAAAAGGTTCAGTTAACAGCATCGTATAAATCGTATCGCTGATCACCATGCAGGCGGCGTTTTCGTTGGTAAACTGCGCGTTGAATGTGTAGCCGAGTTGGGCAAAAAATGCCTTGGATTTTTCCAGATCTTTTACCGGCAAGTTGATAAATACTTGTGTAGCCATAATGTACTCTCGCAATAAAATCAGGATAAAAAGTGATTAGTGCTTATTCGTGACGGACGAGCTCCTTGAATCCGCCATAAGCCATGCGCTTGAAATCAAATGGCGGATTGTCTTTATCGCACATGTCGGCCAAGCGTGGGTCTGCCATCACCAGCGCATTAATGCGGTCGCGCTCTTCGCGGGATGCATAAACAATCCAGGCTATAACAACAGTTTCATTGTCTTTGCAGCCTGCGGATTTGCGAAAGGAAGTCATATCCTGAATATCCAGATCATCGCCCACGCATTCCCAGTAGGCAATTGCGCCATGCTCTTTCCAAACGGCGCCAGCTTTGTTGGCCATTTGTTGATATTCCGGCAGTTTTTCCGGGGTGATAGGCAATAAGAATCCATCAACATAGTGAGTCATAATTTATCTCCGTAAAATAAAGGTGACGGTAAGGCATTCATAACCTAGTCGATTCCGATAAAGCGAAATCGACAGGCAGCTGAAAAATTTTCTTTTTTCATTGCCGGACAATACGCTTGATGTATATCAAGAGTATTGATGTGTAAATTGGTAACACTACCTCTGTAGTTAAACAACAGAGGAAGAGCAAATGCGTCAGTTAGTAATGGCAGTAATATTGGGTGGTGGTTGTCTGGCAGGTATCGCGCAAGCCCATGAGGCGGGCGACTATTTTCTGCGTGTTGGCGTTGCACAAGTTGCGCCCGATGCAAGCAGCGGTACTGTGTTGGGTGGTGGGGTAGGCGTAGATGATGCAACCGGTCTAGGGTTTTCGGGCACCTGGTTTTACTCGCCGAGTATTGGTATCGAGTTGTTGGCCGCATTGCCATTTGAGCACGACATAGTGGGCGCCGGAGCGCTCAACGGAGTTGATATAGGCACCACCAAGCATTTGCCCCCAACATTGTCCGTGCAGTATTACCCGCTTACCGGCAAAAAATTTCAGCCTTATATTGGTGTCGGACTAAATTACACAACATTTTTCGATAGCAATACCAGCGACACATTAGATGCTGCGCTTAACGGCGCTACTGATATTTCTTTGGATGATTCGACTGGTGTTGCATTGCAATTAGGTGCTGATTTGCAGTTATCGGAGAAATGGTATCTGAACGTAGCGGTGTGGAAAATTGATATAGAAACCACTGCAGATATTTCCGTAAATGGTGCGCATGCGGCAAGTGTCGACGTAACCATTGATCCGATTGTGTATATGCTAGGCGTGGGGTATGCCTTTTAACCCTGGTTTTATTCCGGTTAGAATGAAGCGGGCTTTTATGCCCGCTTTTTTATTTTCTGTAGCCGGATAAATAATTACCAGGAGCAAAAGGATGAAGGCGCAAGAGCGTGAAGAACTACTTGGGATTTTGAAAACCCGTTTTGAAAAAAACATGAGCCGCCACATAGGGCTCGATTGGGTCGAGGTTGTAACCAAGCTGCAATCCAATCCCAAGAAAATGGATACGCTGGCTGAAATGGAAAAAACGGGAGGGGAGCCGGATATTATTGGGCGTGATAATGAAACAGGGGAGTATATTTTTTGTGATTGTTCTGCGGAGGCGCCATTGGGCCGCCGTAGCACGTGTTATGACCGTGAAGGCCTGGAATCCCGCAACGCACACAAGCCGGAAAAAAATGCGCTTGATATGGCTGCCGCTATCGGCATTGATCTATTAACAGAAGCGCAATATCGCGAGCTGCAATCGTTGGGGGATTTTGATTTAAAGACATCAAGCTGGATAGCCACGCCAGCAGACATCCGCAAGCTCGGGGGCGCACTTTTTGCGGATCGCCGCTACGGCCACGTGTTTGTATATCACAACGGCGCGCAATCTTATTATGCAGTTAGAGGTTTTCGCGGTTTGCTGAGGGTTTAAGGTGAAGTATTTTTTCGTAGGGCTAATGGTTGTTGCAGTGCTATTGGGCGCAGCATTCCAGCTCAGCAGAAGTCGCGATGTTCAGGTGTTTGGCGAGTTGGTCAGCCGAGTGGAAACGACAGATAAAGTAATTGCCCTGACTTTTGATGATGGTCCGGTGCCAGTCTTCACCGATAAAATTATTGCAGCGTTGGCAGCCGAGCAGGTGCCCGCGACATTTTTCCTTATGGGGCAAAATATAGAGTGGCACAGGCAAGAGGCGAATAAACTGATTGCTGCCGGACACCAAATTGGCAACCACTCCTATTCGCATCCACGCATGGTGCTTATGTCCTACCAATCAGTGGTCGACGAGGTTTCCAAAACCAATCAGCTGATCCGCAGCCTGGGTTACGACAAGGAAATTGTATTTCGCCCTCCATACGGAAAAAAACTATTGGCACTACCTTTCTATCTGTGGCGTGAGGGAATTACCACTGTAACCTGGGATGTTGAACCGGAGAGCTTTCCTGAAATTGCATCCAGTAGCGAAAAAATAACGCAGCATGTTATTGATAATATCCGTCCGGGTTCGATTATTTTGTTGCATGTGATGTACGAATCGCGTCAAGCCTCCATGGACGCTGTGCCCAGCATCATTCGAGGACTAAAAGCTCGGGGTTACCGGTTTGTAACCTTGGATGAATTGTTGGCAAAGTCGAGGATTTAGATCAGGAGACGATTCCGGTGAATAATTTCAACGGACGCGATAGTTAATCGGCCGCTTCAAGCAACGATAATTTGTTGCGTAGAAAACGTTGCTCCGGCTCTTGTGCAGTGAGGGCGATAGCAAGCTCATAAGCGGCTGTTGCCGCTTGTTTTTGCCCGAGCTGGCTGAGGAATTCTGCGCGCGCTGCGTGCAGTAAGTGATAATCTTTAAGTTGATTTCGCGCTACCAGATCATTCAGTAATCTCAACCCTTGTGCTGCGCCGTCGCGATGAGCGATAGCGACCGCGCGGTTTAGTTCAATCACTGGCGATGGATTGCGCATCAACAATAAATCATAAAATCCACAAATTTCCTGCCAATCGGTTTGCGCAAATGCAGGCGCTTCGGCGTGCAGTACTGCTATTGCGGCTTGCAGGCAATAGATATCAGCGCTGCCACTGCCTAAGGCGCGCCGAATTAATGCTGCGCCTTCAGCGATTTGGTCGCGATCCCACAATCTTCTATCTTGATCTTCCAGGCGAATTAAATCGCCCTGGTTATCGATACGCGCGCTGCGGCGCGAATCCTGAATCAGCATTAGTGCGAGTAAGCCGAGTACTTCCGGGTCGGGTAATAAATTGGCGAGCAGTCGACCGAGGCGAATGGCTTCCCTCGCGAGTTCCTGACGAATCAATTCAGTACCTGATGATGCGGAATAGCCTTCGTTAAACACCAAATAAATAACATGCAGCACTGCGTCAAGCCGCTCAGGCAATTCGCTGAGTGCGGGAATTTCGTAGGGGATTTTTGCATCGCGAATTTTATTTTTCGCGCGCACGATTCGTTGCGCAAGTGTGCTAGGCGAGGTCAAAAAAGCGCGGGCAATGGCCTCGGTCGTTAAACCGCAAATTTCGCGCAAGGTAAGTGCCAGTTGCGCTTCAGGTGCGAGGCTCGGGTGACAGCAGGTAAAGATAAGGCGCAATTGGTCATCTTCAATGTGCTCTTCAGACCAATCTGCTTCCTCGCTGAACGCCTCTTCCAATTCTTCGGCGACATCATCCAGCGAGGTATTAAAACGCGCGCGGCGACGGATATGGTCAATCGCTTTAAAGCGGCCAGTGGATACCAACCATGCGCGTGGATTGTTCGGTACGCCGTCAACTGGCCATTGTTGAAGTGCAGCGGCAAAGGCGTCCTGCAGCGCTTCTTCAGCGAGATCAAAATCTTTTAGCAGTCGAATTAACGTCGCCAACACGCGCCGCGATTCACTGCGGTAAAGACCATTGATTAAGGCTTCGATACTGACCGGCATAGGATAACGTTATCGGGAGAATTAATGTGGCCCAAGGTTAGCCACTAAACAAGTCAGTGTTAAGCGTTAATATGTAATGATTTGCAGGAATTTGAAATAGGTTTGGATTGCACAAAAGAATTCTACAGGTGAGGGTTTAATAATTTCCAATCCTTAACCTCCGGGTGAAAAAACCCGCACTCTTCATAGGCCCGCTGAATTATGCCTTTCCTTTCAAGTTCCTCAATGCCACGCGCGAGCGCATTAAAAATTTCTTCACCGAGTGGATGGGTCTTGCTCACCGGCCAGTGGCGGCTGCCGGGCAGGGCAACTTTAATCCCGGGAATGGGCACTAACTCCAAGCCATCCACCATCACTTTCATATCGGGATTTACCTGAAAAGGCGCAAGGGTTACGTCGGCACGTTTCGCAACCACCATTCGCACAATTTGTACCCAGTAGGTCGAGACGTGTATTTTTTTAATGCCTAATTCTTTCAAGGTTTTAATGTCGGCCTTCCAGTGGCTATTGGATGCCGCACTGAGGTGACGAATTTTTTCAATCGTATCGGCTTGCAATGCACGTTGATTATCAGCACGAGTATAGAGTCCTGCAATAAATTCACCTTCCTTCACTACCGCTTTGGTTTTAAACAAATGCGTCGAATAAGGTTTTATATCCTCACGCCACTTTAGTGCGCCAGAGAGTGCTACATCTCCATCGGCCACTAATTTTAAAATTCGCAAATAACTATTTTCGGGGCGCAATGTGACTTTCGCTTCAAATCCACCCAACGCCAATGCTTGTTGCAACAAGATAATTTCAATTACATCGCGTCGCGCACCTGGGCCGCCATAATAATCAATGAGCAGTGGATCGCGGTCGCCAACAAATAAGTGATAGTCAGTGATGATGTCTTCATCGACAGCAGCAACAATCGTCGGCGCTGCAACAGCCATTTGTGGAATTGTGAAAATAAGCGCCACTGCTACTGAAATCCAATAGCCCTGCGCCAAAATGGAGCGTAACAGTCGGTTCAATTTATTATCCTGTGTCACGTGTATTGAGAGTGATAATGTTAAATGTTTATACAATCTTTTCTGTTAGGACAAAATACTCTAACAATAGTGACATTGAAATAAACAGCAACTTATAAACTACTTTTATGCATCATAGCCCAGTGTGGAGCGACATGCACTTGGTTGCCACAAACCATAAACCTTGTTTTGTATCAACAAATATTTCATGTTGTGCGCGTACTCTATTGGCTCTCAATTCTGCGTTTTTTAATCACTAATCAGAGGGGAAATTCATGAGTAAAAATATTCTTCTGATTCAAGGTCATCCAGACGTTCAACAGCATCACCTCTGCAACGAACTGGAGCGGTCCTATGCCCGCGGCGCGACGGATGCAGGTCACGAGGTTCGCCACGTCAATGTTGCCGCAATCGATTTCCCACTGCTGCGCAGCCAACAAGAATGGGAACACGGCTTACTGCCCGTCAATTTAAAACTCGCGCAAGACGATATTCAGTGGGCTGAACATATAGTGTTTTTTTTCCCGCTCTGGCTCGGCGATATGCCTGCGATACTTAAAGGGTTTTTAGAACAAATCGCCAGACCCGATTTTGCATTCACCTCCGACGGCAAAAATCCCTTCGCCCACAAAGGCCTCACCGGCCGTTCGGCCCGCGTAGTGGTCACTATGGGAATGCCCGCATTGGTTTACCGTTGGTAT
This sequence comes from uncultured Cellvibrionaceae bacterium, assembly GCA_964499225.1. GTDB lineage: Bacteria > Pseudomonadota > Gammaproteobacteria > Pseudomonadales > Cellvibrionaceae > Cellvibrio. Next base: position 4,792 of record CAZCJR010000041.1, on the reverse strand, counting down.
TTCCGCGCACACAGTTTGAAATCATTAGAGCGCAATATTTTAGGTTTTGTCGGCATCGCCCCGATCAATGAAACTTTGATTGGCAGTGTCGGCAATATGGATGAAAAAACCGCCCAGAAATGGTTTGCGAAGATGGAAAAGCTTGGCGCGAATGGGGAGTAATTATTTAATAGGGAGTCCGTAGGTTGGTGCGGGCCGCGTAGGCTGAGGAACGAACCCCAACATGACAATATTGCCGCCAAGACAGATGAAATTTTTATTGATAAGCCCCAAGCGATGTCCCTTCAATCGCACACACAGACTTAATCGATTCCCGCTGCGCCATAGCGCGCAGATACCTGCCTAAATTCGGAAACGATAATGGTGGCTGTTTTAATCCGCTGCCCCAGTGCAACAACATAAACAATACAAAGTCGCACGCACTGATCTTATCACCCAATAGAAACGTTTTTCCTTTCAATTCTTGATCAATTAACGCAAACATCTGCGTTACTCGATTTTCCTGCGCTTGCTTTATTTCCTCATAGCCCGAAGTTGCCGCTGTATGTTTTTGCGGATAAAAATAAACCATCAACTCAGGTTGTAAAGACGCATTCAAATAAGATAGCCACTGATAAAACCTTGCGCGTTCAATGCTTCCTGCTGCGTGCATCATGTTTTTTTCGGGGTGTCTCTCGCACAAGAACAAACAGATTGCCGCGCTTTCGTAAATCGGCTCGCCTTCGATAACCAGCGTGGGAATTCGGCCGGTGGGATTGAGCTTCAAATACTCAGAATTTTTCTGCGCTTCGGTTTTCCGGTCTACAAGAACTAACTCATAATCCAATTGCATTTCTGCCAACAGCATATGAGGCGCCCAGCTGGCGTTGCGGGGGTAGTAGAATAGTTTGTACATTCTGTTTATACCTATTTTCCGTTTTTTATTTTCGAGAGGGTGAGGATCCAGAGGGACATCAAACTAAAATGCCCCCATATTTTCTCAATTGCAACTGACTTGGAGTCCGCATAGGCCAATAAAAGAAAAGCGCTAATTAGTAATCCGATTAGGATAAATTTAATTAGGAAATTAAAAATTGATGTAGAAGAATCTTTTTTAGACATTCGTATCCCCCTCTGCATTAGCAGAAGAATGGTTACGATGCCTTCTAAGTGACGTGGAATAGGAGGGGGATCGTGATGGTTAACTTTTAGGGTGCCGTCAAAGCCGTTCTTAGAACGTGGTCGAAATATAATCTAATAATTAAAGTCCGGCAAGTGTTAATTAGGGCGAGCTTGATCACCTCGCCTAAGGCACACAATATGGCTATCGCGGTTTTCCCCGCACCAACAACTGCTGCAGCGCAATAAAACAAAACAGCAACAATCCAATCACAATTTTTGTCCACCAACTGCTCAGGGTGCCGTCAAACGAAATATAGGTTTGTACTACGCCCATAATGAGCACGCCCATGAGTGTGCCGAACATATAACCGTAGCCACCAGTCAATAATGTGCCGCCGATAACCACTGCGGCGATTGCATCAAGCTCTACGCCGACGGCGGCTAGTGAGTAGCCGGAGAAGGTGTAGAAGGAGTAGACGATGCCCGCAAGTGTGGCGAGGAAAGCGCTGATGGCGTAAATACGGATGGTGGTTTGTGCGAGTGGGATTCCCATTAACGCAGCGGAATTTGCATCGCCACCGACGGCGTATACGCGGCCGCCGAAGCGGGTGTAGTGGGCGATAATAATTGCGGCGAATAGCACTACTAAACAAATAATGGTTGCGCTGCCGACCCAAGCGTCGCCGGGTAACATAAAGCCAAACTCTGCGACTTGATTGTAAAACTCATGTTCAATGGGAATAGATTCTTCGCTGATGACACTTGCCAAACCGCGCGCGAAAAACATTCCCGCGAGTGTCACAATAAACGGCTGCATTTTGTAGTAGTGAATAATTGCACCCATGATCGTGCCGAATAGGGTTCCGCCAATCAACACCACCGGAAATACCACGAGCGGATGCCATTGGTATTTACTAATCAATACACTGCAAACCACACCGGTTAATGCGATTACCGCGCCGACGGACAAATCGATACCACCGGAGAGAATCACAAAGGTCATGCCTACGGCAGCGATAATTAAAAAAGCGTTGTCGCTGAGTAAGTTAAAAAATACGCGTGAACTGCCAAAGCCATCAAATTGAATTGCGCCTACGCCAAACAGTACAAAGAACAGCGCGCAGGTGACAGCGAGGGGAATAAATTTGGGATTAAGCACGATTGCTCTCCTTCTTTTTCGTCCAGAAGTTAAGCTGGCTTAATTGCTGTTGAAAGCGTGGCGATTGCATTAGCAACACAATAATAATGGCGCTGGCCTTAATTAGCAGATTAAATTTCGGTGGAATGCCGCTGAGAATAATGGTGACGGTAAGTGTTTGGATAATTAGCGCACCTATCACCGCGAGGAAAATAGAAAAGCGCCCGCCCATTAACGACGCGCCGCCAATCACCACAGCGAGAATTGCATCCAGCTCTAACCACAAGCCCGCATTGTTTGCATCGGAGCCTTTAATGTCGGCAGCGGCGATCATACCGGCGAGCGCGGCACAGAGTCCGGCTACACAATACACGCTCATTTTAATCGCTTTGGCATTCAAGCCCATGTAGTGGCTGGCCGATGGATTTGCACCCACCGCTTCAATATATAAACCTAAAGCGGTTCTGCGCGTTAACAATTGCACAACAATAAACGTGATGATGACTAACACTATCGGGAAGGGCAGGCCGAGAAAATTACCGGTACCTAAAAAGGCGAAACCGGCATGATCAAATGTGACTATCTGGCCCTCATTGATTAATTGCGCAATGCCGCGACCGGCGACCATTAAAATTAAGGTTGCGACAATCGGTTGAATGCTCATGTAACCCACAAGAAAGCCGTTGATTACTCCTGCAGTTAATCCTGCGACCAAACCGGCGCCGATAATAATCGCAAGGTTATCGACACCTTTGGTAATGTAATACGCACTGGCGGCTCCAGCAATTGCCATAATCGAGCCGACTGATAAATCAACTCCGCCAGTTGCGATGACTAATGCCATACCTATGGCAAGTAGCGCAACCGGTGCGGCGCGATTGAGTACATCAATCAAGCTGCCGTAAAAGCGGCCGTCTTTGAATTCGATATGAAAAAATTCGGGTGAGATGATGACGTTGATAATTAACAACACCAGTAAACCGGCGCAGGGCCACAAATAGCGGCGCAGGTTTTGGCTTTTGGTCAGGTTCATAGTTGTCTCTTGGTTTTTATGGATCCCCGCTGCGCGAGGATGACGATTCCCATTTATATCCTACTTAATGTATCCGTCGTCATTCCCGCTTGCGGGAGCCGGGAGGCCAGCGCAGCTAATCCAGCTGTTAATAATTAGCTCGCCGCAATCGCCTGCATAATACGCTGCGGATTTATTTCATCACCCTCGAGCTCTGCAACTTTGTTGCGATCGCGCAATACAATCACTTTGCTGCTAAAGGCTACTAATTCTTCCAGTTCTGATGACGCTACCACCAGCGCTAAACCTTGGTCGCAGAGCTTGCGAATCAAGCGGATAATTTCGGCGTGAGCACCAATATCGATACCGCGTGTTGGTTCGTCGAGAATTAGCAGAGTAGGATTAGCCGCGAGCCAGCGCGCGAGAATCACCTTTTGTTGATTGCCGCCGCTTAATTGTTCAATTGGCTTTTCAATATCCGAGGTGGCGATGCTCAACTCTTTGACGTATTGGTTGGCGATGTCTTCCTGCTCTTTACGCGAGATGAACTTCCACCAGCCTTGTTTGATCTGACGCGCGAGGATCATATTCTCGCGGATAGAAAGCTGGCCGAGGATACCATCGTGTTTGCGGTCTTCCGGGCAGAGGCCCATGCCTACATCTATAGCATCGCGCGGCGAAGAAAAATTCATGGCCTTGCCATTAAACGTCACTGTGCCGCTGTGCTTTTTATCCACGCCAAAAATCAAACGGCATAATTCGGTGCGACCTGAGCCGAGCAAGCCCGCCAAACCGATTACCTCACCTTTGCACACTTGAATATCGGTGGGAGAAAGCGTTGCGGTGCGACCAAGGCCTTGTGCATTTAACAAGGCATCGCCGCATTCTAAATTGGCTTGTGGTTTGTGCTCACCCAATTCTGCGAGTTCTTTACCGAGCATATGGCCGATCAATTCAGTGCGCGAAAGATTCGCTGCGACAAATTCACCCACTAATTCTGCGCTGCGCAAAATGGTGATGCGGTCACAGACGGCATACACTTGATCGAGGAAGTGAGTTACGAATAGGATTCCAATGCCGCGCGCTTTCAAATCGCGCATGATGCGAAACAGCGACTGCACTTCATCCGCATCGAGACTTGCTGTAGGTTCATCAAGAATCAATACTTTTGCGGACATATCCACACCGCGCGCAATCGCAATTAATTGCTGCACGGCGATGGAGTAGTGGGAGAGCGGCAAGGTTACATCGATATTCAGATCGTAACCTTTGAGTAACTGCGCGGCGTCCTGATTAACTTTTTTCCAGTGGATTAAACCGAAGCGGCGCGGTTCACGGCCGAGATAGATATTTTGCGCAACCGTAAGGTTGGGCAGCAAATTCACTTCCTGATACACGGTGCTGATGCCGAGGTCTTGCGCATCGCCAGTGTTATTCGGGAAGATGGGATTGCCTTCCAATAAAATATCGCCGCCATCGCGCTGGTAAACACCGGTCATCACTTTGATCAGCGTTGATTTGCCTGCGCCATTTTCACCAAG
>CAZCJR010000040.1:0-37413 GCA_964499225.1 uncultured Cellvibrionaceae bacterium | reverse complement strand
CGCCCACCGCGTACCGAACGTCGTGATGACGCAGAAGACCTGTCTGATGAAGACGGTGTTGATGCAGATGATTTTGAAGAAGAGCAGGAGGTATAACCATGGCCCGTTTTTTCCGTCGTCGCAAATTCTGCCGTTTTACCGCTGAAGGCACCAAGCGCATCGATTATAAAGATGTTGAAACGCTGAAAGCTTACATCACCGAAACTGGCAAGATCGTTCCAAGCCGTATCACTGGCACCAAAGCTAAATACCAACGTCAGTTGGCTACTGCTATCAAGCGTGCTCGTTACCTGGCTTTGATTCCATACACTGACAGTCACGAGTAAGGGGTATAGAGATGGAAGTTATTCTGCTTGATAAAGTAGGCCGTTTAGGCGCTATTGGTGACAAAGTTTCTGTTAAATCTGGCTACGGCCGTAACTACCTGTTGCCGCAAGGCAAAGCGGTTGCTGCTACCGCTAAAAACATTGCTGACTTCGAAGCGCGTCGCGCTGAGTTGGAAGCAACTGCTGCTGGCAAAATTGCTGGTGCTACCGCACGCGCTGAGCAATTGGCTGCGTTGGAAGTAACCATCGCTGCTAAAGCAGGTGACGAAGGCCGTTTGTTCGGTTCTATCGGCACCCGCGACATCGCTGAAGCAATCACTGCTGCTGGCGTTGCTGTTGCCAAGTCAGAAGTTCGCTTGCCACAAGGCGTACTGCGTGAAATCGGTCAATACGAGATCGATGTTCAGTTGCACGCTGAAGTGATTCAAGCTGTTAAATTGGCTGTTGTTCCAGAGTAATTGTTGAATCCCCCTGGCCCCCTTTTTCAAAGGGGGAAATTCACTCCCTTCTTCTCTAGCTGGGATGTGCTCCTCCCTTAGAAAAAGGGAGGTTGGGAGGGATTTGAATTACTGACAAGCAAGATGAAATCGGGCACTATCGACAACCTTTTGGTTGAAGTAGCGCCCGATTTTTTTTGCACGCGATTTACTAAATAGCGATCTAATTAATAACTCCGCCAGTGTTTTAAAGCCTTATGCCTGAATCCAGTTTCGAATCATCCAGTTTTGAGGATCGCCTCGCCAGCGAGCTAAGCACCCATAACGCCTTGCCGCATTCGGTGGAAGCCGAACAATCGGTATTGGGTGGGTTAATGCTCGACAACAACCGCCTGGATACGGTGCTGGAAGTAGTCTCGGAGGCGGATTTTTTCCGCGATGATCACAAACTCATCTTCCGCATGATGATTGAGTTGCAAGAAGCCGGTCAGCCGCTCGATGTCATCACTCTCTCGGAAGAGTTGCACAAGCATGACGAGTTGGAGCGCGTCGGTGGATTGGGTTATTTGGTCGAAATGGCCAACAACACGCCGAGCGCGGCCAATATTGCGGCCTACGCTAAAATCGTGCGCGAGCGCTCAACGCTTCGCCAGCTGATTGCCGCTGCGCAGGAAATCAGTAAATCGAGTATGAATCCCGCCGGTCTGGATTCCGACGACCTGCTCCAACTCGCTGAAAAACGCGTCGCCGAAATCGCCGAAGATCGCCCGAAAGAAGGCGGTTTAGTGGGGGTGAATGAACTCCTCAAGGCAACCGTACAGCGCATTGATGAACTCTTCCGCTCCGGTAGCGATATCACCGGCGTACCCTCTGGCATTACTGATCTGGATCAGCGCACCTCCGGTTGGCAGCCAGGTGAACTCATTATTCTAGCCGCGCGTCCATCCATGGGTAAAACCGCACTGGCGCTCAACTTTGTAGAAGGCGCGCTGTTTAATCAGGTCAAACCGGTGCTGGTGTTCAGTATGGAAATGCCCTCAAACGCATTGGTAATGCGGATGATGTCGTCCATCGGCCGCATCGACCAGGGCAAAATGCGCAACGGCAAACTCACCGAAGAAGATTGGCCGAAGCTGTCATCCGCCGTTGCCAAAATGAAAGACAAGCTGCTGTTTATCGACGATACCGGCGGCCTTAATCCGCAGGAAATGCGCGCTCGTATCCGCCGCATCGCACGCGAACACGGCAACCCCGGCATGATCATGGTCGACTATTTACAGTTGATGACTGTTGCGGGCGGCGGTGATGGTCGTACGCAAGAAATCTCCGAAATCTCGCGCTCGCTGAAAGGTATCGCCAAAGAATTCGAATGCCCGATGATCGCCCTCTCGCAGTTAAACCGCGGCGTAGAGCAGCGCCCCAACAAGCGCCCGATGAACTCGGATTTGCGAGAATCCGGCGCCATCGAGCAGGACGCCGATGTAATCCTGTTCATCTACCGTGACGAATACTACAACGAAGACAGCCCCGATAAAGGCATGGCGGAGTTGATTATTGGCAAACAACGTAACGGCGAAATCGGCACCTGCCGCGCCGCGTTCGTTGGCAAATACACCCGCTTTGATAATCTCGCGCCTGAGTATTTCCAGCAGGATCAGTATTAATTTCTATTAGTAATTCCTAATGAGTCTCCCTGATGAATAGCCAAGCCCGCCTGCTCGATAAACTTTGCGCCAACCTCGCCCCCGGAAAGTTGGAGTGGATCGGATTGCGGAGTGAGCGGCGCGGCGAGGTAGTGGTTGTCGATCAGGCAGAAGCGGTTGTAGGTCTGGGTTTGGTGGGCGATCACCGCATGAAAAAAACTCCGGGTTCGGCGCGGCAAGTCACGCTGATCAGCAGCGAATATATTCAACAGATCTGCCAGCACACCGGCCATGAATCGATTGACCCGCGTCTGTTGCGCCGCAATCTGGTGATCTCCGGCATGAATATGAATTTGCTGCGCTACCAGCGTTTGCAAATCGGCGAAGTGATCCTCGAAACCAACGCTCTTTGCCACCCCTGTTCACGTATGGATGAAGCCCTAGGTGCGGGCGGTACGGCTGCGATGTTTGGTTATGGTGGCTTGTGCGCGAAGGTGATTCAGGGTGGTTTGATGCGCCTTGGTGATCCGGTGATTCGGCTTGCGCTTCAGAATGCGCAGGGCTCGTTAGAGTTCTAGTGCTTAAGGCTTGTAATGATAGCGGCACGCAATCACCGTTAAATAACCATTATCCACCGCATAAACAAGGCGATTGGCGTCATCGATCCGGCGCGACCAAAAGCCCGACAAGCTCTCTTTTAGCGGCTCAGGTTTGCCAATGCCTTCAAAGGGATCGCGCTGGGTTTCTTTGATCAGCTGGTTGATGCGTTTCAGCGTTTTGCGATCCTGTCCCTGCCAGTAGAGATAATCATTCCAGGCCGCGTCCGTCCATGCGAGCAGTCTAGTCATCCGCTAGATCCCTAACTGTCGTTTTCCCTGCCCTATATTGCTCAATAGATTTGGCCAGATGCGCGGCATTTTCGGGTGAGCGCAACAGGTATACGGTTTCCATAAGGCTGTTGTAATAATCGAGCGACATAACTACCGCATCGCCTGCATCGCGGCGGGTGATGATGGTGCAGTCGGCGTCATTGGCGACTTTATCCAATACACTTTTCAGGTTATTTCTGGCTTCGCTAAAAGTGGTGACGTTCATGGTGCTTGCCTGTTGTCTTGTTTGTGGTACAAGTCTACGTTGTGATTTTTAGTTGTGCAATAAGTTGTACGTGTTGCTTCGGTGGCTGGTTGCTTTTTGTTCGTTAAATGTACTTCTCAATCCTGACCGTGTATCATCGCGCGCCCGAATCCAAGCTCGGTTGATGGGCAGTTTGAGGCAGTAATATGCAGGTTTTTCATCACATCCAATCCCTTCGTGAAGCCTTGGCTGCCGAGCGTAAAGTCGGTAAACGTATCGGATTCGTACCGACCATGGGTAACTTGCACAGCGCGCATATCGAGCTAGTGAAAATCGCCCAACAAAACTGCGATGTCGTGGTAACCAGTATTTTCGTCAATCCGCTGCAATTTGGTTTGAATGAGGACTGGGATAAATACCCGCGCACTCTCGCAGCTGATTCTGCCAAACTGGACGCCGTGGGTTGTAATTACCTGTTTTGCCCAGATGAAAAGGAAATCTACCCTAATGGTATGGCCGAGCAGACCCGTGTAATAGTGCCGACCATGACCGATGTACTTTGCGGCGCTAGTCGCCCCGGGCACTTTGAGGGCGTGACAACGGTAGTCACCAAGTTGTTTAATATTGTGCAGCCGGATGAAGCGGTGTTCGGGATCAAGGATTTTCAGCAGTTGGCGGTGATTCGCCGGATGGTGGAAGACTTGTGTATTCCGGTTAAAATCACCGCTGGCGAAATTTTCCGCGAAACCGATGGTTTGGCTATGAGTTCGCGCAATGGTTTTATCACAGCGGACGAGCGCCCGAAAGTGGCGGTACTCAACCGCAGTTTGAATGCTATCAAGCAGGCGATAACTGATGGTCGCCGCGATTTTACGGTACTGGTGGACGAGGCGCGTACGCAGATAGAGGCGGCCGGGTTTCGTGTGGACTACATCAGTATTTGCAATAGCCGCACACTGGAAATGGCGGCACACGATGATCGGGAGATCACTATACTCGGCGCCATGTATACGCAAGGCGCGCGGTTAATTGACAACGTTTCTGTAGTGCTGGGCTAATTTTTAGCGCACTACACAAGTGATTCCCCCGGAGGATTCCATGCTTTCACATATGCTTAAAGCCAAACTGCACATGGCCAAAGTCACCCAGGCAGAGCTGTGGTACGACGGCTCTTGTGCAATCGATGCGGATTTGGTTGCCCTTGCCGGCATGCGCGAATTCGAGCAAATCGATATTTACAACGTGAACAACGGCGAGCGTTTTCACACCTATATTATTCTCGCTGAGCCAGGCTCAGGCACTTTCTCCATGAATGGTGCTGCGGCGCGTAAAGTGGCAGTGGGTGATCGCGTGATTATCGCGACTTATGGCCATTTCTCTGAAGCCGAGCTGATCAACCACAAGCCGAAGCTCGTATACCTCAATGAGGACAACACGGTGAATCGCACCTCTAACACGATTGCTATGCAGGTTGCATAACTAGCTGGGTAACGTGTGGCGTAAATGGTTGTCCAAAAAGGTCGCAGTGCGGCCTTTTTTTACGGCCCGCCATCCATGGCGGCCAAACTTGGGGCCGTCGCTGCGCAACGTTAAAAATGGCTCCCGGCCAATTTTTTATCGATTTTCATTGATTCAGGAGCAGATCATGGCAAGCAAAACCGATGAAATTCTCAAGCGTTTTGATGAATTGAACAAAGTTGATGGCGAAGTAGAAGCGGAAAAAGAACATACGTTACAAGAGAATGCTAAAGAGCGCGCGCTTCATCCGGATCACATCAACGCGGGTACAGCCTACGATTGGGAAGATATGGATGCTTACGCGAAAGAGTTGGAGCGGCTGGATCGCGAAGGGCCGGGAATCAAGAAGAAATGATCGACCTATCCTCTGTTCAATGCTTTATCACAGTGCGAATTTACACTTTTTGCCCTGTTTTGGACAACGTTGTCATTGAGCTTTAAGCTCCAATCCTGCTAAGCTTGGCCCTAGTTCACAGCGTGGATGTTGCGCGTCACCAATTTCATCCGTCGCGACCCTCTCGATCAATAACAAGATAACGGTAGTGAGATAAAACCATGTCAGAAGTACACCTGTATCCGGTTCCTGAAAGTTTCAAATCCTCAGCGGCGATCAATCTGGCGCGCTACAAGGAAATGTACGACCAATCGATCAATGCGCCCGATATTTTCTGGGCGGAGCAGGCACAAACCTTCCTGACCTGGCAGCAGCCTTGGTCGCAAGTGACCAAAAGCGATTTGCGCAAAGGCGAAGTAAGCTGGTTTATCGATGGCAAATTGAATGTCAGCGTTAACTGTATCGACCGCCACTTACCCGCGCGTGCGAATCAAACTGCCATTATCTGGGAGGGTGATGATCCTTCCGAAGACCAATTTATTACCTATCAGGAATTGCACGATCAAGTTTGTCGTCTCGCCAACGCATTGCGCGAACGCGGTGTGAAAAAGGGCGATCGCGTCTGCATCTACATGCCGATGATCCCCGAAGCGGCTTACGCAATGCTCGCCTGTACTCGTATCGGTGCGATTCACTCAATCGTATTCGGTGGCTTCTCACCAGAGGCATTGAAAGACCGTATTCAGGATGCGGAATGCCAGGTAGTGATTACTTCTGATGAAGGTCTACGCGGCGGCAAGCGCGTTCCACTGAAAAAGAATGCTGATGTAGCTCTGGCGCAATGCCCCGGTGTGCACACGTGTATCGTAGTTAAACGCACCGGTGGCGATGTCGCTTGGGATGAGAAACGCGATTTCTGGTACGAAGATCTGGTTGAGCGTCAGGCAAATGATTGCGAGCCGGAGATCATGGATTCCGAGGACCCGCTGTTTATCCTCTACACCTCAGGCTCCACGGGCAAACCCAAAGGCGTATTGCACACCACCGGCGGCTATTTGCTGCAGGCGGCGATGACCCACAAATACGTATTTGATTACCAGGAAGGCGATGTTTACTGGTGTACCGCCGACGTAGGTTGGGTGACCGGCCACAGCTACATCGTTTATGGCCCGCTCACCAATGGTGCGACTACGCTGATGTTTGAAGGTGTACCCACTTATCCCGATGCTTCGCGCTGCTGGCAAGTGATCGACAAACACGGCGTTAACAGTTTCTATACAGCACCGACTGCGATTCGCGCACTTATGGGCGCAGGCAACGACTATGTCACCAAGACCTCACGCGCCAGTTTGAAAATACTCGGCAGTGTGGGCGAGCCAATTAACCCTGAAGCCTGGGAGTGGTACTACCGTATAGTGGGCGACAGCCGCTGCCCGATTATGGATACCTGGTGGCAAACCGAAACCGGCGCGCACATGCTGACCCCATTGCCTGGCGCGATTGACCTCAAGCCAGGTTCAGCTACAGTCCCATTCTTTGGTGTGCAGCCTGTATTGTTGGATGCAGAAGGCAAAGAGGTGGTCGGTGCAGGTGAGGGCAATCTCTGTATTAAGGCTGCTTGGCCGAGTCAGATCCGCACTGTGTATGGTGATCATCAGCGCTGCATAGACACCTATTACAGCACCTATCCTGGCTACTACTTCACCGGTGACGGCGCACGCCGCGATGCCGATGGCTATTACTGGATCACTGGCCGTGTGGACGACGTAATCAACGTGTCCGGCCACCGCATGGGCACCGCCGAAGTGGAAAGCGCATTGGTGCTGCACGATAAGGTCGCTGAAGCCGCAGTGGTTGGCTATCCACACGACATCAAAGGCCAAGGCATTTACGCCTACGTCACTTTGATGAGAGGCGAGCAGCCAAGCGACGAACTGAAAAAAGAATTGCTGGCGTTAGTGGTAAAAGAGATCGGCGCGATTGCCCGCCCGGATGTTATCCAATGGGCGCCGGGCTTACCGAAAACCCGCTCCGGGAAAATCATGCGTCGCATATTGCGCAAGATTGCTGCCAATGAATTGGATTCGCTGGGTGATACTTCAACCCTCGCTGATCCAGCGGTGGTGAATGAGTTGGTTGAGAATCGGGCTACTAAATAATCGCGCGAATAATTAACTGCACGATCAAATACCTGCATCACCTGATTTACGAGTAAAACAAAAGGCCGCCTCACAAGGGTGGCCTTTTGTTTGTACTGTGGTGATTATTTCTTTTCCGGTTTGGGTATCTGCTTGGCTGCAATATTTCTTTGTGAGCAGTCAACTTTTTCCGGAGTATTGTCTTCCAGCATTTTAACCATCGCTTTTACGCGCACTGTATTGCTATAAAAATCTGAGATGATCAGTGTATTGGCGCTCTCCATAGCAGTTAAGTGTCCGAATTGTGGAACCAGTGGTCTTAGGGTAGCTAATACGCTGCCCGCGCATGTCTTTTCCAGTTTTATGGAGTCGGTAACATATTCATCGTCAAAATATTTCTTACCTTTTTCAACTGTTGGGATCGCAAGCCAGCGTGCATCACGGGCGAAAATTATTTGAATATATCCGCTGGATTTATAGGCGGTTAATTCGTTGATTTTGAGCTGACTTAACAGCCGACCGTAATCAAGTGGTTTTTCGGTAATACTGACAGAAACACTAATTTCGTATAGTGCATTCCCAACAAGCACTGGCGTTTTAAGATCGCTTTCTGCTCGTTTTGCAAATTCGGCCAATGTCATACGGCTATTGATATTTGATGGTGTGATGTTGTTAGTTTCAGTCGGTTTGGTATTGGGTTGCGCCAATGCAGCAAATGCAAAAGCACTGAATGCTAATCCAAAGACGAGCGATTTTTTTAGCGTCATAGTCGTAAATTCCTTAATCATTATTAATCGATCTTTAAGTTCGCGGTGGTTTTCCAAAATTCCCAAGCTGTGAGCGAAACCCAGGGGCTTTGAGGAGAGTTGACTGAGGTTAATCAATGTGAGGCCGTAATCGTTGCGATCTTGCGGTGATAGATATGAAAGCACTTTTGCATCGCAGGCCATTTCCATATCGGCTTTCATGCGTTTACTTGCAAGCCAGATTAATGGATTAAACCAATGCAGTAGCGTTATTCCGTAAGCTAGCCAGTTCCATAAAATATCGCGGCGCTGGATATGTGCCAGCTCATGCAAAAGCACAAGGCTGAGTTGTTTTTCGGTGAGTTGCTGCCCAATATCAACGGGCAAAATAATGGTTGGTTTAAATAAACCCAGTGTGAGTGGGCTGGATACCTGTGAGGAATATAGCAGCGGGATTGTTTGGCTAATCCTCAATGTGTGTTTAGCGTTATTGAGCAGCACGTAGTCTTGTGCAGTGGCATCGGATGCTTTTTGCAAAACACGTTTAAAGCGCAGCAACTGCCAAAAAGTGATACAAATTAATCCACCGAAAATAGATAGCCAAAGAAGGCTTAAGATGCTGTGGTAACTAATAGTATCGGCGATCGCTTCAGTTGCTTGATGGCGATTAATTTCTGTATTAGTGGTCGTTGTCAGTGTTACAGCTGTAGACGATGTAATTATTTCTGGTGTTGATGTCGGTGATGGGGCATTTGCCGGGAGTGGAAATGATAATTCTATCGGTTGGTTATTGACGGACAGCTGCCACCCAACCGGAATACTCAAACACAGAAATAAACTCAGCCATAAACTATGGCGAGCACTTGCCGAGAAGTATTTTTTCAATCCATATTGTGCCAGCAGTAAGGTGGCGAATATGGGTAAGCTTTTGAGTGATGCAATCAGTAGCCAACCGGTAAATGAATTTAATTCCTGCATCAGCTCCGCCATTATTTTTCTCCCTGATTGTTGTCATCTTGAGAAATGTCATCCTGCGCACTATTGTCTTGTAGCAGGGCAATCAGCGCTTTTTTTTCTTCATCGGTCAATTTTTGTTGGCGAGTGAAGTGAGCGATCATCGGTGTTAATGCACCATCAAAAACTCGCTGCACAAACGATTGTGTAGCACTGGATTCACAATATTCGCGTTCATGGATAGGGTTGAAATGCTGAATACCATCAATCACTTCATGCTCTACTGCGCCTTTTTTTTGTAAGCGAATCAACATGGTGCGCACAGTTTTGGGGTGCCACTGCGGGGTAAGTTCCGCGATTTGGTTTGCCGTTGCAGGGGAGTTATCCCAAAGGATTTTCATCAAATCCCATTCGCTGCCCGAAAGTTGTAGGTCGTCTTTTTCCATGGCTGCCTCAAGCGTATTTATTGGAGCTTCGGGGGCTGGATTACAACTGTAATCACAGCATTAGATTACAAGTGTAATCCTGACTGTGCAAGTCCTTTTTTATGGGGCAAGGGTTGAGGTTTGAAGGCTGATTCGCCCGACGACGGAATGGAAGCGTAAATTAGGGTAAAACTCCTGCTGCTAAAACGGGTGATCGGCGCAATATCGGCGTGCGCACATTTCCGGCGCGATTCTGATTCGATTGAGGGCACTATGACGATAAAAATAATCCAGCAGAGTTTCATTTTTTTGATGGGTTCGATATTACCGCTGTTGGGTTGGGCGGCGCCTTTAGGTCAGTTCACGGGGCATCAGGATGTAGGTGCAGTAAAACACAAAGGCGCCGCTAACTTTGATCCTATTTCCCAGCACTACCGCATCAGTGGTGCGGGCAAAAACATGTGGCTGGGCGAGGACGAGTTGCACTATGCGTACACCCAATTGACGGGCGATTTTATTCTGCGCGCCCAAGTTGCCTTTGAGGGCAAGGGTGTCGATCCCCACCGTAAAATGGGTTGGAATTTGCGCACCAGTCTCGATACCGGTTCGCCCAACGTACACGCGGCAGTGCATGGCGATGGATTAACATCTTTGCAATTTCGTGCTCAGGCGGGCGGTGAGACGGAACAATATCCGATGGCGATCAAATCGCCCGATGTAATTCAGTTAGAACGCCGTGGCGATACCTACATTATGAGCGCTGCAAAAATGGGGCAACCGTTTCAGGTTACATCTGTTTCCGATGTCAAACTCGGCGAAAAAATTTACGCGGGGTTGAGTCTGTGTGCACACAACCCTGATGTGGTGGAAACTGGAGTTTTTTCCAATGTGCGCATCATCCTTCCTGCCGCAAAAGATTTTCAGCCCTATAGAGACTACATCGGCAGTAATCTGGAAATTATGGATATGAAAACCAAAAATCGGCGCATTGTGTATCGCTCGCCCGATTCTATCCAGGCGCCTAATTGGACGCAGGACGGTAAAACGCTGATCTATAACTCAAAGGGATTGTTGTTTAATTTCGATATTAAAAGTGGCAAAAGTTCGGTGTTGGAATCGGGTTTTGCGAATAATAATAACAACGATCATGTGCTTTCCTGGAGTGGGAAATTGATCGGTATTAGCCATCATGTTGCCGAGGAAAATAATCACTCGACGATTTATACCTTGCCGATAACAGGTTCCAAAAAGCCTACACGTATTACTGCCAAAGATGCTGGTCATTCTTATTTACATGGATTCTCGCCCGATGATCAATCCTTAATTTTCACTGGCGAGCGAAAGGGGCAATACGATATTTGCAGTGTCGATATTAAAACCGGCAAGGAGACTCAATTAACGGATACGCCAACTCTGGATGATGGCTCCGAATTCAGTCCTGATGGTAAATATATTTATTTCAATTCCAATCGCACCGGCATGATGCAGCTTTGGCGCATGCACGCCGATGGCAGCAATCAGCAGCAGCTCACCTTCGATAACCACAACAATTGGTTTCCGCATGTATCGCCAGATGGCAAGAAGATTGTTTTTCTCAGTTATATGGATGATATAGATCCGGGTGACCATCCTTTTTATCGCCATGTGTATCTGCGCGAAATGCCAGCAGATGGCGGCGAACCTGAGATCATCGCCTATGTGTACGGCGGGCAGGGGACTATTAATGTGCCCAGTTGGTCGCCCGACGGCTCCCAGATTGCTTTTGTCAGCAACACCCGGCTTTAAATTTATAGGCAGCGCATCGCGGGATATGCGCTGCCTACACTTGCTTTGGGTAATTTGCGCTACCAGTTCGGCGCCAAATCCTGCACAATTCTACCCCCGATCTTTTTGTTCCAAGCTATTGTTATGACCAATAAAACGCCCGATGCTGATCTTTTCCTTCAACAAATGAAGGATGTAAAACCTATCAAGGTGGAAGAGAAAGTCACCCTGGCATCCCCGCATCAGGACAAAACCAGTATAGAAACCCGCCGCAAAGCCGCGACTACTGAGCTTGCGAAAGATAAAAACTTTCTCTCCGGTGAATACATAGAGCCGCTTGAGCCGCTCGCAGTAATTGAATTTAAACGCGATGGTGTGCAAAACGGTGTTTATCGCAGTTTGCGCATGGGCAAATATCAAATTGATGCGCGGCTCGATTTACACAATATGACGGTTGATCAGGCGCGTAGCGCGGTATTTCAATTTATCAAAGATTGCATGACCCACGATATTCGCTGTGCACTTATCACTCATGGCAAGGGCGAGGGGCGCGAGCAACCTGCGCAATTAAAAAGTTGTGTTGCGCACTGGTTGCCGCAATTTCCGGAAATTCTTGCGTTTCATTCTGCGCAGAAAATCCATGGTTGGGTTGGGGCTACTTATGTTTTATTGCGTAAGAGCGAAAAGAAGAAACTGGAGACCTGGGAGTTGCACAATAAAAAATGACAAAAGGGCGGGAGTGCCGTTTTGCACAATAAATTTAAAACGAGGTGGTTATGTATAAAAAATGTTTACTCCTATTCGCGATGCTGTTGGCAATAACGACTTCAGTGCTGGCCCAGCAAACCAATAAACAATTTGTATTGAGCAACACCGAAATCGTTCCCATCCATTCAAAAATCACCGGAAGGGATCACGAGTTAGTCGTGGTCTATCCATCCAGCTACAAAACGAATCCTGAAAAGAAATATCCGGTCCTCTACTATCTCGATGCCTATTGGGATACGCCGCTCCTGGTATCCACCTATGGCAATTTAATTTATGACAATCAAGTACCTGAATTTATTATGGTTGGTTTGTCTTATCCATCGTCTGCTGATTACGGCAAAGAAAGACGCATTGATTACACGTTCACAGCAGTTGGTGAGGGATCGGGCAAAGCACATTTATTTCTCGAATTTATTAAAAAAGAAGTCGCGCCCTTAATTGAAACTCAATATCGCGGCGAAAAAACAGACAGGGTTATTGCCGGTAATTCGTTAGGCGGATTACTCACTATTACTGCTGCGTATCAAGCCCCCGATTTTTTCTCGGGTTATATCGCCCTAAGCCCTGCAGTGGGGTGGGATAATCAAGCGCTTGTCAAATTGGATAACCGCTACGCCAAAAAACACAAAGCATTAAATGGGCGTATGTTTATCTCTTACGGCTCAACTGAATATCCCGCTTTTCGCGATCCTATAGTCAACTTCCAAAAACAGCTGGCCGCACGCAAATATCGGGGTTTTGAGCTAATGAATTATGCGATGGAAGAGCTTGATCACACGACCGTCAAGGGTGACGGTTATGTGCGCGGACTAATGTGGGTGTGGAAGAATAAAAAGCCCGCTGGGCCAAGTGGGCTGGAGCGGGACATGACTAGCGCGAATTAATCTGAGTCCTGGACTGGATGTCATTTAAAATCCAGTCCAGTTGTTTATCCTTACCTGCGCTGTAAGAGTTCCAATCGAGTTCGATGTCTACATCCGGTTCAACCCCTGCACTTGCGGAGTCTTGAAACTTATAGCGCCGTTTTGAATACATTACTGTCCAGCCTGAGTGCGGCAGTGAAAAAGTATCAGCATCTTGATAGCCGATGGGGTTCGCTCCCGTCGGCTCACCTACTAACTTTGCATTCAGTAACTGACGATATTGTGCTGCGTTGCTCATAGCGGCAGAGAAAGTTTTTCTTCCGATCAATACATAAATCCCATCGCGCCAATTCAGGTTGTCGACCATGATGAATGCCCATGCGAGATGAAGACCAACAAAAAAATCTCCGCCGCCGTTGTTACGTAAGTCGATAATCACCTTGCTGGTTTTTTGCTTGCGCAATACACCGATAAGATCCTCGGCAAAATCCTCCATTTTGGAGAATGTTGGGTAGTGGTGAAAGTCCAGGTAGGCGATTTGACCGTTGTTATTGAGCAGCAGGTCTATTCCCTCTATCGATATTGTGTGCAGCGTAAAATCAGGTGGTTTCGGTGGTGCAAGTGAGCTCATGGCATGGGTTTGCAATTGCCGCGGAGTTAAGCTGTTCATTTGAATGTTACGCTCTTCTCCCGTCGGTAGTTTGAAAGTGAAATTAGCCTGCTGCAGGCTTTCAGTAATTTTTAATCCATGAAGGACTTCAGCCACAATGATGGTTTCACTAAGTCGCTGTTTTTCAGAGTAAGCATTTTCTACGCCTTGAAGGACCGGGACGAGGAGTGTGCGTATTTTTTTGATGGGCAGATCGTCAATCGCCACCAGTGTTGCACCCAATAAATGTTTATATTTGTGTTCAATGCTGATTACGCGCAATTCCTCATCAAACACGCGCACTTCTAGCGGGTAGCGATGATGCTTTCCTCCCCAATAGGCGAATTGCGTGTGGCCATCCCCCACTTGTTTCATCAAGCGCATCAACTCAATAGTCAGGCTTGTTTCGGTCAGGAAGGGTAGCTGCTGTTTGATCCGTGTTAATTCGGCGCTAAAAAAATCGGCACTGATTGTGTGGTACAGGTGAATGTGGCGTTGCTCGAGCTGCTGCTGCATAAAATCTATGTCGCTCTGCCATTGTTCGATTTGTTTGGTGCGCAGGAGATTAGTTTTGGTGGTCTGATAATCAGCGTTAGATGATGGCAGGGCAATGCTGGCAATTGCGACGCAAAAAATAATTAACAGTATGCTGTGGATTGGTTTCATGGCTCAGTCCTGATTGAACGGAGGCGCTATGTTTAGGCTTCGAATAGCGAATTTCGTCCCAAATCATGATTCTGCACCTGTTATATCCATGCTGGCATCGGGCTTGATCGCTGATTTTTTGCAAAACTGGCTAGGCGTTAGCCCGGTTTGCTTTTTAAATGCCGTGTTGAAAGTGGATTTGGAATTGAATCCAACCGCAAAAGCGACATCCAATACGCTTCCTGATTGAGTGTTGGTTAGTTGTGCGCAAGCCGCATTAATTCGCAGTTGGTTGATGTATTCAGAGAAGTTTTTCTGCGCCCCCTGATTGATTATCCATGACAAAGTTTTTTCCTGAACGCCTGTTTCAGTCGCCAGGTCGCGCAGGCTGAATCTGGGTTGTTTGAACAACTCAAGGTTGCGAATAGTGCTGTCTATTTCCTGAAAGAGTGAAATTGCATTTTGATCCTCCGGTGCCGTAACTCCTTCTGCATCTTCGGCGAGAAATTCAAACTGGCTGAACCGGTCAAACAGCTCCGGCTGTCGTATGGTCATCACAATCAAATAGCTGGTGAGTCCTGCATAGGCACAGGTGTTTAAAAGATACCAAAGTTTCAACCATTCAACAGACGCAAAGGGTTGCAAGTTAAGCCGAACCAAATCTTGCAGCATCATCAATATAAATAAGGTGAGCACCTGCGTCATCCAGTGAATAGAAACGTCGCTTGGGTTGGAGCAGGTTTGCACAGCGACTTTGTGGTAGCGACCAATTAAACGCAGGGCGAGCGATAGATAAATAATTTGGCTCAGACTACCCATTGCGATAACTGCTTGCGGCCATTGAGTGAAAGCGAGTGCGAGCAACATCGGCGATAAATGCAGCAGTACCTTTTCACTACCGGGGGCATCACCGTAAACCAGCTGGCGGCAAAACCAGTAAAACGCTGGGCCACAACCTAATGTAAAAATCGGTGTGATTAAATAGGGGTGGCTAGAAATGCCTGTCTCTTCGCGCAAGTTGAATCCCAGCAATAGCACTACCAAAAACAATATGGTTCGCAGGCTGCTAATGCGCGGGTTATGACCTATAACTACTAATCCAAATAATGCGACGGCCAGATAGGCGATGTGGACGATGTTGACGGGGTTTAGGGTAACCGGGTTGATCAGGCTTTCCATCGGCAGCTGTTTTCCTGTGCGGGCGGGTCAAAAGCGAAGGGGCGATCATAGGCCATCTGTTGTAAGACGGCAGCGCTTTCAGGCTTAGATTATTTCCTCATATATCCTGCCTAATTTACGCGCCAATCATGCATTTTATGTCGGGTTTCTTCCGGTGTCTAAAATAATAATATATAAATCAATGGCTTATTGTTTCCCGGTCCACAAATATTTATTACATGTAATATTTGATTTATTACATGTAATAAATTAATGTTGGCCCCATGCAGAAAAAATCATCAGCACATTATCAGCGTGAATACCGCAACCGTTTACGGGAACAGGGCCTGGTTAAAAAAGAGGTCTGGATTCTTCCGGAGAACGCGCGTCGTCTCGCTATGTTCGAGTTGGAGTTGCGGGTGTCTGCAAAACAGGTTGTTTCCAGTGGGTTATTGCCAGCTAAAGGAGAAAGTCGAATGACAGATGTAGTTAACCGTTGGACCACCGCGAGCCTCTACGATGCGCTGACCAAGGCGGATATGTTCACCACCAAGCGCGCTGATCTGGAGTTGATCGACGGTGTGTCACCCGCGCTGCATATTGTGATGTACGAATATGGCGACCTGCCACTTTTTTTAACGGTGGCGGGCGAACAGATTGTTGTTGAGGCGATGTTGTGGTCAGTATCCGAGGTGAACAATCCGTCGCTGTTTAACGAGACGGTGTTGCGCACGCATAAATATTTTCCGCTCTCCAATATCAGTCTCGACAAAATGGATGGCGATGATTGTTACCACATGTTTGGCGCGCTGAGTTCTGCATCGAGCTTGCAGGATGTGATTCTGGAAATTGAAATGCTCGCGTCGAATGTCATTCAGGCGACTGAAGCCTACAGTGAATTTTTAATTAGCTAACGGATGCTGAAGTGGCAGTTCCGTAACCAACAAAGGTAAATCACTATGAATATCTGGGCAAAAATGATTACTGCCTTGCGCGGTGGTGTAAATGAGGCGGGTGAAGCGGTAGTGGATAGCCAGGCCTTGCGTATTCTCGATCAAGAAGTGCGTGACGCCGGTGAAGAGCTAAAGCGCTCCAAAGACAGCCTTGCTGAAATCATGGCGCGCCAAAAGCTTGCGGAAGAAAAATGCAAACAACTGCAAAAGTCTATTGATGAGCACGAAGGCTACGTAGTTAAAGCCTTGGAAAAAGGCGATGAAAAACTCGCGCACGAAGTTGCTGAGCATATCGCCGGGTTTGAAAATAGTCTGGCGATGGAAAAAGAATCGGCACAAAATTTTGCGCAAAGCGTAGAAAAATTGCGTGCGGCGATTAATGTTGCGGAAAAAAATATCAAACGTTTGAAGCAACAAGTGGATACCGTTAAAGCGACCGAGAATGTACTTAAGGCTCAGGTAGCTGTAGCAGAGCGCCACAGCGGTTCCGATTCTAAAATGCGCACAGCGATGGAATCACTAGAGCGCATTAAAGAGCGTCAAGCGTTAAAAGATGCGCAGATCAAAGCGGCTGGTGAGATGGCACAAACTACGGGTGATGATTCACTGAGATCAAAA
The DNA here is from genome assembly GCA_964499225.1 of uncultured Cellvibrionaceae bacterium. Lineage (GTDB taxonomy): Bacteria > Pseudomonadota > Gammaproteobacteria > Pseudomonadales > Cellvibrionaceae > Cellvibrio. Next base: position 20,400 of record CAZCJR010000040.1, on the reverse strand, counting down.
CTCGAAGCGGCGGGTATCGGCACAAATGGTTCATCAGCAGATGATATTTTGGCACGCATCAGAAACAAAAAAGCACCCGAGTAAGCTCGGGTGTTTTTCCTCTCACTTCAGCTCAGGCCATTAGGGAATGAATGAATTTCTATTAACAATCGTTAGTTTTCCTACAGTGCTCTTCACCATTTTTTTGGGAGTGGTAGTGCTGTATTGGCTAAGTGCCGCATTAGGCCTGGTTGATATTGAGGTGTTGGATGTAGATCTGCCTGATATGGACGGCCACCTGAGTGCTAATGCGCATGGCGAGCAGGGCTTTGGTGAAACCTTTGCAGGGTTTTTGTTGAAGCTCGGGTTGAACGGTGTTCCAGTCACAATAGTCATTACTTTTTTGACGATTTTTGGTTGGATGATTAGCTATTATCTAAGTTATTTTTTTCTGGCACTGTTCGGCTATGGATGGATGCGTTACATAGTTGGTCTACCTATTATTTTCGGTTCTCTCTACGTAGCAGTGTTGATTACCGCGCAGATGATCAAACCACTACGTCAATTTTTTGCAAAAGTTGACCAGCATACCGAGAAGAAAATTTTAGGGCAGGTCGCTATTGTCCGCTCGTCAAAAGTAGATGCAACAAGCGGCGAGGCAAATTTCGATGATGGTGGTGCGGGGCTCATTGTGAAAGTGAGAGCGTCTGGCGAGAAAGGGTTTGTGCGCGGTGATCGTGTTGTATTGCTTGAGTATGTGGCAGAGCAGCATGTTTATCGTGTTATTTCAGAAGATGAGTTTTTGGGTAAGTCCAGTCAATAAGCTAAAAATTTAATAGGGCAAAAGGAGTAAGGTAATGTTTGATATCGCGATGATTATGCCGGTGGTTTGGGGCGTTGGAATTTTCTTTCTGTTTTTGTTAGGTATAGCGGGGATTTTTAATGCCTTCTACTACAAGGTCGCCCAGGGTACGGCGCTAATAGTGAACGACACCAGTTCAACGCCCAAGGTGCACTTTACTGGCGCCCTGGTTTGGCCAATCATTCACAAAAAAGAATTGATGAATATCTCCCTTATTACGCTGGAGGTAGATCGCCGTGGTCGCGATGGATTGATCTGTAAAGACAATATGCGTGCAGATATTACCGTTGCCTTTTATTTGCGTGTTAACGAAACCCCGCAAGATGTTCTGCGTGTCGCCAAAGCCATTGGCGCCGAACGCGCTTCAGACAAAGATGCCGTAGAGTTGCTGTTCGCAGCAAAATTTTCTGAAGCATTAAAAACGGTAGGGAAACAAATTGATTTTATTCAGCTGTTTGAAAATCGTCTGGAATTCCGTGAAAAAATTATTCACGTGATTGGCGATGATCTGAATGGTTACGTGCTGGAAGATGTGGCGATTGACTATATCGAACAGACATCAAAGGCATCGCTTGATCCAAGTAATATTCTTGACGCTGAAGGTATCAAAAAGATTACCGAATTAACTGCTGCGCAAAATATCCGCACCAATATTTTGGAGCGCGACGAAGAGCTGGCAATTAAGAAGAAAAACGTAGAAACCACCGAAGCTATGCTGGCACTTGAACGCCAACAGGCGGATGCAGAAGCACGTCAAAAACGTGAAATTGCAACCATTCAAGCACGTGAAGAAGCTGAAACTAAAAAGGTGCAGGAAGAAGAGCGTCGAAAATATGAACAGACAGCAATTCAAGTAGCGCAAGACCTTGCAGTACAAACCGAAAACCAACAGCGTGAAATTGATGTTGCCGCGCAAAACCGCCTGCGTGCGGTAGCGATTGAAGAAGAGAAGGTGACTCGTGCGCGGGATCTGGAAATTGTATCGCGTAAGCGTGAAGTGGAATTGCAAACTATCGAAGCCGATAAAGCAATCGAGATACAAAAGAAAGAGATTGCCAATGTTATTCGCGAGCGTGTAGTAGTGGATAAAACCGTGGCCATCGAAGAAGAGCGTATTAAAGAAGTGCGCGAAGTGTCCGATGCGGATCGTAAGAAGCAAGTGCAAGTATTGGCTGCTGAAGCAACTGCAGAAGAAAGCAAAGTGAAACAAGTGAAGGCAGCAGAGGCGGAAGAACTATCGGCTAAACACAAAGCGTCAGAAATTATGACCATGGCGCAAGCCAAGCTGGAAGCCTCATCCAAAGAAGCCGAGGCCATGAAGAAGTTGGCTGAAGGTATTCAAGCTGAGCGCGCAGCCCCTGGGCTCGCGGATGCAAAAGTACAGGAAGCCAAAGCGGGCGCGTTAGAGAAAGAAGGTATCGCAGAAGCCAGTGTGATTCGTGCCAAAGGTACCGCGCATGCCGATGCAGGCAAAGCAGAAGCAGAAGTGATTACTGCGAAAGGTTCAGCGGAAGCAGAGGTGATTGCAAGCAAGGGCACATCTGAGGCAGGAGCGAAGAAAGAAATTGGTTTGGCAACGGCAGACATTACCCGTGAACAATTCAAAGCCGAAGCGGATGGTTTGGTAGAGAAGTTCGAAGCCATGAATGCCATGAGCGACAAAGCGCGTGAGCATGAAGAGTTCCGCATGAGTTTGGAAACAGCTTTGAAAGAAACTCTGGCAGGTATCGCAGCCGGTAAAGAAATCGCGAAAGAAAATGCCGAAATCCTGGCGATTGCATTGCAAAAAGCACATATCGATATTGTTGGTGGTGAAGCGCAATTCTTCGATAACTTTGCCAAGTCTTTATCGATCGGCAAAGCGATTGATGGCCTTGCAAGCAAAAGCGGCGTGATTCAAGCGGTATTGGATAGGTTTGTGAATAAGGCCCCGGTAGCAACAGCGCCGATAAAGGAAAAGGCTGACGATGTAGAAATCGTTGGTTAATTAACTCCTTTAGAGTTTAACCCCTCACGACTCCTCCCGGTTGCGCGCCCCGCGTAAAAGGGAGGGGCAGAATTTACTGTGTATTACGCGTGCTTTTTACGTTGCATGGCGCATATGTTGATTCCGTGAGGGAGTAAAGTTCCTCCCCCTCGGTTAGGAGGGGGTGGGAATGGGTCAGGTTGACGTTCAATAAAAAGGAACAATCCATGTTGCAAGACAACGAAGTCGTGCAGGCCGCCGACAGTATTGTAGATAACGCAGTTGCTCAAGGCGGCGCCTACGAGATTATTCGCAAACGTTTGTTGGATCAGGGCCAAACTCTGAACACCAAAGTGCGCGAATTAAACGAAGCGCGGCTGGCAGAATTTGGCAGCTCGGCGATGAATGTTATCGCACGGGTGCGAGTGCGCACTGAAAACAATTGCATTCCACGCGATATTGTTCAAGTCGGCGATCATCTGTTATTTGGTTACAATGTTTTTATTGGCTTGAAAAAAGAAACCAAAGTTGAAGATGTATTTTCGCTGTTTACCAAAAAGACAACGGAATCCGACATTGAGTTGGAGCCAGTTGCTTTTGCCGATACCTTTCTTGCAGAACAAAGTTTTGTTAATGATTTTGACGAACTTTACCGCTATTACAAAGATACTCGTTTAATTGAGCTAGCCGTCAACAACGGAAAACTGCTTGCCGGATTTCAAATTGGTGAACGTCTCGATGACTTGCGTGTATTCCGCTGGTCGATTTCGCCAGACGGAAAAACCGTAAAATATATCGATAATCGCGGCGAGCGCGATATTCAATTGCCGCCCGCATTTGATTTTGAATGGATAGCTGCAACACGTGAAGATGCCGTGCACGGTCGTCATCCGCATCTAAATATCCTGGACAAGGTCTTCGTTGAAACAGTCGGCGGTGACCTGACCATAAAAGTGGAAAATAATACTGAAGACGGTTTGGGCATCTATCGCGAAACGGTAGAAGATAAAACCCAGTCCCTTGACGATGCCAGTGTTTTTTACGCTGCCGTTGGTAATTTGATTCTGCTTAAAATTCGCCCCTATCGCGAAGAGCAGTGGCGTCACTTAATTTTTAATACCTTAACGCAAGTTGTTTTACGCATCGATAAAATCGGCCAGTCCTGCGTGCAGCTGCCAGAAAATCACGGCATTATTTTCCCTGGTGGTTACTACCTTAACACCGGCGAATATAAAACTTTTGAGGAAGATAATAGCGCCTTCCGCTTCAAGCGCATGATCCGTTCGCCCAACGGTGAAGATGTACTTTACGTATTCTATGAGCCAGTTGCCGGTGTTATCTCGCTGCTTGCCTATAATCTTATTGAGAAGAAATTACAAAACCCGATCTATGGCAGTGGCTATGCGCTGGCGGATAACGGTGAGATTGTTATTTTTTCTGCCGAGTCGGAACCGACCCGCGTGCATCCCATGCAGTTATGGGAAACTCCCTATGTAAGCGCCGAGTTTGCTAGCAAAGCGCCCGCACGGCAGAATTTTTATGGCCGCATTGGCAACAATGAATTGGTGCGCGGTATCTCTGATTTTTACAGCATTACCCGCGTTATCAGTAATCAGTCAGTCAGTGTACGTTTGTACGAAGAGCTAAGCTTGTCGGCCAAAAAAGTATTTGATACCTATTATTGGCTAAATGAAAACGAAACCCAGACGATTGCCGCCGTCTTAAAAGAAATTTCCACCACGGCAGAATTGGTTATCGACGAGTTTGAAAAAGTTGAATCGATTCGCCAGCAATCCGCCAAGGCGATGCTGGATGCCGAGCAAGAACAAGAGCAAATTTTGCAATCCCTCCGTCCGGAGAATTGGGAGTCCGCAGAAGAGTATGTAAATGCGTTAAGTCGCGTGCGTAAACAGCGCGGGCATCTCGCTACCATCAAAGAGCTGCGTTATATCGACCAAGCGCGCATTGCTGTTCTCGATCAACAATTGATGGATGCCAACACCAAGCTCAGTGAAGAGACAGTAACCTATCTTGCCGATGAAAAAGCGCTGACTCCCTATTTGGCCAAGTTGGATGATTTAAATGCGCAGGTTGAAAAAGCAGAAACCAACGCAGCAATCACGCCCATTATTGAGGTGATTGAAAAAACCGCTAGCGGATTGGATTTGCTTTCAGAATTAATGGGCACGCTCAAGGTGGATGACGCAACTTTGCGCACCCGCATTGTTGACGCTATTTCTGAAGTATACGCCAAGCTCAACCAAAGCCGCGCTAATGCCAAACACAAACAAAAGAACTTTGGTTCCACTGAGGCTATCGCCCAGTTCGGTGCGCAATTCAAATTATTCTCACAAAGTATTTCCCACGCATTAGGTTTATCCAGTACGCCAGAAAAATGTGATGAACAGCTGTCTAAATCTTTGGTGCGATTGGAGGAACTGGAAGGCCAATTCAGCGACTACGATCAATTCCTCGCGGACATTATGGCCAAACGCGAAGAGATCTATGAAAGCTTTCAGGAGCATAAGCAGCGTCTGTTGGATGAGCGCCAGAAAAAAGCGCAGAGTATTACCGACGCCGCTGCGCGCATTCTCACCAGTATAGAAAAACGCTCGCTCAGCATCACCAATGCAGAAGAGCTGAATACCTATTTTGCTTCTGATGCGCTGGTATTAAAAATTGGCGATCTGCTTGCGCAATTGAAAGCGCTTGATAGCGCCGTAAAAGCCGATGATATAGATGCGCGCTTCAAAGCCATTCGCGGTCAGGCGCTGCGTGCGTTGCGCGATAAAACCGATATTTTTGAAGAGGGCGGCAATGTCATTAAGCTTGGCCCGCGCCACAAGTTCAGTGTTAATACCCAGGAGTTGGATTTAACTATTATCCCGCGCGAGGGCGAATTAAATTTCCATCTTACCGGCACCAATTATTATGCAGCCGTGAATAATGCCGAGCTGCTGCAGTTAAAAGACTATTGGGGCATGGTGCAAGAGTCAGAGACTTCTAACGTCTACCGCGCCGAATATCTGGCTGCGTTGATTTTGGATGCCGCTGAACATCAGTCTGCTGGTTTGTCATTAGATCTCTTGCATGAAGCTTTGGTGGACGATGAAAAGCTCGGCAAGATTGTGCGTGAGTTTTCGGCACCGCGATACAAAGAAGGATACCAAAAGGGTATTCATGATCAAGATGCGGTGTTAATTCTCAAAGAATTAATTCCGGCGATGGATCGTGCTGATCTACTCAAGTTTGATCCCTTGTCGCGCGGACTGGCGCAGGTATTTTGGGCGAACTTGAAAGAATTCGCGATCAAATCAAAATCGCAAGGCTCGTCGCTTTCGTTTGAAACATGGAAAGATCGCGCGGTATCGGCAAAACACATGCAGCGTTTATTCGCGAGTATGGATGCACTGCAGATTTTGGTCGAAGAGGTCATAGAAACCTTTGCCGAGTTTATTCGGCGCCATCCGATTGTGGTTAGTGATCTGGATATTCGCCGCGCGGCAGAATATTTGGTGGAAGAACTGGCGCGTGAGCGACTGGAATTTATTACCAGCAAGTATGCTGTGCAGTTAGTTGAGGCATTCAAGCAATCGCTGGACGATGAAACCTGGCGTCACTATCAGGAAGTAGCAACCAAAATGCAGGGCTGGCCGGCGGAGCGTTGGAATTTAACTAGCGCATGGCTGCAGGCGCTCATTAAAGATAAAAAGCTTGAGTCTCTCGCTCGTTATATTCCCGAAGCTGTTGCGTTATTAAAAACCGACCAACGTTTGGATCGCCGCTTTACTGAAGTAGAAGTCGAGCTACGTATTAGCGGGCTGATGGGCGATCATCCATTAATTCAGGACCGCACCCTCGCGTTTGCGTTGGATTCATTTGTGCTGCGCCTTGCGCATCATCGCCATGTGGTAGTACCGCAATATCAGCGCTACTTGCAGGTGCGCCAGCAGATTGTTGAGCAGGAGCGTTCCGGTCTGCGTTTAAACGAATTTAAGGCCAAGCCGCTGAGTTCGTTTGTGCGAAACCGTTTAATTAACGAATCTTATTTGCCGCTTATTGGCGATAACCTCGCCAAACAAATGGGTTCGCTCGGCGCCACCAAACGTACCGATCTAATGGGTATGTTGATGATGATCTCTCCACCGGGATACGGTAAAACCACGTTAATGGAATATGTGGCGAATCGATTGGGTTTAATTTTTATGAAGATCAATTGCCCATCGCTCGGTCACGATGTGCTTTCGCTCGACCCCGAGCGCGCACCTAACGCCACTGCAAAACAGGAATTGATCAAACTCAATCTCGCGTTGGAGATGGGTAACAACGTGATGTTGTATCTCGACGATATCCAGCATACCCATGCGGAATTTTTGCAAAAATTTATCTCCCTTTGTGACGGCACTCGTCGCATAGAAGGTGTTTGGCAAGGCAAAACCAAAACTTACGATATGCGCGGCAAAAAATTCTGCGTCTGCATGGCGGGTAACCCTTATACCGAATCTGGCGATGCATTCAAGGTGCCGGATATGCTCGCCAACCGTGCTGATATTTATAACCTCGGCGATATCCTTGGTGGCATGGAAGAGCAGTTTGCACTGAGTTATATTGAAAATGCACTCACATCCAATTCAGTGCTGGCGCCACTTGCGCTGCGCGATATGCAAGACGTTTATAAATTTGTCGCTATGGCCAAAGGCGAAGAAGTTGCTACGACGGATTTGAGCTATCAATACTCAGGTGCGGAAGTAAATGAAATTGTTGGCGTAATGAAAAAGCTCTTTGCTATTCAGCAAGTGGTGTTAAGAATTAACCAACAATATATTGCCTCGGCCGCGCAAGACGATAAATACCGCCTGGAGCCATCGTTCAAATTGCAAGGTAGCTATCGCAATATGAATAAAATGGCTGAGAAAGTGTCATCGGTAATGAACGATGCAGAGTTAATGCAGATGATTGCTGACCACTATTTGGGTGAAGCGCAAATGCTAACTACTGGAGCGGAGAGCAATTTACTCAAGCTTGCCGAACTGCGCGGCAATATGACTGAAGAGCAGAGTGTTCGCTGGGAGCAAATCAAAAAAGATTTCTTGCGCAATAAGGCTATGGGTGGTGATTCAGCCGATACAGGTGCAAAAGTGGTTGTGCAACTCGCCGATATGGTTGAGGGCATTAATAAGTTAGCACTGGCGACCAGTAAAAAACCGGTAGCAGACACCAGTGCAGGCAATCGTGAACTGATTGAAGCCATCACGGCGTCCGCTACCAAATTGGAGCATTCACTTGCACCAGTTGCCCCTAAGGTAGAAGTGATCAACCAACCTCTGCCAGGTTTGGATAAGGTCTTGCGCGTACTTGCCGATACGCTGGAGGGGTCACTGATGCCGCTGGTGCGCAATATGGATAAAAAGCTGGATATCGATTTGCGCAATCACGAGAAGATCGAGCAGGTATCGCAACAGTTAAAGCAACTGGAGGTTGAGCTGTTTTCCAAAAAAGCAAAACCTGCTGCATCGAAAACTGATGCAGTAAAGCCTGATGCTCCGCAGTAATTCTTCATGCTCACACGAAAGATAAAATGGCTAATGGCGATATGTGCCCTAATGATTGGGGTGCATATCGTCAATGTGGTTACCAATGGCGTTTTTTATCAATACGGTATACAGCCGCGCCAGTTAAATTCGCTCTGGGGGATTTTTACCGCGCCTTTCTTGCATGGCGATATCGGCCATTTACTGAATAATCTCATTGGTTTGATCATTTTTAGTATGCTGCTGTTTGTGCATTCGTTAAAACGTTATCTGTGGAGCAGTGCTTTTATTATTGTTCTCACCGGTTTGTTGGTGTGGCTTTTTGCCCGCAATGCACTTCACATAGGTGCAAGCGGCTGGATTTTTGGTTTGTGGAGCTTGTGTATAGCTACCGCTTGGTACGACCGAAAGTTTATTAATATTCTGATTGCGCTTTTAGTTGTCTTTTTGTACGGCGGTATGTTGTTTGGTGTTTTACCCGGAGATCCGCGTGTGTCTTTTGAGTCACACTTCTTCGGTGCTATTGCTGGTGTGGTCTGTGCATTTTTTCAGGCAAGGTTTTATAAGAATAGAATGTAATCATTAAACTGTATTTATGAAAAAGGATGTGAGTATGCGTCACCCTGAATTGGAAGCCTGGCTGGTAGCAACCCTGGACGACTTTAAACTCTGCCAGTCGGAATCTCTGCAACTGCGCGAGCTATTACCCAAGCTTGCGCAAGATGATATCGCCTTCGTGCGCAATAAAGCTTTTGTGTTAGCGCGCGAGCCAGCGCGAGCGGGCGGCGATAATGCAGTTGCCGCTTTGCTCTGGTTAGAAAAAATCAGCAAGGCCATCGATAATTTTCGTCAAACCCAATCAGTGACAATTACCGAGGCTCACTTTAGCCCTGGTGAAGATTGTCGCCGTCAGTTATTGGATTTGGTAGTCGCGGCGCGCGAAACGCTCGATATCAGCGTGTTTACCATTTCTGATGACCGCCTTAGCGATGCTATCGTTGCCGCTCACAAACGCGGCATCCAAGTCCGGTTAATTACCGATAATGACAAAGCCCATGACCAAGGCAGCGATATTTTTAAGCTTATTGATCGCGGTATCAATGTGCGCATGGATAACACTGAAAACCATATGCATCACAAGTTTGCGATTGTCGATAAAACGATACTAGTCAATGGCAGCTTCAATTGGACACGCTCGGCAACGGTTTACAATCAGGAAAATATTCTGGTAACCAATGAACCCAAATTAGTAGCGGCTTATTTAGGTGAGTTTGATAGTTTGTGGAATGAGTTTTCGCGTTAAGAATTTTTAAACCAGGGAGATAACAATGAAATGTACCCAATGTAAAACACAGCCCTTGGAACCCAATGAGTTGGAGCCCGGCCTGATTGCCGCTGTGTGCCCGCAATGTCAGGGAGCGTTGCTGTCGCTAATGAATTATCGATTTTGGGCGGATCGCAATGCAGTGATAACTGATGTAGCTGCCAATAATGATGAAATTGCGGAGGTCGAATCTGCTCATTCATGCCCCAAATGTAGCCGACTGATGACGAAATACCAAATTGGCCCAGCAACCAGTAATAAGTTGGATTTATGCGGCGCCTGTGACGAAGCCTGGTTAGATAAAGGCGAATGGAAATTACTAAAAACCCTGGATTTACATGGCAAGCTTCCCAAGATATTTACCGATGCATGGCAGCGGAACATTCGCAAACAGCGTCAGGAAATAGCACTCAATCAACGCTATGAAAAATTGTTGGGCGAGGAAGATTTTGCCAAAGCCCATAACTTTAAAACCTGGCTGTACCAACATTCTAACAAAGAGTTAATCAAGCAATTTTTAGTTATCACCCCGGAATAATATTTTATCTCAACGGAAACCAAGGAGTATTTTATGACTGAAGCACGTGATTATCTCGAAATGTCTTTTCAATCGATTCAATGCTTTTCTAATGATGGCAAACTGGACGCGAAGGAGCTGGGAAAAATATTGGCAATCGCAGAGAAGGATGGTGTGATTGATCAGAATGAAATCAGGGTGTTGCGTAATATCATTAGTCGCGTTAAGCCCCATGAACTGGATGAGGCTATGCGTAAAAAGATGATGGAGATTAGTGAAAAAGTTAAATAAGCCCGCATAAACAGGATTAGCCAAACCTTTGGCTAATCCTGTAAAAAAACTACCGATCTTCAATCTCATCCACATCCACTTGCCCGCTCATACGACGGGTGAAGTGCGACCAGCACATACCTACGGCAAGTATGGCGGCTAGTAAAACTTCAATGACCCATGCCATCGCCGAAATATCGTCAACGCTTAAAAATCCCCAGTAAATAAACAACCACACGAGGCAAGCAAAAAGTGCTGCGAGTGCCATTATGCCAATAAACCCAAGGGAGTTAAGTGTGGCCTTAATGTAAATTCCCCAGCCGATAAGCAGAATGATTCCAACAATCACAACATAGGGGGTGATGTCGCTGAAGCTCGAATGAACCCAGTGAAAGTAGGAGTAGCCGCTAGGGTTATAACTGAGCAGTACCAATAAAAGCGCGAATAAAAAACGCAATACAACGCCGCTGGCTGTGAGATTCATAGTAGGTTTCCTGATTGTTTTTAGTAGAGAGATTTTGAGCCGAACTTTCCATCGTGAAAAGTAGCGGCCTATCGCGAAAAGTAGCGGCGATATTTCACGAATGCGACTTTTGCATGCGAGTCGTAACCCTTGGCGGTGTAAAAATCCCGCGCATCGCAGTTTTCGCTACTGGTCTGTAACATAATTTTGGAGCAGTCCTGCTCCAAACAAAAGACCTCAATATAGTCCATCATGCTTTTGCCAATGCCTTCACGTTTGTAGTCCGCGCTGACCACCACATTTTCTACCAGTGCAAAAGGTTGGTTGTCGAACATTACATCCTGACACAGGCAGACGAGTGCGGTGGCTATGACTCCGCCGCTATCATCGCATACTAACAAGTAGGTGTTGTTGCTATTTGCTACTGCGTCAATTCGCTCCGGTAATACCGATACGAGCGAGAGCGTATTTAGCTCGCGGTATAAAGTCGTGATGGCTTCTGCATCGTCTTTAGTGGCTCGGCGAATATTGCGCATAGCTAATCCTGAATGGCAGGTTCATTAAAATGTTGCTCTGCTTGAGTGAGTACCCATTGCTCCAATGTTTTATCGTCGTTCATATCGCCCTCATAAATCACGTCAGGGGTATAGGGCTGATTGTCTTCCCGTAACCGTTTGTTCCATTTTTTTACCGGAACACTAAAATTATAGGTCTCCCCAAGATACTTACTTTGTATATCGGCTTTGTGAGTGTAAGCCGTGTCTGCGTCGGTTGGTTCGCCAATGTGTAGCAGGTTGGGTACCAGTTTTACTATATCGACAAAATCCAGACAGGCGCTCACACAGGTTTTGTCAGTGATGAGTACCAGTTTTATCGAAGATTCCCACTCGTTGTTCGGTGGCGGGATAGCATTGCTCTCATTGGGAGTTTCACTTTGGCCAAGTGTCTGCTCTCCAGCATCAAGCGCTTGTTTTAAACGCATCTGGAAATTTTCATAAAATTGCACATCGGCAGCTTCTATACCCTGATTGGCAATCAAGTTTTTTAGCATATAGTCATATGACCAGTAGAGCTGCCAGCTTGCGCGAAATAGCGCGCTGGAGCCTTGGTTTTTATATTGGTATTGATTGCCTACGTAGGTTGCCGCTTTTTCATCTTCATTCATAATGGCATTAAAAATATTGAAACCGTGCGTCGAGCTTCCGCCACTATTACCTCTCGTATCCAAAATAATCAGATTCTTTTCCTGACTTGATCTAATCTCCTCCAGCAATTTTGTTTGGCTTTGCGCTGCCTCTGGTGTATTTAGCACGAAATCGTGCGCACGAATCCAAACGGTATTGGGTGCAGGCTCAATTAAGGACGGGAGGTTATATTTATATTGAGAGATTGCGTTGATGACAATGGATTCATCTTCGCTCACAGGAAGCCATTCAAGCGGAAAAGTTTTAGTCGCGTTATCTACCAAAAAATCACAGTTTGTTAATTCTGGTCTATTTAATACTCCCGTAAATGACCGGTCTTGTGTGAGCGCTTTGGCGGCAGTATCTCGTGCGCCAAGTATCTGCCAGCGAATATCAAAATAGGGCGCATAGTGTTTATGCAGAAGTTCGTCGATCGCTTGTCCGTCGCAGCTGATTAGTTTTGCGCGCTCAGGTGGATAAGTATCGCTCGCTTTGCGATAAGTGACTTCGTAGCCGGTGTTGGTCGCTTTAAGTAGCCAGCCCATCCACAGCTCTTCTTTTGCATCGAGTTTACTGTAGGGTCTTTTATCCAAATTGCCATACAGATGTGGATCTTGGTAGCCCGCCATATAGAATCGTAACAGCGCCGCCTCGTCAGCTTCGGTGTGCACTTGTGGTAATAATTCTATGGCTTTTTGATATCCATTTTTATGCCAGTCAAGAAATTCAGTGGCATCCGCTTCGAGAATAGCAGGGTGCATTTCGTTAATGGCATTGTGGACAAAATCGAGGTGTCTGGCCGCGCGCTGTTGTGCACTTGCGAAGTAGATATACCAAAACGCCGCTAGTGCCAGTAAGCCAGAAAGTAGTCCAATAATGGCCCAGCTCCATTTTTTCGTTACACTCATAACCTTGTCCTATTCATCCTTTCCCTTTTCGCTGCAGGGTCCTATTGAAATTACTGAAGGCTGTATTAAATCCATTGTTCCTGCATGAGGCAAGAGTTTATGCTCGTGAGATGTGAGCGCAGACGGGTGTTGCAATACTGTATTAATATACAGTATATTGGGTTGTCACCCCTCCCGACATGACCGATATGAGCAGCAATATCCTGGAAAAACTTCGCATTCTGTCTGATGCCGCCAAGTACGATGCGTCCTGCTCGTCCAGTGGCAGCAAGCGGGCTAATAGCGGCAAAGGTTTGGGCAACGCGGAGGGTATGGGTATCTGCCATAGCTACACGGAGGATGGCCGCTGCGTTTCCCTGCTCAAAATCCTTTTTACCAATCACTGTATTTATGATTGCGCGTATTGCGTCAGTAGGCGCAGTAATGATGTCCAGCGTGCGGCATTTACGGTAGAAGACGTTGTCGATCTGACGATTAATTTTTATCGCCGTAATTACATTGAAGGTTTATTTCTCAGTTCCGGAATTTTCAAAAACGCCGATTACACTATGGAGCGATTGGTGCGTGTCGCCCGCGTTTTGCGTATACAACATAATTTTAATGGCTACATCCATGTAAAAGCTATTCCAGGGGCAAGCCCCGAGCTGTTGCATGAGGCGGGTTTGTATGCGGATAGGCTCAGTGTGAATATCGAGATTCCATCCGAGGCGAGTTTGCAAAAAGTGGCGCCGGAAAAAAACTACAGCGACATCATCACTCCGATGAATTATTTACGCGGTGAAAAAGAAAAGTATGCCGATGAAAAACCACACATTAAAAGCACCCCGCTGTTTATGCCCGCAGGTCAAAGCACTCAGTTAATAGTGGGGGCATCGCCGGAGAATGATCGGCATATTTTAAAATTGGCCAGTAGCCTCTATCAAACGCAGAAGTTGAAACGGGTTTACTACTCTGGCTATGTACCTATTGCTACCGATAATCGCGTTCCTGATTTGGCTGCTCCACCTCTAGTGCGGGAAAATCGCATCTACCAAGCCGACTGGCTGTTACGATTTTATGGTTTTTCTGTCGATGAGATTCTCGACGAAAATAATCCGGATCTGGATTTGGAAATAGATCCCAAACTCGGTTACGCATTGCGTCATCCCGACAAGTTTCCCGTTGATATTAATCGCGCAGATTACGAACTGGTGTTACGTGTGCCGGGTATTGGCGTTAAGTCGGCAAAGAAAATTATCAGCTCACGTCGGCATCAACAGTTGCATATAGACCATCTACAAAAAATAGGTGTTGTATTAAAGCGTGCGCGCCATTTCATTAGTTGTCCAGGTTTGGCGGTAAAAGCGGGGAGTTTTCAGGCAGACAACGTGCGTAAAGCTATTATCGCCAGTGACAGGGTTCCGGCCCAGGCACAACTTGGGTTGTTCGGGTAAACCCATGGTTTTTATTTACGACGGTAGCTATGAAGGTCTGCTCAGCTGTATTTTTACTATTTTCAAAGAGCGCATCCTACCAACAGCGATTTGCACCGAGGCAAGTTATCAGCCTTCCTTGTTGGAAACTGCTACACAGATTGTGACCAATGAAGATTGGGCGGCACGCGTGCTTAAGGGGGTTGATGAGCGCACCAACGCGCGTGCTTCCCTCCTTGTTTATAAAATATTTTTATCAGAATTACCGGCAAGTGAAATGCTGATATACGAGCTTATTCAAGCCATTATCCGCCAGGGTGATGAATCTATATTAGAGAATTTTGCGAATCCCCATATTTTGCGAGCCGCACAAATTGAAAAAATGATTTACCGCGAAGTGCATCGTATGCATGCATTCATACGCTTTCAAAAAAGTCAGGATGGATTATTTTGTGCAGTGATTGATCCTGATTTTAATGTGTTGCCGTTAATTGGTGACCATTTCGAGCGCCGTTATGCTGACCAGTCTTGGTTGATTTTTGATACCCGGCGCCATTACGGTTTGTATTATGATCAGGAAAAAATGGTATTTGTAAGTCTTGATGACCCTGTGCTCTCACAGGCCGCGCGCTTGCTGCAAGATAGTGAACACCAGCTTATTAATGGTGGTGAGCTTAATGATGGTGAGTTCAAGGGTTGTGAATTTAAGGGCAATCACCTTAAAGATAGCCGGGAGATGGAGTATCAATTGTTATGGAAGAATTATTTTCAGTCGGTCAATATCCGGGAGCGAAATAATAGCAAATTGCATCTGCGCCATATGCCGAAGCGTTATTGGAAATATTTAATCGAAAAAAGCGTTGCGAAAGGTGTATAGCAGGTTGGCGATTTTCTAGCTTTTATTCTTCGCATGCCAACCACACTTGAGTACACCTATTCACTGTGAACAATTGGCTGCACCAGTACCCAGGGTTTAATCACCACAGCCCATACCAATGCATTTTGCTCGTACCATGTTTGCGCTTGGCTATCTTTTACCGCATCAACTAAACCTGCGTCCATCCACTCTTTAATTTGGACCGCATTGTCCGCGACGATTTGAGCTGCGACATGGGTTAAATCCAAAGTTGGATCTACGGCAATAGCATTGCCGCTGGCAAAAAAACGCTGGAGTTCATGCCAGCTAATTTGCGCGGTTTCCAAATTGATTTTTTGTTCGATTTCGTTAGTCATGGTTACCTCGATATTTTAATCCCTCCCCGGCCCTCCCTTTTTCAAAGGGAGGGAGCTATTCGACATTGCATTGTGCGAATATCATGCTTATTCATTGAAATAGAGAATGTTGATCTCAACGAAATTGTAATTGCCAGCACAATCAACGTCCCCCCTTTGAAAAAGGGGGGCTAGGGGGATTTGCTTTTTCCCTTCGCGACTTTGGAATTACTCGGTTTATTTAACGCTGCACTGATGGTGTTTCCCGCATAAATTAATTTATCCAGATCAACACCGTGTTCAATACCCAAACCATTTAATAAATACACCACGTCTTCGGTGGCGATATTCCCCGTTGCGCCCGCTGAATAAGGGCAGCCGCCCAAGCCAGCGACGGACGAGTCAATCACGCTTACACCCATTTCCAGAGCGGCATAAATATTCGCGAGTGCCTGCCCGTAGGTGTCGTGCATATGTGCAGCAATTTTTTCGATGGGAACATCGCGTGCGAGTGTTTCAATTAAGTGTTTGATTTGTCCTGCAGTGCCGACGCCAATGGTGTCACCCAGCGAAATTTCGTAGCAGCCCATGGCTAACAATTCTTTCGCGATACTCGCAACGGTGTGCACATCAACCGCACCGGAATAAGGGCAACCTGCAACGCATGAAATATAACCACGCACCGGAATCCGCTGCGCCTTGGCGGCATCAATTAAGGCTTCAAAACGTTGAATACTTTCGCTAATAGAGCAATTGATATTTTTTTGGCTAAAAGCTTCAGATGCCGCCGCAAAAATCGCTACTTCAGTGGCATTAACGGCAATTGCGCGTTCGTAACCTTGCAGGTTGGGTGTGAGTGCTGCGTAAGTCACGCCGGGTTTGCGTTCGATGCCAGAAAATACATCGCCACTATCGGCCATTTGCGGCACCCATTTTGGGTTTACAAAACTACCCGCTTCAATATAGGTTAGGCCTGCATCGGCAAGATTTTCAATCAATTGAATTTTGGCAGCGGTGGGAATGGCTTGCTTTTCATTTTGCAATCCATCGCGCGGGCCGACTTCAACGATGCGGACTTTTTTCGGTAAGGTCATATAAAATTAATCCTCACCCCAGCGCGGCATTAAATCTTGCGGTACGCCCAATTGATCGAGAATGCGGGCTACAATAAAGTCCACCAGCTCTTCAACCGATTGCGGTTGCATATAAAAACCGGGGCTGGCCGGTAATACCACGACACCCATCTGCGTCAGCTTCAGCATATTTTCCAAATGGATTTCGGAGTAGGGTGTCTCGCGCGGTACCACAATTAATTTACGACGCTCTTTTAATGCAACATCAGCTGCGCGCTCAATTAAATTATTGCTTGCCCCGTGTGCGATTGCAGAAAGCGTTCCGCCACTCGCCGGGCAAATCACCATCGAACTGGGTGAGCTGGAGCCAGATGCAACCGCTGCAAACCAGTCGTCTCTGGCGAGCAACTGCAATTGTTCTTCATCAGCACCGAACATTTCACACAGCATCGCCTGCTGCTCTTCCAGATCGCGCGGTAAATCCAAATCTGTTTCGGTGCGGATCACCACCTCTGCGGCGCTGGAGATCATCAAAAATACTTTGCAATCCGCCGCCAGCAAACACTGCAGCAAACGCAAACCATACTGCGCGCCGGAAGCGCCGGTAATCGCGAGGGTGACTGAGCGTGGTTTTAGTTGAGTCATTTGGTGTGCCTCAGATTGTGGTGAATGTGTTTACAGCAAAAGCGAATTACACTAGTCCTTTTAAATCCCCCTAGCCCCCTTGGCTGCGCGCCCCGTTACACAAGGGGGAATTTACTCCCTCCCTTTGAAACGGGGCGCGCAGCCAGGGAGGGTTGGGGCGCCCGGCTAGGGGAGGGATTAAACGCAAATCTTCCTTGATCCCTCTTTTACAGATGTTTGCAGAGGGACTTATTTACCTATTACGGCTTTAACGAAACCACGGATGTTATCGTCCTGGCAGTTTTCAAAGAAACACGCTTGGAAGCGTTCGCCAGTCACTGCTGTTTTTACGATTTCCGGATCAATTGCGCGCAGGCCATCTAAATAATTTTTTGCGGTGGCAGTTTTAACACTGGTAAGAATACCCGCGTTGCGCACTTGTGATTCGCGGCGCTCAGCGGGGTAACCCTGGCCGCGTACACCGGTAAATGCTTTTTCAAAAATGGTGCGGATATTTAACTCAGCACCCCAACCAAAACCTTTGGCAAATGGCAGTGCCAGCGCGTTGCCATTATTTACCTGTGCAAACAAGTAAGCGTCGGTAGGTTCGATGCAATAGCCGCAGAATACACCGGGATGAGCGTTGAGCGACATCATCGCACCTTGGCCGGTGCCGCAACCGCTCACCACAAAATCCACCGCTTTGGAGTTCAATAACAAACTGGCGATTACGCCCAAGTGGATGTAGGTCAGATAGTGGTCGTTGTCATCGCTCATGCCCACGTTGAACACGCTGTGTTGTTGCTCGGCAGCAACCTCGGTAAGTTGCTGCAATACGATGGCATTTTTGGATGCTTGGCTGAATTCGTTCATTAATGCAATCTTCATGTCTATACCCTCTAGTCAACAAAATAAAAGTAATGGCTCTTGGTGACAGGCTCTTTGGCGCTGTTTGCAGTTAATGACCGATTTTTTGCGGAAGTGGTAATGATATAGGGGGATGCGGGTTAATTGAAGGGAAAGGGTGGTTTTAATGACAAGGGCGCAGCAAGCAGCGCCCCTACAAAAAGCATTACACCCTTAGGGGCGCTGCTTGCTGCGCCCTATTTTGTGGGATATCTATCTTTAAAACCCATCAATGGCTGTTCCAATAACGTACCCGTAGATAATGAGGGTATACAAAATAAGAAATGCAAAAAGCAGCGGTATGAAATACGCCAGTCTGACGGAAATAGACTTTTGCCCAGTATTTTTCCAAAACAGGATGCTTGCGAAAATTCCGACTAATCCGTGAAGTGAATAACACACTGTTTCCGGAAGGCCAAGGGTATTTGGGCTTCCCGTAAAGTCCCTTATTGCAAAATCAATAGCGACTATAAATAGTAGTCCAATGGTAAATACGCTGAGTGGTGTTAAGTAAAGCTTCTTAAGGTCCATTAGGCTCACTAGAGGTTTGTTAAATACAATTCCGCAACCGTCTGGCTCGTTATGGAAAGAGGAATGACAGGCATAGTTGAGATATCGACTAGTTATTTATTACTTGGCGGCTAACACGGCATCACGATAACTATTGCTCAAAATATCTCTTGTTCTGTGAGTTACTGCTATTTTATTAAATGAAGTGTCAAAAGATATTGATGCTGAAATCATGCTGCTTCCAGTTAGTTTTACGAGTTCATACACATAAAGTGTAATTGTTTGGTTTCCATCTATTTGGCCGGACGATTTAGCTAGTGGTTCCGTCAATACTTTGGTATCGAGAAAGTACTCCACTTTATATTTTATTGGTTTCTTGCTTAAGTTGGTGACTATCAGTTGTTGTTTATAGTCTTTGAATGTTGAAAGTTGGGGGATATAAACAATGCATTTTTGACTTTCTTTAAAAG
Organism: uncultured Cellvibrionaceae bacterium; assembly: GCA_964499225.1. Taxonomy (GTDB): domain Bacteria; phylum Pseudomonadota; class Gammaproteobacteria; order Pseudomonadales; family Cellvibrionaceae; genus Cellvibrio. Next base: position 1,189 of record CAZCJR010000040.1, on the reverse strand, counting down.
CGAGATACGTTACCAATAAAGCAAAGGCAGCAATTATGATGTCGATTATCAAGTTGATGCTTTCGATTTCTCCTTGATTGGTTCGCATGATGACTAATTTAACAATTAGGCCTAGAAAAGGAATGATCGACAATGCTGTTATTAGTTTCTGCATTTAATACTCCGAGATGAACAGTAAAAATGTCTTCATTGAAAATTTCAAAGCGCATGCTTTTTAAGCTGCTCAATCAACTTCTGATGCACCCCACCAAATCCACCATTACTCATAATCACAATATGCGTATTGGCTTCGCTCAGTGAAATAGCGCAGTGAATTAAATCATCCAGGTTTCGCAACAGTTTTGCAGGGACGGGGCTTTTGTTGACGACTTCATCCATCGCCCAATCTACGTTTGCAGGTTGATACCAAAGCACATCGTCGGCATCGGTGACGCTTTGGTTTAGTGCGCCTTTATGAACACCCATGCGCATGGTGTTGGAGCGGGGTTCGATGATGGCGATAATTTTTTGGTCGCCGACTTTCGCGCGCAAACCAGCGAGGGTGGTTTTAATCGCGGTGGGGTGATGGGCGAAGTCGTCGTAGACTTTTATGGTGTGAACATCGGCCAATATTTCCATGCGGCGTTTTACGCCGGCAAATTGTTCCAGTGCATTTGCTGAGTGTTCTGGTGTGACGCCAACATGACGCGCTGCAATCATTGCAGCTAAACCGTTATTTACATTGTGGATGCCGGTTTGTGCCCAATTGACTTGTGCAACTTCTTCGCCGTTATGTAATACCGCAAATGAAGACCCGTCGGCTGCTAACAGCTTGGCTTGCCATTCGGCGGCGGAGTTATTCTTGTCGTTAATAGAATCGTCGGCGTTATCAATCACTGCAAATTGTTGTTGTGGCGTCCAGCAACCTTGTTGGATGACTTCGGCGAGGGCTTTGTCATTTGCGGGTGAAATTAATAAGCCATTGTTGGGAACCGTGCGCACCAAATGATGGAATTGTTTTTGGATTGCGGCGAGATCAGGGAAGATATCGGCGTGATCAAATTCGAGATTATTTAAAATGACGGTACGTGCATTGTAGTGAACAAACTTGGAGCGCTTATCAAAAAAGGCGCTGTCATATTCATCCGCTTCCACCACAAAAAATGGTGTGCCGCCCAAGCGTGCAGAGGTGGGGAAATTTTTTGTCACC